>NZ_JBFALK010000003.1:0-596272 GCF_040656155.1 Microtetraspora glauca
GGGGAAAGCCGGGGGCGGCGGGCGGGGGGGGGGCTTTTTCGCCGCCCGGGGGGGCCGGGCCGCCCCCGGGCCCCGGGGGGGGGCGCGGGACCGACACGCCGCGCTGACCGGGCAGGTCGCGGCGGGCGGGCCGCACCGCCCGCACCTCGCGGTCCGGGCCGGCTGAGCCACCCGGCCGCACTTCGCGGTCCGGCGGGGCCGCCCGCCCACTCGCATCGGTGTCCGCACCGGTCACGGCGTCCATCGGATCGATGGGCGCCG
Source organism: Microtetraspora glauca (assembly GCF_040656155.1). Taxonomy (NCBI): domain Bacteria; kingdom Bacillati; phylum Actinomycetota; class Actinomycetes; order Streptosporangiales; family Streptosporangiaceae; genus Microtetraspora; species Microtetraspora glauca. Next base: position 262 of record NZ_JBFALK010000003.1, read on the forward strand.
TTTTCGGCATGCCCGAAGGCCGGCGCCCTGATCACTCTCCGCCGATCGTGTCTCGCCGCATCGTTGCCAAATCGGGACCGTGGCGTCTATCCATTGGACGTTAACATCCTGACGACTAGTGGCTTGGAGGCGTCACCGTGTGGCAACAGATCATCAGCGGGTTGCAGGCGGGAAGCTGGTACTCCCTCATGGCACTCGCCATCGTCCTGGTACTGAAGGCGACCGACGTACCCAACTTCGCCATGGCTGAGCTGGGATTGTTCCCGGCCTTCTGCATCTGGGCGCTCATCGACGGGGCGAACCTGTCGTGGTGGCTGGCGGTCCCGATCGGGTTGCTCATCGGCATCGCGCTGTCCGTAGTGGTGGAACGAACGGCTATCCGTCCGATCTTGGCGGAGAACCACTTCGCCACGGTCCTGATGACGATCGCGGTCTTCGTCGTGATCAACGCGATCGTCCAGCTCGTGTGGGGATCCGAGCCTCGCAAGATCGACTCCCCGTTCGCGGGCTCGTTCACCGTGGCCGGGCAGGTCGTTGCCTACGAGCAGCTGGTCAGCGTCGCGGCCGGGCTGGCGGTGATGGTCGGGCTCATCCTCTTCTTCCGTACGCCGCTCGGCGTGCAAATGCAGGCGATCGCGGAGGACCGCGTGACGCCGAGGCTGCTCGGCGTCTCGGTCACGACGGTGTTCCGCACCTCGTGGGCCCTGGCCGGGGCGATCGCCACGATCGCGCTGCTGCTGCAGGGTCAGGCCTCCCTGCTCACCGACCAGAACGGCTCAGGGCTGCTCATCAAGGGCTTCGTCGCGGCGACACTCGGGGGGTTCTCCAGCATCACCGGGGCGTTCGTCGGCGGGCTCGCGCTCGGCGTCGCGGAGAACCTCGCGGGCGCGTACATCTCGACGTCGAGCAAGACCGCGATCGCGCTGCTGGCCATCGTCGTGGTGCTCTCGATCAAGCCGCAGGGCCTGTTCGGCCGCCACCAGGTCCGGGAGGTCTGATGACACCCTTCGCCGTGTTCTCCGGTTCGCCGTGGCGGATCGCCGGCGCGGCCGGCGCCCTGGCGGCGGCGCTCGTCCTGCTCGCGCTGCCCGGCCTGGTCAACCCGTACCTGCTCTTCCAGGCGTGCCTGGTCATGGTGACGGCGACAGCCGGGCTCGGGCTCGTCCTGATCATGGGGTGGTCGGGCCAGATCGCCCTGTCCCAGGCCGGTTTCCTCGGCGTCGGGGCGTACGCGACCACGTACCTGGTCGCGCAGGGCTGGGCCTGGCCGCTCGCGGCGGTCACCGCGGGCCTGATCGCCGCGCTGTTCGGCGTGCTGATCGGGCTGCCGGCCACCCGCCTGCGCGGCTTCTACCTCGCGATCGCCACGCTCGCGTTCGCCGAGCTGATGATCCGCGTCTTCGTGGAGGCCACGCCGATCACCGGCGGCATCGCCGGCACCGCCGTGGAGGCCGTGGTCCTGCCCGGGATCGACGTCGACGGCAGCCGCTGGTACCTGTGCCTCGGCGTGGCCGCCGTCACCACCGCCGTCGTCATACGCATCGGACGCGTCGGGCTCGGCAGGCGGCTGCGGGTCGTGCGCGACGCGGAGATCGCCGCCCCGTCACTGGGGGTGAGCCCGATGCGCACGAAACTGCTGGCCTTCGCGCTGTCGGCGTTCATCGGCGGGATCGCCGGGGCGCTGTACGCGCAGTGCCTGTCGTACCTGACACCGGAGATCTTCGACATGGGGCTGCTCATCGAGTTCCTGATCGTCGCGTTCCTCGGCGGCGTGGGTTACGTCACCGGCCCGTTCCTCGGCGCGGTCGTGGTGGTCGTGCTCCGTGATCTGCTGCAGGACCTGGGGAGCTGGCAGCGGCTCGGGTACGGGCTGATCCTCGCGCTGGCCATCGCGTTCCTGCCACGCGGGCTGGCCTCGCTGCCCGACCGGCTGCGGGCCAGGCGCCCGGCTCCGCCCGCGCCCGAACCCCCGCCCGTGTCCGGGCCGGCCGACCTGACGGGAGCCGCCCGGTGAACGCGCTCGAACTGTCCGGGATCGCCGTGCGTTTCGGCGGCAACGAGGTCCTGAAGGGCGTCGACCTCGCCATCGGCCCCGGGTTCACCGGGCTGATCGGCCCGAACGGCGCGGGCAAGACGACGGTGTTCAACGTGGTGACCGGCTACGTCCGGCCCGTCGCGGGGTCGGTGCGGATCGCCGGCGAGCCGATCCCCTCCGCCCGCCCGGCCGTCGTGGCCCGCAGGGGCGTGCGCCGCACGTTCCAGACTCCCCGGCTGGTGGCAGAGCTGTCGGTCGAGGCGAACGTGCTGGCCGGGCTGGACGCCGAGCTGACCCGCGGCGGCGGGCTGGCCGACTTCCTCGGGATCTCGCGCAAGTCCCGGGCCGCCCGGGAGCGGGCGCGCGAGCTGCTCGACGCCTTCGGGCTCGCCGACCGCGCCGCCGAGCCCGTCGGGAACCTGCCGCTGGGCAGCCAGAAGATCGTCGAGGTCGCCCGCGCGCTCGCGCCGCAGCCGCGCGTCGTGCTGCTCGACGAGCCCGCCGCGGGCCTGTCGGCCGCCGACGTCGACCGGATGGTGGCGCCGCTGGCCGAGATCGGCGAACGCGACGAGTTGTCGATCCTGATCATCGAGCACGACCTGGAGCTCGTCTCGCGGCTGTGCCCGCGGGTCGCGGCGTTGCACTTCGGGCGCATCCTGGCGGACGGCACTCCGGCCGAGGTCGTCGCCCACCCCGATGTCGTCAAGGCTTACCTGGGAGCCGGCGTTGCTACTGTCGATTCGTGAGCTGACCTCCGGCTATGGCCGAGTTCCCGTGCTGCGCGGGGTCGACCTCGACGTGGCGGAGGGCGAGATCGTCGCGCTGCTCGGGGTCAACGGCGCGGGCAAGTCCACGACGCTGCGCGCCGTTTCCGGCGTGCTGCCCACCTGGTCGGGCTCGGTGAGCTTCGACGGCACCACGCTCGGCGGCCGGACCCCGGAGGCCAGGGCCAGGCTCGGGCTCGGCCACGTCCCCGAGGGCCGCGGCATCCTCTCCTCCCTCACCGTGCGGCAGAACCTGCGCCTGGGCGCCACCGCCCGCGGGCGCGGCGCCCGGGACGTCGCCCAGGACGAGGAGCGGCTGCTGGACGTGTTCGACGCGCTCCGCGACAAGCTGGCCGCGCCGGCCGGTTCGCTGTCCGGGGGGCAGCAGCAGATGCTGGCCGTCGCCAGGGCGCTGATCGGGCGGCCACGCCTGGTGATGGTCGACGAGATGTCCTTCGGCCTCGCGCCGATCCTCGTCACCCAGTTGCTCGGGCTGGTCGCGCGGTTGCGGGAGGAGTCGGGCACCGCGTTCCTGCTCATCGAGCAGAACTCGGCCGTGCTCGACATCGCGGACCGCGCTTACGTGCTCGCCGGCGGAGCCGTGCGCACCTCCGGCCCCGCCCACGAGCTCGCGGACTCGGAGAACCTCGTCCGCGCCTACCTCGGCTGAACACTCGCACCATCTGACTGGAGGGTCCATGAGGCCACGACGGTTCCCGCTCACCGCCCTGCCCGCCCTGCTGACCGCGCTCGCCGTCGTAGGCTGCTCGTCCCAGGCGGCCGCGCCGTCGGGCGCGGGCGGGGGCGCGGCGGTCCAAGGTGTCACGGACGACACCTTCACCATCGGCACCACCCTGCCGCTCTCCGGCGGTGCCGCCACCTCGGGGAAGGGCTTCGAGGCCGGGCTGAACGCGGCGGTCAAAGAGATCAACGACAAGGGCGGGCTCCAGGGCCGCCAGGTGAAGCTCGTCGTGCTCGACGACGGGTTCGAGGCGGCGCGCAGCGTCGCCAACATCCGCCGGCTGGGTGACCAGGAGAAGGTGTACGCGGTGGTCTCCCCCGCGGGATCGGCCAACATCCCGGGCAGCTATCCCTACCTGGCGCAGAAGGGCATGCCGCTGTTCGCTCCGGTACTGCCGCCCGACCCGAAGCAGGACTCGGTGTTCCTGCTCGGCACCAGCCAGCGTGACCAGGCCAGAGTGATCGTGGACTTCCTGGCGGGCAAGGGGATCAAGAAGGTCGCCGTCATCGGGCAGGACAACGAGCTCGGCCACTCGATCCGGGACGGGGTCAAGGAGGAGGCCGCGAGCACGGGGGTCGAGGTCGTCGCGAACGAGACCACCGAGCCGAACTCGACCGAGGTGAGCTCGGCGGTACTCAAGGTCCGCGAGGCGAAGCCGGACGCCATCGTGCTCGGCACGGACAACACGCAGTCGGCGCTGATCATGAAGGCCGTCGACGAGCTGGGCTGGAAGCCCGCCATCATGGGCACCTCCTCGACCGTGACCACGGGCAGCGCGGGCACGGTGGGCCCGGCGGGGCCCGCGGCGAAGGGCGTCTACGGCACGTTCATCTCCGAGCTGCCGACGTCGGACGCGCCCGAGGCCGCGGCGTGGCGCACCGCGCAGCAGGCGGCCGCCCCGGACCAGGTGGGAAGCGCCTACGCCCTGCAGGCGTACGCCAACACGAAGATCTTCTTCGAGATCGTGACGCGGATGGGCGACGACCTGAGCTGGGCCGACTTCCAGAAGACCGCCGAGTCGCTCAAGGATCACGCGTCCGGCATCTACCCGCCGATCACCTTCGGCCCGGCCGCCGCCGGCGGACACGTCGGTACGACCGGCGCGAAGGTGGCGGAGTGGGACGGCTCGGACTGGAAGCCCGTCAGCACGGACTGGCTGGAGCCCGGCACGTCCGTGTCCTGACCGGACACCGGCTCGACCGCCGGGGGCGCGTGGTGTCCGTCGCACCACGCGCCCCCGGCGCACTCGTACCAGCCCATGCCCATGGCGGGGCCGCGATCGGCCCCGCCTCGTGCTCCGGGTTCCCGTTCGATCAGGCGTTGGTGACGCCGAGGCCGAGGCCGCCGTCGATGGTGAGCACGCCGCCGGTCGCCCACGCCGCCGTGATCAGGTACTCGACGGCCTCGGCGACCTCGTCGGCGGTGCCCGCGCGGCCCAGCGCGTGCGCTGGACCCAGCGAGCGCATGCGTTCGGCGGCGGTGGCGTCGTCCATGAGCCCGGCCCGCTGGTTGATCTCGGTCAGCACGCCGCCCGGACGCACGCAGCCCACCCGCACTCCCTGCGGCCCCAGCTCCGCCGCCAGGACTCCGGTCAGCGTCTCCAGCGCGCCCTTGGTGGCGGCGTACGGGGAAGCGCCGGGGAAGGCGCGCTGAGTGTGCACGGAACCGAAGAAGACCACGGCGCCGGAGCGCTCCCGCAAGTGCGGCAGGGCGAGCGCGGTCAGCATCATGGGGCCGATCGTGTTGGAGGCGAACACGTCGTGCAGCGCCTGCTCCTCGAGTTCCTCGAGCGGGCCGCGATACATGTTGCCCGCGGCGTGCACCACCGCTTCCAGCCCACCGCCGTGCTCCACCGCCCGGGCGACCATCCGCTCGCGGTCCGCGGCGACGGTGACGTCGGCGACGACACCGCACGCGCCGGGGCCCGCCCGCCGGACGACCGCCTCGACCTTGTCAGCGCGCCGGCCGGCCAGGGTCACCTTCGCCCCGGCCTTGACCAGCCGGTAGACCACCGCCTCACCGATTCCGGAACCACCCCCGGTGACGAGCACCGGCATCCCTCCGAGCGAACGCCCCACCGAAGCCTCCTGACCTGTCTGTGTTAGACGGGATGCTAACGACGACTAAACCGTGACAGGAAGCCGTCACCACGATTTAATCGGCGTTATGGGTCTAGTTACTAGCGAACTGGCCCCGTCGGACTGCCGGCCGGTGAGCCTCTTCTGGGCCAGTGGCCCGGACCCTGTTGAGCCCGAGGACGGGCGGACATCTTCCCCGCCGTCCGGGACGAAGGTGATGAGCCGAGGGGTGAACCCCGCCTCCGATCGGCGACAATCCCATCGTGATCCCTCCCGATGTGACCATGTGGCTGGCCGGTCCGCACGAGGACGTGGAGCTGCGGCGGCGGGAATCCCGGGTCAGCGTGCATCGCGGAAGCCGGGCCGAGGTGCTGATCGACCACGTGGACGAGGACGTCGCCGCCGTGCACTTCGAGCTGGCCGTGGACCGATACGTCGCCGACGGATACTCCCCTCGCACGCAGGCGGCCGCGCGCGGCGTCCCGGGCACTCCGCCGGACGACGCCGGTTACGCGTTCGCCTTCGCCGCGAAGGTCGGCGGCGCCCGAGGCGAGCTCATCAAGGCACAGGCGGTACGGCTGTGGGAGGACGATCAGGCGGCACGGGACGCGGAGCGAGCGGCGATCGAGGCGATCGACTTCCAGGTGTCCTTCTACGGGCTGTTGGACGACCACCTGCTCCTGATCCCGGACGGACCCGCGATCCACGCGTACATCGACGGGCACGACGTGGTCTCACTCGTCGACGGGTTGGCCACCGCCAAGGGCATGACACCGGGCCGGCTGGGCTTCGACCCGAGGTGCGATCCCTGGCGGATCGATCTCATGGGCCGGCACCGGCTCCGGAGCCTGCTCGCCGGCGAACACATGAGCCGGCTGCGCTCGCTTCGGATCCGCACCTGGGGCGGCACCGCCCATCTCGACCCGGTCCTGAGCTCCTACTCCGCCGGTGACCGGCTCAGCCACCTGTGCCTGTGGAGCCAGCGCGACGACCTCGTCGAAGCGCCGGTCGCGGGGCGATACCCCGGCCTGCGAGCACTGGAGTGTCCCGCGTGGCAGGTGGCGCGGCTGCTTCGGGACGGGGCGCCCCGGCTGCACACGCTCGTGGCGTTCGGCACCGACGCGGACACGCCCTCCCTGCTGGACATGCTGGCCGACCTCTCCCTGCCCGCCCTCCGCCACCTCGCTCTGTGGGAAACGGACGTGGATCCCACGACGCTGGGCGCCTCCCCCGTCGTCGCGAGGCTGGCCACCCTCGACCTGTGGAAGGTCAACGACGCCCACCGGTTCGACTTCTCCGCCCTGCTACGGCATCGGCGGGACCTGGCGCATCTGGAACGGATCGTCGTCCCCGGGCACTGCGTCCCCTCCACCACCGTCAGCAGGTTCGCCGACTGGCCGCAGGTGACCTTCGCCGACTACGACCGCCGGGAACTGCTCGCGCTCGACCTCGACACCCGGGGGTACACGAACGCCATGTGAGCCGGAACGGCGCTTCGTCGCCCGTACGCCGCAGGCCGTGTTCACGCCTGGACGCGCAGGAACGTCCGCCACGGGTGCCGATGTTCCGCCGATGAACTGTTTGGTGTGGGACACCTGTCCTTCGGCGGATAGCCGACCGCCCCGGCTCCGTCCGCCTGCAGTTCACGGGCGTAGAGCTGCTCTCCATGCTGCGACAGCACCAGCACAGGAAATCGGGCCCTCGCGGCGTGCCTGGATGGCGGCCTGCAAGCCCTCGTCGGTGAACGACGGCGGCCAAGGACCACGGGCGATCACCAATAGTGGCGTCGTCCGCCAACCGCGTGTCCGAGTGCTCCAAGGATCCACAGGACAACCCCGATCACCAGCAGCACTATCCCGATAGCCCACAGGACGTAGATGCCCAACGCGAAACCGAGGATGAGGAGGATGATTCCGAGAACGATCATTGAGCCCTCCGATCTTCCAGGAGGAGTAGTAACGTCCATCTGCCCGCCTGGTCACCAGATATGCCGCTGTACCGCGCCAAAACGCATCCCATAGGGTTTGAGCTGCACATTCTTCAACGCATCTGAGCGGCTCGGTGGTACTTGTCGATCAACCCACGAGTACCTTCCGACGCTTGGTCGGGCCTTCCAGGCGTACGACAGTCCAGGACGAGGCCGGTGAGGAGTACTACGCCGTCCCCGGCAACTGCGACATCGAGCGCGTCCTGGCCGATCTGTGGCTACGCGCCCACGGCTGGCCGGGTGGGCTCGGGCGAGGGGCTACCCCGGCCGGCGAGCGTCGCGTTCACGGGGATGGGCGAGGCACTCGCCAACCCTCACGTGTTCGACGCGCTCACCCTGCTGACAGACGCAGGCTACGCCGGAATGTCCGCACGACGGGTGACCGTGTCCACCGTGGGGTTCGCACCGAACCTCACCCGCCTGGTCGACGAGCACCCGCAGGTGACGATCACGCACGTCCGCAGTTGACGGGAAGGAAGAAGAGAAACACCACCGATGTCCACGAAGTCCGCCATCACACTCCGCGACCTGACCTTCGAATGGCCATACGGCAGCCTCGCACTCTCCGGCGTCAACGGCACCTTCGGCACCGGCGGCACGGGCGTGATCGGGCGCAACGGCGCTGGGAAGTCGACGCCGCTACGCCTGATCGCAGGCATCCTGCGGCCGAGCACCGGCCAGATCGACACGATCGGCGAGGCCGGCTACCTGCCTCAGACACTCACGCTCAGGCATGAGACGACGATCGCCGAGCTCCTCGGGGTCGAGGAGTTCGTACGCGCGAAGAGAAGTCGAGGAGCAGCGAGAGCGCGGCAGATGGGACCGCCTTCTCCCTTGCCCGGAACCTTCCACACACCTATTCACGCACGTCAGACTCCGCCGCTCCCGCGTGGAGCGGGGACGTCACGCGCCCGTGCGGAGTCTGTCGGTGGGAGGCGGTAGCTTGTCGAGCACCCTCCGCCGGGCGCCTTCGGCCCTTCACCCCCAGGAAGCAGCACGTGCGTCGTCATCGTTTCGGGCGGTTCGCCGCCTCGGTCGCCGCCGCCTACACGGCGGCGGCCGTCCTGTTCGGCGTCGTCGCGCTGGTCACCGGCGACGGCGCGCTCCTCGCCCGGCTGCTCACGTTGGGGCAGGTGGGACGGCTCTCCGCCGGATGGGGCGTGCCGCTCGGCGTCCTGATCGCCGCGTTCCAGGGCTGGGCATTGTGGCAGATCCTGCGCGGGCGGGCGGCCGGACCGGTCCCGGCGGCCGGCCGTTCCGTGCGCCGGCTCCGGGCGGTGCTGTACCTCAGCGCGGCGTTGGGCATGCTCGACTCGATCCCGGTGGACCTGCCGTGGTGGACGGAGTTCGTCGCCGGGGTCGGGTGGCTCGTCCTCGTCATGCTGTTCTTCGTCGTCCTGCGCGGGACCGCGCGGGTGACGGCGGCCCTCGCGGCGGCGGCCGTGGCGCTGGGCGAGGTGAGCTGGATCGGCTCGGAGGTGGCCGACCACTTCGACGTCCCGGCCGCCGAGCGCATCTTCGGGGTCGCCGGGCTGTACGGGCTGCCCTGGACCCTGGGCATGGCGCTGCTCCTGATCGCCCAGGCGGCGGACGGCAGGTGGAGCCGGGCCACCGTGTGGGCGGGGTTCTGCTCCGTGGCGGTGCCGTACCTGCTGATCCCGTTCTCCACCCGGCTGTCCTTCGCCCTGGCGAACGACAGCCTCGGACCTGTGATGTACGGCCTGGCCACCGCGACCGCCCTGCTGACGGCGGTGTGGCAGGCGCGTTCCGCCCACGAGCTCTCCGGCCCTGCGCCGGAGCCCGTGGCGCGAGCGGCCCGGCCGGAACCGGCGTCGCTCCGCTCGCGGCCGCTCGCCGTGGCGGCGGTCGCGCTGCCCCTGCTCCCGTTGGCGGTCGGCCTCCTCGACGGCACGCCGCCGTGGGCCGGAGTGAACAGCTCGTTCGGCTGGTTCTCCGCGACGGGCGGCCTCCTCGCCGTCGTGCCGGCCGCGATCGCGTCGCTGGTCGACACCGTCGCCGGGACGGGCGCGCTGTCGGTGCTGGTCCTCGTCGCGGTCCTGCGGAGGACGTTCGGCCTGGTGCGGGCGGCGGTACTCGTCCTGCTCGCCGCCGCCGCGGTCGAGGTCGTCATCGCGCTCACCTTGCTCGCCCCGCGCGACGATCCCGGATACGCCGCTCTCCCGAGCGAGTCCGGCACGGTGTACGACCTGGTGTCCTCCTTCGCGTCCGGCCTCGTGCCGTACGGCGACCACTCCGGGGTCGCGCGGCTGTGGTTCGGCGGGGCCTTCGCCGCGGCGGCCGTTCTTCTCCCGCGATCGCTGCGGCGGTCGGGCGGGCGACCGCGCTCGCGACTCCGGACGGTGGCGACGGTCGCGGCGGCGGCCGCCCCGCTGTGCTTCCTTCCGATGGCCGACCACGGAGGCGGCCCGGTCACCGCCGCCCGGGAGTGCGCGGGGCCGTGGCCGGGAGGGCCCAACCGGGCCGCGCCGACCGGTGAGAAGGCCTTCGTCTGCGCCGTGCGGGGCTCCTCCGGCGCGCTGAAAGTCGCACCCGACCTCCCGGACCGGTTCCTGGTCGCCTACGGCCGCCGGTTGTGCGACGTGCACGCCCGCGACGACCCGGCCGAGCTCGCCCGCGTCCACCGCACGGACGGCGTCCAGGTCCGGGAACTGAACTACGTCCTCGCGGACATCTGCCCGAGCGCCGCCACCGTCGTCGCGGCGGCGCGCGAGCAGGAGGAGCGGGAGATGCGGGAGTGGGAGGAGGAGCGGCGGCGCGTCTGCGCCACCGCGCGCCGCCACCGACCCCTGATCAGACCGGTGTCCAGGGTCGTCCAGCGGGACCCGGTGGCGATGCCGGACTACGGCGCCCTGGAGGCGTACGAACCTGACATCGCCGGGGAGGACCCCGAGGCGAACGATCCGACCTACCAGGACGACCTGCTGACCGTCGCGCCGGGGTTCCTCGGCCTCGACGTCCACTCGGACATCCCGCTCTGCGTCACGACCGAGACGTACACGCGCCGCCCGCCCGTGGAGGCCAGGGGATGGCAGCACGTGGTCGAGGTCGGCCACCCCAGCGTCAGCGGCGAGATCAGGTTCGCCCACCCGTTGGGCGGCGACCCGCTGCCCGACCTCGCCGTCCGGGGCAGGGGCCACTACCGCATCCGGATCCATTATTCCTGGGACAGGTCGAGGGACGGCGGGGCCGTCCGGCAACGGCTGCTGATCATGTCGTACCCGGGACGGGGTGACCGCGTCGTCGTCCACCGCGCCCGCGGCAAGCCCTGACCGCTCCGCCTCGGCACGCCGTCATGGCGTTGCGGGTGCCGATGGCACGATGGTGCGGGCGCGGGGTCGATATCGGGCATGGGATGACCTTTCGTGGCCTATTGAAAAGCCCGGTGAGACGCCGTTACTTCTTGGGCGCGGTCCGGCCTGGCCAGTCGCGGTAGCGGGTCTGACCGAGGATCGCGTCGTCGCCCGGCACCAGGGACCGCTCGCTCAGCTCTGATCCGAAGTAGCGCGCGTGCGGGTCGGTGACCACCTCGCGCGGGTCGCCCCAGGCGGCCAGGGCGTCGCGGAAGAAATCGTCCATCCTGAACTGCTCGGGCCCGGCCACCTCGACCCTTCCGTTCAGCGGCGATCCCACCGAGATCCGGCCGAGCGTCTGAGCGACGTCGTCGCCCGCGATGGGCTGGAAGAGCACATGCGCTATCCGGACCTTGCCGTCGTCGGTCGCCTCGCCGGCGATACTCCGGGTGAACTCGAAGAACTGGGTGGCGTGCACGAGCGAGAACGGGATCCCCGACTTCTCGATCAGTTGCTCCTGCGCGATCTTCGCCCGGAAGTAGCCGTTCTCGGGCATCCGCTCGGTCCCCACCACCGACAGCGCCACATGGTGACCGACGCCGGCCGCCTTCTCCGCGGCGAGCAGATTGCGCGTGGAGGTCTCGAAGAACTCCAGCACCGCGGCGGCTTCGAAGGATGGGGAGTTCGACACATCGATCACCACTGAGGCGCCCGTCAGTACCTCGGCCAGGCCTTCGCCGGTGAGGGTGTTGACGCCGGTGTTCGGCGACGCCGCCACCGCCTCGTGACCGTGCTCCCCCAGCTTCGCCACCAGCTTCGACCCGATCAGACCGGTCCCGCCGACTACCACGATCTTCATGACACGCCTTCCTGCTCCGCCGGTGCGCCTTTTGCCGGCCGATCGCCGGCTAAGACAGGGCAGCCTCCGGGCTTGCGACAACCGCCGTGAGAATCTTGTGATGTCAGTGCCATACCTACCCACTGACCTGCGGCGATACTGAGTTGGATGCCCTTCGGTGACGATTCGCGCCGTCTGGGTCGGCGAGAAGACCGCTCTCATTGAGGGTGTCCGCGGCGTGCTGTCGCCGGCTGCCTTCGGGATCCGTCGTCGCGAGCGCCGCGTCGGTGGCACCCGCCGCGAGCGAGGTGCACGTCCGCCCGCGGCCGCGTCTCCGCCGCGAGGACGCCGACCCCGCGCCCGGCGACCGGACCGCGATCCGGGTCCCTCCATGCCGATGACGAGGACCGACGTGACGATCTGTTTCCCTGACGCGTACATGGCGCTCCCGACTGCGGGAACGCGGGTAGCGCCGTGATTTATGACATTTGTGGATCGTCCGCGAGAGAGGCGGATCGCGGGGTACCGCCGGCGACGCGCGCGTTGGCCAGGATCGTGACAGCGACCAGCACGGCGCAGATGCCCGCGATCGACGCGACCACGGCCGCCACGCCGATCCGGGACGCCATGAGCGGCAGCAGCAAGATGGCGGTGGCACCACCCAGAACCGCGGCAGGGTTGATGACAGGCTCTGTGACGACAAGTACCTGTACCGCCAAGAGGAGAGCGAGATAGGCGAAGACCGGGATGGCGACGGCGTACCCGAGTGCCGGCGGAGCCGCCACCACCCCGTGCCCGCTCTGCTCCACCGCGACCTCGAGCCCAGCGCCGAGGGCGGCAAGGGCGGCGAAGATGCCGTAGTGACCGTATCCCCACAAGTAGGACCGATGACGGCGGTCACTGAGACCCTCACCAGCCTGTACGAGGAAGTACAGCCACCAAAGAGCGAACAGCAGGACGAGGCTGGAGACAGCGATGACGATGAAGGGACCGCTGATCCTGCCCGATTCGAGCGCTGCTTCGACCCCCCTGCTCGCGGCGAGGACGCTCTCGCCGAGCAGAATGATCGTGAACAGGCCGTAGCGTTCGGCGATGTGGTGCGGGTGCCAGTTGGTGGCCCTGTCCCGCTCCGCCCACCGTGGCACCGCGAGTTCCAGGACGACCAGGCAGGCGAAGGACGGCAGCTCGATCGATGAGGGGAGGGCTCCCGTCGCCGCGAGGAAGAAGCGAAGCAGCCAGCCCATCTGCACGAGGCTGATGCCGGCGGCGTAGCGCAGCGCGGTGCGGCGGCTCGCCGGGTCCTCGAAACCGGCCCGCAGCCATTGGGCGACGAGCGCCGTCCTCATGACGAGGTAGCCCAGCGTGACGATTCCGTAATCGGAGTGACCGGCCGCGGCCGGCACACCGGCGGCGAGCACCAGCACGCCCGCCATCTGCACCATGGTCAGCAGCCGATAGGCGACATCGTCGGTGTCGTAGGACGAAGCGAACCACGTGAAGTTCATCCACGCCCACCAGATCGCGAAGAAGACCTGGAGGAACGGGACCAGCCCGGCGAGGCCATGACCGTCGGCGACGCTGTGCGCGAACTGGGCGGTGACGACCGCGACCGCGACCACGAAGGTGAGATCGAACAGCAGCTCGAGCGGGCTCGAAACACGGTGCGGCTCATCGATGGCGCGCGCGCTCATCCGGACCCGGATCCGGATGGTGGTGCCGGCTGGTGGCAAGATCTCGCTCCTGTCGCTCCGCGACGTCCGGTCGTCTGAAAGACAGTGCGGCGTTCCGATCTGTGACAACGCGGCGCCGAGGTCGCAGCATATGGCTTGTCGTCGCGCTGTCAAAGACCACAAGGCTGTCCGGCCTGCAGCGTTGTCGTGTGCGGGATCGCCACGGCACGCAGGCCGAGCTCCGCGATCAGGTCGAGCCCCTCTTCCCGGTACGACTCGGCTCCCACCTGGGAGATGCCCGGTTGTCGGCGAGGTCGTCGGCGGTGGCGCGACCAGCCAGGCGCGGTAGCCGGAACCATCCGCACGAACCCGGTCCTTGGTGAGCTATGCGTCGTATGCGACCATGGTCGCGAAGGCGACGGCGGAACGAGGAAGCCGGTGTGAATCCGGCGCGGTCCCGCCACTGTGATCGGCGAGCGAACCCCGACGACGCCACTGCCCTTACGCGGGTGGGAAGGCCGGGGCGAGCTTCGACCCGAGAGCCAGGAGACTCACGCGGTCGCCTCCTCACAGAAATTGGGGCGGATCTCCCCAAGAGAGGACGGTGGCCGCCATGCCGTGTAACCGGCGTAAGGTCCTTCTCCCTGCCCGCGGTACGGTTACCGGCTTTCCAGTCGGCTGCTTCATGGCTGACGGTCGCGGAACCGGCCGCCGTGGCGGGACTCTCCTGGTGATCCGGCTCCTCGCCCGCCGCGTCGCGCTATCGAGGAATGGCGGTCGCGGCCCGTTCCCAGGAGACCATCGATGGGTATCCCCCGCCCGATCCACAGCGCGCTGCTCGCCGTCCTGCCCGCGATCCTGCTCACCGCCACCGCCTGCGGCGGAACCGAACCGTCCGCGTCCCCCGCGACGGCCGCCTCGGCGGCTGAGGGTCGCTGCGTCACCTCCTACGACGCGAACGCGGACTACTTCCCGGTCAAGCAGACCCTGACGCACGCCACCAACTTCACCCTCACGTACGCCAAGAACTACCAGGTCGTCACGGTCAAGGAGCCCGCACCCGGCGCCAAGCCGGAGACGTACGTGCTGGTGCGCTGCGGCACGCCCGCCCCCGAGCTGACCGGCGGCCTCGCCGGCGCGGTCACCGTCGAGACGCCCATCGAGTCGCTGTACTCCGCCTCCACCACGCACCTGCCGTTCATCACCGAACTGGGCGTGCTGGACCGGCTCAAGGCCGTGGCCTCCGCCGGATACATCACCTCCCCCGAGGTGCTGGAGCGGGTGAAGTCCGGCGCGGTCACCGAGTACGCCTCCGGACAGGAGATCGACACCGAGAAGGTCATCGGCGCGAGGCCCGACGTGCTCATGACGCAGGGCACCGAGGACAAGGCGTACGGTCCGCTGCGCCAGGCCGGGATCAAAGTGGTAGCCAACGCCGAGTGGCTGGAGTCCACCGCCCTCGGCCGGGCCGAGTGGATCAGGCTGATGGCCGCGCTCACCGGCACCGAGTCCACGGCGAACGAGGTGTTCGGCAAGATCGAGTCCGACTACACGTCGCTCACCGCCAAGGCGAAGGCGGCCACCCCGGTCGCCGTGCTGCCCGGCCAGATGTACCAGGGCCAGTGGTCGATGCCCAACGGCGGCAGCTACGTCGCCGGACTGATCAAGGACGCGGGCGGGACCTACCCGTGGGCGGACACCTCCGGCTCGGGCGGCACCACACTCGACCTGGAGGCGGTGCTGGCCAAGGCCAAGGACGCCAAGGTGTGGCTCGCCATCGTCAACGAGTGGAAGACCCTCGGCGATGTGAAGAAGTCCGACGCCCGCTACGCCACGTTCTCCGCGTACGGGACCGGTGAGGTGTGGTCGGCCAACAAGACCATGGGCCCGGGCGGCGGCAACGACTACTGGGAGCGCGGCGTCGCCCGTCCCGACCTGGTCCTGGGCGATCTGGTGGCCATCCTGCATCCCGACCTCGCGCCCGGCCACGCGTTCACCTTCTACCAGAAGATGACCAAGTGACCGCAGCGGCACTGACGACCGTCCCGGCGGCGGCTCGCCGCCGGACGGTGGTCCTCTCGATCATGGTGATCGCGGTGCCGGTCACGTTCGCGCTGGCCGTCACGCTCGGTTCCACCGCGATCCCCCTGTCCCGGGCGCTGCCCGCGCTGCTGCGCGACGGCACCGCCGACCCCGCCGTCCGCGAGATCATCTGGACGGTGCGGCTTCCGCGCGCGATGACCGCGGCCCTGGCCGGAGCCGCCCTGGGCGTGGCCGGGGTGCAGATGCAGACGTTGTTCCGCAACCCGCTGGCCGAGCCGTACATCCTCGGGGTGAGCTCCGGCGCGAGCCTGGGCGTCTCACTGATCATCATCGGCTGGGGCGGGACGGCGGGCGCGTTCACCGCCGGCGTGGCCGGGCTCGGCCGGGCCGGAGTCGTGGTCGCCGCCTCCGCCGGGGCGGCGGCGGTGCTCGCTCTCGTGCTCGCGCTGTCGCGGCGGGTGCGGTCCGTGGTCACGCTGCTGATCGTCGGGGTGATGGTCGGCTCGGCCGCCACCTCGATCATCACGGTGCTGCTCGTGTACACCGACCCGCAGCGCGCCCAGCAGTTCATCAGCTGGGGCTTGGGCAGCTTCGCCGGGACCACGTGGCCCGATCTCGCCATGTTCGGCCCGGTCTGTCTGGTCGCGCTGGCGGCGGCGCTGGCCGGGGTCAAGCCGCTCAACGCGCTGCTTCTCGGCGAGAACTACGCCCGCACGATGGGGGTGCGGGTGCGGCTGACCCGCACGCTCACCCTGCTGGTGTCCTCCGTGCTGGCCGGCGCGGTGACCGCCTTCTGCGGGCCGGTCGCCTTCCTCGGCCTGGCCGTACCGCATGTGGCCCGGCTGACGCTGGGCACCGCCGACCATCGGCTGCTCCTGCCCGGGGTGGCGCTGCTCGGCGCCGCGGTGGCGCTGCTGTGCTGCGTGGCCGCCCAGGTGCCGGGCGGCGGGGTCGTGCTTCCCCTCAACGCGGTGACCACCATCCTCGGCGCGCCCGTGGTGATCGCCGTACTGCTGCGCAGCCGCGCGGCCCGTACCGGACTGGCGGTGTGACCATGGACGATCGGGGTTTGCGCCTGGACGGCGTGTGTGCCGGATACCCGGCGCGGCGCGGCCACGGTGAGCGGCGGGTACTGGACGGCCTGGACGCGACCGCCGCACCCGGTGCGCTCACCGTGCTGATCGGCCCGAACGGTGCGGGCAAGTCCACCCTGCTGCGGACCATGGCCGGACTGCAGCCCGCCCTGGACGGGCGGGTCCTCATCGACGGCGCCGCGATCGAGTCGGTGCCGGCGAGTGAGCTGGCCCGGCGGCTCGCCGTCGTGCTCACCGAGCGGGACCTGCCCGCCCTGCTGACCGCCCGAGAACTGGCCGGGCTGGGACGGCACCCGCACACCGGGTTCACCGGACGGCTGTCGGCCGCGGACGGCGAGATCGTCACCTGGGCGCTGGAGGCGGTCCACGCCGTCCATCTGGCCGACCGTCCGGTGACCGAGCTGTCCGACGGTGAGCGCCAGCGGGTGCTGGTCGCCCGCGCCCTGGCGCAGCAGCCTTCGGCAATCCTGCTGGACGAGCCGACCGCGTTCCTGGACGTCACCTCCCGGGTGGCGCTGATGGGCCTGCTGCGCCGCCTCGCCCGCGAGAGGGGGCTCGCCGTCGTGGTGTCCACGCACGACCTGGAGCTGGCGCTGCGGGTCGCCGACCGGATCTGGCTGCTCGCCCCCGGCGGCCTCCTGCACGCCGGGACGCCGGAGGAGCTGACCGCCCGGGGAGTGATCGGTGCCGCCTTCGACGGCGACGATCTGTCCTTCGACCCCGCCTCCGGCGTGTTCGTGCTCCAGACGGGCAGCGGAGGAAGAGTGCGTGTGACCGCCGACGACATCCACCGCCCGCTGCTGGAACGCGCGCTGGCCAGAGAAGGCTGGCGTACGGCCGCGGTCCGCCGTACCGGCGAGGCCGCTGTACGGTCTGCCCGCTGCGATGCCGGTGCTGATTCCGGTGCTGATTCCGGTGCCGGACCCGGTCCCGATGGCGAGGCCGTCGAGCTGGCGGTACGGCGTACGGGCAACGGATACGTGGCGGCCTTCGACGGCGACGTCATCAGGTTCGCCACGATTCCCGAGCTCGCGGCGTGGAGCCGCCACGCGGCCGACACGCTGCGGGAGACACCTCCGACGCTGCGGCCCGCCACTCCCCTGACCGTGTCAGGCGCGGTCTCCGACGTCTCCACGGTCGGCGGCTACTTCGAACTCGGCATCGGTGAGGTCGAGGCCGGGTGGCGGCCACTCACCGACCTGTTCACCGATACCGGCGTCCTGGAGAAAAGGATCGCCGACGTCGCCGAGCGGCTGAACACCACCGAAACCCGGGTTGCCGCCTCGATCCTGTTCCAGGGGATCGCCGCCCGCCTCTGGTCACCTCCCCTCGGCGCGGCGATCGCCCACGACCTGCTCATCGACCTGGATCCCGGACGGATCCACTGGCAGGCGGCGCCCAGCGGACCGCTGCCGCTGCGCGCCACAGGCCTCGACGGATGGCAGGTCCGCGACCCGGCACGGGTCACAGAACGGCTGCACCACACCGTGGTGACCGGGCTGTTGGAACCGCTCGCCGCGGCGTTCCAGGCTGTCGTGAAGATCGCACCGGGCCTGCTGTGGGGCAACGCGGCCTCCGCGCTGGCCGGGACCGTCCGCACCCTCGCCCGCGTACGCCCCGAACGAAGCGACACGGCCGTCACGCTGGGCCGCGAGCTGCTGGACCTGGGCCCACTGCGCGACACCGGTGAGCTGGCGGAACCGGCGCCCGGCCATCCGTTCTTCGTCCGGCGCAGCTGCTGCCTGTACTACCGCCTGCCCGGCGGCGGTAAGTGCGGCGACTGTGCCCTGATCGCCCCCGGCACGCGGCACGAGCAGTGGGCCCGTGCCATACGAGAATCTCAAGGAGCCCGATGAACCACACCGTCGTCGAAGAAGAGGGCACCGGCACCCTGCACGTCTGGGAGCTGCCCACCGACGAGCAGACCCTCCTGTCCCTGGTGAAGGACATCTTCGACAAGTACTGGGAGCACATCTGGTTCGGCGTGATCATCCAGGGCGCCGCCTGGGAGGTCGCCGCACCCAACGCGCCCGAGCGGATCAGCCTGTACGACGGCTATGTCACCGTCGACTTCGGCCGCTGGCACTTCCATCTGTGCATCGGCGAGCACACCGCCAGCGGCCCCGAACTCGGCCGGATCCGCCGCTGCGCCCGCGCCGAGATGTACCGCCGCGTCGGCGCCGACGGCAGCCCGACCTCCTGGGGCGTCCGCCTCTTCAACGGCCGGGACGAGCAGCT
This sequence comes from Microtetraspora glauca, assembly GCF_040656155.1. Taxonomy (NCBI): domain Bacteria; kingdom Bacillati; phylum Actinomycetota; class Actinomycetes; order Streptosporangiales; family Streptosporangiaceae; genus Microtetraspora; species Microtetraspora glauca. The sequence goes on from NZ_JBFALK010000003.1 coordinate 19,062, forward strand.
CATGACCGTACTGCTGCCCAACCCGTTCCTCACCGACCGCCAGCAGGTCCTCGACCCGCCGGACTTCACCCGGCTGGCCGCCTGGGACGAACTCCGGGCCACCTACCTCGGCCTGGAGCCCGACCCGCTGGACCGCACCGGCAAGGGCTTCGCACACGGATGAGCGGGATCGTCGTCGACCCACCGGCTGCTGCTGTGGCAGCAGCCGGTAGGTCCCGCTCCTCGACCACGACGCTCGGCCTGCTCACGTCACGGTCTGCGCCTTGATCAAGGGGATCTGCCCACCGGCGAGCACCATCGCGATCTGGCGGGGAGAGAGCCGGTGGCGGACGACGACGTCGGCGCCCGTGGTCGCGTCGCGTACGACGAGGTCTCCGCCCCTCTCCAGCGCGGCGCGCAGGTCCTCCAGGGACAGCTCATCGCCCTGGCTGATGCGGTCGTAGTCCTCCGGGTCGGTGAACTCCAGGGCCAGTACGCCGAAGTTGGCGAGGTTCTGCCAGTGGATGCGGGCGTAGGATTTCGCGATCACCGCGCGCAGCCCGAGGTAGCGGGGTGCTATCACGGCGTGTTCACGGGACGACCCCTGGCCATAGTTGGCGCCCGCGATGACGACGTGCGGTCCGGCTCGATGTGCTCGTGCGGGGTAGCTCTCGTCGATCTGGCCGAAGGTGAACTCGGCGAGCCGTGCGATGTCACTGCGGAAGGGCAGGACACGGGCCCCCGCGGGCAGGATCTCGTCGGTGGAGACGTCATCGCCCAGTTTGATCAAGACAGGGCCGCACAGCCGGTCCGGCAACGGATCGAAGTCGGGCAGTCGCCCGATGCTGGACGCCTTGACCAGCTCGACCCGCCGCGCCTCGGCAGGGGCGAGGGGCGGCTCGAACATGCCTTCGGGGGCGACGGCCCGCTTGGGCAACGTGAGGGCGGGATACTCGATCCCCAGCAGGTCGGGCAGCGTCCTCGGGTCCGTGATGCGTCCGGTCAGCGCGGCGGCCGCCGCCGTCTCCGGAGAGCACAGCCACACCGAGTCCTCCTTGGTTCCCGACCGGCCCGGGAAGTTACGCGGTACGGTGCGCAGACTGTTGCGGCCGACCGCGGGCGCCTGCCCCATGCCGATGCAGCCCATGCATCCGGCCTGGTGCAGCCGCGCGCCGGCCCTGATCAGGTCGAGGGTGGCCCCCATGCGGGTGAGGTCGGCGAGGATCTCCCGCGAGCTCGGATTGATGTCCACCGACACCTGTGGATGTGCCTGGCGACCCGCCAGGATGGTGGCGACGATCGCGAAATCCCGCAACCCCGGATTGGCCGAGGAGCCGATCACCACCTGGTGGACGTCCTCGCCGGCGACCTGGCGTACCGGGACGACGTTGCCCGGCGAGGTGGGCGCGGCGATCAGCGGTTCGAGGACCGACAGGTCGATCTCCTCGTGAACGTCGTAGCGGGCGCCGGGATCGGGAAGGATCTCGACGAAGTCGCCGGCTCGCCCCTCGGCGGCGAGGAACGCGCGTACCTGCTCGTCGGCGGGGAACACGGACGTGGTCGCGCCGAGCTCCGCGCCCATGTTCGCGATGACGTGCCGGTCCATCGCCGACAGCGCGGCCAGCCCCGGTCCGTGATACTCGATGATCCGGCCCACCCCGCCTTCGACGCCGTGACGGCGCAGCATCTCCAAGATCACATCCTTGGCCGACACCCACGGCGGGAGCGTGCCGGTCAGGCGCACTCCCCAGATCTCGGGCATCGTCAGGTACAGCGGTTGCCCCGCCATCGCCATGGCGACTTCCAGCCCGCCCACGCCGACGGCGAGCATGCCCAGCGATCCGGCGGCACAGGTGTGGGAATCAGAGCCGACCATCGACGCGCCCGGAACCCCGAAACGCTGCATGTGCGTGGGATGCGACACGCCGTTACCGGGCCTGGAGTACCACACCCCGAAGCGGTGGCAGGCCGAACGCAGGAACAGATGATCGGCCATGTTCCGTTCGTCGGTCTGCAGCAGGTTGTGGTCGACGTACTGCACCGATGTGCGGGTGCGGACCCGGTCCAGGCCGAGCGCCTCCAGCTCCAGCATCACCATCGTTCCCGTCGCGTCCTGCGTCAGGGTCTGGTCGATGCGCAGCCCGATCTCTTCCCCGGGTGTCATCACGCCGTCCACGAGGTGGGCGCCGATCAATTTCTGGGTGACGTTGAGTCCGGTCATGGCTGACCTCTATGAACACGAACCGCCGGCACGGTCAAGTGGCACGGTCGAGTGGCTCGTTGAGTGGCTCGTTGAGTGGCTCGTCGAGGCCGAGGTGCCCGTACGGCACCCCGCAGTGCCCCCACGGCCCACTGTACGGCGACGCCGGAAACGCACGGGTATGGCGACGTCGGCGGATGTCGAGCAGCGCGATCGTCGGGCGGGCTGGTCAAGTGGATTCGCGGCGCCCGGGGAGGCTGCCAGTTGATCACCGAGGTGGCTTCGGCGGTACAGCACGTGCCGTCCTATGACCTGCAGGGATGAAACATTCGGCACCCGCAGGACCAGTAAGCACTTGGGCCGGCCGCTTGAGCACTTCGGTTGGCGGAGGGCTGCAGGGATGGGGCGAAGCCGCCTCGATGCGGAAGAGAGGTCGGAATATCCTGATTTATGCAGAGAGCGACGGTGATCAGAAGTGGCCCACCAACGCCGAATCTCACGCTCACACGTTCGTGACGCCGCCCGGCTCGTACTGGCCGGTGCACTCGCTGCCGTCCTGACGCTGGGCGCCGGTCCCGCCCGGGCGGCCTCCGTGGGCCACGTTTCTGTGATCGACGCGGCGACACACCAGATGACCGTCACAGATCACGGTCAGACGGTGATGACCTTCACCGCGGGCTTCGGAAAGCCCGGCTTCCGCACACCGACCGGAACGTTCCACGTGCTTGGCAAGGACGCGGTCATCACGATGACCTCGTGCAGCGCGAACATCACGTGTAATCCGCGTAATCCCAACTACTACGACCTCGTGGTCCACTGGGCGGTGCGCCTGACCGGTTCCGGCCTGTTCGTCCACGCGGCGCCCTGGGATCCCGCCATCGGCCGGGCCGACAGCTCCCACGGCTGCATCCACCTGAGCACGGAGGACGCCCACCGCTTCTACGATTTCAGCCGGGTCGGCGACACAGTGATAGTCAAGAACGCCGGCGGCCTCGTCGGCGGCCCGAGCGGTCCGTAACGCCCCTTACGCCTCGGCGTCGAAACGAGGATCCACGGGTCCCCTGCCCGGCTCACCTCCCAGTACGGGCACCGGTCGCCGGGCGTTCGCCCGAATGGAACAGCGCCGGCGGCGCTAGGCTGCTGTGTCGTGCAGGAGACGCGCCTCGACACCGCTCGCATCCGCGCGGCTCGCCGGGTGATCGACCCGATTTTTCTCGACACTCCGATGTACCGCTGCGAGGCGCTGGAGCCCGCCCTCGGGTGCACGGTGAGCATCAAACTCGAAACGGCGAACCCGGTCCGCAGCTTCAAGGCCCGCGGCACCGAGGTAGTCGCGAGCCTGCTCGCCGACAGTGGCTCGCGAGCCGTGGTGTGCGCCAGCGCGGGCAACCTTGGCCAAGCCCTCGCTTGGTCCGGTCGCGGCCGCGGGCTCGACGTCACCGTCGTCACGCTTCGCGCCCGCGGCCAAGCTTGATCGCATCCGGGCGTTGGACGCCAGGTTGGAGTTGGTTGACGGCGACTTCGACATGGCTCGCGAGCGGGCGGCGGCCGTCGCGCGGTACGACGGCATCCGGCTGGTCGAAGACAGCCTGGACATCGAGACCTGTGAGGGCGCGGCAACCATCGGCCTGGAACTGGTGGACACCGTGCCGTCGTTCGACGCCGTCCTGATCGCTCTCGGCGGCGGGGCGCTGGCCACCGGTGTGGGTCATGTGGTGAAGGCCTGGGCGCCCGAAGTCGAGGTGATCTGCGTCCAGCCGCTGGGCGCACCGGCGATGACACACTCGTGGCGCCAACGGCGCGTCGTCACCACCGACTCGACCAACACCATCGCTGACGGCGTCGCCGGACGGCGTCCCATCCCGGCCGTCCTGGACGACCTCCTCCTGGTCGCTGACGACGCCGTCCTGGTCCAGGAGACGTCGATCATCGCCGGTATGCGGATGCTCCTCGACCACGCCGGCCTCGTCGTCGAACCGTCGGCCGCGCTCGGCATCGCGGCGATCCTCGAAGACCGTGACCGCTTCGCCGGCCGACACGTCGTCACCATCGTGTGCGGCAGCAACGTCGACGTAGACGCCTACCACCGCTGGGTCGGTGCGGCTCCCGTCCACAGGTCTTGACAATTACTCCGTCGAGCTTTGGCTCGCGTGGCGAATACCATGCAGTTGAGCCTGTGGGTGCCAGAAAGTCAGCCACCCTAAGCGACCCGCGCGTGCTCCTCGATCAGCCCGCGGCAGACCGGCACGAGAGCGACCATGAGGACGGCGACTCCTCCTCACCGGCCGCCGCTGGAGCGACCCGCGGTGGCGTTGTCGCCGGATTACCGGTGTCGTACCAGCGACCCTGGATGACCTGTCCGTACACCGCGCGGCTGCCCGCGTAGGCGTTGGTGGAGTCGGTGAGGTAGATCCCGCCGGTGCGGTGCTCGTACCAGCGCTCCAAGGGCCGAAGCCCAGCCCGGCCCATGATGAAGAGCGTCGAGTTCGAACCGGGGCAACCTCAGCGCGGTCGCAGTCGGGTCAGCCGCCGGTCGCGGAGGCTCCCGGTGAGGACAAGACCCGAGCGGCCGACGCGTGCCCTCGCACCGCGGCTTCACGAAGATCCCGAGACCGAAGGTACCCGCTCAGGAAACCTGCGGCGAACGCGTCCCCCGCCCCTGTCAGGTCGCGAACGTTCCCGACCGCGGGGACCTCCACCTCACATCTGGGCCGATCAGGGGCATCGATGATCGTCGCCTGAGAGCCCGACTTCGTCACGACCGTCGTCAGGGGAAGGCGCTGCCGCTCCGTTCCGGTCGTCACGTCACCGAGCAGTCCGAGAAAGGTGGACTCGTCCTTGTTCGCCAGGAGGAAGTCCGGTGCGAGCTCCGCCATGAGGTTCAGGAACCGGTCGCGGCCGAACCGCGAGAGCATGCCCGTGGAGGACGCGTCGACGGAGACGAGGCCGCCGGCGCCTTTCACGCGCCGGATCGCGTCGATCGCCGCGCTCCCCGCCGGCTCCCCGTTGAACGAGTACGCGGGGACGTGGAGAAGCGAAAGCCCGGACAGCCACTCGTCCGGCACCACGTCCAGAAGGGTCGACGCCCCCCGATTGGGAAACATGGTCCGCTCGCCGTCGCCGTCGATCAGAACGACGACGGTGCCCGTTTCGCCGCGCCGGACCACGCGCACGTCCACGCCGTCGTTCGCGAGGTCAAGGACCACCCGCTCTCCGACGGGATCGTCGCCGACGCAGCCGATGAAGCGCGTCGGCCATGCCCTCGTGGCGAAGCTCGCGACGTTCGCGGCACTCCCCCCTCTGCGGCGGAAGACCCTCGCCTCGGTGTCGGTGCCATGGCGAACGGGCCCCTCAAGCCAGACGATGACGTCTTCGACGAGATCGCCGATCACTCCGAGCATGATCGTTAAGCCTGGTCCCGGTCAGACTCGGCGGACAGCGCCGTCGCCACCTTCGCGGCGAGAGCGGCATTGCCGCGGTAGACGTCCACGTTGACCTCCAGGCTCCGCCCGCCCGTGTCCCGCTGGATGAAATCGAGCAGGAACGGCGTCGCGGCGTTGCCGCCGATCCCCTGCCGATCGGCCTCCGCCCACGCCCGGCGCAGCACGTCGTCGAGTACGTCCGGCGGCAGTTGCCGCGACTCCTCGACGGGATTGGCGAGCAGGACCGCCTGCCGCAGCCCCAGCGCGTCGCGCGAGGAGATGATCTTCGCGGCCTCCTCGGGAGAGTTCACCGAGTAGTGCAACTCATATCCGGAATCGGAAACGTAGAAGCCGGGGTAGCGGCGGGTCCCGTACCCGATGACGGGGATGTTCAACGTCTCGAACCGCTCCAGGGTCGCCCCGATGTCGAGGATCGACTTCACGCCCGCGCTGATGATCGTGATAGGTGTCCCGGCGAGGGTGGTCAGGTCCGCCGACTCGTCGAACGTCTCGGAGGCTCCGCGGTGGACGCCGCCGAGCCCGCCGGTCGCGAAGACTCGCACGCCGGCCCGGTTCGCGAGGTACGCGGTCGCGGCGACGGTCGTTCCTCCGTGCCGCCCGAGCGCGGCGACCACCGGCAGGTCCCGCAGGCTCGCCTTGTCGATGTCGTCGGTGTCCGACAGCACCGCTATCTGCTCGGCGGTCAACCCGACCGTGGGAACGCCGTCGTAGACGCCGATCGTCGCGGGGACCGCTCCCGCCGCCCGAATGAGCTCTTCCGCTTCGAGGGCGACCGCCAGGTTCCTGGGCCGCGGAAGGCCGTGGGTGAAGATCGTGGATTCGAGCGCGACGACGGGCGCGCCGGTTTCCACCGCGCGCGCGACGTCGCCGGAGACGTGGATCGCAGGACGTGACATACGTTCAGAACCTTCTTCGAGTCGCCCGCGGAGCGTGGCGGGAGCACGTGCCTCACAGGCTAGGAAGGCCCACGGTCAAGAACCAGAATGAAAAATGCGATCTGCGATAGCTTCACGCTATGAAGTTCACCCTCAGGCAGGTCGAGGTCTTCCTCGCCGTCGCCGAGTGCCTCCACTTCGGCCGCGCCGCGGAGAAGCTGCACATCTCGCAGCCCACGGTGAGCCAGGAGGTCGCCCGCCTGGAGCGGTCCGTCGGGCTCGCCCTCCTCGACCGCAGCCGCCGCACGGTCACCCTGACGCCGGCGGGCACGGTCATGGCGTCCGAGGGCCGGCTGCTGCTCGACCAGGCGGGCTCCCTCATCGGGAAGGTCCTGCTCCATGAGGAATCGAGGATGAACACCGCTCGCCTCGTGGCGTCCCCGAGCATCGTGAACCGCCTGCTCCCCGCCGTCCTGAGCCAGGCGGAGATCGACCTTCCAACCCTGAAGATCGAGGACGTGGCCGTCGAGACCGGCGCCGTCTCGTCGGCTCTCGCGGCCGAGCTCGCGGACATCGGCCTGGGGCGGTTCCTCGACGACATGCCCGGCTTCAAGAAGGAGACGATCGCCGACGAGCCGGTCTTCGTCGCGGTCAGCCGCGACCATCCGGCGGTCAGGCTGCCGGGCATCGCGCTTCGCGACCTCGCGGACGTCCCCCTGCTCCTGTGGCCGAGAGAGCAGCATCCGAGGTACTACGACTTCGTCCTCGCGATGTGCGCCGACCGGGGGCTCGAACCGCACGTGATCGTGAGCCCGCCCAGGATCGTCGGCTCCCGCCTCTACCTGCTGTCACAGGGCCGGGCGTTCTCCCTCGTGCCCGGCTCGACGACCGGTCATCTTTCCGGGGACGTCGTCGCGGTCCCCCTTCAGGAGCCGGCGGCCCTTCCCCTTGAGATGCAGTGGCGGTCGGACGACCGGCGAACAACACTCCTCGCGCTGCGCGAACTCGTCCGCGGAAAGGCGGCGGAGCTGGAAGACCGTTGACGCCTCCGGCCGTTCACCAACGCGCCATAGCGCACAAGGCTGGCCCGGGTGCGCTGATGCCGGTCGGCCCCGACCCCTGCCATGTCCATCCTGACCAGCGCCATCAGCCTGACCTCGGCACGGCATGACCTGCCCCGGCCTGAGGCTGTCCGCCCGTCAATCGCCGCGACCAGCGCGCCGCACCTCCTGCTTGCCGAAGCGCGTAAGGTTCGGGGTGTGAAAGTGCTGATCTCTGTTGACATGGAGGGCATCTCGGGGATCGTGCATTCCACCGAGACGAATCCGGGGCGGCACGATTACGAGCGCGGTCGGGCCTTGATGACGGCCGAGGCGAACGCCGTGATCGCCGGCGTGCTGGATGCCGAACCCACTGCGGTGGTGTGGGTCGCCGACGCTCACGGGCCTTTCCGCAACATATTGCCGGAGGAACTTGACCGGCGGGCACACCTGGTTCGTGGCAAGCCGCGCCCGCTGGGCATGCTGGGCGGGCTCGACGAGCACACCGATGCGGTTCTGTTCGTCGGCTACCACGCCCGAGCCGGTGGGGGGCCGGCCGTGCTGGCACACACCATGAGCGATGACATCCTCGATGTGCGTGTGGCCGGACGTTCCCTGGGCGAGATCGGTCTCAACGCCGCCATGGCCGGCCATCTGGGCGTGCCGGTCGTGCTGCTCAGCGGCGATGACACCGCCTGCGCCGAACTACGTGATCTGGTTCCCTCGGCCTTCACTGTCGCGGTCAAACAAGCCCTCGGGCAGGCGGGCGCCATCACCCTGCACCCTGAGGAAGCCCGGGAGCGGTTGCGCCAGGCGGCCGCCGACGCAATCACGCGGCGCGCACTGGTTTCGCCTCTGACCATTGCCGGGCCGCTTGAGGTCGAAGTCGATCTTCACAGCCCGGTCACGGTTGATCTGGCGACACTCGTGCCGGGTGTTTCACGTGCTGAAGGCGGCCGTACGATCACGTTCACCGCCGCCGACTTCAACGACGCTTACCGGCTGGTCATGCTGCTCGTGCAACTCGCCACCATAAGACCCAGCTAGGGTCTGTCGCGAAAGTGGATCAAGATCGTAGATGATCACGTTCCAAGGGACGTGGTGATCTGACGAACGGCCGGTGGGAACGACTGGGGCCGTCGCTGCCGGTGGGCGATACTCTACGATCCGGCCAACTGCCACCGAATCATCACACGAGAGACGCCAACGCATGAATACGCCGCCATCGCCACCTGGAGCGGAGCGGACTGACGGATCATCCGTCCGGATCGGCGTTCTCGTTCCGCTGACTCGGCCTGGCTGGGTCGAGGCAGGCCGACACTTGCTCGCCGGACTCGAGCTGGCCGTTCGCGAAGTCAATGACTCCGGCGGAATCGTCGGAAGACCACTCGAACTGGTGGTCCGAGACACCGCGGCTGATCCACAGAGGGCCGCGGCGGCCGTAGATGAATTGGCTCGCCTGGGCGTGGCTGCCTTGGCTGGGGAGTATCACAGCGTCGTCGCTCGCGCGGCCGCCGCCAGGGCCGACGCCCTCGGCCTGCCGTTCCTCTGCTCGTCAGCGGTTCTCGACGCGCTCACCGAACAGCCGACGGAATGGGTCGCGCGCCTCGCCCCGGCGCAGTCCCACGGCTGGCAGATCTACGCGGACTTCCTCCTCAGCGCGGGCCACAGTCGAGTCGCCGTAGCGGCCGAGCCGAGTGTCTACTGGGCATCTGGCACCCGCATTCTCCGGGACTACCTCGCTCCCCGCGGCGGCACCGTCATCGAACTCGACATGCGCGCGCTCACCCCCACGGCCGTGTGCGACGAACTCCTCGACAATCGCGCGACGGCCCTCCTTCTTCTGGTCGGCCACCCGGAGCCGGCAGTGTCGATCGTCACGTCTGTCCGCCACGACCAGCGCCTCGCCGAGATCATGATCGGCGCTCCGGCCGGGCAACCGGAGTTCACCGAATGGGCGAGGTTGCTGGGCGACGACGGCGCCGCGATCCCGTTCTTGCGCTACCTGCCCGAGCGCCTCAGCCCACTCGGTGCGCGAGTCGAGACGGCCCTCCGCGAGCGGCTGGCAGAAGCGCCCTCCTTCGTCGCCTTCGAGGGCTACGACACGGTCGCCGTGCTCGCCGAGGTGCTGCGTTCTCACGGCGCGGATCGGGCGCGCACTGCCGAATCCTGGCCGCGCGTCGCGGTCGAAGGCACCCGCGGACAGATCCAGTTCTCTCGCACGCCAGGCATCAGCGTTTGGCAATGGGCGTGGACGCCCATCCAAGTCGTCGATCGAGATCCGGCGGAACCCGATCGCTTTCGAATCCTCCACGTCGGCTGAGAGACCACAGAGGTCCGATCGCCCAGATCTGCCCGAACGTGAGGTTGTCTACCTGTCTACGAGTCAGTACCAGGTTCTGTTGCGACCGTGCTGGTCATAGCCACTCATCGATGGCTGCGACCAGCACGGTGGCGTCATAGCGAACGGCGAGCTTGTCGTACCGCGTGGCGCCCGCGCGCCGGCGGCGTGCCGATGAGCGCGCACGAGCGCTACGCCGAGGCGAACAGCGCCGAAGCGGCAGCCGGACGGGGCACGGCGGATCACGGCGGATCACGGCGGATCACGTCCCGACGTGACATGTGTAACGATCCAGCAACAAGATCTACCGAGTACTCGGTCTGATAGCTCATGCTCCTCGTCAGCGATACCCTCGCGAGATTCGGAGCCCCCCATGAAGCCGAACCGCCGACACGCCGCCTTCCTCGCCGCCCTCACCAAGGGCAAGGTCAGCATCACCCCGATCGACGCCGACTGGACGGCCGACCCGGCGACCTACGCCGCGACCTACGCACGCCTCGCCGGTCTGCGCTGACCCGTCCGGGCCCGTCGTGCCGTCACTGGTACGGCCGGCCCGGGCGACCTCGTCCCCCTGAGGCGGCCGATGCCCTCGTCGCCAGAGGCTTCGAAGTGCGGGTCGCGAAGGGCGCCGGGCACACGATCCATCGTCACCTTTTCGAGGACTTCATGGCAGGTCTCGACGGCTGTATCCAGACCTTCCCGGCACGGCCTCCGCACGAGGCGAACCACCGCGCCTCTCCCGTCCTCGGACCGTCGCAACCACTGATGCCGATCAACCCTGGAGCATCATGACCGTCAGGACCACTCCCCAAAGGACGAACCAGACCGGCCTCTTCGGACTCCTGTTCGTCGCCAACACCGCGATGTTCGCGGTCTACTTCGGCGTGGGCGGCCCGCTCGTGCAGAGCGCCGTCGCCCTCGCCGACCCCGTCGACAAGGTCGCCAACGCGGGCATGGTCGCCGGGGTCAGCGCGATCTTCGCGACCGTGTTCAACCCGATCGGCGGCGCGCTCTCCGACCGGACACGCTCGCGCTTCGGCCGCCGGAACCCCTGGCTGCTGGGTGGCGCGCTGGCCGCGTTCGCCGCGCTGTGGCTCCTCGGCACAGCGAGCACCGTCACCCTGATCCTCATCAGCTGGTCCATCGCCCAGGCCATGATGAACCTGTTCCAGGCCGCGCTCACGGCCATCGTCCCGGATCGGGTGCCGAGAGAGCGGCGCGGCATCGCCTCGGCGGTCGCGGGCGTCGCGACCTCGGTCGCCGCCGTCGTCGGCACCCAGGTGGCGGCGAGGTACGCCGGCTCGCTCGCGGGCTTCCTGCTTCTGGGCGGGGGCGTGGTCGCCTCCGCCGTCCTGCTGGTGCTGTTCAGCAGGGACCCCCGCCCCGGGGAGTACGAGATCGTGGTCAAGGAGCGCCGATCGCCCCTGGCCGTGCTGGCGGATTTCTTGTCCGCCCTGGGACATCGCGACTTCATGTGGGTGTTTCTGGGCCGCGCGCTCATGATCCTCAGCTACTTCATGGTGCTGATGTTCCAGCTCTTCATCCTCCAGGACCACATCAGGATGCCGTCGGGCCTGACGCCTGTGGAGGGTGTGGCGGCCCTGACCCTGATCAATGTGATCGCCTCCGTCGTCGCCACCCTGATCGGAGGTCCGCTGGCCGACAAGCTGCAGCGGTACCGGCTGTTCGTGTTCGTCTCCAGCGCGATCTCCGGGCTGGCGCTGCTGATCCCTCTGGTGTCGCCCACCTGGACCGGGATGGCGATCTTCTCGGCGGTCTCCGGAGTGGGCTTCGGTACCTACATGGCCGTCGACACCGCCCTGGCCACCCTCGTCCTGCCCAACCCGGAGAACGCGGCCAGAGACCTGGGCGTGCTCAACATCGCCAACGCCGGACCACAGATGATCGCGCCCTTTGTGGCCGCGACCATCATCGAGCTGAGCGGCTACCCGGCTCTCTTCGCGACCGCCATCGTGGTGGCGGTCGCGGGCGCGCTGACCGTGCTACGCGTCAAAGCCGTCCGCTGAGGGGGACGCGGCGAGGCCGTCACGAGGGACGCGGTGCGCCTTTCAAAAGGGAGAGAAAAGCACGGAACAACCCCGGCATGTCGATCTCGTCGGGGGCGAGCAACCACTGGAGTTGCAGGCCGTCCATCACCGCGAACATCAGCGGCGCCGCCTGCTCGGGCGTGAGGTCGGCGGGCAGCTTGTCGCCGAGTTCGGCTCGGATCACCTCGGCCATCCAGGCACGGGAGGTTCCGTAGCGCTCCTTGAAGAAGTCCCTGGCCGGGTGGTCCTCGATCACGCTCTCCGCGGAGAGCACGGTGAAGGACTGCACGATGCCGCGGCGCTGCGCGTTGTACTCCACCAGGGCGGCCACGGTGTCCAGCGTGATCGCCCCGCCCTCGCCCGGCAGCACGAGCACGTCGAGGTTGCGCTCGTCGCGCAGCCGCAGCACCTCGGCGAGCAGCCGGTCCTTGCTGGGGAAGTAATGCAGCACACCCTGCTGGCTGAGGCCCACCCGTTCGGCGATCGACGCGATCGACGCCCCCGTGTAGCCGCGTTCGGCGAACACGTCGAGCGCGGCCAGCAGGATCTCCTCCCGCCGGCTCTCGCGTGTCCCTCGGCGCCGCACCATGGATCACTCCCTCTCGTCGCGCCGAGCCTAACGCGACCAGCGGACATAACGATTACATATCTTGACCTACCGACCATTCGGTAATCGCAGGCATACTCCGGGGGAAAGCGCATCACAGCGAGATCCGGAGAGATCGGCGTGATCGTGGGCACAGTTCTGGTCACTCACATCAAGGGGGTTCGCTGACCGTGTCGGGAACCGAGCACGACGACATCGTGGAACAGGCGCTGAGCAAACTCGACCTGGACACCAAGGCGCGTATTCTGGCCGGTCAGGACATGTGGAGCCTGCCCGCGGCGCCCGGCGCCGGCCTGGAGTCGATCGTCATGTCGGACGGGCCGATCGGCGTCCGGGGCGCCAGATGGACGGCCGACGACCCCTCCATCGCCCTGCCGAGCCCGACCGCCCTGGCCGCGACCTGGGACGTGGAGCTGGCCCGCCGCGTCGGCAACCTGCTGGCACAGGAGGCCCGCCGCAAGGGCGTGCACGTGCTCCTGGCACCGACCGTCAACCTGCACCGCTCTCCCCTCGGCGGGCGCCACTTCGAGTGCTACTCCGAGGATCCGGTGCTGACCGGCGAAATCGCCGCCGCGTACGTCACCGGAGTCCAGGAGGGCGGGGTCGCCGCCACGGTGAAGCACTTCGTGGCCAACGACTTCGAGACCGAGAGGATGACCGCCAACGTCCTGGTCGGCGAACGCGCCCTGCGCGAGCTCTACCTCGCGCCCTTCGAGGTCGTGGTGAGGAAGGCGGGGCCGTTCGGCGTCATGGCGGCCTACAACCGCGTCAACGGCCCCACCATGACAGAACACGACGAGCTGCAGAACAAGGTCCTGCGCGACGAGTGGGGATTCGACGGCGTGATCGTCTCCGACTGGACGGCCGCCCGCGACACGATCCGCGCTGCGCTCGGAGGACTCGACATCGCCATGCCCGGCCCCGTGACCGTGTACGGCCCGGCGCTCGCGGCGGCCGTACGCGCCGGAGAGCTGGACGAGGAGGTCGTGGACGAGCACGCACGCCGGGTGCTCACCCTGGCCCACCGGGTGGGCGCCCTGGAGGACGCGCGCCGCGCCGACCCCCTGCCGGCCGTCGACGGCGAGACGCTGGCCCGTGAGGTGGCGGCGGCGTCGTTCACGCTGGTGCGCAACGACGGCGTGCTGCCGTTCGGCCCGGACACGAGCGTGGCTCTCATCGGAGGAGCGGCCAAGGATGCCCGAGTGATGGGCGGGGGCAGCGCCCAGGTTTTCCCCTCCCATGTCGTGTCGCCGTACAAGGGGTTCGCCTCCGCCGGGGTCCCGATGGCGTACGCCCGCGGGGCCGACCCGAGCGGCCGGTTCAACCCGGCGCGGTTCCCGCTGCGCGCGGTCTGCCGGGCGGAGGACGGGCGGGTGCTCGGTGACTTCGCGCTGTCCGAGGGCGCGATCCAATGGCTCGGCGAGATGCCGGAAGGGGTCCCCTTCGAGAGGCTGCGCAGCGTCGAGATCACCGGGACGTTCACCCCCGAAGTCGGCGGCGTGCACCGGCTCTCGATCGAGGGGGTGGGCCGCTTCCGGCTCGTGGTCGGTGGACGGACCTGCTTCGACGGGGCGATGGTGCCGGAGAGCGACGATCCGGTCGCGTTGTTCATGGCGCCGCCGCACACCGTCGTCGACGTGGAGCTGCCCGCCGGCGAGCCGGTCGACGTCCGCCTCGAACACACGGTGCCCCGGTCCGACCTGCTGTCGTTCCCCTTCGTCGGCGCCACGCTCGGTCACCGGGAGCCGTCGCTCGACCCGGACGAGCTGATCGAGGAGGCCGTACGGACCGCCGCGGCGGCGGACGTCGCCGTGGTCGTCGTGGCCACGACCAAGGAGGTGGAGAGCGAGGGCTTCGACCGCACGTCGCTGAAGCTGCCCGGCCGCCAGGACGAGCTGGTGTCCCGGGTGGCCGCGGCCAATCCGCGGACGGTCGTCGTGGTCAACGCCGGCTCACCCGTGGAGATGCCGTGGCGGGACGAGGTCGCGGCCATCCTGCTCACCTGGTTCCCCGGCCAGGAGGGCGGGCACGCGCTGGCCGACGTGCTGCTCGGCCGTACGGAGCCGGGCGGCCGCCTACCGACCACCTGGCCGAGCGTGCTCGAGGACTGCCCGGTCGTCGACGTCACCCCCGTCGACGGTGTGCTGCGGTACGAGGAGGGCGTCTTCGTCGGCTACCGCGCCTGGGAGCGGTCCGGCAGGGCTCCCGCCTTCGGATTCGGAACCGGCCTCGGATACACGACCTGGCACTACGCGTCCGCCGAGTACGCCGACGCGACGCTCACCGTCCGGGTGCGGAACACCGGCGACCGTCCCGGCCGCGAGGTGGTGCAGGTCTACCTGGCGCCCGCGACGCCCGACGAGTCCCGGCCCTCCCGCTGGCTGGTCGGGTTCGCCGTGGCCGAGGCCGGCCCTGGCGAGACCGCCGAGGTGTCCGTGGAGATCCCGCGCCGCGCGGCCGAGGTCTGGAGCGAGAACGGATGGCGCCTGCTCTCCGGGGACTACGTGCTCCAAACCGGGCATTCGCTCGACGACATCCGCCTCACCACCGCCCTGACCCTGTAGGAGAGCGCGTCACTCACGCACGGGAGACTCCCAGCGGCTCACACGCCCGTTTGACGTTGCGCCGCCCTGCTTCTCCGTCTCGATGAACGGATGCACGTTCGCCGGGTCCTTCTTCGCAAGCCCGGCCGCCGTGCTCGCATCCGCGTACAAGTCGATCTCCGGGACCGTTCAGGCGGATGCCCGGCGGTGGATCGACTTGTACGCGATGTACTGCTCCAATCCCTCGACGCCGTACTCGACACCGAGGCCGGAGTCGTGGCGCCCGCCGAACGGCGCCGCGTGGTTGGAGGCGAAGAAGTTGATGCCCACCGATCCGCTGTCGATGCGCTCGGCGACGGCCTGCGCCTTGCACGGGTTCGAGGAGAACACGATGCCGCCCAAGCCGAAGCCGGTCGCGTTCGCGATGCCGATCGCCTCGTCGATGTCGACGTATCGCTGCACGGTGACCACGGGGCCGAAGATCTCCTCGCGGGCCACGCGCATCCGCGGTGTGACATCGGCGAGCACGGTGGGCTCGATGAAGAAGCCGGGGCGATCAGTGCGGGCATGTCCCCCGGTGGTGACGCGTGCCCCTTCGGCGCGAGCCGAATCGATGAACTCGGACACGATCTCGAACTGGCGGCGCGTGGCGACCGGCCCGAAGATCGTGTCCGGGTCGAACGGGTCGCCCTGAGGTGCGGCGGCGATCGTGCGGGTCACGCGGTCGACGATCTCGTCGTACCGCGTATCCGGTGCCAGGATCCGGGTCGAGATGTAGCAGGTCTGGCCGGTGTTGCGCATGCAGGAGCGAATGAGCACCCGCGAAAAGTGGTCGAGGTCGGCATCGTCGAGGACGATCGCCGCGGACTTGCCACCGAGTTCCAGCGTGACCGGCCTGAGCAGTTCTCCGCAGGCGGCCGCGATGCGCCGGCCGACGCCTGTCGATCCGGTGAACGCCACCTTGTCGACGCCTGGATGCCGCACGAGGGCATCGCCGGTCAGCCCTGTCCCTGTTACCAGGTTGACGATTCCGGGGGGCACGCCGGCATCGGCTGTCGCCTCGACGACGAACCGGATCGACAGTGGCGTGGCCTCGGCGGGCTTGATGATGGTCGCGCAACCGGCCAGCAGCGCGGGCGCGAGCTTGATCGCGACGAGGTTGATCGGGAAGTTCCAGGGTGCGATGAGCGCGCAGACACCGATCGCGTCTCGGCGTACCAGCGTCTCTCCGACGCCGGACGGAAAGGGGCGGATGTCCTCGCGCTCCAACTCTGGAGCGAGCGAAGCGACGTAGCGGAAGATGGATGCGGCGTTGGCGGCGGCTTCGCCGGTCTCGGAGATGGGCGAGCCGTTCTCGCGCGTGTTGGTGATCGCGATGGGTTCGGCGCGCTTCTCGATCTCGTCGGCGATCCGCCGCAGCACCTCCGCTCTTTCGCTCGGGCGGAGCCCTGGCCACGGCCCGGTGTCGAAGGCACGGCGCGCCGCGGCGACCGCGGCGTCGAGGTCGTCCGGGGTAGCCGCAGGGACGCTGCCCCACGTCTCCTCCGTCGCAGGGTCGACGATCTCGATGCGCTCCGAACCTGTGGACGGCACCCATGCCCCATCGACGAAGTGGTCGTCCACATGCGCCCAGGGCATCATCGCAGCACGTCCGTCTTCAACAGGGCTTCGGAGCGTGCCAGTGAGGCCAGGGCCATCTCGATGGCCGCCT
Organism: Microtetraspora glauca; assembly: GCF_040656155.1. Lineage (NCBI taxonomy): Bacteria > Bacillati > Actinomycetota > Actinomycetes > Streptosporangiales > Streptosporangiaceae > Microtetraspora > Microtetraspora glauca. The sequence goes on from NZ_JBFALK010000003.1 coordinate 35,849, forward strand.
GTGTGAGCAACTCGGGCACGATCTCAGCGCGCAGCCGGTCGCAGTAGGTCGCCGGGTCCATCGAGAACCACCCCGAGGCGAGCGCGATGCCGACATGGTCGAATCGCCACAGACGGTCGGCGTCCCGCACCAGCGCGTCTTCCAGCGAATACGCTTCGGCTCTCGTGTCGTGACCGTCGATGATCGCGGCGACTCGCTCGATGAAGGCGTCGTCGTATCCCAGCGGCGGCAGCACCTCACGGGCGATCTCGCACCCTTGCTTCTCGTGCTCGTACCGGATGGCGGCCTTGCGCCAGTCGCCGGTGAAACCTTCGGCGATGATGCGTGACTCGTCGACCCGCCCCCAGCCGACGTCGTGCAGCAGGATCGCCACCCTGACGAGTAGCGCGTCCGCCTCGGGATGGGCGTCGCAGAGCCGCTCGGCGTACGCGAGGGACACGGGCAGGTGGATGTCGTTGGACCGTACGCGGGTCTCCGGCACGACCGCCGACCAGATCGCGTCCAGGTCGGAACCGCGTGCCGGGGTGAGTGCGATCGGCGAGGTGTCGACCGGCCCGCCGGCCGGAACCGGGGCCGCGGGGAGGGGCGTTGTCATGATGACGGGTTCCCTTCGTCGGGAGCGGTGGCTTCGGCGAGCAGTGACTTCAACGGCGCGCCCGGGTCGGCGACGGCGTCGGGAGGCAGCGACACTCCCCTGCTGAGCGCCTGTTTGACGGCCATGAAGTCGAGTGGAACGTTGACGCAGTCCGCGGCGATCAGGCGGTCACCGCGGTAGTACAGGACCGAGTGCTTGAGCGGGTCGGCGGGGCTGCGGACGACGGAGCGGTCGTAGCCGGATGAAAGGCCCGCGATCTGCAGTTTGAGGTCGCCTTGGTTCGACCAGAACCACGGGATGCCCGCGTACTCCTCCTGCCGGCCCACCAGGGCATGGGCCGCGACCTTGGCGTGCTCGATGGCGTGATTGACGCTCTCGAAGCGGACGCGCCCGCCCGCGGGCGAGCCGGGTACGGGGTTGGGGAGGTTGGCGCAGTCACCGACGGCGAGTGTCGTGCCGTCGGAGGCGACGGCATGGCGATCGACGACGATGCCGTCGTCGCATCGCAGCCCCATCGCCTCGGCGAGTTCGGTGTTCGGGATGACACCGACGCCGACGAGGACGATGTCGGCCGCGATCTCCTCACCACCGACGCGGACGGCGCGTACCTTGCCGTCGTGGCCGACGATCTCGTCCACGGCACTGCCGAGCCGGATGTCGATGCCGGCTCGACGATGGTGGTCGAGGATGAACCGCGAGGTCTCGGCGCCGACGGCACGCGCCACCAGCCGATCGGCGAACTCCAGGAGCGTGACCCGCTTGCCGAGGCTGTGCAGGCTGGCGGCGGCCTCGATGCCGATGAACCCTCCGCCGATGACGACCACGCGGCCCGCTCCCGGCGTGCGGGCCTTGAGATCGAGCGCGTCGTCGGCGTTGCGCAGGTAGAGCACCCCGTCCAGGTCGGCGCCGGGAACCTCGAGCCGCCGGGCTCGTGCCCCGACGGTCAACGCGAGCCGGTCGAACGGGAACGCGCGCCCACTGGCCGACCATGCGGTGCCCGTACCGTCCGGTGTGACATCGATCTTGTCGACGCGTTCACCCTTGACGACGGTGATGCGATGCTCGTCCCAGAATTCCTGGCTGCGGAAGATCAGAGATTCCTTGGTGATCTTGTCTTGGAGGAAATCCTTGGACAGAGGGGGGCGCTGGTAGGGACGGTGATTCTCGTCTCCCAGCAGGGTCACCGGCGCGGCATACCCCAGCGCCCGCGACGACACCGCCAGCTGGACCCCCGCCTGGGAGGAGCCGATGATCAACAGGCCGTTCTCGCCCATGTCAGACCTGTGTCTCGGGCAGCGTGACGCCCAGGTCCATGCCCTCGGTGACCCGGATCTGGCACGACAGCCGCGATGTGCCGGCGCGGTCGACGGCCGTGCCCCACAGCATCTCGTCCTCCATCTCCTCCATCGGCGGGAGGGAGGCGAAGTCGTGCTCGTCGACGATGACATGGCAGGTCGCGCACGACAGCGACCCACCGCACTCGGCGACGATGCCGCCGATGCCGTTGCGTACGGCGGTCTCCATCACCGAGTCGCCGATGTTGGCCTCGATGGTTCGCGTGTCGCCGTCGGCGGCGGCGAAGGTGATCTTCGGCATGCTGCTCCTGGTGGTGGTCTCAGATGAACTGGCGGCCGCCGTCGACGACCACGGTCTGTCCGCTGACGTAGGCGGCGCCGGGTCCGGCGAGGAAGAGCGCGGCGCCGACGACGTCGTCCGGCTGGCCGGCGCGTCGCAACGCTCCCCGGTCGACGCCGTAGGACTCGGCGTTCTCCATGAGCCCGTAGCTGGCCTCGGTGAGCGTGAAGCCGGGGGCGATCGCGTTGACGGTGATCGAGCGGCGGCCGAGCTCCTTGGCCATGACCCGGGTCATGGCGATGACCGCGCCCTTGGAGGCGACGTAGTGGGCCCACTGCTCCGAACCGGAGTAGACGGTGGCCGAGGACAGGTTGACGATCCGGCCGCCCTCGGGCAGGTACGGGCTGGCCGCCCGCACGACCAGCCACGGTCCCTTGACGTTGACCGCCATCACCCGGTCCCACTCGGCGGGATCGATCTGCTCCAGAGGTGAGCGGCTCACGGTGGCGTACAACGCGGCGTTGTTGACGAGCACGTCGATCTGCCCGCCGCCGAAGTCCGCCACCGCGGCGGCGAGCGCTTCGGTGGAGTCGACGGAGGTCACGTCGACGTGTCCGTGCCAGGCGGCGGCGCCCGCTTCCTTGACGAGCCGGGCGGTCTCCTCGGCTCCGGCGGCGTCGATGTCGGCGACCGCGACGGCATATCCGTGGGCGGCGAAGCCCAGGGCGAAGGCGCGGCCGAGGCCGCCGGCCGCTCCCGTGACGAGTACGGTGCGGCCGGCGCCTGTGGCGTCCGGGATGGTCGGCACGATCTCAGTCCTCGAGGATCTCGACACGGCCGGCGTCGCCGTCGACCCGGATGAGCTGCCCGGTACGGATCGTCGTCGATCCGTTGCCGGTTCCCGTGACAGCGGGAAGGCCGTACTCGCGGCAGACGATCGCGGCGTGGCTCATCATGCCGCCGATGTCGGTGACGGTCGCCTTGATCTTGCCGAAGATCGGCCCCCACGACGGCGCGGTGATCGTGGCGACGAGGATCTCGCCCTCCTGGACCTCACTCAGCTGGTCGGCGTGGTGGACGACGCGGGCGCGTCCCTCGGCGACGCCTGGCGAGGCGGACATGCCCGTGATGGCGGTGTCGTCGCCGGAGTCGTCGCCGAGCCACTGCTGGACCTGCTCGGTCGTGATGCCCCACAGCATCATCGTGAACGGCTCGGTGATCTGGGCCGGCGGCGTGTTGAGCGCGGGCTGCGGACGCCGGCTGCCGAGGGCGTCGATGATGCCGCGGCGGCGGTCGATCTCCGCGGGCCAGTAGCTCGGTCCGGTCGGCTCGGCGCCGACCGCCCATCCGGTCACGAGGTCGAACAGAGCGTCGCGCACCTCGCCGCGGGTGAGGTACAGCAGGTCGCCCTCGCCGGCCCAGAAGCCGGCCGCCACGAACACCCTGCTGAGCTCGCGGACCTTGCGCCAGAACACCCCCATCGTCCAGTGCTCGATGTAGAAGTTGTGGTTCTCGACGTACGGGTACGCGGTCACGGCCAGACCGTGCTTGACGTCGAAGGCGGCCAGGTTCTCCCCGTCGAGCAGCGACCGGTACTCGGCCACGATCCGGTCGCGCTCGGCGACGAGCTCGGCGATCGGGCGGAGGATCCGCTGCCCCTCGCCGACGCGGCGGATGTAGTCCTTGATGTAGCCGAGAGGGATCTCCTGGTGCTCGATCCAGTACTTGTCGTGTCCGTAGAAGCCGTTGCCGACGGTGAAGTTGAACCAGGGGTCCTGAGCGGCGCGGTAGGCGTCCAGCCACTGCCGCCCACCGGAGAGGTCGCCGACGCGGGCCAGGGTCCCCTCGACGTCGTCGGTGTTCTCGAACGCGGACTGCAGGCCGAGCTCGACCGCGAGCGTGGCGAGCTTCTTCAGCTCGTCGTCGGGACGGAACAGCTCCATGTCGACGCCCTGGACCATCTTGGCGATGGCCTGGTCGGGGATGCCGGGGAAGACCTGCTTGGCGAAGGTGAAGAAGTCGAGGTAGGCCAGATAGCCGAGGTTGAGGAACTCGAAGTGGTACTGCCAGTTCTGGTAGACGAGCTGGATCAGCCGGTCGTAGTTCTCCATCAGGACTTCGGAGCCGTCCTTGGCCTTGCCGCTGACGATGTCGTCGAACGGCACCATCTCCGGGAGGCTCGTGAAGGTCAGCGCCTCCAACTCGTCGATCGTGGCGCGGACCTTGATCTTCCACTGCTCCAGCAGGCTGTCCCAGTTCTGGAAGTAGTGGCCGACGCGCCGCTCGAACTCGGGCACCCGGGCCGGGATCTGCTCCTCGGGTACCGGCACGGGGCTCATGTAGAGGTAGCCGAGGTGGATCTTGAACTCGATGCCGTTGGCCGGTGGAATGAGCAGGTGCCGGGTGTTGTACTGGCCCAGGCACTTGACGGCGAACTCGCCGCCGATGGTCTCGAACGGCTTGAACACCGTCGGCCAGTGCTGGCTGTCGCAGAACCAGAACTTCTCGTCGTCCGAGCCGCTCAGGTTCTGGAACACGAGGTTGTAGGGGTAGAGCTTCTCCCAGCCTTCGGCGCCCGGAGGAACCGGCAGCTCCGATGGCCGCGGGAAGGACTTCACTGCGGGTTCGACGGTCATGGCTATCGGGGTCCTTGTCGTGAGGGGGGTGGCCGGTTCAGTTCGTCACGCCTGCGGCGCGGCCCGCGGTCAGATGCGCGGTGATGCTGCCGAGACTGAAGCCGACGCTGGGCGGCGACGCCTTCGCCGGTGCGGCGACCGGCTTCGGCTTGGACGAGTGGACGGTCTCCGGTCGTGACTGCAGCAGGAGCAGGTTCTGTCCGTCAGGAAGGTCGGCGTCGAGCGCCCACTCGATGTCCTGCGGGCACCCGTAGTGCCGTTCGGCGCGCTTGGCGAGTTCGGAGACCGCTCTGACCTGGTCGTCGGTCAGGCTCCGGACCGCTCGCCTGGCCGCGTCCACGTCACGCTCGACGAGCCGGCCGCCGGCGCTGTCGGGCACCAGCTCGATGTGCTTGTCGCCGACGTGCTCCTCGACGACGCACAGCAGCACCTTGTCGACGACGATGTTGTCCGGTGTGACGTGGCCGGAAACGACCGCCTCGCCCACCCCCCATGACGCGTCGATAGTGATCTTCGAGCGGTCCCCGTTGCGGGGGTTGAGCGTCATCGCCACTCCGGCGACCCGGGCATGGACCATCTTCTGGACGGCGACGGCCATCGAGAGCCCGTCTTCGGGGACGGCGTTCCTCAGCCGGTAGGTGATGGCCCGGCTGGTGTAGAGCGAGGCCCAGCACTTGCGGATGTGTTCGTGGACGTCGCGCTCGTCGACGAGCCACAGGTAGGTGTCCTGCTGGCCGGCGAAGCTCGCGTCCGGCAGATCCTCGGCGGTCGCCGACGACCGGACGGCCACCGGCACCGGCCGCTCGAACCGCCCCTGGAAGTCCGCCCACGCCTCGATCACCGGGCGCCGAAGCCGCTCGGGCACCGGCCGCGAGCAGATCTCGTCGCGGATGGCCGCCGATACGGAGTCGACGCTGGCAACGTCGTCGGGGTCGATCTCGTCGAGCGCTTTCACGATCACGTCACGTAGCCCGGACTCCTCGACGAACGCGTCGTACAGCGCGGTGGTCACCGCGAAGCCCGGCGGCACAGGCATACCGGCGGCGGTCATCGTGGCCAGGGAGGCGCACTTCCCTCCCAGGAGGGCGTGGTCCGGCGCGATTCCGCCGTCGAAGAACTGGACGTACCTCGTGTCGACGTCGCTCACGCGCGGGCCTCCCACTCCACCGGGACGCTGATCGGAGAACGGAACGAGAGGTTGGGACCGAAGACGATCTGCTCGTCCTCGCGCAGCCGGACATCCGGGATGAGGCGGGCGACCTCCTCGATCGCGATCCTGGCCTGGAGCTTGGCGAGCATGTTGCCCAGGCAGTAGTGGATGCCGAATCCGAACGAGAGGTGCTCGCGCGCGTTCGGCCGGGCGATGTCGAGGGCTTCCGGGTCGTCGAACTTGGCGGCGTCCCGGTTCGCCGATCCCATGACGAGAAGGATGTCGGCCCCCTTCGGGATGTCGACGCCGCCGATCCGCGTGTCCACCAACGCACGGCGCCGCCACGCCACGATCGATCCGCTGTGGCGCAGCACCTCGTCGATGGCCGCAGGGATGAGGGAGGGCCGGTCGACGACGCGCCGCCACTGATCACGGTGTGACAACAGGACGCGAAGGGCGTTCGAGATCAGGGTCGTGGTCGTCTCATGGCCGGCGAACAGCAGGCTGTAGACGACGGAGGCGATCTCGTGGTCGGTGATCTCGTCTCCGGCTGCCTGGGCACGCACGAGGTCGCCGACCAGGGAGCCCCGCTCGTGCTCGTGCGCGTCGGCCACCAGGCGGAGGCATTCCTGCCAGTAGTCGACGAGGTTGTGCGCGTGCGGGACCTGCTCCTGGTCGCTCAGGTCACCCCAGGTCATCGCGGCGCGCGAGTCCGACCAGCGCTTGAAGGTGTCCACCTTGCCGGTGTCCGCCCCGATGAGCGTGAGGATGGTGACCGTCGGGACGTCGTAGGCGAGGTCGCGGACGAAGTCCCCGGTCGCCTTGGGCCGAGCCAGCATCCGCTCCAGCAGGGTGACGACGTGCTGCCGGATGCTCGGCTCGAGCGCCTTGTAACGGCGCGGCGTGAAGGCCTTGGCGGCCACCTTGCGGATGCGGGTGTGCTCCGGAGGGACACGTGCCGACAGGCCCGAATAGGCCGTGAATCCGCCGTCGAGCATGATCTGCGTGGCTTCCGGCCCACGCTCACGGACCGGCGCCTGGGCGTTCTCACTGCTGAAGGTCTTCCAGTCCTCGAAGACCGCCTTGACGTCGTCGTACCGCGTGACCACCCAGCATCCGATGCGCTCGTCGAACATGACGGGCTCTTCGGAACGCAGCGCCGCGTACGCCGGGAAGGGGTCGTTCTGGTCGAACGGCTCATACCCGTGGTGGACGGGACACGATCGCGGGACGGCGGTGAGGTTTGCGGTCACGCTCAAACTCCACTTCAACTCGGGCATTTCCGAAGTTTCATCAGTGTGAGGCCGATATGCTGCTGGTCACAATGCGCGGTTTCCATTCAACGGAAGCGAGCGTGCGCGCAGGGTTCTCCGGACAGGCGTGATGTGAGCGCGCGTCCCATGCGTTCTTGTGGATGGGGAGCACGCGAGCCGCGTCCCGGGACGGGTCAGCCGCGCTGCCGTGGATAGCCGGACGGGTAGCGGGCGATGGCCGCCTCGATGCGGGAGGCCACACCGCGCAGGACTGACAGGTGTCGCGTCAGCGTCTTGCCCTGCGTCGACAGCAGGACCAGGCCCACCGACGCCTCGACCTGGTCGGATCGCCCCGCAACCGGCACGGCGATGGAGCAGGCGCCGGCACGAGCCTCCTCCAGCGTGATGGCGTAACCCTGCTCGGCGATCTGCGCCAGCTCATCGGCCAGGCCTGCCGGATCAACGTGCGTCCGCACGGTACGGGCCTCCAGATCGCCGTGGAGATAGGCCTCGCGAAACCACGGCTCCTCGTAGGCCAGCAGCACCTTGCCGACAGCCGTCGCGTGGAGCGGCAGCCGCCCGCCGATGCGGGACGCCCGCGGCACACGCTTGGAGCTGTAGACCCGGTCGACGTACAACGCCTCGTTGCCCTCACGAATCGCGATATGGGACGTCTCTTGCGTGAGAGAGAACAGGTCCTGCAGGTAGGGCCGCGCGGTGTCGCGCAACCGTCTGCCCGCGCTTTGCGACAGCTCCCACAGGCGCAAACCGACGTGGTAACGCCCTTGGTCGTCTCGCGCGAGAGCTCCCCATGCGTGCAGTTCGCCCAAGAGACGGTGGGCCGTGGAGACAGGCAGGCCGGTCAGCTCCGCCAACTGCGACAGCGACAGGCTCGGCCCATGGGTTTCGAAGGCTTCGAGAATCGACAGGACACGTGACGTGACCGATCGTCCCGACTCGTTCGCGCGCACACGGCCTCCGTCCAGTCGTCGGCGTCAGCCGAGCATGACGCGCTGCGAGCCGAGGTCCGCCGGGCGACCGCGGCACGTGCGCGCGCCGTCTCCTTACCGCCCCGGTGAGGAGACGGTCGTGGACGCGCGAACCGATCAGCCGGTGAGCCTGTTCACCTGTCAGCCGGAGCCGGCCCATCGCCCGTGTCAACGCCGTGCGGAACGAGCCGCCGCAGCTTGTCGCCATCTTTGACGACCGAAGCGGTTCCGGGCAAGGCCGTCGGTCGCAGGCCGTGCCCATCGGCGATCCTGACGATCGCGCTCTGGTCGTACTCCGCGTGGGCGCGGCGGTCGTGACGACCACAGTGCAGGGCCCGCGCCCGTACGGAAAGTCACAGGAAGTAGCAATGCAGTCACTGATCAGTGAATGCGGTGAATCTCTGTGGCGATAGCACACTTGATTGACGGCACACGACTGTAGGAGCGCATGCAACCACTGTGGTTCCGTGACAACGATCGGAGCAGGGTCATGTCCAGTGAGTTCCAGCGCCACAAGATCTCCAACGTGTTCCACCTGATGGACACCGACCACAACGGCGTCCTGGAGGAGTCGGACTTCGCCGCGCTGGCCGAGCGGTGGGCCTCCTACCGGGAGGGAACCGACCGGCACCTGGTCCAGGCGCTGATGATGGGCTGGTGGGCCACCCTACTGGCGGCTTCCGACGAGGACGCCGACCCCGCGGAGGGCGAGGTCTCCCTGGAGGGGACACTGCGGGTCGTCGACCGGCTCGGCGACATGACCTCCTCCGTCGAGGGCACCGCCAAAGCCATGTTCGAGATCATCGACGAGAACGGCGACGACCTGATCTCGGCCGAGGAGTACAACCGGCTCATCGAGGTGTGGAACGGGTTCCCGATCGACACCGACACGACCTTCTCACTGCTCGACCTGAACGACGACGGATACCTGACCAAGGAGGAGTTCATCCTGCTGTGGACGCAGTTCTGGGTGGGAGACAACCCGGACGAGCCCGGCACCTGGATGTTCGGCCGCTTCGAGTTCCCCGAAGCGCGCGTCGGGTGAGACGCGGATCGTCGCGTCAGCCGCCCTTCAGCCGCCCTTCCGCCGAGCGGAAACCGGGGGCGTGGAGGGCGGCGGTCGCACCGTCCAGGCTGAGCGAGATCACCGAGGCGCCCGCGTCGCGCAGGCGGGACAGGCTCGCGGTGGTCAGCGCCGGGGTGGCAGAAGGCGACACGGCCGGGGTCAGGCCGAGTCGGCGGGCCTCGCGGACCAGGTCGTACAGGTCGGTCCGTTCGAAGGGGTCGCCGCCGGTGATGACGAAAAGCGGGGCGGGGCGGCCGAAATCGGTGACCTGGCGCATCAGCCCGGCCGCCTCGTCGGTGGTCAGCTCGGCGGGGTCGCGCGCGAGCCTGGCCTCGGCCCGGCAATGCAGTCAGGCCAGCGGGCAGGCCGGGTCGCCTCCCAGATCACGATGAACGAGGCCGAGCCGACGTCGCGGTGCACATGGCGCAGGGGGCGGGTCCGCCGCGAGCTCACCGCCCGACCCTCCGCGATCTGCTCGCTCATGGCCGGGGCGACGCCAACACCGCGCCCACGGTGACGAAGGCGGCGCCGGTGCTCATGAGCACCGCGCCCAGGCCGACAGTCAGGGAGGTGACCTCCCATGCCTGGTAGGCGGTCATCAGCGAGGCGCGCAACGTCTCGCCCATGAACGCGGTCTCGCGCAGGGCGGTGAGCTCGTCGTCCTTGCCTCCGGCGGCGTGCAGTTCGGCGCTGACTTCCGCGTAGGTGCGCCCTTCGGTGGCGCGGAGCACGTTGCCGCCGATCATGTCAGCGAACGCGCGTGCCTGCGGGCCGTTCTCCACCCGTCGGCCGACGTGCGCGCCGAGCTCCGCCGGCAAGCCCTCGTCCGGAAATGTGATCTTCTGGCGGATGAGCTCGTCCCGGATCTGCCCCCTCCCCTGCAGGCCCCGGGCCGTCATGACGGCCCCGGCCGTCACGGTGGCGACACCGACGGCGCCCACCAGCGTCGCCGCCACTCCGCGCAGGTCTTTCATGAATGGTCTCGCTTTCACCCAGTAGAGGCGGACCCGCTGTACGGGCCCGCTTGGAGCGTCCAGCGTCCAGCGGGCGCGGAAAAAGGGCCTGTCGCCCCTGACATTGCCCCCGAAAGCCCCGAAAGCGGGACGGAATGGAATGGCAACCTCAAAGACGACGAGCACCGGCTTGCCGCGGCCCTCGAGGGCGCAATGATCGGGCCGGGCGCGCGTTACGTCAGACGTGAGCCACACGAGACAAGTTGAAAAAATATATAGATCGGTCTACTTTCACGGCATGGGACAGAAGGGAACAGCGACGCGGGTCCGGATACTGGCCGCGACGCAGGAGTTGGTCGAGACCGGGGGATACTTCAGCGCCGGGCTCAATCAGGTGATCGCGGTCAGTGGCGCGCCCCGCGGCTCGCTCTATTTCCACTTCCCCGACGGCAAGGATCAGCTCGTCGGCGAGTCGGTACGGCGTGCCGGCCAGGCGATGGGCGCCGCCTTCGAGGGCATGGCCGAGTCCAGCGCGTCCGTGGCGGAGTCCGTCGAAGGAGTGCTGCGGCACCTGGGCGATCGATTGGAGGAATCGGGCTGGCAGAAGGGGTGTCCGGTGGCCACCGTGGCACTCGAGATGGCCGCCGCCAGCGACCCGCTGCAGCAGGCCTGCTCGGAGGTGTACGCCTCGTGGACGGCCGCTCTACGCGCCCGGCTCGACGGGCGTCAGGACGCCGACGACCTCGCGGTCACGATCCTGGCCCTGATCGAGGGGGCGCTCCTGCTGGCCAAGGCACACCGCAGCAGAGAGCCACTGGATCGCGTCGCCGGCCGCCTCGCCGCCCTGCTGCGCTGACACGGGCCCGCGCGAGGCGGGCCCTCTTTCTGGCCTCAAAAATATGTAGACCGATCTATTAAGGAGTGTTCATGGACGCGATCGTCTTCGGGGCGACCGGTTTCATCGGCCGTTCCCTCGTCGCCGAACTGCTCGGCAGGGGACAGCGGGTGGCGGCGGCCGTACGGAACGACACCCTCACCCCCTGGCTGGACTCACAGGGCGTCGACACCGGCGGGCTGACCGTCGTCACCGCCGACATCACCCGGCCGCTCACGGGACTGCCCCGGGCGCGCGACGTCTACAACACCGCGGCGCGCTTCGCGTTCGGCCTCGGCGTGGAGGAGGCGCGGGCGACCAACGTGACCGGGGCGCTCAACGTGCTCGAATGGGCCGCCACGCTGCCCGAACTGCGACGGCTCGTGCACATCAGCGGGTACCGGGTGAGCAACGCCCGCCCGGACTACGCCAGGCTGGGCGCGTACGAGGCGTCGAAGGCCGAGGCCGATCTCGCGGTGCGCGCGCGGGCCCGCGAGCTGGACGTCCCGCTGACCATCGCCAATCCCAGTACGGTGATCGGCCCCGGCCAGCACATCGGCCTGGCGTCTCTCGTCGAAGACCTGTGGAACGGGCGGCTCCCCGCGCTTCCGGGCGGCCCCGACGTCTTCCTGCCGGTCGTCACGATCGACTACTTCTCGCGGTTCCTGGCCGAGCTCCCCACCTCGCCCGCGGGACAGGACCACTGGGTGCTCGACGACACGACGCCGCGCCTGCCCGAACTGGTCGCCGCGGTCGCCGACCATATGGGCGTGCGGGCGCCGCGCCGTACCATCCCCGTGGGCCTCGTGCGCCGCCTGCCACGGAAGATCACCGGTGCCGACCCCGAGACGCTGTCGTTCCTGTCGACCGACCGCTACCCGACGGCCTCGGCCCGCGCTCTCGCCGAAACGGCCGGCCTGGAGATGCCTCCTGCCACCGACGCCCTCCGCGCGTGGGCCGACGACCTGGTGGCCACCCGCTTCGGCGCCGCGTCACCGTGGCTGAGCCCGTACGGCTTCCGCGGCCGCACCTGGGCGGTGGGAGACGCTCACCGCCCCGCCCACGTCCTGCTGCACGGGCTGCCGATGAACGCCGACCTGTGGGCGCCCCTCTCCGCTCACCTGTCCGGCCCGATCCTGGCCCCCGACCTGCCCGGCCTGGGACGCTCGGCTCCCACCGCCCAGCCGATGGACGCGTGGCTCGCCGACCTGATGCGCCCGGTGCGGACCCGTCCCGCGCTGGTCGCGCACTCGCTGGCCTGCGGGCCGGCACTCCGCTTCGCCGTCGAACATCCCGGACGCGTCAGCACGCTTGTTCTCATCGCCCCCGCGTTCCTGCAGGCTCCGGCCCCGCGGCTCACCCGCTCAGCCCTGGCCGCGCCCATGCTGCGCCGCATGTCCGCCGCTCGCCTGGCCGCTACGCTCGGCGTTCCCGAAGGGCCGGAGGTGGCGAGCGCCGCGGCGGACCTGCGCCGTCCCGGGGTGGCGCGCCGCGTGATCGCGGCGATGCGCGCGGCCTTCGCCGAACGCGAGACGTCACGGTCGCTGCTGGAGCGGGTGAGCGTCCCGGTCGAGATCATCGTGGGCTCGGCCGACCCGCTGGCCGTAGGCGTCGACCTCCCGGTGACCGAGATCGCCGACGCCGGGCACTACCCACAGCTCACCCATCCGGCTCAGGTCGCCCGTCGCCTCGGCCTGGTCTCCGACCCGATCGGATGAGTGGTGACGATCAAGCTCCGCCCGGAACCGGGCCTGTCCGCGGTACGGCGGAGGGCTCGCCAGCTTGCGATGGAGAGCCTTGTTTCACCCGCGTTGTGTGGCGCGGAAGGGATCAGCCGCCGTCACGAAGCCCAGGGAGGGGAAACGACCCAGGTCGTGTCCTCGGCGTAGTGGCGGAGTGATCCTCCGGCAGCGGCCGGCTCACGGGTCGCGGCCGGTGTGTTCCGCTCACCTCGGTCCGGGAACGACTCCGCACAGGTAGGTGGACTCCTCCAGCAGCTGCGGCGTCAGCGTGATCCCGGTGAGGCGCTCGGCCAACAGGAACGCCGGCCCGTCGTGGGGGTCGGTGAGCCCTGGGTAGACAGAGTCGATCCGTTCCATGGTCTCCACGAGTTCGTCCGGCATCTCCTCTGAGTAGCCTTCCTGGTCTGGGAACTCGAACCGGATCTTTCCGTCTTCGACCCAGTGGGAGTAGCCCTCCTGGTGCACGAACTCGAACCGGATCTTTCCGTCTTCGATCCAGGAGAAGTAGTCGATCAGTTTGACCTCGAGGAAGTAGTGGGAGACGAGGCGGGTGCCCGCCGACAGCGGCATGACGATCTCTTCGGTGATGCCGAGCCCGCCGAGGGCCTCGACGACGAGCACCCAGTCGCCGACGGCGACGGCACCGAAGAACATGTTCTTCCCGTCGTAGCTGGAGTAGGCGGTCTTCGTCAGCTCATCGAGCCTCATGCGAGAGCAGTCTTCAACCCGGACGCCGAGCCGGGTCACCAGTTCCTCAGGCGTCAGGCCGCGGACATAGGTGAAGCAGTAGGCGTCCGCCAGATCGGGATAACGCCCGCGGGAGAACCAGGAGTAGTCGTCAGGAGTCGCGATCATCCCGTCATGCTGGCAGCACCCACCGACACAATGAGCTCATCCCGGGCAGCGCCCGCGTCCCCCGCCCCGCCTCGCTGCCCGGTCTCACGTCAGGAGGTGCCAGGTAGGCGAGAACTATGGGAGTACGGCGGCTTCGAAACTGATCCACCAGTCGCAGGTCGTGATCCCCCGCGAGGATGGCCATACGCCGGACGGCGATTCCTAGCATGCGGGACATGACCGAAAAGCGGGGACGCCGATGGCCCCGAATCATCATGTGGACCGCGGCCGTGTTCGCGATCCTGGCGGGGGCAGGCTTCGGATACGAGACGGTCGCGCGCGGCGGGGACGCGGACCGCCATCCGCCGCGCGGGCGGCTGATCGACGTCGGTGGCCATCGCCTTCACCTGTACTGCACCGGCACCGGCGGTCCGACGGTCATCCTGGAGGCGGGCCTCGGGGAGTCCAGCGCGAGCTGGGCGGACGTCCAGTCACGGATCGCCGCGCGCACCCGGGTGTGCAGCTACGACCGGGCCGGATACGCGTGGAGCGAGGAGGGGCCCGGGCCGCGAACCGCCGACCGGGAAGCGCGCGAGCTGCACACGCTGCTCGATGCCGCCGGGGAGGCCGGGCCGTACGTGCTGGTCGGGCATTCCTACGGTGGCGCCGTCGTGCGTGTGTTCGCGCATCACTGGTCGGACCAGACCGCCGGCCTGGTGCTGGTCGACAGCATGGACGAGAGCGGCGTGGGAGAGCTGCGAGTCGCGCGGCCCCTGGTCGCCGCCCAGTTCACGGCCTACGAACTCGCGGGGCGATTCGGCCTGCTCCGGCTGCTCGGCGGATCCGCCGCGGCCCCTCCGGACGCACCCGAGATCGCGGTCAGGGACGCGGCCGTCGTCTACGGCCCGGCCAGCATGGCCGCCGCCCGCGCCGAGGGCTGGTCGACGGTGGACAGCGCGGCCCAGGTCGCCGCGACGGTACGCGCGGGTGCCTGGCGTGACCTCCCTGTCGTGGTGATCGTGGCCAAGGGGCAGCCCGAAGAGGTCGTCGCCCACCACCGCGGTCTCGCCGCGATGTCGGCCCGCGGCCGTCTCGTGGTGGCCGGGACGGCCGAGCATTACGTGCAGTACGCCCAGCCGGACCTCGTCGTCGACGCCGTCAGCGAGGTCGCCGGCAGTGCCGACCGGGGTTGAGCCCGCCGGGTGATCTTGTCAGGGCCGGTGCCGCCGACCCTCGGACAGTGTCAACGAATTCTTGACATGGGGGTGGTGTCAATGAATCATTGACACCATGAATCGTCCCGCCTTTCGTGCCCCCTTCCCCGGGCTTCCGGCCATCTCCCTCCTGCTTCCGCTGATGGGGATCCTGCTCGTGGCGCAGGCCGCGCTCGACAGCTGGGTGCTGTTGCTGCTCTTCGTCGTCGTCGGGTTCGCGGTCTTCGTCGTGGGGGTGGTGACGGCGGCCTCCGCCGGGCGCAACGGGGCCGTGTCCGCCGCCGACGCCGCCCGCCTGGAGGAACTGGAGCCGCTCCCTCCCACCGCCGACGATGAGGGGGACCGGCGATGAGCGCGTCCGGGAGCCACCTCACCGACGATCAGGCGAGCGCCATCCGGGAGGCCGTCGCCGAAGCCATGCTGGCCGCGTGCGAGCAGGGGCGCAAGGGGCTCGACAACGACCCGGACGCCCACCTGCTCATGGTCGCCGCGTCCAGCGTCGCCGCGCAGGAGACCAGCAGGCTGCTACGCCAGTCGATCACCGGCGCCCGTACCGCCGGGCACAGCTGGGAGACCCTCGGACGGCTGCTGGGCATCAGCCGCCAGGCCGCCCAGCAGCGTTTCGGCACTTCGGCCGCCGACCGCAAGGGCTCCGTTCCGGGCGACACCCCCACCCACAGGATGCTCACGCCACTGCACGCCTTCAACGAGATGGAGGCGTTGGAGAGGGAGGGCCTCCGCGGATGGCATGCCGTCGACTACGGCTACCTCTTCCACCTCGTCGAGGCCTCGCCCCACAAGTGGGAGCACCGGCGGCTGTGGTGGCCCTCGCGCCGCCGCCGGTACCTCATGGAGGAGCAGGGGTGGGAACTCATCGTCCCGTCCGACTTCGACTCTCCCTGGGCCTACTACAAGCGCCGCCTGAACGAACCCGCCGAGCCGGCCGACCGGGACTGCCAGTAAGGATCGGCACCACCCCGCCAGGCCGCGTCCCCGACCTCCAACCGAGACCCGCGAGGGCGAGCCCCGGCCGCAAGGTGGCACCCGCGAGGATGGCCGGGCGCCCATTCGGGACCGATCACCCCTGAAGGGGAGGTGCCACGGCCGCGTGGACGCTCACGGGCTCTCCCGCTCCTCCGGCCGCGCCCCGCCCGCGGTCGACTCGCGGACGACGAGTTCGGGCTGGAACATGACCTGCTGGTGCACATGGGTGTCGGGGTGGTCGCACTCGTCGAGGAGCAGTTCGGTCGCGATCCGGCCGAGCCGGTGCGTGGGCTGGCGGACCGAGCTGAGCGACACGGCCGAGGCCGCGGCGAAGTCGATGTCGTCGTAACCGATGAGCGCGACGTCGCGCGGGACGCGCACGCCCGCCTGCAGCAGTGCGCGCAGGAACCCCACGGCGAGCAGGTCGTTGGCGCAGAAGACCGCGTCGGGCAGGCCCGACTCCAGCAGCGACGCGGCGGCCTGCTGCCCCGCCCGCGCCGTCATCGAGGGCACCTCGACGTCCTCGATCACCGCTTCGGGGTCCAGGCCGGCGGCGGCCACGGCGTGCTCGGCGCCCTGCCGCCGATCGACGCACTGCCGGATCGAGCGCGGGCCGGTGACGTAGCCGATCCGGCGCGCGCCGAGGGACAGCAGGTGGGAGGCGGCCATCTGGCCGCCGGCGATGTCGTTCACGGCCACCGAGCACTGGTCCGGCCGGTGCGCGGGGTGGTCGACGAGGACGACGCTGATGCCCCGGTCGCGCAGCGCGTCGAGCCGGGAGGGGTCCTCGTCCGACGGGGTGATCAGCACGCCGCGCACGCGCTGCTCGGCGAGCACGAGGAGGTTGCGCTCCTCCTTGTCCCGCGAGCCGGCCGAGTTGCCGAGGATCACCGCGTAGCCGAGCTCGCTGGCCGCCTCCTCGACGCCGGCGGCGACGTCGGTGAAGAAGGGGTTGCCGATGTCGATGACCGACAGGCCGATGGTCCGGCTCTGCCCGGCGCGCAGCGTCGAGGCCGAGCCGTGCCGGACGAAGCCCAGCTCCCGGATGGCGCGCATGACGCGCTCGCGGGTCTCCGGTGCCACCCGCTCCGGCCGGTTGAGCACGTTCGAGATGGTCCCGGGGGACACGCCGGCGCGGGCGGCGACCTCCCGGATGCTGACGGTCCCCACTGTCCTTCTCGGCCCTCCTCGGACCCGCTCGGGCCTCGATTTATTAAAACGTCTTATCGCCGGATGGCCAGACCCTACCGCAATCGCCTGATCAGAGTGTCGGCACGGCGGTCCGCCCTCACGCGCAACGCCCAGGGGAGCAGCTTCTCCGTGCTCCCCGTCGACAAGCCGTGCGTGCGCGACGAAGCGTCCCGCTTCTGTTAAAACGTTTTGATAGATCGGCGAGAAGGGTGCGCCACGTCCTCCAGTGTGACCGCCCATGACCCTCGCCTTCACCCGTATGGCGGCGGGAGCCGAACGGGGCGCCCATTGACGCGCCACCAGCGGGGACCGTACCGGGTACCCGGGGCCGCGGCATGACCGCGATCGTCCTGCCCACACCGGAGCGCGACCTGGACGCCGCCACCGACGCGTTCCTCGCGCTCGTCCACGACCACGCGCGCCGGGTGGACGGGGTCAAGGTGTCGCTGCTCGACGCCGCCCGCGAGGTACGGCTGCGCGAGCGCCTGCCGGACGGCGTACGGCTCTACACCGGCGGCGACGTCGACTACCCGACCCTGATCGCGGGCGGCAGCCACGCGCTGCTCGGGATCTTCGATCCGATCGCCCCTGCCGCGGCGGCCGCCCTCCAGGCTCTCGACGCCGGGGACCCGGCGCTTCGCCGCCGGGATCGGCTGACCGGTCTCCGTCGGTCCGCGAGCCGGGTGCCCGCGCCGGTGATGCCAGGACGTCCAGGCCGACCGGCGCGGGCCGGCCTGGACGTCATGATCAGACGAGGTCGAACCGGTCGAGGTTCATCACCTTGTCCCACGCCGCGACGAAGTCGTGCACGAACTTCTCCTTCGCGTCGTCGCTCGCGTAGACCTCCGCGAGCGCGCGCAGCTCGGAGTTCGACCCGAAGACGAGGTCGGCACGGCTGCCGGTCCACTTGACCTCGCCCGTGGCGGCGTCGCGACCCTCGAACGTGTTCGCGTCCTCCGACGTCGCCTTCCACGTCGTGCCCAGGTCGAGCAGGTTGACGAAGAAGTCGTTGGTCAGGGACCCGGGGGTCGTGGTGAAGACGCCGAGCGGCGACTGCTGGGAGTTCGCGCCGAGGACGCGGAGGCCACCGACGAGGACCGTCATCTCGGGGGCGCTCAGGGTCAGCAGGTTCGCCCGGTCGATCAGCAGGTACTCAGCCGGCAGCCGGCTGCCCTTCCCGACGTAGTTGCGGAACCCGTCGGCGACCGGCTCGAGCGCGGCGAACGACTCCACGTCGGTCTGCTCGAGCGACGCGTCCACGCGGCCCGGCGTGAAGGGGACCTCGACGTCGAAGCCGGCGTCCTTGGCGGCCTGCTCGACGCCCGCGCCACCCGCGAGCACGATCAGGTCGGCGAGCGAGACCTGCTTGCCGCCGGTCCGGGTGGCGTTGAAGGCCTCCTGGATCCCCTCCAGGGTGCGCAGCACCGTCGCCAGCTCGTCGGGGTCGTTGACCTCCCACCCGCTCTGCGGCTCGAGGCGGACGCGCGCGCCGTTGGCGCCGCCGCGCTTGTCGCTGCCGCGGAAGGACGCGGCCGACGCCCACGCGGTGGACACGAGCTGGGACACCGACAGGCCCGAGGCGAGGACCTGGCCCTTGAGGGCGGCGATGTCCTCGGCGTCGACGAGCTCGTACGTCCGCTCCGGGAGCGGGTCCTGCCACAGCAGCACCTCGGTCGGGACCTCCGGGCCGAGGTAGCGCGCGACCGGGCCCATGTCGCGGTGGGTCAGCTTGAACCACGCGCGAGCGAAGGCGTCCGCGAACTCGTCGGGGTGCTCGTAGAAGCGCCGCGAGATCTGCTCGTAGACCGGGTCGAACCGGAGTGCGAGGTCGGTGGTCAACATCGAGGGCGCATGGCGCTTCGACGGGTCGTGGGCGTCGGGCACCGTGCCCTCACCGGCGCCGTGCTTCGGCTTCCACTGGTGCGCACCGGCCGGGCTCTTGGTCAACTCCCACTCGTAGCCGAACAGGTTCCAGAAGAAGTTGCTGGACCACCTCGTCGGCGTCGAGGTCCAGGTGACCTCGAGACCGCTGGTGATCGTGTCGCCGCCCTTGCCGGTGCCGTACGTGTTCCTCCAGCCCAGGCCCTGCTCCTCGATCGAGGCGGCCTCGGGGTCGGGGCCGACGTTGTCCGCCGGGCCCGCGCCGTGGGTCTTGCCGAAGGTGTGGCCGCCCGCGATCAGGGCGACGGTCTCCTCGTCGTTCATCGCCATCCGGCGGAACGTCTCACGGATGTCGCGGGCAGCGGCGATCGGGTCCGGGTTGCCGTTCGGGCCCTCCGGGTTGACGTAGATGAGGCCCATCTGGACCGCGGCGAGGGGGTTCTCGAGGTCGCGGTCGCCGGTGTAGCGCTCATCGCCGAGCCAGGTGGACTCGGGGCCCCAGTAGACGTCCTCGTCGGGCTCCCAGACGTCCGCACGACCGCCGGCGAAGCCGAAGGGCGTGAAGCCCATCGACTCCAGGGCGACGTTGCCGGAGAGGATCATGAGGTCGCCCCACGAGAGCTTCTTGCCGTACTTCTTCTTGACCGGCCACAGCAGGCGGCGGGCCTTGTCGAGGTTCGCGTTGTCCGGCCAGCTGTTGAGGGGCGCGAAGCGCTGCTGGCCGGCTCCGGCGCCGCCGCGGCCGTCGCTGATCCGGTAGGTGCCCGCGCTGTGCCACGCCATCCGGATGATGAGCGGGCCGTAGTGGCCGAAGTCGGCCGGCCACCAGTCCTGCGAGGTGGTCAGCACCTCCGCGATGTCCCGCTTCACGGCCGCGAGGTCAAGGGACGTGAACGCCTCGGCGTAGTCGAAATCCGCACCGAGAGGGTTGGCCACGGCCGGGTTCTTGGCGAGGATTTTCAGGTTCAGGCGCTCCGGCCACCACCGGTGGTTGCCGCCGCCCTGAGTCGGGTGCGAGGCGCGCCCGTGCGCGACCGGGCAGCCACCTCCGTCCTCCGTCTTCGCGTCTACGACGATTGCATCATGGTTCTCAGACATGTGAATCCTTCCGGACTAGGCGGATCACGGTGCTCAGGAACTGCGAGTGGTGGAACAGCCGGGGCACAGGCCCCAGTAGATGACGTCGGCCTCGTCGATCGAGAAGCCGTGGTTGTCGGACGCGGTCAGGCAGGGCGCCTCGCCGACCGCGCAGTCGACGTCAGCGACGACGCCGCACGACCGGCACACGACGTGGTGGTGGTTGTCGCCGACGCGTCCCTCGAACCGGGCCGGACTGCCGGCCGGTTCGATGCGCCGCACGAGTCCCGCCGCGGTGAGCGCGTGGAGGGCCTCGTACACGGCTTGAAGAGAGACATGGCCGACGCGGTCACGCACCCCGGAGGCGATCGCCTCGACGTCGAGGTGGTCACCGTCCCGGACCGTCTCGAGCAGCGCGACGCGGGCTGCCGTCACCCGCAGGCCGACACTGCGCAGCTCCTCGGCGGTGGTCTGGGATGCGGTCATGGCGCCTAACCTACCGCCATAAACACGAATAGTTCAAGACAATGAATGTTCCGAGTGTTTGACCGCCTCAAGTGACCACACGCCGCGACGGGGCGAAGGGCGGGCGTGGGGGCACGTCACGGTCAGGCTGTCCCCGTACCGCCGCCTCGGGGTGACCCGCCGGTCACGCACTGTCGGCTCAGACGCGCGAGACCCAGCCGTCCAGGAAAGGACCGAGCTCCCCCGCCACGGTCGTCAGAGCGCGTACATCCTGCTCGGACCTGGCGATCAGGATCGCCCCCTCCAGCGCGCTGATCATGAGGGTCGCGAGTGAGCCGGCCCTCTGCTCCGGTACGCCCATGTCCCTCAGCGCTCGGGCCACCGGCCGGTTCCAGCAGTCGAACGCGGCGGCGGCCGCGGCCCTGGTGGATTCGGTGGAGTCCGCGCAGTCCACCGTCGCCGCGGCGACGGGGCAACCTCCGGTGAACCCGGCCGTCTGGAACTCGTCGATCCACTGGCGCGCCATCGCCGCGAACAGCCCGCTCGGCGACGGCTCGGACATCTCACCGAGAAACCGGGCGACGCGCTTACCGGCGTAGCGGCCGGCCCATTCCACGGCCTCGTTGACGAGCTGCTCCTTGCCTCCGGGGAAATAGTGCTGGAGCGATCCCCGCGGCGCTCGCGCGTGCGCGACGACGTCCCGCATCCCCGTCGCGGTCACCCCGTCGCGCCGGATGAGCTGAGCCGCGCTGAAGACCATCCGCTCGCGCGGTCCTCTCTCGGAAACCGCCATCGCCGACCTCCCACTGACTCACGCGTTTTCGGCCCCCGTAGGCCGAGCCGGCCCATCGACGCCGGACACCCCGCCCAGAGCCAGGAACACGCTCCGGATCCAGGCGACCGGCACGCCGGGTTCGGCGCTCTCGAGGCCGCGGGCACCCACTATGACCGCTGTCATAGACAAACTACTATGACGACTGTCATAGTCGGCGAGGTCGGCGGCTCCACAGAGGCCGCAACTCCCCCGGCGGCTCTCCGGAAAGAAGAACCGTCGACCAGAGATGGCGGTGGATGTTGGACGTCGGTTTCATCGGCCTCGGTGTCATGGGCCGGCCCATGGCACTCAATCTGGCCCGGTCCGGTACGGCCGTCGTCGTCTGGAACCGCACCGCCGCCAGGAGCGAACCACTGCGCGCGGCGGGCGCCGCGGTGGCGACGAGTCCCGCGGAGGTCTTCAGGCGGGCCCGCGTGGTGATCCTCATGCTGGCCGACGGCGCCGCGATCGACTCGGCCCTCGGCCGTGGCACGCCGGACTTCGGCGCGTGCGTCGCCCGGCGCACGATCGTCCACA
This sequence comes from Microtetraspora glauca, assembly GCF_040656155.1. Classification (NCBI taxonomy): domain Bacteria; kingdom Bacillati; phylum Actinomycetota; class Actinomycetes; order Streptosporangiales; family Streptosporangiaceae; genus Microtetraspora; species Microtetraspora glauca. The sequence continues at coordinate 57,679 of NZ_JBFALK010000003.1, forward strand.
TGGGGACGACGTCGCCCGACTATTCACGCGGGCTCGAAGACGACGTTCGCGCGGCCGGCGGCAGCTATGTCGAAGCTCCCGTATCCGGCTCGCGCGGGCCCGCGGAGGACGGCCGACTCGTGGCGATGCTGGCCGGAGAACAGGCGGCGGTGGCGGCCGTCCGCCCGCTGCTCCGGCCGATGTGCGCCGAGACGTTCGACTGCGGGAGGGTCCCGAACGCGCTGCTGATGAAACTCTCGGTGAACCTGTTTCTGATCACCATGGTCACCGGCCTCACCGAGGCGTTCCACTTCGCCGATCGGCACGGACTGGACAAGCGACAGTTCCTGGCCGTGCTCGACGCCGGTCCGATGGCGAGCAGCGTGTCCCGCGTGAAGGCCTCCAAGCTGATGGACCGCGACTTCGACGTCCAGGCCGCGGCCCTGGACGTCCTGAAGAACAACCGGCTGATCGCCGAGGCGGCCCGGGAGTCCGGCGTGGCGTCGCCCCTGCTGGACGTCTGCCACGCCCTCTTCGGCGAGGCAGTGGCCCTGGGGCACGGCCAGTCCGACATGGTGGCGGTCCTGCGCGCCATCGAGGCCCGGACCGATGGAGACCGGCGCCACCGAAGGAGCAGAAGATCGCCGTAAGCTGCCCGGATGGCCGAAGAAGTGATCGACCCGCTCGCCGAAGTGGAGTCCCTCCTCTCACGCCACCTCTTCTCACCCGTCACCGTCGTCGACTGGCAGCGCCTGGAGCCTTGGGCTGAGCTCGCGGGCTACACCCACGCCCTCAACGACGCCGTCTGCCTCCACGCGGCACGCCGTCGTTGAGCGTTCGCCGCGCGAAAACGTACACAGCACACAATTCCGTACACGAGTTCGGCTACCTCGGCCACTCTCGTTTTGCTCAAAACGTTATGTAATGCAGCAAACCGAAGCGAATGTCCCGGCACATATCCACTCAAGAGGAGTGCTGGGCGCGGCTGTTCCCCTATTGGCCGGATCCGGCCAACAATCATCGATGACAGTTTTGACAAATCGCCTATATTATCGCCGTTCGTGGCTGAAGGTGATCATTCGAGCCCGTCACTGACCGACGATTTGTTCTTTGTCATGCACGACAGCGTGACGGGTCGTACGCGACTCCATCCGCGCCTCGCGAGCCTCGGGCTGGCAGGCGCGGTCATCAGTGAACTGATGCTCGCCGAGCGTGCCACTCTCGACCTCGCGTCGGGCCAGGACCGCCTCTACGCGACCTCCCGAGACGCCACCGGCGATCCGCTCACGCAGAGCGTGCTCGACCACCTCATCGCCGAGCCGCAACATCCAGTGGCCACCTGGCTCCACTTCTTCGCCCGCACGATCTACGCCGACGTCACGGGCAGGATGATCGCCGCGAAGCTGCTCAAACCACCGGCAAGGCACCTGTTGAAACAGCAGCCCGCGGCCCCTGTGAACACGAACACGGCCGCGTGGCCGCTCGCCCGCCTCAACCTCTCCGTCGAGCGGCGCAAGCCGCCCGTGATCAGGGACTGCGTCCTCTTCGGGCTCTTCGTCGCCACCGGCGGTGCCCAGCGGGCTCTCCGGGAGCACGATCCCGCGTTCGCGGCCGCCACGATCGCCGTGCTTTCCGCACCGCTGCAAAAACTCATCGTTCAGACCCAGGTCGCCGTCGGCGAAGCCGTCATCAGCCGTCGGTGACCCCTCTTCCCCACCCCCTATCTCACGGAGTTCTGGATGTCCCTCACAGAGCAGCGGCCCAGCGCCGTCTCCGCCGCACTGGCCAAGGACCGGCTCGGTGTCCCATCGGTCGTGTTCTTCGTCATCTCCGCGGCGGCGCCGCTGATGGTCGTCGCGGGTTCGGTCCCGACGGCGTACGCGGTGACGGGCGTCATCGGCGTGCCGTTCGCGTTCCTGATGCTGGGCGCGATCTTCACGCTTTTCGCCGTCGGGTACGTGACGATGGCCAGGCACGTCGTGAACGCGGGCGCGTTCTACGCCTATGCCGCCCAAGGGCTCGGCCGGACGCAGGGGGTGGCGACCGCGTGGGTGGCCCTGCTGGCCTACAACGCGCTGCAACTGGGCCTCTACGGCATCATCGGGTCGGCGGCCGAGCCGCTGCTGCTCGACTGGTTCGGCGGCTCGCCAGCGTGGTGGGTGATCGCGCTGGTGGCGTGGGCGCTGACCGGCCTGCTCGGCCTGCTGCGCGTGGACGTCAACGGCAAGATCCTCTCCGTCCTGCTGGTCAGCGAGATCGCCGTCGTCCTGGTGTTCGATATCGGTGACCTGCTCCACGCCGCCCCGAGCGGCATCAGCTTCGAGGGCTTCACCCCCGGTTCGCTGTTCGTGCCCGGCGTGGGTGCCGCACTCGCCACCGTCGTCGCGGGGTTCGCCGGCATCGAGTCGTCGGTCGTCTTCGCCGAGGAGTCCAAGGATCGCAACAGGACCGTGCCCCTCGCGACCTATCTGGGCATCGCGATCATCGCGGTTCTGTACGCGATCTCCGCCTGGGCGCAGACGGTGCCGACCGGGCCGGACGGGATCGTCAAGGCGGCGTCCGAGCAGGGGACCGAGCTGATCTTCAACCAGGCGGCCGCCCACCTGGGCTCGGCCGTATCGACGATCGGCTCCGTGCTGTTCGTGACCAGCAGCATGGCGTGCATGATCGCCTTCCACAACACCACGGCCCGCTACATCTTCGCCCTGGGCCGCGAGAACGTGCTTCCCTCGGTCTTCGGGCGCACCTCGGCCCGCACCGCCGCTCCGATGGCCGGATCGGTGCTGCAGACGGTGCTCGGCCTGATCGTGATCACCGTCTACGCGGTCTTCGGCCTCGATCCGGTGACGAAGCTGTTCTTCACGTTCGGCGCCTTCGGTGGCCTCGGGCTGCTGACCCTGCTCACCGTCACCTCGATCTCGGTGATCGTGTTCTTCGCCCGGAACCCGTCGGAGGAGACGGTGTGGCGGACGCGCGTCGCCCCGGCCCTGGCCGCCCTGGCGCTCTGCGTGATCATCGGGATGACTCTGATCAACTTCGACACGGTCCTCGACGTCGCGCCCGACGCGGCCATCCGCTGGATCCTGCCCGGCATCTACGTCGTCGCGATCATCCTTGGCGTCGCGTGGGCGCGCGTGCTGAAGGCGACCAGGCCGGAGGTGTACGCCAACATCGGCCTGGGCGCGCAGGCCGTCAGCGGAGGCTCCAAGTGACGGCCGAGATCACCCGGATGACCGACGCCACCGTGGCCGGCGAGATCATCGCCGACATCTTCAGCCGCGACGAGATCACCAGGTGGCTCATCCCGCCGGTGCGGGACCGGCTGCCGATCCAGCGGCGGTTCTTCACCATGCAGACGGCGCACGCGCTCGACCACGGCGACATCTACGGGGTCCACGAGTCGGGCGAGCTCGCCGGGGTCGCGGTCTGGTTCACCGCGCCGTTCCCCGAGATCCCCGGCCAGGAGGAGGCGATCGCCGCATTCGCCGGGGAACACGCCGAACGCTACGGCATCCTCGGCCAGCTGATGGACAAGCTCCACCCGCACGAACCGCACCACTACCTGGCGTTCATCGCCCTGGTACGAGGGCGAACCGGCCGCGGCCTCGGCAGCCTGCTCCTGGAGGAGCACCACCGGCGGCTCGACGCCCAAGGGATGCCGGCCTACCTGGAGGCCAGCAGCGAGGCGAGCCGCCGGCTCTATCTCCGGCACGGCTACGTGGACATGCCGGAGCTGCTCCGGCTGCCCGGTGGTCCGGTCATGTATCCGATGTGGCGCGCGCCGTCCATCCGGGACGGCCGACCGGCCGACGGACATGGTGAAGACAGCGGTCCCGACGCCCTCGAGTGATCAGCCCGGAGAAGCAGGTGGAGGCCCCGGCAGCGGGCCTCCACCTCACAGGGGTGAATGCCCGTACACCGACTCCCTCATCGAAATACGGCCCGTAAGAATTCCCGTCTCGACGCTTCCGTTTTCCCCTCGGGGCGTCGGCGATTTACCGCGCGTCGGTGTCTTCCCGCCCGGCATGGGCGATGTCCGCTCCGGGCGGCCGAGATTCGCGGCAGTTCACGGCTTCGATCTCTTGCCGCGGAGTGGGCCCCTTTGTCTCGGCGAAACGCCGTCCGATTTCCGCCAGTATTAACCGTCGCGAAGCTGTGAGAGTCGTCGTGTTTCGACGCCACCACGGAAGCGAAGGTAAGGGCGCATGCACAAGATCTCCGAGCTGAAGGTGCTGTATTTCGGCCTTCCAGGTCAGAGTGGTCCGCGCCCATGTCGACGAGGAGTTGATCATCCCTGGGACGCACTACGTGGACCCGCTGAAGTGGGATCCGCTCATCATGAAGTTCTGCGAGTTCTTCGGAGGCGGGCAGAACGTGCATCCGTCGAGGCTCGCCGAGGGCTGGGAGATGCCGCATCAGCTCCAGCGGGCGGCCGGCTGATCGCGGAGACCTCCTCTCCTCCCCGTGATCGCAGGTCAGGACAGTCTCTGTGGTTGTCGTCTCCGCCGAGTGCGGCCTACGCTGACAGGTAGGCACCTCGTTAGGTGAGGCGTCTGTCCGGATATAGGCCACTGACCCCACGACGTCGAGAGACGCCCAGGGTCAGGACACCTCTCCCCGGCCTAAGGGGTGAGGCCAGGTGGCTTCCCGCGAGTTCCGCGGGCATACGCCGGGCAGTGCCGAAGCTCTTACGAGATGTGGGGTGCGCCGCCTGTCGCGAGGCGAGCCCCGTCTTGGATGCGACGCCGCGGGGATCCGCGGTGCCTGGCCGGACGGAGGTGAGGACGTGTCTGAAAGTAGGCGGGGCCGAAGTCGGCCCAAGACTCGCGTGTCCTCATCTGCCTCCGGCATGCGGTAACCGGCTTCGCCCGTTCCCGCCGTTCCGCCCCGTACGGCGGGCGGCACGCGCGGGGACGACGGCTGAACGCATGCCCCCGGCAGCCCGCTCCGGGCTGAGAGGGGTTCACCATGGCCTCCACTGACTTCACCGCGACCGGCGGGGGGATCACCGCCGACCGTCGCGGCACGGCTATGGACAACGCCCACGCCGGCGACATCCACGGCGCCCTCGGCACCATCAGGCACGGCGCGACCGCGCCCCTGGGCCTGTCCGCCAAGTTCAAGACGCTGCTGGCGATCATCGGTCCTGGCCTGATCGTGATGGTCGGCGACAACGACGCCGGCGCGTTCGCCACGTACGGGCAGGCCGGCCAGAACTACGGCACCGCCCTGCTGTGGACGCTGCTGCTGCTGGTGCCGGTGCTGTACGTCAACCAGGAGATGGTGCTCCGCCTTGGCGCCGTCACCGGCGTCGGCCACGCCCGCCTCATCCTGGAACGCTTCGGCCGATTCTGGGGCACGTTCAGCGTCATCGACCTGTTCCTCCTCAACGCCCTCACTCTGGTCACCGAGTTCATCGGCATCACGCTGGCCGCCGGCTATCTGGGCCTGCCGAAGATCCCTTCGGTCATCCTCGCGGGACTGGTCATCATGGCCGCCGCCTCCACCGGGTCGTTCCGCCGCTTCGAGCGGATCGCCGTCGCGTTGTGCGGGGCGTCCCTGCTCCTCGTGCCCGTGTACGTCATGGCGCATCCGGCTGCCTCCGAGGTGGCCCGCGGATTCCTGGTCCCCTCGCTGCCCGAGGGCCCCGGAGGCATGGGCACGCTGATGCTGCTCGTCATCGGCGTCGTCGGCACGACCGTCGCCCCCTGGCAGCTGTTCTTCCAGCAGTCCTACGTCATCGACAAGCGCATCACCCCACGCTTCATCGCGTACGAGAAGGCCGACCTGTGGATCGGCATCCTCGTAGTGATCATCGGCGCGGCCGCCATGATGGGCTTCACCGCCGCCGCTTTCGCCGGTACGGGCGCCGCCGGGAACTTCACCGACTCCGCCGGCATCGCCCACGGCCTTGAGGCGTACGCGGGCCGGGCCGCCGGCGCGCTGTTCGCCGTCGCGCTGCTGGACGCCTGCGTCATCGGCGCCTTCGCGGTCTCCCTGTCCACCGCCTACGCCATCGGGGACGTCCTCAGCCTCAACCACTCGCTGCACCGCGGGCTCAGGCAGGCCAAGGGCTTCTACGCCGTGTACGCCGGCCTGATCTCGGCCGCGGCCACCGTCGTGCTGATCCCCGGCTCACCTCTCGGCCTGCTCACCGAGGGCGTGCAGGCGCTGGCGGGAGTACTCCTCCCGAGCGCGTCGGTGTTCCTGCTGCTGCTGTGCAACGACCGGCAGATCCTCGGGCCATGGGTGAACGGCCGGGCCACCAACCTGTTCACCTCGCTGGTCGTCGGCGTCCTGGTCACCCTGTCGGTGATCCTCACCGCCGCCGTCCTGTTCCCGGGCATCGGCGTGGCCCAGATCCTGATGATCATGGGCGGATGCGGCGCCACCGGCGCGGCCGCGACGGCGTACGCCCTCGCGCGCCGACGCCGATCCGCCGCCGAGCCTGTCGACCGTACCGGCAGGGACGACTGGCGGACGCCGCCGACGGCCGAGATCGGCCGACCCGTCCTGTCCACGACACGCCGGCTGGGCATGGCCGTATTGCGCCTCTACCTGACCGTCGCCACGGTGCTCGTCATCGTCAAGATCGTCCAGATGGCGCTCGGTCACTGACCTCCGCGTCGCTGCGAGACGCTCGCGCACGTCCGCGACATCCGACGAACGAGCCGGCCCCCGGAACGGCGTGAGCGACCCGGCCGCCCATGACGGAGAGGAGCGCGAGACCATGCACGCGCTGACCACCACCGAGTTCGTACTGCGCCTGGCCGTCGGGACGGGCTGCGGCGCACTGATCGGTCTCGAGCGGCAATGGCGGGCCCGGATGGCCGGCCTGCGCACCAACGCGCTGGTCGCCACCGGCGCGACCCTGTTCGTCCTCTACTCCACCGCGGTGGGCGACCTGGCCGGCCCCACCCGGGTCGCCTCCTATGTGGTGTCCGGCATCGGCTTCCTCGGCGCCGGGGTGATCCTCCGGGACGGGTTCAACATCCGTGGTCTCAACACCGCCGCCACCCTGTGGTGCTCGGCCGCGGTCGGCGTGCTGGCCGCCTCCGGCTACTTCGCCTTCACCGCCATCGCCACCGTGGCCGTCGTGGCGGTCCACCTTCTGGGCCGCCCCCTGGGACGGCTCATCGACCACGAGACCCCGGGCACGGACGAGGATCTCCACCCTTACCTGCTGCGTCTGATCTGCCGGTCCCGGGACGAACAGCATGTCCGCGCGCTGCTGGTCCAGTACACGTCCGGCGGTGAAGTGATCTTGTGCGGCATCAACACCACCCGCGCCGATCCGGGTGGCGACACCCGATTGACCGCTCACCTGCTCCTCGACGGGAATGCCGCCACACATCTGGAGCACCTGATCGCCCGGCTGTCCCTTGAGCCCGGCATTCACGCTGTCGACTGGTACACCGCCGACGATCAGGCCGCGAACGCTCCCGGCCCCGTCGCCACGACGAGTTAGGGGGCGGTGATGACGACCATCTCGTGGTACCGATTCCGTCCGGCTCTGCTCGCGTCCGTCGTCGGCGTAGCCCCCGCGACCCACCTCGTCACCACGCAGGCGCACCCGCCGCGCTACGGCCATGCCGCGGTGCTGATCGGGCTGCTGGTATTCCTGGCCGTCGTCATCCTTCTCGTGATCGCCGTCTTACGATCCCGAAGGAGATGACACGGCGGGCGCGTCGTCTGCGGGAGGCCCCGCCCGGCCGGGTACGCGCAGCACGAACCGTGCGCCGCGGGGGCTGTCTTCGATGGTGAGGGTGCCACCGTGGGCTTCGGCGATCTGCCGGGCGATCGGCAGGCCGAGCCCGGTGCCGCCGGCGTCTCGCCGGCGGGATGCCTCCAGACGGGCGAACCGCTGGAAGACGACCTCGCGCTGGTCGGGGGCGACGCCCTCGCCGTCGTCACAGACCTCCAGCACCGCCACGCCCGCCTCCAGGGTGAGCGTGACGGTGATGGCGGAGTCGGCGTGCCGTTCGGCGTTGTCGAGCAGGTTGTTCAGCAGCCGGGCCAATCCGATCCGCTCCCCGTCGACCATCACGCCGGGGGTGAGGTGGCGGAGCACCGCGACCCTGCGCGGCCGCCGGTCCAGCTCGCACACCACCAGGCCGGTCAGGCTGATCACTTCGTGCCGGCCGCTGACGCCCGCGTCCAGCCGCGCGATCTGCAGCAGGTCGGTGATCAGGTCCTGCAGGCGCTCCACGCTGTCCAGCAGCGTGTTCGCCATTCGCGGCCAGTCGGTCTCATCCGGGTACATGAGCGCTTCCTCGATCTGCGCGCGTATGGCGGTCAGCGGGCTACGCAGGTCGTGGGAGGCGTCGGAGGCGAATCGGAGTTGCTGTTCGACCGCCGACTGGGCCCGGTCCAGGGTCCGGTTCGCGATCTCGGCGAGGTCTCGGAGCTCGTCTCGGTACTTCGGTACCGGCACCCTGTGGCCGAGGTCGCTCGCGGTGATCTGGGCGAGCTTGCCGCTGATGGCACGCACCGGCTCCAGGGTCTTGCCGACGGTCCGGTAGGTGCCCACTGCGACGACCCCGACGAGCAGGAGCCAGCCGACGGCGAGCGGGATCAGCAGCCGAGGGCCCACATACCAGGGGACGTCGGCGACGGCCATGTCGAGCCGCCAGACGCCGTTGTCCCGATGGAAGGGATACTCGATAATGATCTTGCACCGCCCGGGGAACACCGGGCCGCCGCACCGCCTCTCGGTCGCGAAGGCGTCGACGTCGGGCTGCAGGTTCGTCATCGGCGGCTTGCCCGCCATATCCGGGGTGGCGGCGACAATCGTCCCGACCTGATCGAACAGCTGAACCGCCGTGCCTGACCGGCCCGCCGCCAGGTGGGGGGATACCCCGCCGCGTACCTGCTTGGCCACGTTCACCGCGTGGGCGACGAGCTGCTTCGTCCGGTACTCGATGGCGGCCTCCCGCACCGCCACCAGGACCAACGCCGCGACGGCGGTGCAGATCAGCGCCATGACGGTGCCGGCCACCACGGTCAGGCGGGTCCTGATCGAGCAGTTGTGCCACGCGTTCACCCTGCTCACCCCCCGGGACCGGATGCACCGCACCTGAGGAGACTCCTTACCGGTCAGGCGGAGACTCACCGCCAAAGGTGGGCAAACGTCAGCGGGAGCGCATGGAATGCCCATGCCATGGCGAAGGGGCGAGAAGGGCTTCTGTGGGGCCCGGGACGAGGTCGCCGCCTTTCCCCGGGAGCGCGACCGCGCCACCGGCACCCCGAAGACAAGTCCTCAGACGTCTGAGGACATGCTAGGGTCGTGCTCCCCGGAAACGATGACGAGGTGGGAAGTGGCGGAGTCATCCCGGCTGCGGCATGGGCCTGTCGTGCCACAGCTCGAAAACCTGCTGCGCGAGCTGATTCGGAACGGCCGCTGGAAGGCCGGTGAGAGGCTGCCGAGCGAGGTGGGACTCGCGGCCGAGCTCGGGGTCGGGCGCTCGTCGGTACGGGAGGCCCTACGCTTGCTGGCCCGTGACGGCCTGGTGGACGTGCGACACGGCTCGGGCACCTTCGTCGCCGACGTCCTTCCGGCCATCGCGGAGACACCCGACGTGAACGAGCTCCTGCGCCGTGCCCGGTTGCTTGAGGCCTACGAGGTGCGCAGGGCGCTTGAGGTGGAGGCCGCCCGGCTGGCCGCGCGACGGGCCCGCCCGGAGGATGTCGAACGGTTGAAGCTGCGGTTGCGAAACCGTCAGGAGCGGATCGGCGACGAAGCGTCCGCGTTCGTCGACGCCGATCTCGACTTCCATCGTGCGGTCGTGGAGCTGTCCGGCAACGCCGTTCTGCTCGGGCTGTTCACGACGGTGGAACCGGTGTTGCGCGAAGCGCTGGTCGAGATGGTCGAGCACGAGACCGACATGCCGGACGTATCGTGCTCGCACGCGGACCTGCTGGCGGCGCTGGAGAACGGCGACGTCGAGGGCGCGATCGCCGCCACGGTGGAGAACCTTGAGGCGGCCCTCACCCTCATCAGGACGGAGTCGGCAGACCGATGATCGTTTCTCGTCCTTCGGACACCGGCCCCGTGCTGCGGGCGGACGGCGTCGACGTCGTCCGTGACGGTAACCACCTGCTGCGGTCGATCTCGCTGACGGTGCACAGGGGGGAACACTGGGCCCTGCTCGGCGCCAACGGCGCGGGCAAGAGCACCCTGCTCAACCTGCTCGGCGCGGTCACTCACCCCACGCGCGGCATCGTCGAGGTTCTCGGACGCAAGCTGGGGCGGGTCGACATGCGGGAACTACGGTCCTACCTGGGCCACGTCAACCCGCGGCACGCGCCCGACGTGCCGCTGCGGGTCAGGGACGTCGTCCTGACCGGCCTGACCAACACGACCGCGCTCGTACCCCGCTGGGCACCCACCCCGGAAGAGGTCGAGCGGGCCGGCCGGTTGATCGGCATGCTGGGAATGAGCGCCAGGAGCGACGCCCACTGGCCGACCCTGTCCCAAGGCGAACGCGGCCGGACCCTGATCGCGCGGGCGCTCATGCCGCAGCCCCGGCTGCTCCTGCTCGACGAACCGGCCACGGGGCTGGACCTGGCCGCCCGCGAGCAGCTTCTCAGCAGCATCGACGCGCTTCGGAGCCGTCACCCGTCGCTCGCGACGGTCCTGGTCACCCACCACCTCGAGGAACTCCCGGCCAGCACCACGCACGCGATGCTGCTGCGCGAGGGGCGGTGCCTCGCCTCGGGACGCGTCGACGACGTCCTGACCACCGCCCAGGTCAGCATGTGCTTCGATCACCCTGTCCGAATCACACGGAGCGGCGGCCGATGGGCCGCCCGAGCGGATCGTGTCCTGGCCGTCGACGCGGGCTGAGCGGCCCTCCTCGCGAAGCCGCCGCTCCCGCTCGCCTTCGACCTTCGACCCCTCCCCCGCGCCGCCACCACGCCGGGGTTTCAGGTCGCGCGGGGCGGCGGAGTCCTCGGACCCCTACAGCGCTCCGGGCGTCCCACGGGCGGTCAGGGCCGGAACCGGTCGGTGGCGTCGATCAGGCGGTGGCGGATCCCCGGTTCCGAGCCGCCGTGTCCCGCGTCCTCGACGATATGGAACTCGGCCTCAGGCCAGGCCTGGTGCAGGTCCCACGCTTGATCGGGCGGGGTCTTCATGTCGTAGCGGCCGCTGACGATCACGGCGGGTATGCGCCGGATGCGGTCGATGCCCGCCAGGAGGCCCTCCTCCGGGAGGAAACCACCGTTGCTGATGTAGTGGTGGGTGATGCGGGCGAAGGTCAGGATGTCGGCATCGCCGAGCTCCGGCGGATCGACCGGGAGCAGGGTGTTGGCCGAGAACTCCCAGCCCATCCAGGCACGGGCCGCGGGGATGTGGACCGCGGGGTCCGGGTCGCCGATGCGGCGGCCGTAGGCGGTGATCAGGTCGTGCCTCTCGGCGGCGGGGATCGCGTCGCGGAACGCGGCCCACTCGGCCGGGAAGAGGCGGGCGGCGCCCGTGGGGGTGAAGCTCCAGCTCTCATCGGACGGGCGAACGAGGTAGATGCCGCGCAACACCAGTTCGGTGACGCGGCCGGGGTGGGCCTGGGCATACGAGAGGGCGAGGGTGCTGCCCCAGCTTCCGCCGAAGACCAGCCAGCGATCGATGGAGAGGTGCTCGCGGAGCCGTTCGATGTCGGCGACCAGGTGCGGGGTGGTGTTGCGCTCCAACGAGACCCGCGGGTCTCCGGCGCTCGGCCGGCTGGCGCCGCAGTTCCGCTGGTCGAACAGCACGATCCGGTACGCCTCCGGATCGAAGAACCGGCGGAAGCCGGGCAGGAGGCCCCCACCGGGGCCGCCGTGCAGGAAGACCGCGGGTTTTCCGGCGGGATTCCCGCAGACCTCCCAGTAGATCTCGTTGCCGTCGCCGGCATCGAGCCGACCGGACTCATATGGCTCAATCGGCGGATAGAACTCCTTCAGCCCCATACGATCAAGTAGACCACCCGGCAGCGGGTTCCGCGCGGTGCGCAGTTGGAGCACCAACGGAATGCGAAGGAAGAATCATGCGACAGCCGGGTTGGTGGGTGGCGCGCGCCGGCGTGGGGTTCGTGCGGGCGTGCGTAGTGGCGGTCGTCAGCATGCTGGTCCTCCTCGGACCAGTTGAACGCCGGCGATGTCGGTCTGCCTGAGGGGAGCGTTGCTCTCGCTGTTCCCTGGCACGAATGTGCGGGATCAGACAAGGAGGTGCGCGGCGAGTTCCGGCAGTTTGAGAGCGGTCGGGGCTCAGCACGCATAGTTGGGTGATGGCCAGGAGCGCGTCGGGGCCGAGTGTCGCCCTGGCGGTGCGGGTGTACTCGACAGGCATGCCCAGCACGTTGGCGCCCCGGGTGCGCTCGGCGGCGAGCGCGAGCATGGTGGGGTCAAGGGCGGCGAGCACGCGGTGGAGCGGGACCGTTGTGGTGGGTGGCCCGAACGGGGCGGCGTCCAGTGTGTCGAGGTAGGAGCGCATCGTTGCCGGTGGTGGGCTGAAGTGGTGGCCGCGGACGTCCTCAGCGAGGCTGGGGTGGCTCTCCCAGAGACCGAGCAGGAATCGCCCGGGGAACGCTTCCTCCAGGGTGCGCTGGGCGGCGGCGGTCGTCACCGCGTCGCGTGCGTAGATGTCGGTCATGCCGGCGGCCACTGTGATCCGCCGGGTGGCTGACAGCAGGATCGCGGCCTGCGCCATGGCCTCTCGCCCCGTGGTCTCGGCGAACCACAGTGTGCTGTAGCCCAGATCCTCGATCGCGGCCGCGGCCTCGCGGACTCCTGCCGCGGGGTAGGTGTCGAGGTCTCCCGCCCAGATCCCAATGCGCCCGAGGGCGCGCTCGCGGGCGCTCACGCCTGCTGCTCCGCGGTGCGCCGGGTGGCCAGGAAGGCGGCGATCTGGGCAGCGCCAGTGCGTTCCAGCCAGGTACGCAAATCCATCGCCCCGGGGTGGATCCGGCGAGTGGCGGGGATGTCCGCGCGGTAGCCGAGTTTGTTGAGCCACTCGTAAGCGAACGCGAAATCCTCGCCGAGGGCCCGGATCGCATCGATCGGGATCTGGGCATACGGCAGCGGGTGTCCGAGCGCGCGTTCGATGGCCGCGGCGATCTGGACCGGCGTGAGCTCGTCCGCCGCCAGCGCGACCGAGCTGCCGATCCACTCCTCGGGCCGGGAGAAAGCCAGCGCGGTGACGAAGCCGACATCGTCCACGGCCATGATCTGCTGAGGGATCTGGGGCGCGAGGGCGGTGGTCAACGCTCCGCCTTGCAGGGCGTATCCGCTCGTGAAGTTCTCCATGAAGGAGACCGGCCGCAGGATCGTCGCGGGTAAGCCGAGCCCGGCGATGTGCTGCTCGATCCGCCACTTGCTGATCAGGTTTCCCGGCAGCGTTTCGCTCTCGTGACGGTCTGCGCCGGCAACCGAGGTGAAGACGAAATGCTCGACGCCGACGGCGTATGCCGCCTCGGCAACGTTGATCCCCCAGCGGACCTCGTCGTCGGCGCTGAAGCCCGGCGCGGTGCCGGGAGAGCCGACGGTGGGCTGGACGCTGAACATGCCGTAGGCGCCTTGCGCCGCGGAGATCAAGGAAGCTACGTCCTCCATCTGCGCCCGCACGATGTGCGCGCCGACGCTCGCCAGCGCCCTGGCCGACGCCCCGTTCGGATCACGCGTGAGCGCGCGCACCTGCCAACCGCTGCTCAGCAGGTGCTGCGTCACCGCGCGACCCTGCAGACCGGTCGCCCCCACCACGACGATGGTCCTAGCTGTCGATTCCACGTCTCTCCTCGACCTCGTCCATGCCGACGAAGGCACCTCCCCATAACTGGGGTGCCCCTCCGGTTATCGCTCGATACGATATGGAGTGCCACCCCAGTTAGCAAGCCGTCAGGAGATCCCGTGCCCAAGGACGCAACCGCCCCGGCTCCGCGGCCAATGCGTGCCGACGCGCGCCGCAACTACAACCGCGTCGTGGCCGCCGCCGAGACCGTCATCGCGGAACACGGCGCCGAGGCCTCCCTGGAGGAGATCGCCCGGCACGCCGGGGTCGGCTCGGCCACCCTCCACCGGCACTTCCCCACCCGGCAGGCCCTTCTGGAAGCCGTTTTCAAGAGCCGAGTAGAGGCCCTCTGCGCCAAGGCGCACGACCTGCTCTCCGATCCCGACCCGGGAACCGCGCTCGTTACCTGGCTTCGCGCCGTCGGCGCACACGCTGTAGCCAACCGCGGCCTCGGGGCCTCACTGATGCGCGGGGCCCGCCACGGCGGCCCAACCTTGGGAAACACCTGCCACACGATGATCGTCAGCGCCGGCGACGAACTCCTTGCGCGCGCCCGCCAAGCGAACGCCGTACGCCCCGAGGCCGCCATTGTCCAGCTACTCAAGCTCGTCAGCGCCATCGCCCTGGCCACCGAGGAGGAACCCGACGGCCCAACCCAGGCCGACCAACTGCTCGACCTAGCCCTCGACGGAGTACGCCTTCACCGAACGTCCCGGCCCCACAAGTGAGGCTCGACAGAGCCCATGATCGCCACGAAGACTCGTTCCGGTGAAGCGCCGGCGATCCCAATCGATTCCGATGCGGATCTCCTACGGAGCCACGCCTATCCTCGGTTGCTCTAAGATCATTAAAATGAAACCGATCACCCCCGTGACCGTTTCAGATGAATGACCGTCGTGAGAGGCGGCCACACGCCTTAACGCCTCTGACAGATGTTCCTCTTCACGGGTTTGGCTGTTGGCGACTTCCTCTACTTCCGCCACCCGCGATCGGAGCGGCTCCGTCCGATGGTTACGGATCTGTAGTTCCCGCGACATCCTGTCCAGGTCGGCGGCAATCTGCTCGCGTTCACTCACCGCCGCGCGGATACTCTCGAGTTCCAACCGCAGGTCGGCCAGATCGGCCATTTCTTCTCCGTGTTCTACGCGGGTCCGCTCAAGGGCGTCGACAGCGGCTCGCCGTTCCCGTCTGAGGTCTTCCAGGCGCTCGTGGATTTCTTCGAGTTGTCGCCGTGCCGCTCGGGTAGCGCGGCCGGTAAGGAGGTCGGGGAGCTGCACGAGCGCGAAGAGGATCATCATCGCGACACCGATCGTCCAGCGCTTCCGCGTGTTACTCAAATCGGTGGCACCAACGAAGTCTCCGGAGAGGCCGACTGCTCCGATCGCGCCGACGACAACGCTTCGTAGGATCCCTAGGAGAATGCGCACCGGCGATCAGTGGCGGGATGGCCGACAGATGTGACCGAGCATCATTTCAACCAGTTGGGCGGCCACACGATCGAGGGTCGCGCGTGGTCGCGCCGTTGACGGTCGCCGCCCACATCCCGGGCCGGAATGGATACCGGCGTTGGAAGGTCTGGCCCATCCTGGTTCTCCCTTTCGAGGGGCAAGGGTGCGGATGGTCATCTCCAAACGATCAATGCGCTCAACGCCGGTTTGCCGTCGGGAACCGCACGAAACTGAGCCTCGATGGGAAATCGCTGTTTCCTGATCCATTCACCTTTTCGTCTCCGGCGGATCACCTCCTCGGAGCCGGCCGCGGTGCGGGGATCGATCGTGTGCGATGGCGCGTGAACCGGCGGAACCGACCGGCGATCCCGACCCGCCGATGAGCGCCGGGGGTTCCATGCCGCCCGCCCGGCTGCTGTCCGATCGTCGGATCAGCGCCCCGACCAAGGAGAAGGCATGCCACTCCCCCGCCGCGCCCTCCGCTGGACACACGCCTCTTCTATGACGTAATACGAGATATTGTTTCGCATATTGACATGGACAGAAGGTTCCTCCTACGTTCGTGCGTACCCCTCAACCCCCCTTCCTGGCCGGCCTCGCCCCATCCCGGAACGGCTCAGCCCTCCGGCGACACGGGCGCGGCACGGCAAGGGAACCAAGGAGTCTGCATGCGAACACGACGCATGGGAGCCCTCACGGCTCTGGTCACAGTCCTTCTCTCCACGGCATGCGGCGGCGACGATTCAGGTGGGACCGCTTCGGGGGGCGGTCCCGCCAAGGTGTCCGTGACCACCTTCGGGTGCGAGATCTGGAACACCTGGGCCACCGCCAAGGGCCTGTTCGCCAAGCACGGACTCGAAGTCGAGTTCGTCAAGTCCACGGGCGGGTCCTCCGCCATCGCCGCCGTACTCTCGGGCGCGGCCGACTTCGGTTACGTCAACGGCTTCACCGCGATCAACGCCTACAACACGGGGTTCCCGATCCAGATGGTCTCCGGCGCGAACGTCAACGCGCTGCCTCCCGCGGAACCGGCCCAGGGCGTCTTCGTCGCCAAGGACTCGCCGATCAAGACGGCCGGCGACCTCGCCGGTAAGAAGATCGCGGTCAACGAGATCAACGGCATCAACCAGATCGCCACGTCGAGCTGGCTCAGCGCCAACGGTGTGGACCCGGCCTCGGTCTCCTTCGTCGCACTGCCGTACGCCGAGCAGGTGACCGCGGTCGTCAACGGCAACGTGGCCGCCGCGCAGATGGGGCACCAGCTGCTCGGAGCCCGGGGCTCGGAGGTGCACAGCATCGCCGACCCGTTCGCCGCCGCGGGCCGCCTCTACATCGCGACGTACGTGACCTCGAAGGACTTCGTCGCCAAGAGTGACGCGGCCAAGAAGTTCCACGAGGCCATCAAGGAGACGATGGCGCAGCTCGGCGACCCGGCGAACACGAAGGAGTCGTTCACGCTGCTGTCGGACTGCAACAAGGTCCCCGCGGAGACGCTGGAGAAGCAGCCGCAGAACGCGCTCGCACCCGACGTCGAGATGGCGACGCTGAACGACATGGCCAAGAAGATGGTCGATCTCAAGCTCATCCCGAAGCAGCCGGACCTCGAGCCCCTCGTCCCCGACTTCGCCCGGTCCTGATGCGGGCGCGCGGTGGACCGGTGGACGACACGAGCGGGAAGGGGACGAGACCGGTGGCGACAGGCGAGCGAACGCGCCCGCAGGCGCCGGACACGCCCGGGACCGGCCCGGATACCTCGTCGGGACAGGCCGCCGGGACCGGCGGGCGCGGACGGGGTCCGCTGCCCGCCTGGGTGCTCGGCGGCGCGGGCGTCGTCACGATGTTCGTGTGCTGGGACCTGGTGGTGCGCCTGGGAGTGATCTCTCCGGACTCGGTCCCCCCTCCCGCTGACACGATGGTGCGCCTGGCCGAGTTACTGGCCGACGCGTCCTTCCTCGGCCAGGTGCTGCAGACCCTGCTGGCCTGGCTGGTTTCCATGCTCCTCGCCTCGGCGGTGGGCGTCCCACTCGGCCTGGTGCTCGGCTACTTCGCCACGTTGTACCGCCCGGCGTCGGCGCTGGTGCACGCGGCCAGATCGATCCCCTCGTCGGCCTTCCTGCCGATCGTGATCCTGCTGTTCGGGCTCGGCCTGCAGATGAAGGTCTCACTGAGTGCCTACGCCGTCTTCTGGCCGATCCTGCTCAACGCGATGTACGGCGTGCGCGACGCGGAGCCGCTGATGCTGACCGCCGGCCGTGCCATGGGGTGGGGCCGGGGAAGGCTCCTGGCCCGGATCGTGTTGCCCTCGGCCGCCCCGGCCATCGCCACCGGTCTGCGGGTGGCCTGCTCGACCGCGCTCATCGTCGTGCTCTCGGCCGAGTTGCTCGGTGCCACCAGCGGCGTCGGAACGGTGATCACGACCTATCAGGAGGCCCAGCGTCCCGACTACGTCTACGCCGGAATCCTGATCATCGGAGTGCTCGGAATGCTGATCTACTACGGGGTCAACCTCGCCGAGCGGCTGCTCGTGCCGTGGGGCCACGCCCAGCGGGGAGCCGACCGGTGAGCGCCGCGAACGGCACGGGCGCCGTCACGCCGCCCGCCGCTCCCTCCGGCGTCTCGGTGGCGGGAGTCGCGGGCCGCGTACTGCGGGGCCTGGCGTGGGCGGGACAGCGGCTGTGGCTGCTCGCCGCCCTGCTGGTGCTCTGGGAGGTGCTCGCCCGCCAGGCGGGATCGCTGTTCATCCCGCCGTTCTCCACGATCGTCACCGCCTTCGCGGACACGTGGCTGTCGGATCGGCCGGTCGCGCTGTTCCTCAGCGACCAGTTCCGGGCCGACGTCCTGCCCAGCCTCGCCCGGCTCGGCGCCGGGTACGGCATGGCGACCGTGATCGGCGTCTGCGGCGGCATCGTGCTGGGTGTGTGGCGCCAGGCGGGCGCGTTCTTCAACCCGCTGATCAGGTTGGGCATGGCGGTGCCCGTCACGATGCTGCTGCCCGTCGCGATCGTGATCTTCGGTATCACGAGTGGGATGAACATCTTCCTGATCGCACTCGGCTGCCTGTGGCCGATCCTGGTCAACACCTATGACGGGATCCGCGGCCTGGACACCACGATGACGACGGCCGCCCGCAGCCTGCGGCTCTCCCCGCGGCGGCACTTCCTCAGCGTGCTGCTCCCCGGCGCGAGCCCGTCGATCGTCGCCGGGATGCGGATCAGCGTTGGCATCGGGCTGGTGCTGATGGTGATCTCGGAGCTCTTCGCTGCCACCGCCGGCCTCGGTTTCTTCATCGTCAACCAGCAGAAGTTGTTCCGCTTCCCGGAACTGTGGTCGGCGATCCTGCTCGTCGCGCTGCTCGGCATCCTGCTCAACGGGATCTTCGAGCTGGCGGAGAGATCGGTCCTGCGCTGGCACCGGGCCGCCAAGGCGGGCGCGGGTGACCGGCGGTGACGGCGGCCACGTGCTCGAACAGAAGGGACATCGTCTCGTGGAAGTCTCGATGACCAAGGACCCCGGCGGCACGACCGGGTCCGCGACGCCGATCCTCGACGTCCGCGGGGTCACCAAGTCCTATCCTTCGCGGCGGGGCGACGTCCTGGCCGTCCGCGGCATCGACTTCGCGGTCCGCCCGGGAGAGTTCGTCTCCGTGGTCGGCCCCTCCGGCTGCGGCAAGACCACCCTGATGATGTGCGTCGCCGGTCTGCTGCCGCTCAGCGGCGGGACGCTCACCTTCCGCGGCAGCCCGATGACCGGCCCGCAGGACGGCGTCGCGGTCGTCTTCCAGGACTACAGCCGCTCCCTGTTCCCGTGGCTGACCGTCGAGAAGAACGTCGCGCTGCCGCTCAGGGACAGGAAGATCCCCCGGCCGGAGATCCGTAGCCGCGTGGGGCAGGCGCTGGAGACCGTCGGGCTCGGACACGCCGCCGGACTCCACCCGTGGCAGCTCTCCGGCGGCATGCAGCAGCGGGTGGCGATCGCCCGCGGGCTGGCCGTACGCCCGGAGATGCTCATCATGGACGAGCCGTTCGCCTCCGTGGACGCGCAGACCCGGGCCAGCCTGGAAGACCTGGTCCTGAGGATCTGGGCCGAGACCGGGACCACCGTGCTGTTCGTCACCCACGACATCGACGAGGCGGTGTACCTCTCCGACCGCGTCGTCGTGCTGTCCCAGGGGCCCTCCATCGTCGTCGCCGACATCCCGGTCGAGTTGCCGCGCCCCCGGGACCAGATCGAGACCAAGCAGATCCCGCTGTTCGGCGCCCTCCGCGCTCAGGTGTTCAACCTGGTGATGGCCTCCGAACGGCGTACCTCCCTCTCGGGACCGGGGGCGCGCGACTGAGCACCGGTGTCCGCCCGTCACGGGCGGACACCGACGGTGGCCGGTCCGTGAAGGTCCGGCCGCCGTCGGTCTGGTTGGGGGCTACTTCCAGGTGTCGTTGCTGGTGTGGGTTCCGGTGGCCGGGGTGGTGAAGCTCCGGTTGGAGCCGGACTCCCAGGTCACGGCGCCGTCGGGGTTCTTCTTGACGTACTTGTACTCGACGGCGGTGTTGGGGGGCAGGTTGACCGCCACCCGCCAGATCGGGTAGCCGGCCGAGGACAGGGCGATCGCCTGGTTGGGATCCCAGCCACCGAGGGCGGGGACGTTACCGACGACGAAGACGTTCTGGCCGTACCAGGTGGTGACGTCGGCGTTGAAGTAGGTGGCGATCTGCGAGGCGGTGTCGCCGCGGAAGGTCTCGGTGACGGCGTGGGTTCCGCTCGCGGGGGTGGTGAAGGCCCGGTTGGAGCCGGACTCCCAGGTCACGGCGCCGGCGGTGGTCTTCTTGATGAACTTGTACTCCACCGCGGTGGACTTGGGCAGCTCGATGACGCCGGAGTACAGGTTGTCGCCCTGCGCGGTCAGCTTGATCGCGTCCGCCGGGGCCCACGACCCGAGGGCCGGGATGTCGCCGACGACGTAGAGGTTCTGGTCGGCGGCCGCGGTCGCGGTGACGGTGAACGTGGTGGCGATCTTGTCGCTGACGGGCGGGGGCACGTAGGTGTCGGTGCGGGTGTCGGTGCCGCTCGCCGGGGTGGTGAAGGTCCGGTTGGCGGCCTCCTGCTCCACCACGGTCGCGCCGTTCTTGATCAGGTACTTGTAGGAGACGGCGGTGGAGGCGGGCAGTTCGACGGTGGTCTTGTAGGTGCCGCCGCCGTTGGCGGTCAGCGCGACCGAGTTCGTGGTGCTGCCGCCGCCGAGGGCCGGGACGTTCCCGACGACGTGCAGGGTCTGTCCGGCGGCGAGGTCGGCGCTGACGGTGAAGGTCGTCGCGACCTTGGTGATGTCCGCCTTGGCGTTGACGTGGATCGCGACCGCGTTGTTGGCGGGGATGGTCACGGCGGCCTGGCCCCCGGAGACCGTGACCTTCGTGCCGGTGCAGCCGGTGGTGGTGGCGGCGCCGGAGATGACGTCGCAGTACTCGCCGTCGGCCAGGCCGGTGGTGAACTGCGCGGTGGAGGCGCTGCCGGAGTCGTTGATGCCGATCCAGGCGCGGTTGCCGCGGTGGAAGCCGATGACGTTGTTGTTGACGACCTTGAAGTCGGAGACGGACGTGACGCTCTTGGCGGCGTTGGCCCAGCCGACCATGCCCTTGATGCCGGTGGACTGGGTGAGGCAGTTCCAGCTGCTACCGCAGGAGGTGTCGGTGACGAACCCGTTGCCGTCGGAGGGCGGGGACTGGTTGCGGTTGCTGTAGGTGAAGCTGTCGTAGACCGACGGCTTGCCGTGCGGGTAGGCCAGCACGAAGTAGTTGGCCAGGGTGTAGTCGGTGCCGTCGCGCCAGGAGAGGGTGGCGCCGTCACGCTCGAGGTCGTGGTTGGTGACCATGGCGAAGACGTTGGCGCTCGGGGCGTCCAGGTTCCAGTTCGGGAGGTTGGCCAGGTTGGAGATCGAGCCCTGGAACTGGGCCTTGACGCCCTTGGCGTAGGCGAAGTCCAGGACGTCGCCGTTGCCGATGAACGCCCGGGCCTTCAGCGCGTCGTTGGTGGCGCCGTCGAAGATCTCCTGCGCGACGTACGGGCGCTTGCCCTCGGCGACGGTGTTGTTCAGCTTGCCGAGGATCGCGGCGAAGTCGCTCTTCTTGATGTGCTTGACGGCGTCGACGCGGAACCCGTCCACGCCGAGCCCGATGAGGTCGTTCAGGTAGTCCGCGATCTTGTTACGGACGTACTCCTTCTCGGTGTACAGGTCCGACAGCGCCAGCAGTTCGCAACTGGTCACCTGGGACTCGTTGTTCCAGTCGTTGATGCCGCCGGAGGTCGGGCAGTTGTCACCCGGGTGGTGGAAGTCGCCGTTCCCGTACGGGACGGCCGGGTAGCTGTAGCCGGTGAAGGAGGTCCCGGCGTAGCCGGTCACTCCGCCGGGGTTGTTCGTCCCCGCCATGTGGTTGACGACGGCGTCGACGTAGACGCGTACGCCCGCGTTGTGGCAGGCCGTCACCATCGAGGCGAACTGGGCCCGGTTGCCGAACCGGGATTCGAGCTTGTAGGAGACCGGCTGGTACACCTCGTACCACGGGTGCACCCCGTCACTGCTGTTGGGGAGGCTGACCGATTCCTGCGGCGGCGCGACCTGGACCGCGCCGAAACCCGCCGGGCCGAGGTGATCGGTGCAGGCGGCCGAGACGGACTTCCAGTTCCATTCCCACAGGTTGGCCGTCACCACGCTGTCGTTCAGCGTGACCGCGGCGTTCGCGGGAGTCGCGGCGACCGCGACGGCCACCGGGGTGATGCCGAACGCGGCGACCGCGGCGGCGAGGAGGACATGACGGACTCTGCTGCGCAGGCGTGACCTAGCTCGTTCCATGGGGGGATGGCCTACTTCCGGAGACGATGGCGCTTGGGGGGCGGGACGGCCGTCCGTGTAGCAGAACAATCTTCGATCTCCGCAAGGATTGCAAGAGATTTCAGCAAGATTTCTGAAACTTGCCGGTAACGCTGCATTCACATACATTCCGCCGTCACCAGCGGCCGCATATGGCGCCAGGGCAAGCCGGAACGCCGACGGGAGATCGGTGATCGGGCACACCGAAACACCGAAATACTTAGACACCGAGACACCCGGCACCGAGACGCCGAGACGCCGAGACTCCGAGATGATCTCTTGGCGGGCGGGTGGCTCGACATTCCGTTCCGGCGTCGTGCCGGCGCACGCCTCGGTCCCGATGCCCGGCCGCGCCGAATGGAGGGCGGCTTCGACCGCGTACGCCCCCCCCGGCACGCTCGGCGGCGACGCCCTCTGGAGGAACCAGGGTCAGCGGCGGTTCCGGACGCTCTCGAAGCCGATCAGGTCGTCGGGGACGGCGTCCGGGACCTCCTCGTCGAACCTGGCCAGCGCGCGTACCCGCGTCGAGACGAGCGCGATCGTGGCGATGGCCAGGGCGAAGCACACGTACATGAACCCGATTCCGCGGCCCGCGCCGATGCCGATCACCGCGCCGACCGTACCGGCCAGCGGCCCGTCCGGGGCGAGCAGCGGCTCGAACACGGAGGCTCCGTACGGTGCCACCAGACCGAACCCGATCGGCAGGGTCGACCAGGCGACCAGGGTGTTGAGCGCGATGACCCTGCCGTGGAACCGCTGCGGCACCTTCACCTGGATGATCGTCGCGTAGATCCCGTTGACCAGGGTGAGGCACAGGGACATGCCGAACGCGCCCGCCGCGATCAGCGTCAGATCGGCCCGCACACCGGTGACAAGGCAGGCGACCGACAGGGCGAGGGTCGCCGTCAGCACCCCGCGTAGCCTGCGCCGCCGCGGCCCGCCCCACGCGGTCATGGCCAGACCGCCGACGAACGCCCCCAGTCCCCCGGCGAACGACACCCGCCCGACCTCGGGGACCCCCGCGAACGCCAGGACCAGCGGCGAGATCATCAGGAACAGCGGCGAGAGGAACACGTTCAGCACGGCGAAGAAGCCGAGCATGCCGCGGAATCCCCGGTTGCCCCAGGAGTAGCGCAACCCGTGGAGGATCTCCGTCCCGATGGACTCCCGCCGGGTCGCGGCCATCGTCTTCGGGAAGCGGGTCACCAGGACGACCCCGACGGCCAGGACGTAACTCACCACGTCGATGACCAGGATGCCGTCGATGCCGATGACGGCCATCAGGCCGACAGCGACCAGCGGCACGACGAGCTGGGCCGTACCGGTGGCCATCTGCATGACGCCGTTGGCGTGGCCGAGGAAGCGTTTCGGCACGAGCTGCGGTATCGCCGAGGTGTACGCCAGCCGCTGGAACGTCAGGGCGACCGACAGCAACGCGAGCAGCGGGTAGACGTGCCAGGTCTGCAGGTTCCCGGTCCACAACAGGATCCCGAAGGTCAGCTGCGTGCCGCCGGCTCCGATGTCTCCCGCGAGCAGCACCCTGCGGCGGTCGAGCCGGTCCACGAGCGCCCCGGCCAGCGGCGACACCAGCATGCCCGGCACCAGCCCGAGCACCGCGAGCAGCGCGAAGCTGACCAGCGAGCCGATCGTGGTGTAGATCCAGACCGGGATGGCGAACTCGGTCAGCGCCGACCCGATGATGGACACGAGCTGTCCGACCGCGACCAGTCCGAACCGCCGCATGCTCGGGCGTGGTCCGCCGCCCGGTTCCTCAGCGGTACGGAATACCGGGCTCCGGCCCGCCGGGGGCCGGTCCGCCGGGGGCCGGTCCGCCGGGGTTCGCACCGACACTCCGTGCAGCCACCAGGTGGACCGGTCGGTACGGCTGAGCCGTTCCGGCTGTCCTTCGGCGATCGCCTGATGGGTGGAGGTGAGGATCTCGGCCAGCTCCTCCGCCCGATACTTCACGAAGAAATGGCCCGCTTCGTCCAGGACGGCCACGCCGGTGACGTCCGTCAGCAGATGCCACTCGCGGAAACGTTCCTGGTAGAACTCGGTGGCCGGGTCGCGGTCGCCCGCCACAGAGATGATCGGGGCGCGGAGCGGCTCGGCCCCCTCCTCGAACAGCCGGGTGAAATAGCGCTCCGCCTCCTTCGTCCCCTTGCGCCGGTTGTCGATCACCAGCGTGAGCTGGTCCCGGCCCAGCTCGTCGACGTCCAGGCCGGCCGCCTGCAACGCGTTGGCCCACAGTTGGTCACTGCGCAGCCGGTCGGTCAGCTCCGACCATGCCCCCGCGATCCGGGACAACCGGGTCTTGACCCGGGCGAACGGGAAGATGCCTCCCAGGTAGACCGCGTCGACCTCGCGTCCGGCCGCCTCCAGGGCGCGGGCGATCTCCACGGTGAGCATCACACCCAGCCCGCAGTGGCCGTACAGCGTGAGCGGGCCGGTCACGTTGGCCAGGATCTCCTGGACGCATTCGGCGGCGACCTCGTCCAGCGGCCTGGCCTGCTCGCCCAGCTCGTGCCCGGGGACGGCGATGGAGAAGAGCGCCCATCCGTCGGGAAGCGCGTCCGCCAGCGGCTTGTAGATCACCGCGCTGCCCCCGCCGTACGGCGCGCAGACCAGCGTGTCCGTGGTCGGCCGGTCCGGGGTGAGGCGGTGCAGGAGCCTGCGCGGGCCGTCCTCCCCCTGCTCGGCCAGCCGGCCCAGCTCGCGCACGGTGGGATGGCGGAACAGGTCCATGATGGTGATCCGGCGTTCCGGCGCGACCGCGCGCATCCGGGCGACGACCTGCATGGCCAGCAGGGAGTGCCCGCCCAGCTCGAAGAAGTCGTCCAGCGCGCCGACGCGTGGCACGCCGAGGACACCGGCCCAGATCGCGGTGACGGCCTCCTCCATCGGCGTCGCGGGCGGCGTGTACTCCGCCTCTCCGGCAGGTTCGCCACCGGGATCGGGCAACGCGGCCCGGTCCACCTTGCCGTGCGACTTCAGCGGCAGAGTGGCCAGCCAGACGTAGCGGGACGGGATCATGTAGTCGGGCAGCAGCGCGCGCAGCGTCTCGCGCAGCCGCGCGGCGTCCGGGCGGGACTCGGCATCCGGGTGGCCGAGGTAGGCGACCAGGCGGTCTCCCCGCAGTTCCACCACCGCCTGGGCGACCCCGGGCAGCCCGGCGAGCACCGATTCGATCTCACCCAGCTCGACCCGGTATCCCCTGATCTTCACCTGGTGGTCGGTACGGCCGAGGAACTGCAGGTCGCCGCCGGGCAGCCAGCGGCCGAGGTCGCCGGTCCGGTACAGCCGAGCGCCGGGCCCGCCGTAGGGGTCGGGGACGAACCGGTCGGCGGTGAGGCCCGGCCTGCCCAGGTATCCCCGGGCCAGCCGCGCGCCGCCGAGATAGATTGCTGGCTGCACGACGACCTGGCCGACTTCAACACCGAGAACGCCGAGGTCCAGAAATACCTGATCGACGCCTACAACCGGTACATCGACATGGGCGTCGACGGCTTCCGCGTGGACACCGCGGTGCACATCCCGCGGGTCACCTGGAACCGCCGCTTCCTGCCCGCCCTCTACGACCACATCACCGCGAAGTTCGGCGCGCGGGCGGCCAAGGACTTCTACGTCTTCGGTGAGGTCGCCGCGTTCGTGAACGACAAGTGGAACCGCGGCTCGGTCAACCACTCCGCGCAGTTCTACACGTGGAAGGAGCGCAAGGAGTACAGCGCGGACGACGCGGCGGCGGCGCTGGAGCAGTACAACTACGAGCAGCAGCTCGGAACGGGCAACCAGCCCACCAGCACCAACGCGTTCCTGAACGGCAACGCCTACCACGCGCCCGACCACACGAAGTTCTCCGGCATGAACATCATCGACATGCGCATGCACATGAACTTCTCGGACGCGCAGAACGCCTTCAACAACGGCAAGGACTCCGACGACAGCACCAACGACGCCACCTACAACGCCGTCTACGTCGACTCGCACGACTACGGGCCGAACAAGTCGGGCTTCCGCTACAGCGGCGGCACCGACGCCTGGGCCGAGAACATGAGCCTGATGTGGACGTTCCGCGGCATCCCTACCCTCTACTACGGATCGGAGATCGAGTTCCAGAAGGGCAAGCAGATCGACTGCGGACCCACCTGCCCGCTGGCGAACACCGGCCGCGCGTACTACGGCGGCAACATCGAGGGCGACGTCACGGCGAGCGACTTCGGGGTGGTCTCCAGCGCCTCCGGCGCGGTGGCGAACACGCTCAGCCAGCCGCTGGTCAAGCATGTGCAGCGGCTCAACCAGATCCGCCGGGCGATCCCCGCCCTGCGGAAGGGCCAGTACTCCACCGAGGGCGTGTCCGGCCAGATCGCCTACAAGCGCCGGTTCACCGACGGATCGGTGGACAGCTTCGTCCTGGTGACCGTCTCCGGGAACGCCACCTTCACCGGCATCCCGAACGGCACCTACGTGGACGCGGTCACCGGGGACAGCAAGACCGTCACCGGCGGAACCCTTTCGATCAACCTGAGCGGCAAGGGCAACATGCGTGCCTACGTGCTCAGCCTGTCCGGCCACCCGGCCCCTGGCAAGATCGGAACCGACGGGCCCTACCTGAAGTGAAGCGCGACCAGGTGTGGGCGGCGGCCGCCGCCCACACCGGGCGACGGCCGTGCGCGGCTCCAGGGCTCTTCGGTCTGTTTGGGATCGAAGGTCACGACCGGCTCCGGGCCGACCGCCCGGCCGCTTCACCGCACGCGTCCCGCGCCGCGCTGTGGTGGTCCTAGTCCTCCGTCTTGGCGTCACCCGTCTTGGTGGGGACCGGGCCGGTGGAGCGGCGGACCACCAGCTCGGGCCGGTACAGCAGCTCGGTCCGCGGTGCCCGGACGCCGCCGATCTCCTCCAGCAGGTTCTCCACCGCGGCCAGTCCCATGTCGCGGACCGGCTGGCGCAGGGTGGTGAGCGGCGGATCGAGGTAGGCGGTCATCGGGGAGTCGTCGAACCCGACGATCGAGACATCCTCGGGGACGCGCAGGTCGCGCTGGCGGGCGCCGCGGATGGCGCCGATGGCCATGATGTCGCTGCCGCAGCAGATGGCGGTGCAGCCGCGGTCGAGCAGCTGCTGAGCGGCGGACTGGCCTCCCTCGATGGTGAAGAGCGAGGGGACGACGAGGTCGTCGGTGTCGGTGACCCCGGCGTACTCGGCCATGGCGCGGCGGAACCCGGCGATTTTGCGGATGGAGGGAACGAAGCGTTCCTGGCCGACGGCCAGGCCGATCCTGCGGTGGCCGAGGGAGACCAGATGGCTGACGGCCATGTCGAGGGCGGCGGCGTCGTCGTTGGAGATGAAGGGCGCGTCGATGTCGGGGCGGTAACCGTTGATCAGGACCATGGGCAGGCCGAGCCCGATCAGGCGGCGGTAGCGGGCCCGGTCGGAGCGGGAGTCGGCGTGCAGGCCGTTGACGAAGACGATGCCGGAGACGCCGCGTTCGAGCAGGAGGTCGGTGTAGTCGTCCTCGGTGATGCCGCCGGGGGTCTGGGTGCAGAGCACGGCGGTGTATCCGGACAGGACGAGCGCGCTTTCTATCACCTGGGCGAACGCCGGGAAGATCGGGTTGGTGAGCTCCGGGACGATCAGGCCGATCAGTCCGGCGTGTTGCTGGCGGAGTTTGGCGGGGCGCTCGTACCCGAGGACGTCGAGAGCGGTGAGGACCGCCTGTCGTGTCGCGGCGGCCACGCCTGGCTTGCCGTTGAGCACCCGGCTGACAGTCGCCTCACTCACGCCCGCGTGGGCGGCGACGTCGGCGAGTCTCATTGTCATGGCGGCTAACTTACCTTTCTTGCACCAGGCCGCATCTCGCCTTGTGGATGGTACGGCGGTGCGGTGCAGCGAGTGGCGCGCCATGTCATGGCCCGCCGGGACACCGGTTTTGCTGTCAATTCTTTCACTGCTTGCAGAGCTGGACGGCCCCGATTCCGGCGCGATGCCTGCCCACGCGGAATCCGGGGTGCACCAGACCGAAGCCCGGGTCCGCCCGGCAGCAGCCGCAGATCGCGAAGCCCCGCGCGAACGGACTGAAAGTTCTTGCAGAGTTTGCGGAAGGCCTGTAGCTTTCGGAAAATCACGAAATCCGAACATGCCCTGGAGGCACCGTGCCCGTGCACCCCCCACGACGGCGACGGCCGACACCGTTCCGGCTGCTCGGCTCGGTGCTCGCCGCGACCGTCGCCGCGCTCCCCCTCCTGCCCATCACCCCGGCCTCCGCGTACGGCTCCCCGCATGGACAGCCCGCGCACCCGGTCAAGGGCGGCCCCAGCCGTACCAGCGAGCCGGGCGACCGGCAGCTCGCCCGCAGCGGCGAACGGCCCGCGCTGAGCCGCGAGCGGTTCTACTTCGTGATGACCGACAGGTTCGCCAACGGCTCCGCGGACAACGACCGCGGCGGGTTGGCCGG
Source organism: Microtetraspora glauca (assembly GCF_040656155.1). Classification (NCBI taxonomy): domain Bacteria; kingdom Bacillati; phylum Actinomycetota; class Actinomycetes; order Streptosporangiales; family Streptosporangiaceae; genus Microtetraspora; species Microtetraspora glauca. The sequence continues at coordinate 86,176 of NZ_JBFALK010000003.1, forward strand.
CGACCGCCTCACCACCGGATTCGACCCCACCGACTCCGGCTTCTACCAGGGCGGCGACCTCGACGGGATAGTGAGACGACTCGACTACATCAAGGGCCTCGGCACCACGGCCATCTGGCTCACCCCGTCGTTCCAGAACCGGCCCGTCCAGGGCACCGGGGCGAACGCCTCCGCCGGATACCACGGCTACTGGATCACCGACTTCACCCGCGTCGACCCCCACCTGGGCACCAACGCGGACATGAAGAAGCTGGTGAAGGAGGCCCATCGGCGGGGCATGAAGGTCTTCTTCGACATCATCACCAACCACACCGCCGACGGCATCGACTACCGCGAGAAGCAGTACGGCTACCGCGGCACGAAGGCATACCCGTACCTGGACGCCGACGGCAGACCGTTCGACGACCGGGACCACGCCGACGGCACGACACCGTTCCCGAGGGTGGACTCCGGCTCTTTCCCCTACACCCCGGTCCCGGTGCCCGGGGTCACCAAGTCGCCGGCCTGGCTGAACGACCCGACGATGTACCACAACCGCGGCGACTCCACCTTCGCCGGGGAGAGCTCCGAGTACGGCGACTTCGTCGGCCTGGACGATCTGTGGACCGAACGGCCCGAGGTCGTCAAGGGCATGACCGACATCTACACCACCTGGGTCCGGGAGACCGGCATCGACGGCTTCAGGATCGACACCGCCAAGCACGTGAACATGGAGTTCTGGCGGCGCTTCGCCCCGGACGTCAAGGGCTACGCCGAACGGCTGGGCGACAAGGACTTCTTCATGTTCGGCGAGGTCTTCACCGACGACCCGCGGACCACGTCGCTCTATTCGACCACCGGTGGGATGAGCGCGGTGCTCGACTTCCCGTTCCAGTCGGCGGCCAGGGCGTACGCCTCCCAGGGCGCCGGGGCGGCGACGCTGAGCGCGCTCTACCGGGCCGACGACTACTACACCGACGCCGACTCGAACGCGTACTCGCTGCCCACCTTCCTCGGCAACCACGACATGGGCAGGTTCGGCTACTTCCTCAAGCGGGACAACCCGCAGGCCGGTGACGCCGAGCTGCTGCGCCGCGACCTGCTGGCGCACGAGCTGATGTACCTCACCCGGGGCCAGCCGGTCGTCTACTACGGCGACGAGCAGGGGTTCACCGGCCAGGGCGGGGACAAGGCCGCCCGCGCCTCGATGTTCGCGTCGCGGACCGCCGCCTACCTGTCGGACGACCTGATCGGCACCACGGCCACGCACGCCCAGGACAACTTCGTCGTCCGGCATCCGCTGTACCAGGGCATCTCGGCGCTGGCCGCACTCACCGACCGGCATCCGGCGCTGCGTGACGGCGCCCAGATCGAACGGCTCAGCGACGGCGGCGTCTACGCCTTCTCCAGGCTCGAAGCCGACAGGCGGATCGAGTACGTGGTGGCTCTCAACAACGGCTCCGCCGCCCGGCGGGTGAAGGTCCCCACTTACTCGGCGCGGACCGCGTTCACCCCGATCTACCCGAACGGCGGCGCCCCGGTGACGACCGGAGCCGACCGCACACTGGACATGACCGTCCCGGCGCTGTCCGCGGTGGTGTACCAGGCCGGGAAGCCGATCCCCCATCCCGCGGCGGCGCCCGATATCGGCGTCACGCTGCCGGACGACCGGCTGACCGGCCGGGCCGAGATCACCGCCGACGTACCGGGCGGCGGCTTCGACCAGGTCACGTTCGCCGTGAAGGTCGGCACCGGCCCGTGGACGGTGCTGGGCACCGACGACGCCCGGCCGTTCCGGGTGTTCCACGACGTCGGCGACCTCGCGGCCGGGACGTCCGTGACGTACAAGGCCGTGGTCCGCGACTCGGCGGGCCGGATCGCCTCGGCGAAGGCGTCGGCGACGGTGGCCGCGCAGCCCCCGGTCGAGGAGCCCGGCGAGCAGCGGCGCGACTGGCTGGTGGTGCACTACCAGCGGCCCGGCGGCGACTACGACGGCTGGGGCCTGCGGGTCGACGGCGACGTCGCCCAGCCCTCCGCCTCGGACGCCCCGGTGCCGCTGTCCGGGCAGGACGCCTACGGACGGTTCGCCTGGATCAGGCTCAAGCCCGGCGCCGACGCCGTCACCCTGACCGTGCGGAACGGCGACCAGTCGGACGGCGCGCCACGTACCGTCGATCCGGGGCGTAACGCCGAGATCTGGCTGACCCAGGGCAAGGATGACGCGGCCACGTCCCTGGCGGAGGCGCGCGGATACGCGACCGTCCACTACCGGCGGCCGGACAAGACGTACGACGGCTGGGGCCTGCACCTGTGGGGCGGCGGGCTCGCCGACGGGGCCGCGACCGAGTGGAACGCGCCGCGTCCCGCCGACGGCCAGGACGAATACGGTGTCTACTGGAAGGTCCCGATCAGGGACGCCGAAGCTCCGGTCAACTTCATCATCCACAAGGGCGACCAGAAGGACCCGGGCGGCGATCAGTCGCTGCTGCCGTCCGCGCAGCCGGACGGATGGGTCGACTCGGGCGTCACGGCGGTGCGTCCCACCAGGGCGGCCGCCGACAATGTGGCGATCCTGCACTACAGCCGGCCGGACGGCGACTACGAGGGGTGGGGCGCGCACGTCTTCGGGAGCGGCGCGGCCCAGCCGACCGAGTGGGACACGCCGCTGGCCCCGGCGGGCCGCGACGGCTTCGGCGCGTACTTCGCCGTGCCGCTGACTGACGGCGCGTCGACCATCAGCTACATCCTGCACAAGGGCGGCGAGAAGGACCTGCCCGACGACCAGGTGCTGGAGTTCGCCGCGTACGGCAACGAGGTCTGGATCCAGGCCGCCACGCCGGGGTACGTGCTGCCGCAGACCGGCGGGCGCGGTCTGGATGCCGACCTTTCCGCCGTCAAGGCGCACTGGATCGACGGCACGACGTTGGCGTGGGACATCAGGCCACTGAGCACCGGCCGGTACGCCATGGTCTACTCGCCGAAGCGGGACCTGGCGATCAAGGACGGCGAGCTGACCGGCGACGTGCACGTGCTCCGGCTGGTGCCGGTCGCGGGCGGGCTGACCCCTGACCAGCGGGAGAGTCATCCCGATCTCGCGTCGTACGCCGCCTTCACCGTGGACCCGCGCGACACCGGCCGGGTGTCCGCGGCCGTCGCGGCGCAACTCGCCGCCACCGAGCGTGCCGCCGACGGGCGGCTGCTCACCGCGACGGGGGTGCGGATCGCGGCGCCCAGGTGACCGACGAACACGGTCTCGCCGCCGATGGAGTCGATCCCCGGCCGGCTGATGGCGGCACGAACGCGGCCGGCCGTCAGCCGGCCGGGCAGCCGAGCAGGGTGGAGATCTCCTGGCTCGTCCGCGCGGCCGGCGGGCGAAGCTCTCTGATGATGCGCTGGGTCGACCAGTCGCGCGCCTGCACCGCGATGTTCAGGCCCGCGACGACCCGGCCCGAGGCGTCGCGAACCGGTACGGCGACAGAGCGCAGGCCGAAGGCGAGCTCCTCGTCCTGGATGGCCCACCCGTCCCTGCGAATGGCCGTGAGCTCCCCGCGCAGTTCGTCAAGCGACAGCTTGGCGTTGGGCCCGTGCGCCGGGCCGAAGGAGCCGGCCGTGACACGAGACGCCAGCTCGTCGTCGTCGAGGTGGGCGAGCAGCAGCTTGCCGATCGAGGTGTAGACCGCGGGCAGGGTGGAGCCGACCTGGATGTTGGCCGTCACCAGGTCGGAGTTGCGCAGGCGGATCAGGTAGAGCACCTGGTCGCCGGTGAGCACGCACAGATTGACGGTCTCCCCGGTGGCCTCGGCCAGCGCCTGCAGGCCGGGAGCGGCGATCTCCACCAGGTCCATGCCGCGCAGCGCGGCCGTCCCCAGGGTGAGCACGCGCACGCCGGGCCGGTAGTCGCCGTTCGGCAGGTGGACGAGATAGCCCTCCGCGGCCAGCGTCATCACCATGCGGTAGGTGGTCGGCAGGGGCATGCCGGTGGCCGCGGCCATGTCACTGACCCGCCAGACCGGCTGCTGCTCGGTGAAGAGCGACAGCAGGCGGAGGCCCTTGGCCAGGGCCTCGATGCGGTACTCCGGCCGGGGGCCGGCCTCGGTCGCCTGCGCGTTCTGGGCCTGCCGTCGCCTGGCGGGCATGCCACGCCCCTCGCTCTCTCGCACCGTCCCCGGCGGCGCGGCCGCAGCGGCCGCATGAAGACAACCTACTTTCGAGGGGCGAGAATACCACGCGCACGCCAGCGTGTACGGATACGCACCGTGGACAACTCCGATGACACGGGTCTAGCATCGGCGCCACCTAAATGAAATCGACTTTCATAGAGTGAACTTGGAGGCCGGTCATGGAGTGGCTCGGTCTGAACGGCCGCAAGGCGCTCGTCATGGGCGCCGGCGGGCTCGGAGCCGCGTGCGCCAGGGGCCTGGCCGAGGCGGGAGCGTCCGTGCTGGTCGTGGACGTCGATGTGACCAAGCTCAAGGAACTGCGGGCCGATCCGGGCCTCGCGGCAGCCGACGCGCGCGTCGTCTCCGCCGACCTGGCGAGCTCGGAAGCGTGCGAGGCCGCGGTTCAGGGTGCCGCCGAGGAACTCGGCGGGCTGGACATGTTGGTGCACGCGATCGGGACCAACGACCGCCGCCCGGTGGTCGACACTCCCGACGAGGTCTGGGAGCGCGTCGTCACCCTGAACCTGTCCAGCGCCTTCTGGACCGGACGGGCCGCCGGCCGGCTGATGCGTGGTGCCGGTCGGGGCAGCATGGTGTTCTTCTCGTCGGTCTCCTCCCGGCTCGCGCACCTCCACCACGGCCCCTACGCGGCCAGCAAGGGCGGACTCGACCAGCTGGTCAAGGTGATGGCCAGGGAGTGGGCGGCCGACCGGCTGACCGTCAACGCGGTGGCGCCCGGCTACACCGAGACGGAGCTGACCCGCGCGTACCTGGCCAAGCCGGGGATGCGGGAGGAGATGACCGGGCTGGTCCCCGCCGGGCGCCTCGGTACGCCGGAGGACGTGGTGGGCGCGGTCCTGTTCCTCCTGTCGCCCCGGGCCTCGTTCATCACCGGCCAGGTCCTGTACGTCGACGGCGGCAGGACCCTCGTATGAGGGCGCGGCTGGCCGGACTGTCACCGGACGCGCTGGACGAGGAGCAGGCCGAGCTCTACCGGGCCATCACCGGCGGGCCGCGTGCCGCGGGGCCCCAGGCCTTCGCCCTCACCGACGAGCGGGGGCGGCTGCGCGGCCCGTTCAACGCCATGCTGCTGAGCCCGCCGGTCGGCGGCGCTCTCCAGGCCGTGGGCGCGGCGGTGCGCTACCACTCGGTGCTGACCGCCCGGGTGCGTGAGATCGCGATCCTGGTGGTGGCCGCGCACTGGGGCAGCGACTTCGAGCGTGAGGCGCACGAGGCGGTCGGCCGAACCTGCGGTCTGACCGAGGCCGAACTGGCCGCGCTGCGCGAAGGCGCGCTGCCCGGCCTGCCGGACCCGGGCGAGCTGGCGGCCGCGCGCGCGGCCGCCGCGCTGGCCCGCGCGGGAGACCTGACGGACGAGGAGTACGGCAACGCGGTGGCGGCGCTGGGCGAGCGCGGCCTGTTCGAGTTGACGACGCTTGTCGGCTACTACGCCACGCTGGCACTCCAGCTGCGGATCTTCGCAGGTGAGCACAAGGAGAAGGCATGAAACTGATCACCTTCGACGAGGGCCGCGTCGGGCGGCTGGAGCTGGAGGAACGCCTGGTCATCCCGCTGGAGGTGCCCTCGACGCGCGAGTACTTCGAGCGGGGAGGCCACGCCCCGGAGACCGGCGAGCGGCTGACGCTGGACGACGTACGGCTGCGCGCTCCCATCGTGCCGAAGAAGTTCTTCCACACCTCGGGCAACTTCCGCGAGCACGAGGACGAGTCGAGGAACGTCGACTGGTCCCACCCCATGCACAAGGGCATCGTCTTCTTCCAGAACGTCGACGCCATCGTCGGCCCGGACGAGCCCGTCATCTACCCCGAGCACCTGACCAGCGAGCTGGACTATGAGCTGGAGATCGCGGTCGTCATCGGCAGGAGCGGCAAGTTCTTCGGTGTGGACGACGCGCCCGACCACATCGCCGGATACGTGGTGTTCAACGACATCACGGCCCGCGACATCCAGCGCAGGGAGATGGAGTCGGGCGTCTTCTCCTTCTGCAAGGCGATCGACACCTTCTGCCCGCTGGGGCCGTACATCGTCACCGCGGACGAGATCCCGGACGCGCAGAACCTGGACATGGAGCTGCGGGTCAACGGCCAGGTCCGGCAGAAGTCCAACACCAACCGCATGTCCGTGTCCATCCCGCACCTGGTCGCCTACCACTCCCCGCAGGGCTACAGCGCGGGCGACCTGGTCACCACCGGCACCGTCCAGGGCGTGGCCGGATTCAGCGGCAACCCGGACCTGTATCTCAAGCCGGGCGACGTGGTCGAGGCCGAGGTCGAACGGCTGGGTGTGCTGCGGACCCCGATCGTCAGCTGGGAGCAGGGGCACGGCACCCCCGTACCGCGGAAGGTGGACTGGTGAGGCTCGGCGTCCTGGGCGGCCGCGCCGTACTGGCCGACGGCGACCGCGCCCTCGACGTCGGCGCGGCCTCCGGGCTCCCCTCCGATCCGATGGCGCTGCTGGAGAGATGGCCGGAGCTGCGGGACTGGGCGGCGGGACAGCCGGACAGCACCTACGACCTGCCCCTCGACCACGCCGCTCTGGAGGCGCCGGTGCCGAGGCCGCGGCAGGTGTTCGCGGTCGCGCTGAACTATCCGCCGCACGCTGTGGAAGCCGGCTTCACGCCGCCGGCCGATCCGCTCGTCTTCACCAAGTTCCCCACCTGCGTCACGGGGCCGCAGGCCACCGTCACATTGCCCGAGGGCAAGGTGGATTGGGAGGTCGAACTCGTGGCGGTGATCGGGCGGGAGACCCGCCGGGTGAGCGAGGAGCGGGCCTGGGAGTCCGTGGCGGCGCTCACCGTGGGGCAGGACCTGTCCGAACGCGTCACACAGTCGCGGGGTGTGCCGCCGCAGTTCAGCCTGGGCAAGTCCTTTCCGGGTTTCGGCCCCACCGGCCCCCTCCTGGTCACCCCGGACGAGTTCGACGATCCCGATGACCTGGAGATCACCGCTCTGCTCAACGGCGAGGTCGTCCAGCACGACCGCACCAGATCGATGATCTTCCCGGTCGCCGAGCTGATCGCCCGGCTGTCGGCCGTCGTGCCGCTGCTGCCCGGCGATCTCATCTTCACCGGCACCCCCGCCGGAGTCGGCAACCGCCGCACCCCGCCCCGATACCTCACCGAGGGCGACGAACTCGTCAGCCGCGTCCAGGGCATCGGCGAGCTGCGCCAGCGCTTCGCCCGCTGAGGACGCACGCGAAGACAGCCCACCGAAGACAGGAGACCCCCCGTGTCCGAGCAACCCTTTCCTCGCCGCTTCACCGGCAAGACCGTGCTGGTGACCGGAGCGGGTACCGGCTACGGCGCCGAGATCGCCGTGCGCGCCGCGCAGGAAGGCGCTCGCGTGGCCGTGCACTACAACAGCTCCGTCGCGGGCGCCGAGCGTACGGCCGCCCGGATCAAGGATGTGGGCGGCGAGGCGTTCACCGTCCGGGCCGACATCAGCAGGCACGACGACATCCGCCGCATGGCCGGGGAGGTCTTCGGCCGCTTCGGCGTGCTCGACGTGCTGGTCAACAACGTCGGCGACGTCGCGGCCGAGCAGATGTCCTGGCGCGACCTGACCGAGGAGTCCATCGACCGCGTGCTCGCCGTCGACGTCAAGGGCACGATGTTGTGCACGCACGAGGTCGGCACGCGCATGCTCGACCAGGGCCACGGCTCCATCGTCAACATCGGCTCCACCGTGATCGTGCGTGGCAGCGCCCGCGCGCCGCAGTACGCGGCGGCCAAGTACGGCATCCTCGGCATCACCAAGTCCTACGCCGCGGCATTCGCCCCCACCGTGCGGGTCAACACGTTCGCGCCCGGCTTCATCGAGACCGAGGCCACCCTCAACAGGGAGGACTGGAAGAACGGCCGCCGCGAGGAGCTGATCGCCAAGACGCCCATGCGCCGGATCCCGGGCCCCGCCGAACTCGCCGGTACAGCGCTCTTCCTGGCCACGGACGACGCACGCCACATGACCGGCGTCTACCTCAACGCCGACGGAGGCTTCAACATGATCGGAGCCTGATCGCGCGGCCCGTGCGGCGGGATTCCGCATCAGCTCCTCTTCCGCGCGAACGCGGACAGGCCGGAGTGACAGGAGTCCGAGCGGCTCAGATGTGCTCCATGAGGATCACTGCCGTGGTGTCGGGGTGGAGGGCCTCGAAAACGTGCGGCGCGTCGCCGGGGTAGGTGATGTAGTCGCCCGGGCCGAGCTCGACCGGATCGTCCGCCGGGCCGACCAGCGCCCGGCCGGCGCTGAGCACCACGTGCTCCGTCGTGCCGGGCATGTGCGGTTCCGAGTTCCGCGGCTCCCCCGGCCGCGCCGTGATCCGGTAGAGGTCCCGGCGAGCACCCGGAGGACAGGACGCCAGCAGCGTGGCGGCGTAGCTCGCCCGCTCTGAGTAGGTGGCGGGCCCCTCGCCGGCGCGGATCACCCGTACGCTCGCGCGCGGCGGGTCGACCAACCGGCTGAACGGCACGCCGAGTGCGACGCCCAGCGCCCACAGGGTCTCCACACTCGGATTCCCCGAGCCCGACTCCAGCTGGGACAGCGTGGACTTGGCGATGCCCGCCCGCCTGGCCAACTCGGTCAAAGACAGTCCCGCGCGGTCACGCTCCCGGCGGATCGACGCCGCGATCAGCGCGATCAGGGCGTGGGACGAGGTCTCTCCGTCACCGGGGGAACCGTTACGCACGTGTTCGCTCCAGACGTCGTTCTGTTCGACTTGACGAACGCAAGCGTTCTTGTTCAGGATAACAAACATGCGTTCGTTATGGCGAACAATCGATCGCGGCACGCTCCGCGACATCGCCCTGGTCTGCCTCGCCGACGCGGTCGTCGGCGCGTCCTTCGGCGCGATCACCGTGTCCGGCGGCCTCGACGCCTCGGTGCCGATCGTCATGTCCCTGCTGGTCTTCGCCGGTGGCGCCCAGTTCGCCGCGGTGGGCGTGCTGCTCGCGGGTGGAAGCGCCGTCGCCGCTGTCGCCGCCGGCCTGGTGCTCAACGCCCGCCTCCTGCCCTTCGGCTTCGCGATCGCGGACGTGCTCGGCGAGCGGTGGTGGACGCGGCTGCCGGGCGCGCATCTGATGACGGACGAGTCGGTCGCGTTCGCGTTACGCCAGGGCGACCGGCCGCGGCGGCGGGCGGCGTTCTGGATCTGCGGCGTCGCCGTGTTCGCGTCCTGGAACCTGGCCGTCGTGATCGGCGCGCTGGCCGGCCGGACCGTCGGCGACACCGGCGCCCTCGGCCTCGACGCCGCCTTCCCCGCTGTCCTGCTCGCCCTGGTGCTGCCCGCGCTCGCCGATCGCGGCACACGTCGGGGCGCGCTGCTCGGCGCGGGCATCGCCGCCGCGACCACGCCGTTCCTGCCCGCCGGGCTGCCGGTGCTGCTCTCGCTGGCCGGTCTCCTGCCGGTCGCCCGATCCGTCACGAGCGCCGCGACCGCCACGCAGGCCGATCCGGCACAGGAGGTCCGCTGATGCCGATGCTCGCCATCGCCCTGCTGGCGGCCGGGACCTACGCGTTCCGACTGGGCGGCCCGCTGCTCGGGGATCGGCTGCGTGTCCCGGACCGCCTGCGGCAGTTGCTCTCCACCGCCGCCGTCGTGCTGCTGGTCGCCCTGGTGGCCACGGCCGCGCTCACCGAGGGGAACGGTTTCGCCGGCTGGGCCAGGCCGTCCGGCGTGCTGGTCGCCGGGATCCTCGCGGCCCGGCGCGCGCCGTTCCCCGTGGTGGTCGTCGCCGCCGCCGCGACCACGGCGCTGCTCCGCTGGTACGGCGTGCCCTGATCCAGCCGCAGCGTCCGCCCGTCCGCCCGTCCGCCGTCCCCGTCCCCGATCAGGACGCCCCATCGACTGCGACCGGCTTCTCCCGTGCCGATGCAATTTCCGGCACGGGTTGTGACGAACAGATAGTTGGGCATATTGTTGACAATCTCGTAGCTAATCGCGTTGGCGACCCCTGGGACCTGTTCGGGCCACGTTGTCTCGATCATGTGGACGATCCGGCGGTGTCGCCGCCCGGACAGGAGAAGGACGGGTATGCCGACCAAGGGACCCCTGCTGGTCATCACCGCTCATCCAGGAGACTTCGTCTGGCGCGCCGGTGGGGCCATCGCGCTGGCCACCCAGAGCGGGCAGCGCGCCGTGATCGCCTGTCTCAGCTTCGGCGAGCGCGGCGAGTCCGCGAGCCTGTGGCGCGAGGGACACAGCTTGGACGAGGTCAAGGCGGTCCGGCGTGAGGAGGGTGAGAAGGCGGCCGGCGCGTTGGGCGCCGAGGTGGTCTTCTTCGACGCGGGTGACTACCCGTTGGTCGAGACGCCGGAACTGACCCGGTCACTGGTCGACCTGTACCGGAGCCTGCACCCGTCCGTCGTGCTGACGCACGCGCCGAACGACCCGTACAACATCGATCACCCCGTCGCCGGACAGATCGCACTCAGGACGCGGATCCTCGCCCAGGCCGCCGGGGTGCCGGGTGACGGCGAGGTGATCGGCGCTCCCCCGGTGTTCTGCTTCGAGCCGCACCAGCCGGAGGTGTGCGACTTCCGGCCCGACGTCCTGCTGGACATCACGCCGGTGTGGGAGCTGAAGCTCTCGGCGATGCGGAGTCTCGGCGCGCAGGGCCACCTGGTGGAGTACTACAGCGATCTGAGCCGCCGTCGCGGGGTGCAGGCCAAGCGCAACAGCGGGCCGAACCTGGGGCTGCCCGTGGATGCGTACGCCGAGGCCTACCAGCGGGTCTACCCGCAGGTCACCTCCGAGCTGGACTAGGAGGGCTCGCATGGCAGGGCACTATGTCGTACGAAACGTGCCACGGCCCGACCCGGAGGTGGTCGCAGGACTGCGCGACGCCGGGGTGGCCACGGTGCACGAGGCGGCGGGCCGTACCGGCCTCGTGGCCCCGGCCGTCCGCCCCCGGCAGGATGGCGCGGTGATCGCGGGTTCCGCGGTCACGGTGTCGAGCCACCCCGGCGACAACCTGATGATCCACGCGGCGGTGGAGATGTGCCGGGAGGGGGACGTCCTCGTGGTGACGACGACCTCCCCCTCCACCGACGGCATGTTTGGCGACCTGCTCGCGGCGTCGCTGCTCTCGCGGGGAGTGGCGGGCATCGTGACGGACGCCGGGGTGCGTGACATCGCCTCCCTGCGCGCGATGGGGTTCCCCGTCTGGGCGCGCGCCGTCTCGGCTCAGGGCACCGTCAAGGCGAGCCCTGGCTCCGTCAACGTGCCGGTCGTCTGCGGTGGCCAGGTGGTACGGCCCGGCGACGTCGTGGTGGCCGACGACGACGGGGTCATGTGCGTGCCGGCCGCGTCGGCCGCGGACGTGCTGGCCCGGGCCCGGACCCGGATCGCGGCCGAGGAGGACAAACGGGCGGCCCTCCGCTCCGGGGTGCTCGGCGTCGACATGTACGGCCTGCGCGAGCTGCTGTCCCGGCTGGGCGTCAGCTATGTCGACGACCTCCCCGAGGAGGACGCGTGAAGCCGCGCGTCGCCCTGCTCGGACTCGGTGAGGCCGGTTACGCGATCGCCTCGGGGCTCCGCGCCCACGCGCACGTCACCGGCTTCGATCCCGCGTGGACGGGACGCCCGGTCGACTTCACCGTCACGGAGACCCCCGCCGAGGCCGTGGCCGGGGCACAGGTGATCATCGCGCTGACGGCGGCCGCCGACGCGCCCGGCGCGCTGGAGTCCGCACTCGGGCACACCGCGTCCGATGCCGTCTACCTCGATCTGGCCACCGCCAGCCCGGATCTCAAGCGCGAGCTGGCGGCCACCGCGACCGCGCACGGGCTGACCTTCGCCGAGGGTGTCCTGATGGCACCCGTGCTCCGGCTGCTGGTGAGGACCCCCGTCCTGGCCGCCGGTCCGGGCGCCGGACGGGCCACCGAGCTGCTGTCCGCCTGCGGGATGGACATCACCTCGCTCGGTGCGGAGGTCGGCCAGGCGGCGGCGCGCAAACTGCTGCGCAGCATCGTGGTGAAGGGCCTGACCGCCTTGATGGTCGAGTCGTTGCGGGTGGCGGAGACGCAGGGGCTCGGGGAATGGTGTCACGACCATCTGGTCGACACCTTGACCGAGCTCGACGGCGACGTGATCCGCAGGCTCCTCGACGGCACCGTGCTGCACAGTGAACGCCGCGTGGCCGAGATGGAGGCGGCCGTCCGGATGGCCAGGTCGGCCGGGGAGTCCGCGGCGATGACCCTGGCCACCGTCGAGGTCCTGAAGTCGGTGTCCGGCCGGGGCGTTCCGCGGTTGGGGACGGCGCCGTGAACACCGTGGAAGAGATCGATGACGCGGGGATCCGGTGCATGCTGATGCGCGGCGGAACCTCGAAGGGCGCCTACTTCCTCGCGGAGGACCTGCCCGCCGAGGAGGACCGGCGCGATGACCTGCTGCTGCGGCTGATGGGCTCGCCCGACGCCCGGCAGATCGACGGGATCGGCGGTGGCCATCCGCTGACGAGCAAGGTGGCCGTCATCTCCCGCTCCCCGGACCCCCGCGCGGACGTCGACTACCTGTTCCTGCAGGTACAGGTCACCGAGGCCGGCGTCTCGGCGCGGCAGACCTGCGGCAACCTCCTGGCCGGCGTCGCGCCGTTCGCCATCGAGCGCGGGCTGGTCCCGGTGGACGGCGACACGACCCGGGTCCGCATCCGCATCCTCAACGGGGGCGGCGCGGCGACCGCCACCGTGGACACCCGTGACGGCCGGGTGAGGTACGCGGGCGGCACCCTCATCTCGGGCGTGCCGTTCCCGTCCGCGCCGGTGACCCTCTACTTCGAGGGAACGGAGGGCGCGACGTGCGGCGGTCTCCTGCCCACCGGTTCCGTACGGAACGAGATCGCCGGCGTGGCGACGACCTGCGTCGACAACGGCATGCCCGTGGTGGTGATGGCCGCCAGGTCACTCGGGGTGACGGGGTACGAGTCCCCCTCCGAACTGGAGGGCGACGCGACGCTGAAGGCGAAGGTCGAGGAGATCCGGCTGCGGGCGGGCGAGCTGATGGGGCTGGGCGACGTGCGGGCGACCACGGTGCCCAAGATGACCCTGGTGGCCGCACCCCTTGACGGGGGCACCATCTCGACCCGGACCTTCATCCCGCACCGGGTCCACACCTCCATCGGTGTCCTGGGTGCGGTCTCGGTCGCCACCGCCGTACTCGTCGAGGGCTCGGTCGCCGCCGAGGTGGCCGCCGAGGCCGGCGCCGGGGTCGCCGCCGGGGTCGCCGCGCGTACGGCATCGGGAGCCACCCTGCGGATCGAGCATCCGACCGGCTTCTTCGACGCCTCCGTCGAGGTGTCCGGGAGCGGGACGGCCCTGCGCGTCCGCCGCTCCGGAGTGGTGAGCACCGCGCGCAAGCTCTTCGACGGCCGGGTCTGGCCGCGCCGGGCCGACCCCCGGCGGTGAATCCGCAGTTCTGAGAACGCAGGCGCCGCGAGCCGCCTGAACCATGGCACCGACCGAGAGGAGATCCGATGCAGTCAGCGGCATTCGGCGACATCGCCCACCTGGGATCCGTCGAGATTTTCAGCCCCGTGCCGGAGGAGACCCGCGACTTCTTCGTGAACCTGATGGCGATGAAGGAGATCCACCGGGAGGGCGACTCGATCTACGTGCACTCGTGGGACGACTACGAGCGCTACACCGTGAAGATCACCGGCAGGGACCGGGCCGGCGTCGGCCGTACGTTCCTGCGGGCGGCCGGCCCGCAGGCGCTGAGCCGCCGGGTCGAGGCCGTCGAGGCGGCCGGGCTCGGCGCCGGGTGGAGCGAGTCGGAGTTCGGGCTCGGACCCGTCTACCTCTTCACCGACCCGGACGGCCACGACATGGGCCTGTATTACGAGACGGAGCGGTACGTCGCGACCGAGGAGCACCGGCCGTCGTTGAAGAACCAGGCCTCGGCCTTCCCCGGGAGAGGCGCGAACGTCCGGCGTCTGGACCACGTGAACTTCCTCGCCTCGGACGTGGCGGCGGCCGGCGACTTCGTGACCGGCGGGCTGGGAGCGCGGCCCACGGAGCAGATCGTGAACGACGACGGCTCCCCCGCCGCCGTGTGGTTCTCGGTCTGCAACAAGTCCTACGACCTCGTGTACACCTCCGACTGGAGCGGCACGCGGGGACGCCTGCACCACGTGGCGTTCGCGACCGACACCAGGGAGGACATCCTGCGGGCGGCCGACGTCTTCCTCGAGGCGGGCATCCACATCGAGACCGGCCCGCACAAGCACGCCATCCAGCAGACGTTCTTCCTCTACGTCTGGGAGCCCGGCGGCAACCGCGTCGAGCTGTGCAACGCCGGCGCCCGGCTGATCCTGGCCCCCGACTGGGAGGTCATCACGTGGACGCAGGCGGAGCGCGCCAAGGGGCAGGCGTGGGGACTGAAGACCATCGAGTCGTTCCACACCCACGGCACGCCCGTGATCGAGTGATGCCCGCCGCCGCCCGTACGACCGCCGGTCACGATTTGGTCACCTAGAATGTCGCCAGCCACAACAGCGCCGTTCCGCGGCACCGACACGGGAGGAAGATCATGAAGGCGGTCGACCCCCAAGAGCTGGTCGTGAAGATCCGCCGATCGGTGCTGGACGGGCACTTCGCCGCCGGGCAGCGCCTCGTCGAAGCCGAGCTGTGCGACCTTTACCAGGTCAGCCGGTCCACCGTGCGGCAAGCACTGCGAGAGCTCGTCGCCGACGGCCTCGTCGAGGTGCAGCGCAACAAGGGCGCGCGGGTCCGCGTGATCTCCACCGCCGAGGCGGTGGAGATCACGGAAGTGCGGATGGTGCTCGAGGGCCTGCTGGCGGCGAAGGCGGCCGAGCGGGTGACGCCCGGCCAGGCCGACAGGCTGCTCCAGATCAGGCGGGCGATGCGCGAGAGGGTCGAAGGGCACGATCCGCTGGCCTACTCCGAGCTCAACGCGTCCCTGCACGCCCTCATCCAGGAGATCGCGGGCCAGGAGACCGCCCGCACCATCCTCCTCCGGCTGCAGGGCCAACTCGTCCGCCACCAGTTCCGCCTGGCCCTTCAGCCGGGCCGGTCCACCGTCTCCCTCGGGCAGCACGAGAAGATCGTCGACGCCATCGTGGCGCGGGACCCCGCGGCCGCCGAGGCAGCCATGCGCGAGCACCTGCGCGATGTGATCACCCAGATCTCGAAGTCCACGACGCCCCATGTCGAGGCGGCGGTGCTGGCCAAGTCCTGAGATCCCGGACTCGCGCGCCCTCGTCCTCGTATCCCCTCCACTCGCGGCCCCCCACTCGCGAACCACCTACTCGTGAGTGAACCCCCATCCGAAGGCCACGGCCGTCCGCGCCGGAGGCCTCTTTCGGCATGCCCCAATACATCCATAGAGTGACGACAAATTTGGCGCAGCTCTTGGTAAACAAATCGTTGACAATCGCGTACATAATTCATAGCATCGGCCTCACAAACGAGCGGTGCCATCGGGGAAGGCAGCCATCGGTCGGCTGCCGTCTCGCGACCGCCCTCCGCGGTCGCCGGGCGGGCACCGCGGTACGCGCCCGAACGTTCGGCCTGCTCTCCTCTGGGGACCGGCAGTGCGACCAGCGTCGTCCTGCGCGGTGGAACGGTGGAGGGGAACGCGCCGATCCGAAGGCCTCGTCCGGCCGTGACGAGCGCCGACGTCACCTCCTCACCCCCCGACCGACGTCCTGGAGAAGCACCGTGACCAAAATTCGCGCGGTTCTGGCCGCCGCCTCCGTTCTCTTCCTCACCGCGTGCGGGGGCGGGCAGACCCCTTCCCCGGACGCGTCCGACGCCGGTAGGCCGGCCTCGGCCGGCCTCACCTCGGTGAAGGTCAGCGTGATCCCCATCGTCGACGTGGCGCCGGTCTACCTCGGCGCTCAGGAGGGATTCTTCGCCGAGGAAGGGCTGAAGCTGGAGCTCGTGTCCGCGCAGGGCGGTGCCGCCATCGTCCCCGCCGTCGTCAGCGGTCAGGTGGAGTTCGGGTTCAGCAACTTCACGTCGCTGATCATCGCCCGGTCCAAGGGCCTCCCCCTCAAGGTCGTCACGCCCGGCGCCGGCTCGACGGGCGCCCAGGGCAAGGACTTCGGAGGGGTGGTCGTCAAGGCCGACAGCCCGCTGAAGTCCGCCGCGGACCTCGCCGGGAAGCGCGTCGCGGTCAACACCCTCAACAACATCAACGACACCACGGTCCGGGCCTCGATCCGGGCCGCCGGCGGTGACCCGAAGAACGTCGAATTCGTCGAGCTGCCCTTCCCGGACATGCTCGCCGCGCTGGACAAGGGAAGCGTCGACGCCGTCCAGGTCGTCGAGCCGTTCCTGGCGACCGCCCAGAAGAACGGTGACCGCGTGATCGCGTCGAACTATGTGGACACCGCTCCTGAGCTGGCCATCGCCGGTTACTTCACCTCCGAGCAGACCATCGCCTCCAAGCCCGACCTGGTGAAGCGCTTCACCTCCGCGATGCTGAAGTCCCTGAAGTACGCCTCCGACAACCCGGACGCGGTGCGCAAGGTCCTGCTCACCTACACGAAGATCGATTCGGCTATGGCCGGCTCGCTCACACTCCCCACGTATCCCTCGGAGATCAACCGTGGGTCGCTCGAGACCCTGTCGAAGCTCGCCCTGCAGGACGGCCTGATCCAGACCGCTCCCGATCTCGGCGGGCTCCTTCCGTGACGGTGGCGGTGACGGCGGGCACGCCGGGACGGGGCCGGGGCGGACGCCGTCACCGCCCTCTCCCCACCTGGGCCCTGGGCCTGATCGGCCTGGCCGGGCTGGTGACGGTGGTGGAGCTGGCGCCCCGGGCCGGGCTGGTGGACGAGCGGTTCCTGCCGCCGTTCAGCGACATGGTCTCGGCGCTGGCGGATCAGGCCGCGACGGCGGAGTTCTGGCAGTCGCTGCTGGAGACGTTGCGCGGCTGGGCGATCGGTCTGTCGATCGCGATGGTCGCGGGCGTGGTGCTGGGAATCCTGATCGGCGGCATCCCGCTGCTGCGGGCGGCGATGAACTCGACGATCGAGTTCCTGCGACCGATCCCGTCGGTGGCGCTGATCCCGCTGGCCGTGCTGCTGTTCGGCACGGACATGCGCTCGACACTTCTGCTGGTGGTGTACGCCGCCTTCTGGCAGGTGCTGGTGCAGGTTCTGTACGGCGTGCAGGACGTGGACCCGGTCGCCCGGGAGACCGCGCGCTCGTACCGGTTCCGTCCGCTGACCCAGGTGCGCACGGTGATCTGGCCGACCGCGCTGCCGTACATGATGACCGGGTTCCGGCTGGGCGCGGCGGTGGCGTTGATCCTGGAGATCACCGGTGAGCTGATCATCGGGTCGCCCGGGCTCGGCAGGCAGATCGCGGTGGCACAGACCTCCGGCGCGGTGGCGGCGATGTACGCCCTGGTCATCGTGGTCGGTCTGATAGGTGTGGTCGTCAACGTGATCGCGCGCGCCGCCGAGCGCCGGGCGCTGCGTTGGCACCCCTCGATCCGTGGGGAGGTTCCCCGGTGAACACGCTGAGCGCGGGCCGGAAGGTCCTGCTGCTGCTGGCCGTGCCGGTACTGCTGGTCGCGGCGTGGTGGGCGGCGACGGCGGACAGCACCGACTTCTTCTGGCCGCCGCTGAGCCAGATCGTGGGCACGTTCGGCGAGACCTGGTTCACCGGCCGGTTCACCGCAGATGTGCTGCCCAGTCTGGCCCGGCTGCTGGTGGGCTACCTGGTGGCCGTGGCGCTGGGGGTGGGCCTGGGCACCGCGATCGGTTCCTCGCGTACGCTCCGTGGCCTGCTGGAGCCGGTCCTGGAGTTCTTCCGGGCGATCCCGTCGCCGGTGCTGGTGCCGATCCTGATGCTGTTCGCCGGCATCGGGAACGAGATGAAGGTGCTGGTGATCGTCTCCGGGTGCGTCTGGCCGGTGCTGCTGAACGCGGTGGAGGGTGTGCGCGCGCTGGACGAGGTGCTGCGCGACACCGCCCGCTGCTACCGGCTGCGCCCCCACTCGCGGCTCGTCCATCTGGTGCTGCGGGGAGCCAGCCCGCAGATCGCCGCCGGTGCGCGGCAGGCGCTGTCCATCGGGATCATCCTGATGGTGATCAGCGAGATGTTCGCCGCGAGCAACGGCGTGGGCTTCACCATCATCCAGTTCCAGCGCAGCTTCGCGATCCCGCAGATGTGGACCGGGATCATCATGCTCGGGCTGATCGGCATCGCCCTGTCGGTGATCTTCCGGGCGGCGGAGGCCCGGCTGCTGAGCTGGTACACCGGTCTGCGCATGTCACAGCGAGAGGGCTGAGATGACCACCGCACCCATCGGCGCCGCCGCGCGCCCGGAGAGCTCCACCACGATGCTGGACGTCCGCAACCTGAAGAAGGTCTACGAGGGCAGGGGCCGCAGCGTGGAGGCGGTCCGCGACCTGACCTTCACCATCGCGTCCGGCGAACTCGTCTGCATCGTCGGGCCCTCCGGCGCCGGCAAGACCACCCTGCTGAGATGCGTCGCGGGGCTGCTGGACAGCACCGCCGGTGAGGTGGTGCTCGAAGGTGAGAGGGTGACCGGCCCGCCCCCCGGCATGGCCGTGGTCTTCCAGGAGTACGGCCGCAGCCTGTTCCCCTGGATGACCGTACGGCAGAACGTCGAGCTCCCGCTGAAGGAGAAGAAGGTCCCCAAGGCCGAACGGCAGCGGCTCGTCCGGGAGGCGCTGGAGGCCGTCGGCCTGGCCGACGCCCAGGGCGCCCATCCCTGGCAGCTGTCGGGAGGCATGCAGCAGCGCGTGGCCATCGCCCGCGCGGTCGCCTACGAACCGCATCTCCTGCTGATGGACGAACCGTTCGCCGCCGTCGACGCCCAGACCCGCGCCGACCTCGAAGACCTCGTCCGCTCCCTGTGGAAGCGCCTCGGGGTCACCGTGCTGTTCGTCACCCATGACATCGACGAGTCCGTCTACCTCGGCCAGCGCGTCATCGTCCTGTCCGACTCGCCGACGGTCGTGCTCGAAGAGGTCACCATCGACCTGCCGGATGAGCGTGACCAGCTCGTCACCCGCTCCCTGCCCCGCTTCTCCGAGCTCCGGGCCCACGTCTACGAGCTCATCCAGCAGGCCAAGGGCGGCCACCGCCCGGCCTCCTGAGCCGGGGGTGGGCGCCGGTGGCCCGGACCACAGCCAGACGGCGATCTCCTCGCTGGAGTCAGCGGCCACCCGGGCGAGTGCGTGGCGCGGCCCGGCCATCTTCCGGCCGGGCCGCTCCTCGCCGGCCGCGCGGCGATGGTGCCTGCCGTATGGCCTGGGCGAGGCCCGCCGTGACGAGCGCCGCCGCCACCAGCAGGGCGCTGACCCACAGCGGCGAGCGGTAGCCGAGCCCTGCGGCGATGGTGGCGCCGCCGACGGCGGGGCCGACGGCCGCCCCTACGTTGAGGGCCGCGGTCGCGAAGGAGCCGCCGAGCGAGGGCGCCCGGGGCGCCGCGTACAGAACCTGGGCGATCAGGGTCGAGCCGACGGCGAACGACAGGGTCCCCTGGACAACCGTGAGCAGGAACGTGACGATCGGGCTGCCGGCTGTGAGCGCGAAGAGCGCCCATCCGGCGAGCAGGGCGATCCCACCCGGGATCAGGACCCGCATCGGCCGCGTGTCGGACAGGCGGCCGCCGATGGTCACTCCGGCGAACGACCCGAGACCGAACAGCGCCAGCATCACCGGCACCCAGCCCTCCGAGAAGCCGCTCACGTTGGTGACCAGCGGCGTCAGATACGTGAAAGTGCAGAAGGTGGCGGCGTTCACCAGCGCGGCCAGCACCAGAACGACCAGCAGGCGCGGCTCGCGCAGGGCCCGTAGTTCGCGCCGTGCGCGGGGACGGGCCTCGTCCGGGTCGCCGGTCGCCCGCACGGTGTCGGGCACCGAGCGCATCACGGCGACGACGGCGGGCAGGGAGATCAGGGCTACGGCCCAGAACGCCGACCGCCAGCCGAGCGTCTGACCGAGCGCGGCGCCGGCGGGCACACCGGCGACGCACGCGAGCGTGATACCGCCGAGCAGGATGGAGGTGGCCCGGCCTTTGGCGTTCTGCGGGACCATGCTGGTCGCCGTCGCGAGCCCCACGGCGAGGAAACCGGCGTTGGCCAGCGCTCCGAGGACCCGGGTCACCAGGAGCACGGAGAAGCTGGTGGTGACCGCGCCGGCGACATGCACGAGCATGAACGCGACCAGGAAGACGAGCAGCGCCCGCCTTCGTGGCCAGCGCAGGCTGAGGACCGCCATCAGCGGGGCGCCGACGATCATTCCTGCGGCGAAGGCGGACGTCAGCGCGCCGACGGCCGGGATGGACACATTCAGTTCACTGGCGATGTCCGGAACCAGTCCGGACAGCATGAACTCGGACGTTCCCTGGGCGAATACCGCCAGTCCGAGGATGTAGATGGCGAAGGGCATGAGCGGAAACTCCACGGCCGCGTCGGAAAAGCATCGCAAGGGGACGCGGCGCACCACCACGCAACCCCGAACCGGCCCGTTTTCGGGCGTACATCCAGGGCGCGCGGGCGCTACCGCGTGAAAGGAGAGGCCGGGTTCTGCACCACCCGCGGCACCACGACGGTGGCGGAGGTGGCGGCGCTCCCGGAAAGAGTCAGTCCGTACGACGGTGATCCGGCGGCGAGGGTGACGAAAGGGCGCGCGGCCTCAGGGACGGCGCTGCCGCGTGACATCACAGGACGCCACCGAAGGACCGGTGGCTAGCGTCTTGACGCCTCAGGACTGGACATGGGCCACACCATAGTCAACGGCGGCAAGAATCGTCCACCTGTGTCTCGTCCACCCGCGTCTCGTCCACCACATGAGGAGGCCGACCGGCCCACGGTCACCCGAGCGCGCGTCGGCGACGAATCGGGACGGTCACCCAGAGGCCGGGCCGCTCCAGACCTCGGCGTCGGCGAGGAACGCGTGCGTCGCGTCCCCCGCCACCGGGACGCCGCCGACAGCCAGCGTGCCAGTCGGGCAGGGCATGTAGACGTTGGTCAGCAGGTGCGGGATCCCGCCGAGGCCGAAGTCCTCGACCCGGCAGGCGCGCCGCTCCAGCGGAGGCCCGTCGATCATCACGGTCACGTCGGCCGCCGAAGCCCACAGGCCGGCGGTGAGGTCCAGATCCATGTCCACTGGCGCGACGGTGACCTCGGGCTCGGGCCAGTGCAG
This sequence comes from Microtetraspora glauca, assembly GCF_040656155.1. Lineage (NCBI taxonomy): Bacteria > Bacillati > Actinomycetota > Actinomycetes > Streptosporangiales > Streptosporangiaceae > Microtetraspora > Microtetraspora glauca. The sequence goes on from NZ_JBFALK010000003.1 coordinate 107,480, forward strand.
GCCCGCCACCTCGGGGAAGTGCCGGGTGAACTCCTTGGCCAGCCAGAGGGCCAGCGTCGGGTCGGGGCCCAGCGCCCTGGTGCGGCCCTCATGCCACAACACGACCGCCCTGCCGCTCCCGGCCTGCGACCAGTCGGCGCGCCAGACGGAGGCGAACGCCACGCGCCGCCCTCCGTCGGAGACTGTCAGGCCGGGGTTGGCGCCGATCAGCCGAATCGACATAGATGCTCCGTCCTCTCGCGTTCGGTCGGGAGCCGCCCGGTGCCGCGGCCGACGACCGGGGCGGTGATCGGCCGGGCGGCCCCAAGGACGGTACAACGCCCCTCCCATGCGCGGGAGGCCCGGCGCGAGCCAGGGCCGCGCGATCGAGCGCGGGCGCGTGGAAACTGGCGGACGTACTCGAGCGGCACGCCGCCGCACCAGTGCCGCCTGCTGATCAACGCGGTCGGCGACATGCTCTGAGAGGTGATCGCGCCAGGAGCGGGGAGAACCCAACGGCTCCAGTCCCGCGGTCGCCGGCCCCCGTTCCTGAACGTGGAAAGCGCCTTCGGCGGGGCGCTGACAGGACCTTCGGCGCCCGCTGTGCTTCCCGCTCAAAGGCGCTTTTCCTCACGGCGTGTTCGTCAGCAGCAGTGGGCCATATCAGCCGAGGCGGACGATGCGACGACCACCCCACCGGCAGTGGCGGACACGGCGAACAGCACGGCGGCCGTCAGGCGTAGCAACGTGCGCTTCATGGGATCTCCTTCGTTGGCAACAATCGGTCACCTCAATCCGGGAGTGGATCCGTCGGCGACCGCATCCCGGTTCGTAGACGACGATGCGCGGCCGCCCCTGGACAAATCTTGCGAACAACCTTGAATCGGCAGATCGGAACCGTTACGCATTCGGCGCCGGTCGCCGGATCCGTTCACGGCCGTGTGACCCGCTTCCGGCCACCATGGCGGCCATGATCAAAACCCTCTGCGCCGCCGTCGCCGACACCCTCGGTTTCGACCGCTTCGCCGTCTACGGAGTCTCGGGCGGCGGCCCGCACGCGCTGGCGTTCGCGGCTCGTCACCCCGACCGCGTCACTCGGGTGGCCTCGCTCGCCGCTCTGGCACCGCGCGACGCCGACGGGCTCGACCGGACCGCCGGGAACCGTGCCGGTCCGGCTCTGGCACGGTGAACTGGACCAGGTCGTACCGGCCGCCCACGCCCGCTGGCTCGGCGCCCGTATCCCGACCGCGACGTTGATCGTCCAGCCCGACGCGGGCCACGCGGGTCACTTCGACGCGACCCCGGCCACTCTGGACTGGCTCCTGAACGGCGACCGCACAGTCTCCGGCACCCCCATGCCCGGCACGGGACTCTTTGAGGGAGTTTGATCAAAGTCTGGTGCGATTTCATGTGCCTCGCCAGGTGGATTCGCCCTCGGTTTGTTCACGAGCACTGAGTGATCGCCGGATCCGGCCCGGCATCGCGCGGCCTGCGTCCCGGCAGCTCAGGCGTCTTGGCGGTCGTCGGGGCGAACCTTGGCTCAGGCTTTAAGTCAACTGCTTGACTTAAGATAACCGCCCGAGTTGACTGACAGCCAACTGGCAGTCAGACCGGAGGGGGCCGCAGTGAGTCCAGGTGACGGCGAGCAGGTACTGAGCTACCCGATTCCCAGCGAGGCGGCGCTCGAACCGCCGGCGGAGTGGGCGGCGTTGCGGCAGCGGTGCCCGGTGGCGCGGGTGAAGCTGCCCAGCGGCGACGAGGCGACGCTGCTCACCCGCTACGACGACGTCAAGCAGGTGCTGGCCGACCCGCGCTTCACCCGGTTGCTGAACGCGGACGACGCGGCGCGACTGTCGGACAACGAGTCGGGCGGGCTGTTCAGCACCGACATGGCGCAGGTGATCCCCGACAGCGGCGAGGGGCACCAGCGGTGGCGGCGGCTGGTCGGCAAGTGGTTCACGGCCAAGCGGATGGCCGCGCTGCGGCCCGTGATGGCGGAGATGGCCGAGCAGCTCATCGACGACATGATCAAGCGCGGCCAGCCGGCCGATCTCAAGGCGTGCCTGGGCTTCCCGCTGCCGGTGTACGTGATCTGCGACCTGCTGGGGGTGCCCGCCGCCGACCGGGACAGGTTCGCCTACTGGTCCGACACGCTGCTCAACCTCACCCGCTACGGCCAGACGGAGATCGACGAGGCACAGGCCGAGTTCATCCAGTACATGGCCGACCACGTCGCCGACAAGCGGGCGCAGCCGAGCGAGGACCTGCTCAGCGAACTGATCAAGGAGTCGGACGCCGACGGCGGCCGGCTGTCCGACGTCGAACTGCTGGCCACGGGCATGGCGCTGCTGGTGGCCGGGCACGAGACCACGGCGAACATGATCGGCAAGATGGTCGGCATGCTGCTGGCCGACCGCGCCCGCTGGGAGCGGTTGCTGGCCGACCGGTCGCTGGTGCGCTCGGCGGTGGAGGAGGCGCTGCGCTTCGACGCCAACCCCGGCTTCGGCATGCCGCGCTATCTCGGCGAGGAGGCCGAGGTCGGCGGGACGGTGCTGCCGCGCGGCACGACGGTGATATGCAGCATGGCCGCGGCCAACCGCGACGAGAGTGTCTTCGACGGCGCCGACGAGATGGATCTGGGCCGCAGCCCCAACCCGCATCTGGCCTTCGGCTCCGGGGCGCACTCGTGCCTGGGCCAGGCGCTGGCCCGCACCGAGCTCCAGGTCGTGCTCGAGGTGCTGCTGCGCAGGCTCCCCTCCCTGGAGCTGGCCGTCGCGGCGGAGGACCTGCGGCGGGTGGACGGGCTGGTCGTCGGCGGCCTGCGCGAAGTCCTCGTGCGCTGGTAACCATGACCGGCAGGACTGTTCGAGCCGAGCGGGTCAGTGCGACGCGGGAGCAGATTCTGACGGCGGCGGAGCGGTTGTTCGCCGAGCACGGGGTGTTCGCCGTGTCCAACCGCCAGGTCAGCGAGGCCGCCGGACAGGGCAACAACGCCGCGGTCGGCTACCACTTCGGTACGAAAGCGGACCTGGTGCGGGCGATCGTGCGCAAGCACGCCGAGCGGATGGAGCGCATACGCCGGCGGATGCTGGCCGAGGTCGGCGACTCCGCCGAGCTGCGGGACTGGGTGGCCTGTCTGGTGCACCCGATCACCGAGCATCTGGCCGCCCTCGGCAACCCCACCTGGTTCGCCCGGTTCGGCGCCCAGGTGATGACGGACCCCGCGCTGCGCGCAATCATGATCGACGAGGCTCTCACCTCCCCCACGCTCCTCCAGATCCTCGACGGGCTGAACCGATGCCTTCCCGAGCTGCCGGTCGAGGTGCGCGCCGAACGCGGGGACATGACGCGTCAGCTGATGATGCACGTGTGCGCCGACCGCGAACGCGCTCTGGCCGACGGCGGTCCGACGCCGCGCTCCAGCTGGCACAGCGCCGGGACCGGCCTGGTCGACGCGATCGTCGGGCTGTGGGCGGCCCCCGTCACACCGGACGCGGAGACGACCTGAAACAGAGAGGAACCCCACCATGAAGATCAACGTGGACGAGGCCAAATGCTGCGGCGCCGGTCAGTGCGTGCTGCTCGCGCCGGAGGTGTTCGACCAGCGCGACGACGACGGTGTCGTGATCCTGCTGGAGGCGGAGCCGTCCGAGCACCTGCACGCGGCGGTGCGCGAGGCCGCCGCCGTCTGCCCCGCGGCCGCCATCGAGCTGAGCGAGAGCACGTGACCGCTCCCTCCGGCGTTCTGGTGGTCGGTGCCTCCGCCGCCGGGCTGTCCACCGCCGAAGCGTTGCGCCGCAAGGGCTACCAGGGCCGCCTGACCGTCCTGGGCGCCGAGCCGCACCTGCCGTACGACCGGCCGCCGCTGTCCAAACAGGTCCTGGCTGGCGCCTGGGATCCCGAACGTGCTCGGCTGCGGCCGCAGGCGGCCCTGTCGGCGCTGGAGGCCGAGTTCCTTCTCGCCGACCCGGCCGTCGGCCTGGACACCGAGACGCGTACCGTCCACACCGCGTCCGGGCGCGCCCTGCGCGCCGACGCCGTCGTCGTCGCCACGGGACTGGGGCCCCGAACGCTCGCCGGGCAGGCCGGACTGGCCGGGGTCCACACACTGCGCACGCTGGACGACGCCGTGGCGCTGCGCGCGGACCTGCTGGCCTCCTCGCGGCTCGTGGTCGTCGGTGACGGGGTGCTCGGCGCCGAGATCGCCGCCACCGCGCGAGGCATGGGGCTGGCCGTCACCATGGCCGGTCCCCGACCGGCACCCTTGGCCGGCCAGCTCGGACCGGTGGTCGCGGGACTACTCGCCGACCTGCACACCGAGCGCGGGGTCCGCCTGCGGCTCGGCGCCGGAGTCAGCGGGCTCACCGGGCATCACGGGCGGGTCACGGGCGTGCGCCTGGACAGCGGCGAGGTGCTGCCCGCCGACGTGGTCGTGGTCGCGGTCGGTGCCGACCCGGCGACCGGTTGGCTCGCCGGCAGCGGCCTGCGGGTGGACAACGGGCTGGTGTGCGACTCACGTTGCCGCGCGGCCGAGGGCATCTACGCGGCCGGTGACGTGGCCCGCTGGCGCCACGTCACGCTGGACGCCTTGATCCGGCTGGAGAACCGGACCAACGCCACCGAACAGGCCACCGTCGTCGCGGCCAACATCCTCGGCGACGACCAGCCCTACCGGCCCGTGCCCTACTTCTGGACCGACCAGTTCGACGCCAGGATCCACGTCCACGGGACGCCGTCCGCCGACGCCGAGGTGACCGTCGTGGACGGCGACCTGGCCGGCCGCCGCTTCGTCGCCGTCTACCGCCGCGACGGCGCGATCACCGCCGTCCTCGGCTGGAACATGCCCAAGCAGGCCCGCCTGCGCCGCGGGCAGATCGGCGACGCGCTCCCCGACCTCGCTCCGGCGCCGTGACAGCGGGCGGAGAATCGGCTTTCCCCTGCTGATCGCCTCCGCCGGGTCGGCAGAGCACCGCGTCCTGTCATGCGGTCCCTCCTGTCCGGAGATCGCGACCGGCCCCCGTTCTGACACGGCATGCCCGGAAGGACCGCGTAGGGGCCGGACTCGTGAAATGCCATCAGAGAACCCGACGACGACCACGATGACGAGTCCGGCGGACCACCGGGTGACGCCGCTCGTCGAACCGTCTCCGATCCCGGGGAAGCGTCGCGTGACCTTCCTCTGGCGGGCCGGGTCCCCCGGAGAACGGGCGGTCGTCCTGATCAACACGCTCACCGACAGGGACCGGCACGCGGGCGACATCAGCCGCCACGTGACGACCGAGGAGGCGGGCGGCGACCTGCTCACCCTGACCTACGAGCTGGACGAGGACCTGCGCGCCTCGTACCAGATCCTGCCCTGCACTCAGATCCCGGCGACGGACCGGAACTCCTGGCGGCGGGTCATGGAGACCGCGCTGCCCGATCCCGGCAATCCCGAGACCGTCCCCGGGCAGCTCGGTCGCGGCCCCTCCTCCCTGCTGGAACTGCCGCTCGCGCCCGCCCAGCCGTACCGGGCCCGGCGTCCGGGGACACCGGAGGGACGGATCCACGAGGCCGGGGTCGCGGGACGGCGGGTCTGGGTCTACACCCCGCCCGGGCACGACGCGAGCACGGGCGACCACCCCGTCCTGGTCCTCCTTGACGGGGACACCTGGGCCGGGGTGCCGACGCTGGACAACCTGATCGCGGACGGACGGATGCCGCCGGCCGTCGCCGTGCTGCCCGACGCGGTGGACCGGCCGGCCCGGCTGCGCGACATGGCGTGCCACGAGCCGTTCGTCCGTTGGCTGGCCGACGAGCTGCTGCCGTGGGCCGGGCGCGAGTGGGGGGCGACGGCCGATCCCGCCCGCACCGTCATCGCGGGCCAGAGCCTCGGCGGGCTCACCTCCTCGTACGCGGCGTTCGTCGCGCCGGAGCGGTTCGGCAACGTGCTCTCGCAGTCGGGGTCGTACTGGTGGAGCGACGAGGATCCGGAGTGGCTGACCCGGCGGTACGCCGGGGCGGCGCGGCTGCCGGTCCGCTTCCACGTGGAGGCGGGCAGGCTCGAATGGCTGCTGCTGGAGCAGAACCGGCGCTTCGCCCGGACGCTCTTCGACAAGGGCTACGACGTGACCTACACCGAGTACAACGGAGGCCGCGATCCCGCCTGCTGGCTCGGCGGCCTCGGCGACGGCCTCGCCTCCCTGGCTTCGAGGTGGTCCCGGTGAACGGCCCGGCGAACCCGAACGCCCTCACGTCCCGCAAGCGGCGATCACATCCCCGACGACGCCGGGCGAGGTGACCCGGCGCGCGTACTCGGGCTGGCGAAGTTCGCCGCCCATGAACGGGTGGGGGTTGCGGTACACGGCGGGGCTGGGGGCGTCCACCAGCGCGGCGAAGTGGATCTCCTTGGCTCCGGTGGCCGCGACCACACGGCTCACGTTGCGCGGGGTGATGCCGCCGCCGGGCATGATGATCATCCGGTCCCCCGCGTGCTCGCCGAGCGAGGCGATCAGCGGCGCGCCTTCGAGGGCGGTGGTGTCCTGGCCCGAGGTGAGCACCCGGTCGACGCCCAGCGGGGCGAGCGTGTCGAGTGCGGCGAACGGGTCGGCGGTCATGTCGAACGCCCGGTGGAAGGTGACGGAAAGTCCCCCGGCGGCGCCGATGAGCCGCTTGACGACCTCGACGTCCACCTCTCCGGACGGGGTGAGCGCCCCTATCACCACGCCGTGCGCGCCCGCGTTCCCGATGGCCGCCACGTCGCGTTCCATGGCCGCGATCTCGTACTCGTCGTAGACGAAGTCGCCGCCTCTGGGACGGATGATCACATGGACGCGGATCGCCGAGACCGCGGCGAGGGTCGCCTCCACCACGCCCAAGGTGGGAGTGAGACCGCCCTCGAACAACGCCGAGCACAGCTCCACCCGATGCGCGCCGGCCCGTTCCGCCGCCAGAGCGCCCGCGGTGCTGTCGATGCAGACCTCGTAGCTAAGGCTCATATCCCCTCCAAAGCGTGGATTTCGCCGACGGGGGCGCCCCCGCCCAGCACCGGGACGCGCTCGAAGCCCGCCGCCGCCGTGACGTCGCCGCCCGCCGCCTTCAGCACGGCCAGCGCGATGGCGTTCGTCGCCCGAGGGCTGCCGTCGACGACCTTGACCGCTGCCGCGTGTCCTGTGGCCAGAGCGACGACGAGCACCCCCTCGGCCCCGCCCTTCGCCACCGCTCCCGGCAGCGCCCGCATCAGGGAGGTGTTGGGGTGGCCGGTGCCGCCGACGTACTCGGGATGCTCGCGCATCGCGTCGGCGACCGCCCTCGGCGCGGTTCCCGGCTCGGCCAGCACCATGCGCTGGACGGCCAGCGCCAGCCCGGTCAGTGACATCCCGAACAGCGGCGCCCCGCAGCCGTCCACCGCGACGTGGGCCACCTCCTCCCCCGACAGTTCCTCGACCACTTCGCGCACCCTGCGCTGCAGGGGATGAGCCGCGTCGAGGTAGGTGCCGGTCGGCCAGCCGGAGGCCGCGCAGGCGGCGAGCATCGCGGCGTGCTTGCCCGAGCAGTTCATGCGCTCGGCAGATGCGCTCATGCCCTCGCGGATCAGCCCGTGCCGAGTGGCCTCGTCCTCCGGCCAGTCGGCGGGGCAGCGGAGCGCGTCGAACCCGAGCCCCGCCGCGTCGAGCATCTCGGCGACCAGCCGTACGTGGACGTCCTCGCCCGTGTGGCTGCCGGCGGCGATGGCCAGGCGGGGCCCGTACAGATCGGCTCCGGCCGAAAGGCACGCCAGCGCCTGCAGCGGTTTGGCGGACGAGCGCGGCAGTATCGGCGCACCGGCCAGGCCGAGGGCGACGGCCGCGGTGCCGTCGGGCGCGAGGCCCACGGCGCTGCCGAAGTGCAGGCTCTCCGTGAATCCGGAACGCACCACCTCGGCGAGCGGGACGAGTCCGGGCACGGACGGTTCAGGCACTGACGGTTCAGGCACGGGCGGTTCAGGCACGGGCGGTTCAGGCAGGGGCGGTTCAGGCAGGGGCGGTTCAGGCACGGGCGGTGCTCCTTCGTGATCGGTCGGCCGCGACTGCGCGGGTCTCCTGAGTACGGGTTTCGAGGACGCGGGCGAGCTTCGACAACGACCCGTTGATCGCCAGGTAGACCAGCGCCACGACGATGTAGGTCTGGATGAGCAGGCCGTTGTAGGCCGCCAGGACCTTGCCGCTGTAGAGCAGTTCGGCGTAGCTGACCACGAAGCCGAGCGACGTGTCTTTCAGCAGGCCGACCGACTGGCTGACGATGGAGGGCAGCACGCGCCGGGCCGCCTGCGGCAGCACGATCGTGCGCATGGTCTGGCCGTGCGTGAGCCCGACGGCCAGACCCGCCTCGCCCTGCCCCTTGTCGACGGACAGGATTCCGGCCCGGAAGACCCCCGCGAACGCCGCCGCGTTCGACACCGCGAGCGGCACGACGAGCTTCCAGAACAGGGGCAGGTCCACCCCGTATCGGGGCAGGGCGAACAACATGACGTAGACGAGGAGCAGCGCCGGGATGGTCCGTACGGCCTCGATGTAGGCGGCCGCGGGCAGGCGCACCCAGCGGCGGCGAGACAACCTGCCCAGCGCCAGTGCCAGTCCGGCCGCCATGGCGAGCGCCGCCGCGACGACCGCCGCCAGCACCGTGGACCACAGGCCGCCGAGCAGGTAACGCCACATCGGCCACGTCGCGTACGGCTGCCAGCGCTCCGGATCGAGCTGCCCGGCCGCGGCGAACTGGCGGACGGCCAGCGCGAGGAGCCCCAGGATCGCGACCGTGCCGACCACGGTCGCGATCCGGATCCTACGGCGGGCGCGCGGTCCGGGCGCGTCGAAGAGGAGATCGCTCATCCGGCCGTCACCAACCGTCGTTCGAGCCGGCCGGTGACGAGGCCGACACAGGCGGCGATCAGCGCGTAGGCGAGACCCGCCCCGACGAAGATCGGGATCGGCTGGGCCTCGATGAGGTTGACGCGGTTGGCCGCCGCGGTCAGGTCGACCACGCCGACGGCAGCCGCGAGCGAGGTGTTCATCGTCAGGGCGATGAAGACGTTGCCCAGCGGCTGGATCACCGTGCGCAGCGCCTGCGGCAGGACCACGTGGCGCAGCGACTGGCCGAAGGTCAGCCCGAGCGCGCGTGCCGCCTCACCCTGGCCGGCGGAGACGGCGTTGACGCCGGAGCGCAGCGCCTCGGCGATGTAGGCGGCCTCGTAGACCGCGATGACCACGACGGCGGTGACCAGCAGATCCGCCTTGATCCCGATCTCCGGCAGGCCGAACACGGCGAGCACCAGCAGCACCAGGAGGGGCAGGTTCTGGAAGGTCTCGACGTACGCGGTGCCGATCCCGCGCAGGACCGCGACCGGGCTGACCCTCATGGAGGTGACGACGATCCCGAGCACCGCGGCGCCGGCGAACGAGGCCGCGGTGAGCTGGAGCGTCACGACCAGCCCCTCCCAGAACTCGGGAAGGTGATCCAGGAGCACGGACATCAGGAACCCGGAACCGATCCGATCTGCGGCGGGGCCGGGGCCTCGCCCTGGACGACCGTGCCTATGGAGTTCTTCCAGATCCCCTGCCAGACACCGGCGCTCTGGGTCTTCTTCAGCCAGTCGTTGACGAACTTCTTGAACTGGTCGTCACCGTGCTTGAGGCCGATGCCGTACGGATCGGTCGTGAAGGGGCTGCCGACGACCTCCACCGCCGGGTCCTTCTGCGCGTCGGCGATCAGGAGGGTCTCGTCCTGGACGTAGGCGACACCGCGGTCCTGCTTGAGCGCCTGGATGCACTCGGGGTCGCTTCCGAACGTCACGATCTCGGCCTGCGGGGCGAGCTTCTTGATGGCAGGGATGGCCGGGGTGTTGGCTCCCGCGATGACGGTCTTGCCGTTGAGGTCCTCCGGTTTGGCGATGCCCGTCGTCCCCTTCTTGACCGCGATGGTCAGGCCGGACGAGTAGTACGGCCCGGCGAAGGCGACCTGCTCGGCCCGCTCAGGCGTGATCGTGTAGGTCTGGAAGACCACGTCGACGGTGCCGTTGCTCAGCAGCGCCTCACGGGTCTCGGAGGCCGAGTTGACGATCTTCACCTTGGGCTCGCCGATGATGTACGTGGCGAGGGCCTTGCCCATGTCGGCGTCGAATCCCTCGACCTCGCCGGTCACCGGGTTCTGCTGCGACAACAGGGGTGCGTCGAGCGACCCGCCGACGATCAGCTCGCCCCGCTGCTTGATCTTCTCCATCGTGGAGCCGGGCAGGATGTCGGCGGCCGCGGCCACCGGTGCCTTGGCGAGCACACCAGCGCCCTCGGCGGCTCCTCCCGTCTCGCCCGGCACCGCCGGGCTACCCGAGCCCGTGCCGGAGCAGGCGGACAGGCCGATCATCGACACGGCGGCGACAGCGGCCACCCGCTTCATGGACACCACCATCGTGCCCACCATCCTTTGCGATCAGTGAGTGAGTACCTTGGCCAGGAAGTCCCTGGCCCGGTCCGTCCTGGGAGCTTCGAAGAACGTGTCCGGCCGGCCCGTCTCGACGATCCGGCCGCCGTCCATGAACACCACGCGGTCGGCGGCCCTGCGGGCGAACCCCATCTCGTGGGTGACGACGACCATGGTCATGCCGTCCGCGGCGAGTCCGGCCATGACGTCGAGGACTTCGCCGACCATCTCGGGGTCGAGCGCCGAGGTGGGCTCGTCGAAGAGCATCACCTTGGGGCGCATGGCGAGCGCCCGGGCGATGGCTGCCCGCTGCTGCTGCCCACCGGACAGGCGTGCGGGCAGCTTGCCGGCCTGCTCGGCGATGCCGACGCGTTCCAGCAGTTCCCGCGCGGTCCGCTCCGCCTCGGCGCGGCCGACGCCGCGCACCTTCATCGGCGCGAGCACCACGTTCTCCAGGACGGTCTTGTGCTGGAAGAGGTTGAAGGACTGGAACACCATCCCGACGTCGGCCCGGAGCCTGGCCAGTTCGCGGCCCTCCTCGGGAACCGGCACGCCGTCGATGCGGATGGTGCCGGAACTCGCGCTTTCCAGCCGGTTCAAGCAGCGGCACAGGGTGGACTTGCCGGATCCCGAGGGGCCGATCACCACGAGGACTTCGCCCTGCGCCACTTCGAGGTCGACATCGTGGAGAACATGATGATCACCGAACCATTTGTTCAGTGCTTGTATCTGGATCATCGGCCATCTTCCTTCGAGATCGAAGATTAAGCGGACCGTAATGGACGATTCTCACGCAAGTCAACACATTGCCGCACTAAGTACAGCCGTGGTATTCCTCTGTTCATGTCAGGCAAAGAGCGACTGCCCGTACGAGGGGCTCAAGGAGACCTCCTGCGCCTGGTCGCGGGCGGCCACGCCGAGTCCCGGGCGGAGCTCGCCCGCCTCTCCGGCCTGGCGGCCTCCAGCGTCTCCCTGCGCGTCGAGGAACTGATCGATTCCGGCCTGCTCGTCGAGGAGGGATCCGGAGCCTCCCGCGGCGGGCGGCGGCCACGGCGGCTGCGGCTCAGCCCCACCGCCGGACTGCTGGCGGTGGCCGACCTCGGGGCGCACCACGTCCGCCTCGGCCTGCTCGACCTCAGCGGCACCCCGCTGGTCATCGAGGAGCACCCCTGCGACATCAACCGGGGCCCCGAGGCGGTTCTGGACTGGATGGCGGACGTGTTCGACGAACTGCTGGAGCGCCACGGGAGGGACGGCTCCTCCGTCGTCCCGCTGCGCGGGATCGGCACCGGGATCCCCGGTCCCGTGGACCCAGCCAGCGGTCGCGTGGTGTCCCCCTCGCGCATGCCCGGCTGGAACAACTTCCCCGTCGCCGAGCATCTGGGCAGGCGGTACGACCTGCCGGTCCTCGTGGAGAACGACGCCAACCTCATGGCCATCGGCGAGGCCCGCGCCTGGCCCCGCTGCGACAACCTCATGGTCCTGAAAGCGGGCACCGGCATAGGGTGCGGGGTCATCGTCGAGGGCCGCCTGCACAGGGGACGAGGGGCGGCGGGCGACATCAGCCACGTCCGGGTCAGGACGGACTCCTCCGTCACCTGCTCCTGCGGGCACTCCGACTGTCTGGAGGCCTACGCCAGCGGAGCCGCGCTGATGAGCGCCCTGGCCGAGCACGGCATCACCGTACGACGGCCCGCGGGCATCGTGACCTCCGTCGACGACGGCGTACCCGAGGCGACGGCGCTGGTCAGGAACGCCGGGCGCCTCATCGGCGAGGTGCTCACCGTGCTGGTGAACTTCTTCAACCCCGACGCCATCGTGGTCGGCGGCAGCCTCTCCGCGGCCGAACCGCTCATCTCCGCGATCCGAGCCGCCGTCTACGAGCGCTGCCTACCTCTCGCCACGCGCGACTTGGAGATCGCCGTCACCCGCGTCGGCCGGGACGCGGCCCTCCTCGGTGCCGGATCCCTCCTCCTGGACGCCGCGCTGGCCTTCGAGTCCACCCACGTCTAGACCGGGGGTGTCACGTGGATCTCCGCCACGGCGAGTGGGCGGCGCGTAGGCCAAGAAGATCCATGAACCCGAGTTCTCCGGGTCAACGCCCGTAACCGGCGTCCGCACCGGCGACCGTCGAGGGTGCGAGCGCGGGAGCGGACACGGCGGGATCTCCGTACATCCGATGGTCGTCCGTGACGAGCGTGCCGGGGTCCACGTAGTACCGGCCGGAGGCGACGGGCTCCCCGAGGAGGAGGCGGCGCGCGGCGTCCGTGACGATGCCTCCGCCGAGTGAGACTCCGGAGGCGAGTTGGGGCCAGCTACTGATCGTCTTGCCGATCTCGGGGAGCGAGGCGACCATGCGCGGGCTCAGCAGCCGTTCACCGAGGAGGGCCAGCACGATGGGGATCTTGGCCTCGGCCGCCAGCCCGTCCAGATCCTCGGCCCGGACGTCGCCCAGCAGGCCGTGGAGGATCGGCCGATCGGGCTCCAGGTCGAAGCGCTCGACGTCCAGAAGACCTCGATCGCTCGTGTCCATGAGCACCGGGATGCCGTGCGCGCGTGCGCGCTCCCGTACGGCGACCTTGACGTGCAGGTCGTCGCACTCCTCGACGAGGAGGTCCAGCTTGCCGCCCGCGAGAAGGAAGTCGTCGACGGTGTCCCGCCGCACCCCGTGCGGGTAGCGCTCGATGTCCAGGTACGGGTTGATCTCGGCCATCTGCCGCGCGGACAGAACGGTCTTCTCCACTCCGAGGTCCGGCAGGCCGGCCCTGATCCGATTGAGGTTCGTCATTTCGAGCGTGTCGAAATCGGCGAGCCGGAAGAAGCCGCCCACACCTTCGAGGGCCATCGTGACCGCCGCTGCGTTGCCGACGGACAGTCCGATGACGCCGATGCGCGTGCCAAAGAGGCGCCGCTGCTCGGCGCGAGTGATCTTGTTTCGGTTGCGGTCGGTGCGCAGCTCTCCGAACTCCGCGGCGGGAAGCGCGCGTACGAGTACGCCGGACCACGGATACCAGACGAACGTGCCGTATCGCGTGAGCTCACGCCCGGCCAGGTGAAGCCGGATCCGCCGGTCCAGTTCGGCGTCGGATCCGCTCACTGCGGGGTCGCGGGCGGCCATCAGCTCGGCCAGCTGCCTCTCCACGGAGTCATGGACCCGCCGTACGGATCCGGAGCGCAACAACCGGTGGAGTGCCGCTTCGTCCTCTTCGGCGGAAAGGTCGAAGAGGACGGGACGCCAGTCGGGCGATCCTGGGGATGTGGCGGAGAGTCTGGTCAGCTCGTGCCAGAGTTCGTCGTGCATCGGAGTTCCTCGGGGGTGGCGGTGATCGGCGGGAGATGACGAGGACAAACGGGAGATGCCGGGGACCGGCGGGAGATGACGGGGATCGACGTCCATTCCATCGGCCGGCGCCCGCTGTCATCGTGAAACGGCGGCCAGTTCCTCTCTGGGACCGTACGGACGCATGGCGCCGGCGAGGGCCGCGACGCCGTCGCGCACGGCGTGCAGAACCTGGGCGCGTGTGGCGAAGCTCAGGAACACCTGCTCGTGCCGGTTCGTCGGCGGGAAGAACCCGTCGACGCACAGAGCGGCGTCCGCCGTCCCGTAGGCGGATGTCAGGACCGCCTTGTCGGCGATCTTCCGGAACGAGACCCACGTGTCCCAGTCGGCCGTGAACCGGTCGAGTACGGCTCCGCGAGCGAGGCGCGCCAGTATGGTCGAGAGGCCCTTCCCGCGGAACTCCGGGTGGATCCACAGACCGCCGACGTGCCCGACCCTCCCGGCCAGCGTGGGAAACGTCGCCGGGAGAACCAGCCGGAGCCCGTCCGGCATGCCGGCGGGAACCGGATCGAACCACAGTTTCAACGACCTGACCAGCATGGTGAAGTCCGTGGTCTCGAACACCCGGCCCGCGATGCAGGCGACGGTTCCGCCCGTCTCGTCACGGACCCACAGACAGAGGCTCTCGCCGGGCGCCACCTTGCCGCACCCGGGATCGAACGTCGGGTTGACCCCGTCCGTGCCCGCGGCGCTCCTCATATGGGATGCCCAGCGGGCCAGGTCGTCGCTCAGGAACAGACGCAGTCCGCGGATGCCCGACAGTTCGACGCAGGTGGCCGCCAGTTCCCGGACCTCGGCGAGGCGGAAAACCGCTTCGACGGTGGATGGATTCAACGACAATTCCATTACTGCCCCTCAGGCATGCGGATGTACGGGTGACGCCGTGTACTCGTCGAGGACGGTAGCGGCGGCATGTCAGAGCCGGATCCGAGTCGTCTCAAGGTCGGCGTCGTCGCCCTCATCACGGGCGGGACGGTCCACGCGGCCACATCCGCGTCACCGCCAAGGTTTTCACGCGGGCATCGGTTTTCAAGCGCACATCAATCGAATAGCCGTATATACGAAACCTCTGACACGCCCCCTGCACAACTCCATCCACCGCCGCGGCGAGCCCGCCTTCACGATCGAGCGATCTGGACACCACATGACGTCGGCCATCCCATGCCACCGGAGCGATCACGCGGAATCCGGGGATCATCCGCGGCGGGTCCTCCCCACGCGTCCGGCCGGGCACTCGGCCGGGCACTCCCGTCCCGCGACCGATGCGGCGGCCGGGAGGCACCGGACCCCGTACTCCACGGCGATCGGAGCGGCCAGATGAACCGGACGGCGACGAGCCCGCCGAACGCGCGCTGCACACTCGTGATCGCGGCAGCCGGCTACGGCAAGACCGAGACGCTGCACCGCTGGTTACGCGGCCACCGCGCGAGCTGGCATTCCGCGGTGGTTCCCGACCTCGGCGACGAGGACGTGGCGGTACTCGACGATCTGGCCGCGGTCCCCGCCGCCGAGCTCAGGGCGTTCGTCGAGCGCGCGGCTCCGAAGACGAGGCTCATGCTCGTCTCACGCCTGCCCCTCCCCGGTCTGGCGGCCGTACCCGGTCTGCGGATGATCGGCCCGGCCGATCTCGCGCTGCCTCCGGCGAGGGTGGCCGCGATCCTGCGGGAACAGTACGGCGTGCACGACGCGAACCTGGCCAGGAGGGTCCACGGGCTGACCGCGGGCTGGCCCGCCCTCGTCCACCTGACCGGCGCGCGACTGGTCACGGCGGCTCCCACTCCCGCCGAACTCCTGCCCGCCAGCATCGCGGGCCCGGGAACCGCACCCTTCGGCTTCGTGGAGACGGAGGTGCTCGCGCCCTTCGAGCCCGGCACGCGCCGGCTGCTGCGCGCCATCGCGCATCTGGGCCCCGTCTCCGCCGGGCTCTGCCGCGCGCTGGGCGTCGACAGTCCGGAGCCGGCGCTCGACCTGTTGCTCAGGACCGGCCTGCTCGTCCCGACGCACAACACGGCCGCCCGCCCGCACGACGACCCGCGGTGGGCGCCCACGTACCGGCTGGTGCCGTTGGTGGCCGAGGTGGTCCGGACCCGCTGGCCGCTCTCCGAGGCGAAGCGCCATCGGCTGCTTCGCGACGCCGCGGGCTGGTACGAGCGCATGCGGATGATCGGGGCGGCGGTCACCGCCCGCCGGCACGCCGCGGACCACTCCGGCTTCCTTCGCGTCCTCCGGGAGCACGGTCGCGAAGGGATCGCGGAGGGCTCCGCCGCGGCGGTCGGCGACGCGATCCGTTCGCTTCCGCCGGCGTCGCGCGACCGGGAACTCCGCCTCCTGCTCGGGCAGGCGCTGACCGTGACGGGTCACTACGACGAGGCGCTCGCCACGTTCGCCGCCGACGCGGACCGCCTCGACGCGGGACTCGCCTGGAGGCTCGGCACGGTGCACTACCTGCGCGCACGCCCCCATGCCGCGATAGAGACCTTCGAGCGGGTGGAGCTCCCGGAGGTGGAGGGCGTCGACGAGGCGATGCTGCACGCGTCGCATGCCCTCGCCCGCTGGATGATCGGCGATCTCGCGCGATCCGGCGAGTTGTCCGAGCGGGCGCTCGCCGTCGCCGGCCGCGGCGACGACACCGCGGCCGCGGCCATGGCCCACACGGCCCTGGCGATGCACGCGACGCTGTCCGGCGACCCGGTCGCCAACGCGGAACACTACGAGCGCGCGCTCGGGCTCGCGGAACGAGCCGGAGACATCGTCCAGATCTCGCGCGTCCGCGCCAACCGCGCCGGGCTGTTGCTCAACGAGGGCGGCTACCCGGAGGCGCTCGCCGAAGCGCTCGCGGCGGCGGCTCTCGCGGAGACGTGCGACGCGATGGCGGTTCTCCCCGTCGCCCTGTGCAACGCCGGTGAGGCGCTCACCCTGCTCGGCCGGATCGAGGAGGCGTCCGATCTCTTCGGGTACGCCGTGTCGCTCTACCAGCGGCTCGGCTCGGCCAAGGTGGCCTACCCGTTGCTCGGGCTGGCCGACATCCACCACTGGCGTGGGCAGCACCAGCTCGCCCGCGCCGCCTACGAGGAAGCGGTACGGATCGCCGAACCGACGGGCGATCTGCAGGCTCTCGTGCCCGCGTTGTCGGGTCTCGCGCTGGTGCTGTGCCGTGAGGACCCGGGTACGGCGAAGCGCCTCGCGACCCGCGCCGCCACGATGGCGACGGGGAGACGCGCGGCGCGGGCGCTGATCGTCAGGGGGTGGGTCGCCGTCCTCTCCGGCGATCTGGAATGCGCGGCCGGCATGGCGGGAGAGGCGGCGGATCTCGCGCGCCGCCACCGCGACAAGCCCGCCGTGGCCCAGGCGCTGGAGCTGCACGCCGCGATCGACCCCGCCCAGGCGGCGCACGCGCTCGCCGAGGCCGCCACGACATGGCAGGTCACCGGGGCCACCCTGCACGTCGATCGCCTGCGGGCGATGCGCGGCCGGCTGCCCGACTCCAACGCCGCCGACCGCATCGAGGGACGTGCCGCCGCCGAGAGGCTCCGGGGGGCGGGCATCCGGCTGATCTCTCCGCTGGCGCCGGAACCTCCCCAGGTGTCGATCTCGACGCTCGGCCGCTTCGAGGTCGTGGTGAACGGCGTCACGCTGCCCCCGTCGGCGTGGCAGTCCAGAAAGGCGCGGGACCTGCTGCGGATCCTCCTCTCCCGGCGTGGCCGGATGACCGGGCGCGAGGAGATCGCCGAGTCGCTGTGGCCGGGCGAGGATTCCGGCAGAGTCGGCCACCGGCTGTCGGTCGCGCTGTCGGTCCTGCGCTCGGTCCTCGATCCCGACCGCCGTGCCGCGACCGATCACTTCATCCGGGCCAGCCCTGGCGCCGTGGCCCTGGACACCTCCCGGGTGACGATCGACGTGGAGGACTTCCTGGAAGAGGCGGAGCACGGTCTGCGCCTTGGGAAGCACGGCCGGGCCGTACTGGCCGGCGTCGAGCGCCACTACACCGGGGACTTCCTGGAGGACGAGCCGTACGAGGAATGGGCGGTCGCCACTCGCGAGCTGGCACGCGCCACCTACCTGCGGGTCGTGCGAGCGCTGGCGCAACTCGCCGTCGAAGCCGGGGACGTCGACGAGGCGATCCGATGGCTGCTACGCATCCTCGACCTGTCCCCGTACGACGAGCAGCCGCACCTGGACCTGGTCCGCGTGCTCAGCGACGGGGGCCGGCACGGGGAGGCGCGGCGGGCGTACCAGAGGTACGCGGCGGCCATGCGCGCGATCGGGGTCGCTCCGTCGCGGCCGCCCGCAGCCGGGGACCGCGCACGGCCAGACGGGGCGGGGCCCTGACCTCCCGCGACACCGAGGAGGAGACACGGGGTGTCGGCACCCCCCGGCACCGGGTCATGAGTCCCGCGGGAGTGGGGGCCAGGTGAAGTTCGCCGGTACGAAAACGAAGTGAGAGAGCGTGGACCGATACGAAAGGAACGTGGGAGGCGATCACTGGCCGGAGGGCACCCTGCCGCTGATCGAGGATCGCGTCGCGGCGGCGAGGCGAGCCGTCGCGAAGCTCGAATCTCTCGACCGGTACGGCATCCGGCGCACGCTGCACGGTTTCCACACCGTCTCCGACTACTACCCTCTCCGGGCGACGGCGCCGATCGACGCCGGAGAAGCCGAGGAGATCGTATCCGCGGTCGGCGGGTCACCCTTCAAGATGTACCTCCGCCTCCCGTTCCGTGAAAGCGGCTGCGCTTTCTGCCGGCCGCACGGATCGCCGACGGAGCGGGGCGTGGGCCGCATAATCAAAGAAGGGGATGCGCTCCGCCTCATCGAGAACGAGCTGGCTGTATATCACGACGTACTCGGTGGACCGCTCATCGCCCTCGCGCTGCGGATCGGAGGCGGCCTTCCGTCGCGAAACAACCTGCTGGCCAAGCTGTTCAACCGGGTGAAGAACCATCTCGCCGTCAGGCCCGGGGCGAAAGTCACGATCGAGATCCATCCCGAAGACCACGAAGACCACGATATTCGCGAGAAACTCGGAATCTTGAAGGATTTCGGAGTCACCGATCTGGTGCTCGACCTGCACAGCGGACATCCTCGGACCCTCGAGCACATCGGCCGGCCACCGTCGTCACTCGACACCTATCTCAGGCTGGTCGATACGTGCCTCGACGAAGGACACGATTCCATCGTCACCACGCTGGCCGCCGGCCTGCCTTTCGAGACGTTCGAAAGCCTGGACCATACGATCCGGCTGATCGCCGATATTCCTCAGGTCAGCGCCGTGAATATCTTCCCCGCTGTCACACGGGGGGCGGATCCGGGCTCGCGGAATCTCCGGCACCTTCCGCGGGATTCCCACAGCGCCGAGGTACGCGACCAGATGTGGCTCTTCGCGCGTAACACGATGCGCGCGTTGGGATACGTCGAGGGTCCCTTCTCCTCCATGCGCCGGTCGAGCCGGTCGGACCGGCGAAGCGACGAGTTCGAGCAGGTCGGTTCCCTAGGAGCCGGCATCTCGGCGTCCGGCTATCTGGACGGCCCGGACTGGGGAGCGCGGTACCACAACGCCTGCGATCCCCGGGACTACGCGGAGCGAATCGGTCGCAACCGGCTGGCCATCTGGCGTCTCGGCAGGTTGGACCGCACCGAACAGATGCGCCGCACGATCATCTCCGGCCTGGCGAACCTGGAGGTCGGCGACCTGTTCGAGATCGAAGAGCGCTACGGCGTATCGATCGACGCCCTCTACGGTCGCGTCTTCAACGCCCTGCTCGAACTCGGCCTCATCGGCGTCGACACCGCACGCCGTGGAATCCGCCTCACCGAAGAAGGGCTCTGCCGCCTGGAGGAGATCACGTACTTTCTCGGTAGCGACCTCGTCAAGGACGCCTGCGATGAACCGCCGTCGCCGGAAGATCCCCACCATCGCACGGTCACCGTGCCGCGTAGGGACCGACGGCGATTCGAGGCCTTCGTCGGCGAGCAGGACGAGGCTTTCCTGCACCGGCTCAGGTGAACGCGTCCCTCTGCCATCCCGGCCGTCGGCGGGCCACCGCACCACATGATCACGGTCAGTGCGCGGCCGGTACGTCGACGGGCGCCTGGCCGCGCCGTACGCCCAGGACCGCGGCGAGGGCGCCGGCGACGCACAGCACACCGGTGACGGTCAGCGCGGCGTGGAAGCCGTGGACGAACGCCTGGTTGCTCCCCTCGATGACGGCCGCCTTCAGGGTGGCCGGCATCGACGAGGAGACGGGGGCGACACCCTGGGCGACGGCGCTCACGGCCCCTTCCAGCTCGCGGGCCGTGACGGCGGGTGTACCGGCGTCGGTGAGTGCCCCGAACAGGGCCGAGCCCGCCCTGCTCGCCAGAAGCGACGCCAGGACCGAGGTGCCCAGCGCGCCGCCCAGTTGCAGTGCGGTGCTCTGCAGGCCGCCCGCGACGCCTGCGTCCTTGATGGGGGCGTTGCCGACGACGGCCTCGGAGGAGGCGGACATGACCATGCCGACGCCCAGGCCCAGCAGGACGAACCCCGGCCACAGGGAGTGGTAGGACGAGTCGACCGCCACCCCGAGCAGGGCGAAAGCGGCCCCGGCCTGCAGCGCCATGCCCAGCGGCATCGTCAGCCGGGGGCCGAAGCGCTCGGTGAGCTTGGCGCCGATCAGCGGCGCGACGATGGAGGCGAGGCTGAGCGGGAGCGTGTAGACACCGGTCATCACGGCGCTGTATCCGCGGACGTTCTGCAGATAGAGCATCAGCAGGAAGATCACGCCGAGCAGCACGAAGAAGTTGAGTGCCGTGATCACCGTACCGACCGTCAGGGACGGATTCCGGAACAGCCGCATGGGCAGCAGCGGGTACCGGCGCCGGGCCTCGAAGAGGCAGAATCCGGCCAGGACGAGGATGCCGAGTCCCAGGCAGCCGAGCGTGGCGGCGGAGCCCCAGCCCCAGGTCTCCCCCTTGACCACGCCGAAGACCAGGATCAGCATGCCGAGCGCCAGCAGGACCACGCCCACGACGTCGAATCGCTCCGTGCCGCCGTGCGGCCTGCTCCGGGGCAGCACGCGCAGGCCGAAGACGAGGCCGACGACGCCGATCGGCGCGTTGATGTAGAAGACCCACTCCCAGCTGACGTGTTCCACGAACAGCCCGCCGACGATCGGCCCCAGCGCGGTGGAGACGGACGACACCATGGCCCAGATGCCGACCGCCATTCCGAACTTCGCCGGGGAGAAGACGGCGCGCATCAGCCCCAGGGTGTTGGGCATCATCAGCGCGGCGAAGAGCCCCTGGACCGCGCGGAGGGCGATGACTCCCTCGATCGAACCGATCAGGCCGATGGCGACCGACGAGACGACGAAGCCGGCCATGCCGACGAGGAAGAAGGTACGGCGGCCGAACCGGTCCCCGAGCTTCCCGCCGAGGATCAGCAGGGCGGCGAGCGCCAGCAGGTAGGCGTTGGTCACCCATTGCAGCTGGGCCAGGGACGCGTGCAGATCTGCGCTGATGTACGGGTTGGCGATGGACACCACACTGCCGTCGAGGCTGACCATGAACAGCCCGAAGCAGACGGCGGCGAGAGTGAACCAGGGGTTCAGGCGCGCGGGTGGTCGGGCGGGAGCCACGCCGTCCGTGGATGGAGCGATCTTACGGTCCACGGAGGGAGAAGTCATGAAGGGGTGGTTCCTTGTCGTTCGATACGGCTCTTGCGAGCTGGCGGCCGCCGGACGCGTCATCCGGTGGCGGGGTGAACCTGGCGGAGCAAGGCGGTGAGGGCGGGCAGTGCCCGCCCGATGGCCGCGACCTCGTCGGCGCTCAGGGCGTTCAGACCGTCGCCGAGGACCGTCGACGTCAGGGCCTCCGCGATCGCGAAACGCCGGTCGGCCTCCT
The DNA here is from genome assembly GCF_040656155.1 of Microtetraspora glauca. Classification (NCBI taxonomy): domain Bacteria; kingdom Bacillati; phylum Actinomycetota; class Actinomycetes; order Streptosporangiales; family Streptosporangiaceae; genus Microtetraspora; species Microtetraspora glauca. The sequence continues at coordinate 129,108 of NZ_JBFALK010000003.1, forward strand.
CCGTGGTGTGCAGATGCACGATGCGCCGGTCGGCGGGATCGGTGACCCGCTCCAGCTGCCCCTGCCCGGCGAGCTGCGACACCATCGCGCTGACGTTGTTGGGCTTCATCAGCAGTTCGTCGGCCGCCTCGCGCACGGTGATCCCCGGCCGCTCCTTCACGAGCCGCACCAACGCGAGCTGCCCCTCGGGAAGCACGGGATGGGGGAACTCGATGTGGACCCGGCGCTCCACGGCCCGCAGGAGGCGGGGAAGCAGGGCGCCCAGCTGTGACACCACCTCAAGGGACACAAGGGCGGCGCGGTCGTCCGGGCTCGGCAGGGGGCTGGAGGAGGGCATGTCAGCAAATATAGGTATACGGAGATAGGTATGTCAAAATACCCATAACCGCCACCCCGGCGCCGAGGGCCGGAATCCACCCGATCGCCACCACGGACGCCGCAACGTGCCGAAAGGGGACCCGCCGACGGGCCGCATCATCGACGGCGACGCCTGACAGTGACCCTCTGCCAAGACACCGACGACGTACTGCTGGACGAGCCGACGCTCCGGTGCCTCCACGCGCTCGAGCACAGGGATCAGGCCGCGGGTGTCACGTCTCCATACCTCGCAACAGGGTGGCCAGTCCCCCGTGGAACTCCTCGTCCGCGTCGACGGTGCGGGCCCGCCTCGCCGTATCGGCCAGGTGGGGGAACTCGGTTCGCGACAGGCCGGCGATGCTCTCCGTGCCGGGCCCCGCCAGGGACCCGAGGTGTTCGAGCTGGATGGCCCCGACGACGTAGGCGAGCAGGCAGCGCAGGGCGATGACGCGCTTCCGGCCGTCCAGGCCCGCTTCGGTGAGGATGCCGACCACCGATTCCGACCAGCGCATCAGGCCGGCGGACCGGTGCCGGTGCGTGATGATCAGCGGAACGACCCCTGGGTGAGCGCCGACGCTGTCGCGCACACGGTGGACCAGGATCTCGATCCGCTCCTGCCAGGACCCGTCCGTGGCGGGCGGCGTGGTGTCGACGGCGCCGAGGACGGACTCGATGACGAGCTGTTCGAGTTCTTCCCGATCGTCGATGTACCGGTAGAGCGCCATGGTGCTCATCCCGACCTGTTGGGCGACCGCGCGCATCGACAGGCCGGCGAGCCCCTCGCGGTCGATGACGGCGAGGGCGGCCGAGGCCAGCTGAGCAGGGGTGAGTGAACGCGGGCGTGGCATGACGCTTGAAAGCGTACGGCATACACCTATGATCGTAGGCGTATGACGTACACCTAAAAGAGAGGTGCCCGATGAGTTCGTCCCGAACAGTGCTGAAGCCCGGGTCCTTACTTCCCGCCCGTGAGCTGACCGCGGTCTCCGGCCGTCCGATCGCCATCCCCGACCCCGAGCGGATGATCCACCTGCAGTTCCGGCGGTTCGCGGGTTGCCCGGTCTGCAACCTGCACCTGCGCTCGGTGGTGCGGCGGTACGACGAGATCGAGGCGGCCGGAGTCCGCGAGGTCGTGGTCTTCCACTCGCCCGCCGAAGAACTGGCCGAGCACACCGCCGACCTGCCGTTCCCCCTGATCGCCGATCCCGGCAAGCGGCTGTACGTCGAGTTCGGCGTGGAGTCGGCGCCCCGCTCGCTGCTCGACCCCCGTGTGTGGGGTCCGATCGTCCGCGCGGTCACGCTGAGCGCGTGGGCGATCCTGCGCGGCCGGGAACGCGGACCGGCGGCCAGGCCTCATGGCGGCCGCCTCGGCCTTCCCGCCGACTTCCTGATCGGCCGCGATGGGCGGGTGCTCGCCGCGAAGTACGGCGAACACGCCTACGACCAATGGTCCGTCGACGAGCTGCTCGACCTGGCGTCCCATGCGCCGACGCCGACGCCGACGAGAGAGGGGTCGTCCTCCGACGCCGACCTGACGTGATTCCTTCCACCTGAGTGGCGGCGCCGACGTGCGACGCGGCAGACTGAGCGCTCACTGAGACATAGGGGGATTCGCATAGATGGGCACCGCTTCGTTCCCAGAGAACTTCGTCTGGGGAGTGTCCACGTCCGCGTTCCAGATCGAGGGCGCCACCGACCAGGACGGCCGGGGACCCTCCATCTGGGACAGATTCGCGGACGAGGCGTACGGCGACCCGGCCTGCGATCACTACGTGCGCTATCGCGAAGACGTCCGGCTGATGCAGGACCTGGGCATCGCCGCCTACCGGTTCTCGGTGAGCTGGTCGCGGGTGCTCCCGGAGGGGCACGGCCGGGTCAACAACCCGGGGCTCGACTTCTATGACAGGCTCGTTGACGAACTGCTGCGGGCGGGCATCGCCCCCTACGCCACCCTGTACCACTGGGACCTGCCACAGGCGCTCCAGGACCGCGGGGGGTGGACCTCCCGTGACACGGCCCTCCACTTCGCCGAGTACGCCGGCCTCGTGTACGACAGGATCGGCGACCGCGTGGACACCTGGTTCACGTTCAACGAGCCATGGGTCGCCGCCTTCCTCGGCCACGCCTCAGGAGTGCACGCCCCGGGCCGGCAGTCGGCGGCCGACGCCTTCGTCAGCGCCCACCACATGCTGCTCGCGCACGGGCTGGGCCTGGAGGCGCTGCGCGCGCAGGGCGCCGCCAGAGCCGGCGTCGTGCTGAACCTCTCGCCCGTTCTCACTCCCGCGCAGCTCGGTGACATGTCCCTCGACCTCCCCGAGGAGGACGCCGAGGCGGTGGCGAGGATCGACGCCCTGCACAACCGGCAGTTCCTGGAGCCGGTACTGCGTGGCCACTACCCCGCCGACCTGCTGCCCCTGGTCGAGAAGATCGCGGGGCTCGGCCACATCCACGACGGAGACCTCGACCTCGTCGGCCGGCCCATCGACCTGCTCGGCGTCAACTACTACACGCCCATCGTGGTGCGGGCCCAGCCCAGCACCCCGGCCGACCCGGCGTTCCCGGGCAGCGAGGGCGTCCTGTTCTGCAGCGTTCCCACGGCCGTCACCGCGATGGGCTGGCCCATCATGCCGAGCGGCCTCTCCCTGGTCCTGCGGCGCCTGTCTGAGGAGTATCCCGAGACCGAACTGATGATCACCGAGAACGGCGCCGACTTCGTCGACGTCGTGGCCGGCGACGGCATCCACGACCTCGACCGGATGAGTTTCGTCGAGGAGCACCTGCGCGCCCTGCGGACCTCGCTCGACGAGGGCGCCCGGGTCCGCGGCTACCTGCTGTGGTCGCTGCTCGACTGCGTCGAATGGGCGGACGGCTACCGGCGCAAGTTCGGCATCGTCCACGTCGACTTCACCACGCAGCGGCGGCTGCTCAAGGACAGCGCCCTGTGGTACCGCGATGTCATCAAGCGCAACGGGCTCGGCGCCGAACGGCCGAAGCGGCCCACTCTGGAGACCGTCGCCGCCCGCGCGGGCGTCTCCCGGGCCACGGTCTCGCGGGTCGTCAACAGCGAGGCGTCGGTCAGCCCCGAGGCGCGCGCCGCCGTGTTGCGCGCCGTCCAGGAGCTGGGCTACGTACCCAACGCCGCCGCGCGGAGCCTCGTCACCCGGCGGACCGACTCTGTCGCGCTCGTCCTGTCCGTCCCCCGGCACGGCGGCGACTCGCTGATCTCCGCCGTCGTCCAGTACGTCACCAGCGTCCTGGAGGGGGCGGGCAAGCAGATCACGCTGATGCTCGCCGACACGGCCGAGAGCCATCGGCGCATCATCAGGCACGTGGAGGCGAGGCAGGTGGACGGGGTCGTCCTCGTCCCCCCGGACGGTCCTGACACGCTGGCCGAGCGGCTCGCGCGTACCGGTGTGCCGATCGTGCTGCTCGGCCGGCCCGCCATCGCCTCCCTCGTGCCCTACGTGGAGGTGGACAACACGGGTGGCGCCAAGGCCGCGACCCGGCACCTCCTCGACCGGGGGCGCCGCCGCATCGGCGTGATCTGCGGGCCCATGGACCTCGTCGCCGTACAGGACCGCCTCGCCGGGCACCTGGCCACGCTCCACGAGGACGGGCTGCGACCGGCGATCGCGCTCGCCGGCCTGGACAGGCGGTCGGGCGTCACGGCGGCGCGCGAGCTCCTGTCCGGCCATCCCGACCTGGACGCCGTGTTCGCCACCTCCGACGAGCTGGCGATCGGCGCGCTGGAGGCGGCACGTGAGGCGGGGCTGCGGGTGCCCCAGGATCTGGCGATCGTGGGGTTCGACGACATCCACGCCGCCTCCTGCACGACCCCGCCGCTCACCACCATCCGGGTGCCCACCGCGGACCAGGCCCTGGCGCTGGCCCGCCTGCTCCTGTCCCGCCTCGACGGCCGCCACACCCCCCTCGTCGTCGTTCCCACTCGCCTGGTGGTCCGCGACACGACGTGACCCTCGCCGTCGAAGAACAGGCCGGGCGGAAAAAGCACCTTGGCGGGTGGTTGCAAGAGTGCCGTAAGTGATCTCCCCTATTCATGATCCACCACCGATCACATCGTGAGCGGGGCCGGGACGCGTGGGAGAGATCAAGATGAGTGAAGCGATTCGATGAGCTACTTCGACTGGCAGGACATCGTCAAGCACTTCGGCTCGATGACGTACGAAGCGGGTTCGAGGACAGCGGAGGCGATCGACGCGCTCACCGACGACCTCGGCATGGCGTACGTGCCGAGCGACCTTCCGGACACCATCAGGGAGGACTGGGCCGAACGGGTGCAGGCCGCGGCGGACGCCGGAGTTCCCGCGCTGCTGGCCCGCCTCGACCACCCCGATCCCGAGATGCGGCGCATCGTGACCTTCGTCCTGGCGTATATGGACGGGGAGGAGGAGCTGGCCGCGGCGCTGCGGGCGCGGCTCGACACCGAGTCCGACCCGGCCGCGAAGGTCGGCCTCCTGGTCGCGCTGGCCCGCCACCCGGGCGAGCACGCGTTCCTGCGGGCGCTGACCGCCGCCGCGCATCCGGCCGTGACACGTTTCGGCGCCGCGTTCGGGCTGGTGCTGCAGCGCAAGGAGTGGTTCGGAAACGACAAGGACGTCACCTCCGGCGGCGACCTCGATGATCAGACCATCGATGCGCTGACCCTCTTCGTCAGGGACGAGGTCGAAGAACCCCTGTGCGAGCTCGCCTGGGCGGAGCCGGAGTGGAACTCCACCTTCCACGCCGTGAGCGACCTGCTCCGATGGATCCCGGACGCGGAGACCCGCTGGGCGGCCCGAATGCTCGACCTGCTCCGAAGCGGTGAATGCTCGAACGAGTGGGCCGGCAGCTGCTGCTGGAAGGCGATCAAGGGTGTGCACCCTCAGCACCCGCTGGCCGGACCGCTCGGACGACAGGTCGCAGACCTGCTCACGCACCCCGACCCCACGCTGCGGAAGGCGGCGCTCGGAAACATCGGGGCCTGGATCCGTGATTCGGACGGCCCGGCCGCCGCCGGTTACGTCGACCGGGTGGCCGCGGCGCTGTCCGATCCGAACCTGTCCGCCGTCGCGCTCGACGTACTCGTGGAGTGCGGCGACGAGCGATGCGTGCCTGGCTTGCGGCGGATGCTCGCCCTGCCCATCGACGAGGCGGCGGAGAAGCTGCTGTCCGGCGCCGCTCCGTTCGCTGAGGCGTTGATGCCCGCCGTACGGGCACGGCTGGTGAAGGGGATCGACCAGTTCGAGCTGCGCCGCCTGCTCAATGCGATCACCACGTGGGGCGAGCCGGTGCGGGCCGCCCTGCCGGAGCTGACCGCGATGATCACGACGACGCACAGCCACGAGTCCTGGGATCAGAACGTCATGCGTCTGTGCATGGCCATCGGCAGGCTCGGTGCGCCGGCGGCCGAGCCTGCGACGGTCGAGGCCCTGCGTTCCGTGGCGACCGGCCCCTCGCTGCACCAGCGGCTGTGGGCCATCAGCGCCCTGAAGGCCATCGGTCACCCCACCGACCACATCGTGACGTTGCTGCTCGGCGTCATCGCCGACAACCCGGCCCGCTCACCCGAGCCCGGGGTACGGGTGAGCACCTTCACTGATGCCATGGCCTGTGACGACCTCTGCCGTCTGGGCCCCCGCGCCGGGCGGGCCGAGCCGGCGCTACGTGCACTGCTGGACGAAGGCGGTGAGACGGCGGGAATCCGTTCAAAGGTGGCGTGGACCCTGTGGGAGGTCACCCATGATGCCCAGACCGCCGTTCAGGTGTTGCTGGAACAGATCGATGTCGTGGACCGGCCAGAGCACGAACTCAACTACCTGAGCTGGATGGGCGCCGCTGCCGAGTCCGCGCTCACCGTGTTGGACGTGCTGCGGGAGGGCATGGGCGCGACAGCCCGGCAGGCGGGACTCACCGCCGCCGCCATCCGCCGAGCGATCCACGAAGCCCCGCGACAGACCGGTGCCGAGGCCGAAAGTCTGGCGGGTATCGAGGCTACGGCTGACACATCCGGTGGCACTTGTGGCGCCCGGCCACCAGGTGGAAGGACGCCGGACAACGTTCCCCGCCACAATCACGCTCTTGACGAATCAAATGAATGATCTTTTAATTCGCGCATGGGGCGTATCGCGGGCGTCACCGCCGCAGCGACCCCCGCGGCCACCTCATCGTCGAGGCGCTGGTCGCGGTCGCCCAGGCGGGCGGCGAGCTGGACCCCGCGCTGTCGCCCGACGCGCTGGCCCACTTCTGCCTGCTGCTCGCGATCGGCAGCGCGCTCGTCACACCTGACCTGCACGCGGTCGGCGACCAGGAGTGGACCGCGCTGCTGGGCCGCCTCGTGACCGCACTCGCACCCCCTCCCAGAACGGAGCACCCCAGTGAGAGTCCAGATCGACCCTGAACGCTGCCAGGGGCACGGCCGCTGCTACGACCTCGCCCCGGAACTGTTCGCCGAGGACGAGGAGGGCTATGGGCAGGTGCTCGTGGACGGCGTCGTGCCGCCGGACCAGGGGCACGACGCCCGGCGAGCCGTGTCCAACTGCCCCGAACGAGCGATAGCCCTTCTCCAGGAGGCCTGACGTGACCGCCGACGACCGCTTCGCAGAGGACTTCAGGCAGGCGCGGGCAGACCTGCCTCTCGGCACGCGCAACGAGATCATCACGGGGCCCGTCTCGGACTGGGCGACCGACTTCTCCCACCTGGAGGCCGAGTGGGCTGCCGATCCGTACCGCATCCAGGACGAGCTGCGGCAGCGCTGCCCGATCGCGCGCACCGGTCGGTTCGGCGGAGGCTGGTTGCCCACCCGCTATGAGGATGTCGCCGAGATCGCCTACGACACCGAACGTTTCTCCTCGCGGTCGATCATCATGAGCAACTTCCGGCCGCCTCGGGAGCTGGCGCCGGTGGGCGGCACGCCGCCGATCTCCTCCGACCCGCCGTTCCACCGTGACGCGCGCAGGCTGCTGCTGCCCGCGTTCACCAAGAGCGCGGTCGCCGGACGGGAGCAGGCGACCAGAGCATTCTGCCACTCACTCATCGACACCTTCGAGGGGCAGGACGTCGTCGACGCCGCCCGCGACTACGCCCAGCACATCCCGGTGCGGGTCATCGCCGACATGCTCGGCTTCCCGCCCGATGACGGGCCGCGCTTCCGCGAGTTCATCGAGAACGCGCTCGAGGGCGTCAACCTGCCGCCGGAGCAGCGACTGGCCCGGATGGAGCAGCTGTTCGAGTATCTCCAGGAACAGATCCGCGACCACGTCGACCACCCGCGCGAGGACCTGACGACCTACCTCGTCAACGCCGAGCTGTACGGGCAGAAGCTCGCCCCCTCCCATGTGGCGGGGACGATGGCCCTGCTGCTCATCGCCGGCATCGACACGACATGGAGCGCGATCGGCGCGTCGTTGTGGCACCTCGCGAAGACTCCGGCCGACCGCGGGCGCCTGATCGCCGACCCGGCGCTGCTGCCGACCGCGATGGAGGAGTTCCTCCGCGCCTACGCGCCGGTCACGATGGCGCGGCTGGTGAAGGACGACATGCACTGGCACGGCGTCGGCATGAAAGCCGACGACTGGGTCCTGCTGTCGTTCCCGGCCGCCAACAGAGACCCGGCGCAGTTCGAGCGAGCGGACGAGGTCGTCATCGATCGCGAGGTCAACCGGCACGCCGCGTTCGGTCTGGGCATCCACCGCTGCGTGGGCTCGCACCTCGCGCGCATGGAGTTGCGGGTCGCCCTGGAGGTGTGGCTGGAGCGGATTCCGGAGTTCAGCCTCGCCGATCCGGCGGCCGTGGCGTGGTCCACCGGCCAGGTCCGCGGGCCGCGCGCGCTGCCCGTTCGCGTCGCCCCCAGGTGACGGCCCCGAAAGCAGGCAACGTACTTTCTCTTGGCGGTAACGCGGCCCTCTCCACCAGGGCCGCCGGCCTCCCAGGCCCGTGAGGCCGCCCGGAGGAACGGCATTCGACGATCGGCTCAGGCCGACGCCTTTACGATGTAGATCACATCATGGGATCCGTCGGCGGCGGCTTCGGGGTCCACAGGGCGAAGTGAAGGAGCGACCGCGCCGCCTGCCACTCACCGCTGGAGCGCGCCCGCGGGTGTCGTCACGCCTCTCCAGGGGTGACAAATCAAGCCTTAGGCAGGCTTAGGGCGGGCTTGGCGCGGCTGGCGTTTCCTGCGGGCAGGGGCAGATGGACAGGCGAGCGACACGCCCCTTGCGAGCGGCGGGTGGATGTGAAACGCCGGAGGCGGAATGCAAACCGATAAGAACCAGCGGCCGACCGGTGCCAACCGGATCTTCGAAGAGACGGACGAGGGGTACCTCACCTCCGCACGTGGCCTCGAGGTGCTGCGAGAGCCCCTGCTGAACAAGGGGACCGCGTTCACCGTCGAGGAACGCGACGAACTCGAGCTGCACGGTCTGCTCCCGTCGGCCGTGGAGACGATCGACCAGCAGGCGCGCCGGGTGTACGCCCAATACCGGGCACAGGCGAGCGACCTGCTGAAGAACATCTACCTGGAGGCCCTGCGCGACCGCAACGAGGTGTTGTACTACCGGGTGCTTTCCGATCACCTGCGGGACATGCTGCCGATCGTCTACGACCCCACGGTCGCGCAGGCCATCAAGAACTACAACCACGAATACCGGCGACCCCGGGGCGTCTACCTGTCCGTCGACGACGTGGACGGCGTCGAGCGCGCCTTCACCGACCTCGGGCTGGGCCCGGACGACGTGGATCTGGTGGTGGCCTCCGACGCCGAGGAGATCCTGGGCATCGGAGACTGGGGAGTCGGCGGTGGCGCCGGGATCACGGCCGGCAAGCTCGCCGTCTACACCGCCGCGGCCGGGATCGACCCGGCACGCGCCGTCCCGGTGGCGCTCGACGTCGGCACGGACAACGAGGGCCTGCTGAACGATCCCGGCTATGTCGGCAACCGGCACGCGCGGGTACGCGGGCAACGCTACGACGACTTCATCGACGCGTACGTCACCACCGTCACCCGGATGTTCCCGGGCGCCCTGCTGCACTGGGAGGACTTCGGCCCGTCCAACGGCCGGCGGATCCTGGAGAAGTACACCGGCCGCATCCCCACCTTCAACGACGACATGCAGGGGACCGGCGCGATCGTGCTGGCCGCCATGCTGGGCGCCGTCCAGGTGTCCGGGACGCCGATGCGCGAGCAGCGGATCATCGTCTTCGGCGCAGGCACCGCGGGCATCGGGATCGCCGACCAACTGCGGTCGGCGATGGTGCGGGATGGCCTGGATCCGGACGCCGCGACCCGGCGCATCTGGCCCGTCGACAAACAGGGCCTGCTCCTCGACGACATGACCGGCCTGCGGGACTTCCAGGCGCCGTACGCCAGGCCCGCCGAGGAGGTGCGCGGCTGGAAGCGGGACGGTGGCATTGGCCTGCCGGAGGTGGTCGAGCGGGTCAGACCGACGATGCTGCTCGGCACCTCGACCGCGCACGGCGCCTTCACCGAGCAGATCGTGCGCGCGATGGCGGCGGGCGTCGACCGGCCCGTCATCTTCCCGATCTCCAATCCCACGGAGCGGATCGAGGCGATGCCCGCTGACCTGTTGCGCTGGACCGACGGCCGTGCCCTGATCGCCACCGGCATCCCGGTCAACCCGATCACCTATGGCCGGATGACCTACGCGATCGCGCAGGCCAACAACGCGCTGCTGTACCCGGGATTGGGGCTGGGAACGATCGTGTCCCGCGCGCGGCGGGTCAGCGACGGCATGCTCCAGGCGGCGGCCGAGGCCGTGGGCGGCATGGTGGATGTGGCGGCTCCGGGCGCGTCGCTGCTGCCTCAGGTGGAGAACCTGCGGGAGGTGTCGGCGACCGTCGCGGTCGCGGTCGCCGAGCAGGCCGCGAGGGAGAACCTGGCCCGCGCCGATCTCAAGGACCCGGTCCAGCAGGTTCAGGACGCGATGTGGCAGCCGGTGTACAGGCGGGTCAGGGGGCGGTAGCCGTGACCGCGGACGATCGACGCGCCGGCGCAGGGCCGCCCGTCCGGGACGTGCCCATCGGGCTCACGGGCTCCGGCACCCGCACCGAGACCGACTCCATCGGCGAGATCGAGGTGCCGGCCGACCACTACTGGGGCGCGCAGACCCAGCGCTCGCTGATCCACTTCGACATCGGGGATGACCGCATGCCGAAGGAGGTCTACCACGCGTACGGCTACATCAAGAAGGCCGCGGCGATCGTCAATGGCGCGGCCGGTCGGCTGCCCCGGTGGAAGGCCGACCTCATCGCGCGCGTCGCCGACGAGGTGATCCGCGGCGACCTCGACGCGGAGTTCCCCCTGTACGTCTGGCAGACCGGCTCGGGGACGCAGTCGAACATGAACGTCAACGAGGTGATCTCCAACCGGGCGATCCAGCTTGTCGGAGGCGAGCTCGGCAGCAAGCACCCGGTGCACCCTAACGACCACGTCAACATGGGGCAGTCGTCCAACGACACCTTCGTCACAGCCATGCACATCGCCGCCGTCCAGATGATCGAGACGCGGCTGCTGGCGGCGTCGGGCCGGTTACGCGATGCCGCCGAGACCAAGAGCCGTGAGTGGGAGAATGTGGTCAAGATCGGCCGTACCCATCTCGAAGACGCCACCCCGCTCACCGTCGGTCAGGAATGGTCGGGATATGCCGCCCAGCTCGCCGACGCGATCGATCATCTCAGCGGTACGCTGCCCGGACTGTACCGGTTGGCGATCGGCGGAACGGCGGTGGGTACCGGCCTGAACGCGCCTCCCGGCTTCGGGGATGAGGTCGCCGCGCGGATAGCCGACCTCACCGGGCGCCCGTTTGTCAGCGCGGCCAACAAGTTCGCCGCCCAGGCCTCCTGCGACGCTCTGGTTCGCGCGTCGGCGGCCGTACGCGCGCTGGCGGTGCCGCTGTTCAAGTTCGCCAACGACATGCGCTGGCTGGGGTCGGGGCCGCGCACCGGCCTGCACGAGCTGATCCTGCCCGCCAACGAGCCGGGATCGTCGATCATGCCGGGCAAGGTCAACCCCACCCAGGCCGAAGCGATGCTGATGGTCGCCGTTCAGGTCATGGGAAACGACACCGCGGTCTCGTTGGCCGGAGCCGAGGGCAACTTCGAGCTCAACGCCTTCCGCCCGATCATCATCGACAATGTCCTGCATTCGGTGCGGATCCTGTCGGACATGATCGACCACTTCCGCACCTACCTCGTCGAAGGTGTCCGGCTCGACACCGCGAAGCTCAAGGACAACATCGACAGGTCCATCATGATGGTGACCGCGCTCAGTCCGGTCGTCGGCTACGACAAGGCCGCACGGATCGCCCATCGCGCGCTGGATGAGGACCTCACGCTCAGGGACGCCGCCCTCAGGTCGGGGGTCAGCGAACACCTGTACGACCAGATCGTCATAGCCGAACGGCTCACCCGGCCCGGAGTCGCCGGACAGGACAGCGGCCACGAACCCCCGAAGAAAGGCTGACACCGACGGCATCACCGTGACCGCCACCTTTGCCGGCCGCCCATGCCGCCAACGTCGAAGCCCTTGTCCCCTGACACGAGCATGTCCGGCTTCAGCAGGTACAGCGGGCGCCGGGGTCAGGGTGCTCGACACGAGCCTGGTCACCGCGTCCTTCTCGCAGGATCTGTGGTATCGCGATCCCAAGGTGACGCCGGGCGACCTCGTCGTGGTCTTCCACGAACCGGGGCAATGGCTCCGGCCTCCTCGTCCGCCTGCTGCAACCTCGGCGAAAGCCCCGATGACGGCGTGCTCCCGGCCGCGAAGGCGCCCCCGGAAGCGGTGAACGGCACGGCAGCGCGAAAAGGAGCCCGGCTGGATGCCGGGCTCCTTCGTCGTCACGGGTGGGGCCGAGTGTCACCTCACCCAAGGTCCGTATCTCAACCGTCCACATGGCGGCGGCCACGCGGAGCGGCGCGCCCACGCCCTCGGCGGGGGTCAGAGCCGGCCGAGGGCCCGGGCCAGTGCGGTGGCGGTGGACGCGATCACCTTCTCGTCGGCGGCGACGCCGTTGGTGCTCCGGTTGGTGAAGATCGAGATGATGATCGGCGCGGAGGATCGGGGTGGCCAGGCGATGGCGATGTCGTTCGCGGTCCCGTAGTTCCCCGAGCCGCCGGTGCCGGTCTTGTCGCCGATCGTCCAGTCCTTGGGGAGGCCGGCCCGGATCCGCTCATAACCGGTGACGGCGCCGCGGAGCCAGCCGATCAGCCGCTTCCTGTCCCTGGCGTCGAGCGCGTCGCCCACGGTGAGTCGGGACAGGCTGCCCGCGGCGGCCGCGGGGGTGGAGGTGTCGCGCTTCTCGCCGGGCTTCCACCTGGTGAGGTGGGGCTCGTAGCGATCGAGCCGGCTCTCCGGGTCGCCCAGGGAGCGGAAGTACTCGGTCAGCCCCGCGGGACCGCCGATCTGCTTCAGCAGCAGGTTGCCGGCGAGGCCGTCGCTCTTGGTGACCGCCGCGCGGCAGAGCTGCGCGAGGGTCATGCCGGTGCCGGTGTGCTCCCTGGTCTCCGCCGAGTTCGGCAGCACCTCGCTGGGCTTCCAGCGCTGTACCCGGCCGAGGAGGCCGGGGTCGGTGTCGCGCGCCTTGCGGAGGACCGCGGCGCACGCGTACGCCTTGAACATGGAGTTGAAGGGGAAGCGCTCGTTCGCCCGGTAGCCGACGGCCTTGCCCGTGCCCAGGTCGATCGCCACCGCTCCGACGCGTCCCTTGTACGACGCTTCGAGTGCTCGAAGCTTGCGCCGGAGATCGGCGTCCGGGGTGATCCGGATGGGAACCGCACTGCCGTCCTGGGCAACGGGGGGCGGGGTGGTCTGGGCGGGAACCGCGCCGCTGGTCCGGGCAGCGGGGGGCGCGGCACCCGTCGGGGTGACGGTCGCGCTCGTTCCGCAGGCGGACGCGAGCAGACAGGACATCGTCATCACCGCGACACCCAGCCGGGACTGCAGCGGGATATCCCGTCGGAATTGAAATCTCATCCGGGGAAGCAGAGCAGAGATCGACCACGCGTGTCCAATATCGATACGAGGAATCGATCGATACGGAAGCGGGTATCGCCGCCCGGGTGCGATACCCGCGCCGCCTGATCGACGGTTATCTGCTCGGCCGCCGCGGCTGCGCTCGGCCCGCGCGACACGACACAGGCCGTCGCCACCGCGTACGGGACGGGGCTGGTCGTGCCGCGCTCCCGCGGTCCGAGGATCAGCGTGCGCTGATCGTCGTCCAGGTCGACGGCCGGGCCGTGCACGGGCCTCCGTCGTGCAGCATGAGCCGGCCGGCCTCGGGATCGACCGCGATCGTGGCCAGTGTCGCCCACCGCGCGCCGAGCTTCGCGTCGACCGGCGGATGGCAGCAGACCTCGGCGCCGTCGCCGTGATGGGCGGTGAGCAGCGCGGCGATGTCGTCGGCGTCGTCGAGGCGGTGGCCGTCCCGCAGCCTTTCATTCAGCAGGCGCGCCCGGTCATACGTCTCGGGTTCGGCCCGTCCGCGGAACTCGCCCGCGGCGAGTGCCGGGTCGATGAAGTGGTTGGTGTGCACGAGCCGGCCGGTCTCGTCCGGCGGGATCACCGCCACGCCGGCGGGGCTGAGTTCGACGCACGCCGCCCGGTCCGCGGTCACGACGGTCACGACGGTGGAGGCGGACACCGGGGCCCCGCTCAGGATGTCGATCGCGTCGGCGAACGACTCCGCGCCGCCCAGCACCCTGCGCGCGACGAGGTGGACCGGTACGCCGTCCGCGCCGTCGTCCATGTGGCCGAGAATGTTGAACAACACTCCGACCCCGGCCTCGTTCACGCCGATCTTCGCGAGTATGCCGTGCTCGGTGATGCCGGTGAAGCTCACCGTGTCGCCGCGCACCGACTGGACGTGCCATCCGTCGGCCAGTTCCTCGTGCCAGTCCCACGTCTGACCGCCCAGGGCGCGTGGGCCGGTGCGGACCACGGTGGAGCACTCGCCCCCGCGGGGCGTGCCCGCCACGGCGAGGATCTCCGTACGCGCGTTGAGCGCGGCGACCACCCACAACGGCACGCCCGCCCCTTCGGCGACTCCCTCGATCTCCTCGGCCAGCTCGGGCGACCAGGCGCTCGTCGCGGCGAGGCATCGCAGGGCGAGCGCGGGGACGTCGAGCGTCACGCCCCGGGCCGCCGCAGCGACCTCGAAGAGCTCGGAGTACGTGCGCCACGTCCGCGCGATCTCGGCACCGGTCCGGCGGCCGCGGTCGTGGCCGCGCCGCCTCGGATCGGTTCCCTCCACCCGCAGATGCGTACGGGGGCTCACTGGTGCACCATCCTCCTGTCCGTGGTCATCGTGTGTGGCAGGGAGACTCACGTCTCCACCTCCGCGAGGTCGCTGCCGTTGGAAAGCCGCGGCCGCCATCCCGGTCGCGGCGCGCTGTCGCGAAGCAGCACGGTGTACGGGTGCCGTGGATGGTCGAGCACCTCGGATGTGCTTCCACGCTCGACGATCCGGCCCTGTCGCATGACGACGACCTCCTCGCTCACCTGCCGGACGACGGACAGGTCATGGGTGATGAACAGGTACGTGAGCCGCCGGGCCCGCCGGATCTCGGCCAGCAGGTTCAGGACCTGCGCCTGCACCGAGACGTCCAGCGCGGCGACGGCCTCGTCCAGCACGAGGACGCGTGGTTCGGCGGCGAGCGCCCGCGCGATCGCGACCCGTTGCTGCTGCCCGCCGCTGAGCTCGCCGGGCAGCGCCCGGGCGTGCGCGGGTCGCAGCCCGACCTGGTCGAGCAGTTCGTCGACCCGGCGGCGCGCGTCCGCGCCGGTGACCCGGTGATGGGCCGCCAGCACCTCTCTGATCGCCGCCTCGACCGTGCGGCGGCGGTTCAGCGACCCGTTCGGATCCTGGAAGACCATCTGGATGTCCCGGGCGCGGGATCGCCGCTCCGCCCGGCGCGGCCGCTGCGCCACCGGGCGCCCGGCGAGGACGACGTCTCCGGCGTCCGCTCGTTCGAGACCGACCAGGACCCGCGCGAGGGTCGTCTTGCCCGATCCCGACTCCCCCACCACCGCGAGGCAGCTTCCGTCGGCGACGCTCAGGCTGACGTCGTCGAGCGCGCGTACCGTGCGGCGCCGACGGCCCCGGCCGACGGCGAACTCCTTGCGCAGCCCGCTGATCTCGATGACGTTCCCGCCGGTCGTGCTCACGTCGTCGCCTCCGTTTCCCTGTCCCGGACCGGTTCGCCGGTCGTCTCACCGGACGTCTCACCGGGCGTCTCACCGGCCAGCTCGTCGGCCAGCTCGTCACTGCGCAGGCAGCGGGTGGCACGGCCGGCGTGGTGGACCAGCGCGGGCTCATCCCGCTCGCAGCGAGGCGCCGCCCACGGGCAGCGGGCCGCGAAGGCGCAGCCTCCCTCGACCTCGTACGCGGCGATGGGCCGGCCAGGGATGACGGGAAGCTCCGAGGCCCTCGCGGTGATGCTGGGCCGGGAGTCGAGCAGCAGGCGCGTGTACGGATGTCTCGGCGCCGCGTGGAGCTGCGCGGGCGTCGCGATCTCGACGATCTCCCCGGCGTACAGCACCGCGATCCGGTCGCACACGGCCGAGGCCAGTTCGAGGTCGTGGGTGACGAAGAGCATCGCCATCCCGTGCTCTCGGCGTTGCCCGTCGAGGATGGCCATGACCTCCGACTGCGTGGTCACGTCGAGTGCCGTGGTGGGCTCGTCCGCCAGCAGCAGCCGCGGGGAGCTCGCCACCGCGGCGGCGATGACGACCCGCTGCAGCATCCCGCCGGACAGCTGGTGCGGGTAGGACCCCATGCAGCGGTCCACGTCGGCGATCCCGACCCGCGCGAGCAGGTCACGCGCCCGGCGGGTGGCCGCGTCCCGGCTCTCCCCGCGCGCGTCGCAGAGCCCTTCGACGAGGAACTGCGAGACGCGGAGCACCGGGTTCAACGCGGCCCTGGGGTTCTGGCTGATCATGGTCACGTCGTTGGCGCGTACCCGGCGTAGGGCGGCGGCATCGAGCCCCCGCACATCCGCACCGTCGAGCAGCACCCGGCCCGTCACGCGAGCTCCCGGAGGCTCGGTGCGCAGGACGGTGCGCAGCGTCATGGACTTGCCCGACCCGGATTCACCGACGAGACCGAGGGCCTCGCCGGGCGCGAGGGACAGGGAGACGCCCCGCAGGAGCGCCCGGTCCCCGCGCTTCGACGGCAGGTCGAGGCGGACATCGTCGAGTTCGAGGACGTTCACGCGCGGCCACCCGCCTTCCGGCCGCCGAGCCGTTCGCCGATGACGCTGAACGCGGCGACCGCGACGACGATGCACACGCCGGCGTACATGCTCTGCTGGGGGTGGCCCTGGAGCAGGGAGTCCTTCCCCTGAGACACCATCAGTCCCCAGTCGGCGGTCGGCGGCTGGACGCCGAGGCCCAGGAACGACAGCGCGGCGAGGTCGATCATCGCGTACCCGAAGTTGATGGCGGCCCCGGTGAGGATCTGCGGCGCGATGTTGGGCAGGATGTGCCGCAGGCTGACGACCGCCCCCGACAACCCCTGGAGCTCGGCCGCCTGGACGTAGGCGAGCCGCCTCTCACGCAGCGCGACGCTGCGCAGCACGCGGGCGCTGTAGGGCACGTACGCGATCGCGAGCGCGATCGTGACCTGCGCGAGCCCGGTCCCGAACACCGCGACGGCGAGGATCGCCAGCAGCAGGTTCGGGAAGGCGAAGAGCAGGTCGAGGACGCGACCGAGGAACGCGTCGACGTGCCGGCCGAACCAGGCGGCGACGAGCGCCAGCAGGGTGGCGCCCCCGCCGGCGAGCAGGACCACGACGGCGGCGCCGAGCAGGCTGGTCCGCGCGCCGTACAGGAGCCGGGCGAGCAGGTCCCGGCCCGACTGATCGGTGCCGAGCAGGTGTTCGGCGCCGGGACTCTGATAGCGCTCGATGACGCTGCCCACGGCCGGATCGTGGGACGTGAGCAGAGGTGCGCACAGCGCGGCCAGCGTGATCAGGGCGATGACCACGGCGGCGGCGATGCCGAGCGGGCCGAGCCGTTCGGCCAGGTCGCCGCCGCGCCGGCGGGCCGCCGGACGGGCGAGGGTCTCCGCGCTCACGCGCTCTCACCTCCGAACTGAACACGCGGGTCGATCACCGCGTAGAGGACGTCGATCACCAGGTTGACCACTCCGAACACCGCGACCAGGACGAGCGCGATGGCCTGCACCACGGCGAAGTCCTTCTGCTGCACGGAATTGATGAGCATGGCGCCGATGCCGTCGAGGGTGAAGGCGTGCTCGACGACCGCCGCGCCGGCGACGAGTGCGGCGATGTTCACCCCGACGATCGTCGTCACGGGCAGCATCGCGTTGCGGACGATGTGCCGGCGCGCCACGACGCGCCAGGGCACGCCGCGCGCCAGGGCGACGGAGACGTGCTCCGCTCCGCGTTCCTCCACGACGGCGGTGCGCGTGATCCGGGCGACCACGGCGGCCGCCGGGAGCGCGAGCGCCACGGCGGGTAGCGTCAGATGCGCCATGCGGTCGGCGAACCCGGCGCCGGCTCCGAAGACGGGGAACCAGCCCAGCGTCACGGAGAACATGCTCATGAGCAGGACGGCCGCGAAGAACGTGGGGATCGCGAATCCGACGCTCGATCCGAGCAGGACGGCGGTGTCGAAGGCTCCGCCCCTCAGACCGGCGATCGCCCCCGCGAGGACGCCGAACACCACGATGATGACGGCGGCGTACAGCGTCAGCCACAGGGTCGTCGGGATCCGGGACAGCAGCAGCGACGCGACGTCCTGGCGGGTCGTGAGGGACTCGCCGAGATCCCCGGTGAGCACGCCGCTCAGCCAGTTCCAGTAACGGAGCAGGAAGGGATCGTCCAGGCCGTACTGCGCCCGGATCGACGCGAGGACCTCGGGGCTGACGGTCCGGCCCTGGACGAGGAAGCTCTCGGGCGTGCCCGGGGCGGCGTACATCGCCGCGAAGATGAGGAAACTTGAGATGAGGAGGGTGGCGGCCAGCGCACCGAGCCGCCGGATAACGAAGCGCAGCACATTGCCTCCGATCAGGAGGTGAGGGGCGCGTCACCGCGCCCCGGGTCCGTCATGGTCACGCCGCGCCGAGGTCGGCGGCCCAGGGGTAGTAGAGGTAGACGAACGAGGCCGGCACACCGGTCACCCGCTTGTTGAGGAACAGCCGGACCGACGGCGCGGCGATCGGGATCCACGGCATCTGCTCCATGACCTTCGCCTGGAGCTCGGTGACGAGCGTCGCCCGCTTCGCCTCGTCCAGCGTTCCGGCCGCCTCCGCGATGAGGCTCTGGGCCTGCGGGTCGTCGTAGCCGTTGAAGTTCTGCGATCCGCCCTTGGCGGCGATCGTGCGCAGGAAGGCGAGCGGGTCGGGGATGTCCATGTAGTTCGTCGTCATGAACCCGTCGTAACCGGCGCGGGCCTTGGGGTCGGAGAAGAAGGCTCCGTACTGCGCGCTCGGGACTCCCTTGGGCTGGACGGTGAGGCCCAGCTCGCGGGCGGCGTTGGACATCTCCGACAGGATGTCGGCGTAGAACTGGCGCTCGCTGGGGTAGGCGATGGTGATCGGCGCGCTGCCGACGTCGACCCCCGAGAGGAGCTTCTTCGCCTCGTCGAGGCTCTTCTTCGTGTCCGGCAGGGCGTCGTACGCCTTTCCGAACACCTCGTCGCCGTACGTCCAGCCGCCTCGCGGCACCAGCGAGCGCGGCACCTGGGCGGTTCCGGCGAACACGGTCTGCGCGATGGCCTCACGGTCGGTGGCGAGGGCCAGCGCCCGCCGCACGGCCGGGTTGCCGAGGGCCCCGTCACCGGTGCTGATGACGCCGACCAGCTGGAGCGACTTGCCGAAGTACAGCGTGCCGTCGCCGGCGTTGGAGAGCTGGTCGACCGCGCCGAGGGGGACGTCGTACGAGCCGTCGATGGCGTTCGTCTGCAGGGCGCTCGCGATCGCGCCCGGGTCGACGATGAACTGCAGGTCGATCTGCTTGGTCTTGGCCCGCCGCGACGCGTCCCAGTAGGCGTCGTTGCGCAGCATCGTGATCTTGGAGCCCTTCTCCCAGGACGAGAGTGTGAAGGGCCCGGTGCACATGACCGACCCTTCGGGCGTGCCGTACTTCGCGCCCGCCTCGGCACGCTGCTTGCGCTCGACGACCACGCCGATCGGGGTGGCCATGTACGAGTTGAGCGTGGCGTCCGGCTTCTTCAGCGTGATCGTGACCTGCCTGTCGCCGGTCTTCTCGATGCTCGCGATGTTGCCGGTGATCTGGTCGGAGGCCCAGTAGCTGCCCTCCTTCGGGTCGAGGTGACGGCGGAGGCTGAACACCACGTCGTCGGCGGTCATCGGCTCACCGTCCCAGAACCGCACACCGTCCCGCAGGGTGTAAACCCAGGTCTTCTGGTCGGAGGTCTCGACCTTCTCCGCCAGGTTGGGCTTCATGGAGTAGTCGGGGTCCAGCCGCATCAACCCCTCGCAGAGGTTCGCGACGACCGTGTTCTCCGGGTAGTTGAACGCCTTGATCGGATCAAGTGACGCGGGCTCGCCGAAGGGCAGGTTCCAGGTCGCCTTGTCGAGATCCCGCTGTGCGGCCGGGGTGATCACCAGGAGGTCGTCGAGCTTCTGACCGGCCGTCTTCGGGCCGGCCGGGTCGGCGCCGCCGCCACACGCGGCGAGCCCCAGGCTCAGCGAGGCGGCGAAGATCGCCTTCGCGTATATGCGCATCTCGTTCTCCGAACTGCCGGGGAGTGGACCCTTTGAGGCCATTTGTGCAGGCCCTGGGCGTAACAGGCAGCGACCATACAACACAAAACGTTTTAGTAAAAGGTTTTGTGGCCTACTATGTTCGGTATGTCCGAGCAGGGATCACCACCCGCACGCCCGACGATCCGTGATGTCGCGCGTGAGGCGGGCGTCTCCGTCACGACGGTGTCCCACGCGCTGAACGGCAAAGGAACCGCCTCGGAGGCCACGCGGCAGCGGGTCCTCGCCGTCGCCGACCGCCTGGCCTACCGCGCCCACCCCATGGCGCGCGGGCTCCGCCAGGGGCGCACCGGTGTCCTCGGGCTCGACATGCGCCCGCTCGACGCGATCGGGTCCTACCTGCCCGAGGGTGTGGATTACTTCATGCGGTTCGCCGGCGCGGCCGCGGTGACCGCGCTCGACCACGGCCTCGGGCTCATGCTCGTGCCGGACCTGACGCGCTCGGACATCCCCCAGTACGCCCATGGCGTGGACGGCTACGTCGTCGGCGACCCGGTGCGCAACGATCCCGTCCTCACCCGGCTGCTCGACGCCGCCATTCCGGTCGTCACCGTGGGCCGCGACCCCGGGCGGCCGAAGTTCACCGACTGGGTCGGGCCCGACGACGCGTACGAGACCGAACGCGTCCTCGAACTGCTGCGGTCGCGCGGCGCCGAAAACATCGCCCTCCTGGCCGGCACCGACGACAACGCGTGGAACGTCGACTCAGAAAAGGCCTACCGGTCGTGGGCGCGACGCGGCGGCATGCCGACGCGGGTACTGCACATCCCCGAGGCGGCGGGCGAGGACGGCGGCCGCGACGCCGCCCGGCGACTCCTGAGAGGAAAGCAGCCGCGGCCCGACGCGATCTACTGCCAGACGGGTCGGCACGCGGCGGGGGTCCTCGCCGAGGCTCGTCGGCTGGGCGTGTCCGTCCCTCACGATCTGCTCATCGCGGCCGGCTCGGACGCGCAGCAGACCCGCCTCGCCGTACCGGGGATCACGGCCCTCGATCTCGGACCGGAGGACTCGGGCAGGGCCGCCGTGGAACTGCTCATCGCACGCCTGGCCGGCGACACCACACCCGGGCCGATCATCCTGCCCACCGAGCTGCGCATACGCGCGTCGACCGGGGACGCCTGACACCGGACGCGCGACGGGTACGCGGGGCGGCACGCGTCCGCCGACGTCATCCATTTCCCGCACCTGGTGAGCGTGCCCGGCGTACCGGAACGGCTCCCCCTGCACGAGGCGGCGCGGCTCGGCGAGATCCCGGGCATCGCGGTCGGTCTGAGCCGCCCGCTCGCGCCGTGCTCGGGGCCGCACTGCGTTACGACGCCGAGCACGGCTCACAGCTGGTCGCCCCGGTCCGCACCCGGATGGAACGCGACCGCAGGATCGACGACGCGGCCAGGGCGCTGCACGTCCACCCGAACACCCTGGCGTACCGCCCGCGCAGGTTCGGCGCGCTCACCGGCCTCGATCTGGCCTCGACCGGCGACTTCACCGAGGTGTGGCTCGCGATCCGGGCGGCGCAGCAGCTCGGCGGGATCTCCCAGTGAGGCGGCGCCGGGGAGGCGATTTCAAGGTCTGCGGCCGATCCCGGCCAGGATCACCTCGTCGATCACGACCGTGGCGGTCGGCTGGTCGGGCAGGTCGTACTGCCCGGCGGTCACGGCGACGGCGAGGTTCAGCGCGGGCGCCACGTAGATCCGCTGACCTCCGTTGCCGAAGGCACCCACCCAGGTGTCGCCGATGTACCACTGGTAGCCGTAGTGCCGGCCCTCGCTGATCGGCACGTGCGGACGGAGCGCCGCCGCCAGCCAGGACGCGGGCACGATGCCGCCGCCGCCGTCCAGCACGAGCCGCGCGACGGCGAGGAGGTCGCGGGGGGCCAGCCGGAGCCCGGAGGCCGCCAGCGCGGTCCCGTCGTCACCGGTCGCCCACTCGAAACGCCCGATCCCCAGCGGCTCGAACAGCCGGGCCCGCGCGTAGTCCGCCAGCGCCGATCCCGTGCCCTTCTCGATGAGCCGGGCCACCAGCGCCGATGCCCCTCCGCAGTAGGACCAGCGCGTGCCGGGCTCTGCCACGATCGGTCGCTCCAGGATGTAGCGGAACCGGTCCGGGGCGAGCTCCATCGCGATCTCGCTGTTGGCGGCGCTCGTGTAGGGCACGTTCTCATTCCACTCAAAGCCGAGCGTCATGGTGAGCGCGTGCCCGACCGTCAGCGCGGCCCGCCGGGGATCCCCCGCGAGATCCGGGTATTCGGGGAAGTGCCGGAGCAACGGCTCGTGTGGCTCCGGCACCCGGCCGTCAGCCAGCGCGATGCCGTACAGCAGGCCGACGACGCTCTTGGTGACCGACCGGACGTCATGCGGCGTCTCGGGCGTGAAACGAACCCGGCCGAGCGACTCGTTCAGCCGGAAGTCCACTCCCTCTCCGTAGTACTCAAGGATCACTCGGCCGTCGCGGACGGCGACGACGCCATGAAGGTCGGGAATCCGGCCCTGCTCGGCGGCACGGGCGAGACGGCGGGTGAATCGGTCATCTTTCATGACCTCTGTTCTAGGCCCTGCCGCCGTGTCAGGCTGAACCCGGCCGAGAGCATGGATCCGAGTGCGGCACATCGCCCGCCCCGCGTCCTCGGCGCTCACCCGGAACGCCGCGAAGGGGTGAGCCGGTAGACGTGTGTCTCGAGAACCATGCTGATCTCATATTGCTTGCTCGAGCAGACATCCCGCGCTTCCTGGAGAAGCTCCTCCATATCAGCCTGGGAGCACCCGGAGAACAAGATGTTCCATACGTCCCTCTCTCCGATCAGGAGCTCATCGTGACCGGAGCGGGGCTCCGGTCCCGCCGCACTGCGCAGCGCGGTGGAGAAACGCCGGACGAGCCGGAACCCGAACTCCTCGGCACGCTTCGGCAGATCGTTCATGATCAGCCGGTCGCCGGTGTAGGCGCGGCCGCGCCGATGGATCAAGCGCGTGATCGCCTCCGGGCCCGAGAAACCGCGATCGTCGACGTCGACCACGTACAGCAGCCCGCCGGGCCGCAGAACGCGACGTGTCTCCAGGAGGAGCAGATCAGGGCTGCGGAGATGGGCGAACATGAAATTCGCGGTGACCACGTCATGCGACGCGCCGGGTTCACCCGTGGCGTACGCCGTGCCCTCCCTGACATCACAATCGGGGAGGCTCGAGCGGGCTCTCGAGAGGAGCGGGGCGACAGGTTCGACACCCCGTAAGTGGTAGCCTGCCAACGGCCGCGTCCCGGCGACCGCGGCCAGATACTCCCCGGATCCGGTCCCGATGTCCAGCAGCGACGCGGGCGGGGGCGGGAAGGGCGCCGAGGCCAGGCGCGACCGCTGCTCGGTCAGCACCACCTCGTTCCTGGCGATCAGACGGGACATCTCCGTCCGAGGGGACAGCATCTCCGGACGGCGGATCTCGGCCGCGAGGCGCTCTATGGCCAGGAGACCCTCGCGTCCGCCGTCCACGAGAAAGCGGACGAGGGAGGGAACGGGAATGCCGTCGCCGCGGGCGGAGTAGTCCCTGGTGAGGTCCCGGTGCTTGAGGTAGAACTCCTCCAGTTCTTCTTTTCCCTCCACCTTCATGATCGCGAGCGCCTTGTCGCTGGCGCCGACCTCGGCGTGGTAGACGAAATTCCTTCTCGCGTAACGATCGATCAGCTGCTGAACCCAGGCGGGGACGGCCAGGAAGAAGCGAGACGGAACCAGCGACTCGCAGATCTGCCGTAACATCGACGTCCCGGCCTCCGCGCTTATGAGGCGGCCTCGATATGCCGGGAGCTCCACTCGCTTGCCGATCTGGACAGTGGGCCCATCCGTGTCCGCCAGCCCCATGGCGGCCAGTTCCGGCGCTCCGGGTTCGTAGACGTACGCGGAGATGGCCGCCATGATCTCGCCATTGTCGAAAGCGCAAAGGTGGATGCCCTCCGGGTCCTTGTCGTGGCGTACCCAGTCCTCCGTCCAGCCCAGTTCGTCCCTGAGCACACGCCTCCGGATGCCGACGATCTCATCGCCGCCGTCGTCCCAGTCGATCCAGCGCGCTTCTATTCCGCTTCTGCCGCTCATTCAAGCCTCTCCTTGATTCACCCGAAGTAGCCCAGAGATGTCGGCGAAGAGACCGGGGAGCTGGGGCGGCCCTGACGGCTCCCGGGGTGCCGCGTCGCCGGACCATCCAGGTGCGACGGCGCGGACGACGGCCGGACGACGAAAAGGCTCCGCGGCCCCGCCGGCCCGTCAGCGGCCTCCGGCTGAGCACCTTCCGATCGTGCGGCTGCGACCTTTTCCTTTTCTTGTCGCCGATAAAGAGAGCCTTGCGGGCGATCAGGACCTCATCGCCTTCGAGCCTGCGGGCAGAGACCGCCGTCGACCCGGGTCCTGCGCCTTCACCAAGGTGCCGCCCGATCCGGCGACGCCCATCGCGCCGTCCGGTGAGCCTCATGGCCTGGCATACGCCCATCCGCGGTTCGCGCCACCCGTCGACAAGGAACCCCGGAGAGTAAATCTTGCCAATGGCAAGTTAGTTGAAGATGACGAGTACGGTCCCGACGACCGGCTTCTTTCGATCTGATCCCTCGAGGGTCGCGTCGGTTGGCGTCGTGCCCGGATTTCCGTCCGAATGCGCGGCGAACAGGAGCTTCCGAACGTCGGCCTTCACTCGTATACCCACCACGGTCAGCTGGCCGGGAAGTTCACATGACCCACATCGCCGCCGTTTGCGGTGCCCTTCCTCCGTACCGCTATCCGCAGTCGGAAATCACAGACGCGATCGCACAGGCGTGACTTCCCCAAGGGGGCAGCCGCCGCTTGCTCGACCGGCTGCACACGTCCGCCGGGTCGAGCACCGCAACCTGGTTCTGCGCCTGGAGGAGTACGGCAGGGTCAACGGCTTCGGGATGGCCAACGACACGTTCATCGAGGCGGCCGTCGAGCTGGGGACCGAGGTGCTGAGGTCGGCGCTGGACGCCGCCGGACTGGCGCCGGGCGCCGTCGACATGATCATGTACACCTCGGCGACCGGCATCGCCCTGCCGTCCATCGACGCGAGGGTGGCGAGCCGCCTCGGGATGCGCTCCGACGTCAGGCGGATACCGATGTTCGGCCTCGCCTGCCTCGGCGGAGTGCCTGCGCCTCCGGCGCGGAGTCCATCGGTCACGGGATCGAGATGATCAAGGGGGGCCGCGCCGACGTGGTCGTCGCCGGGGGCACCGAGGCGGCCATCCATCCCATGTGTCTGAACTCCTTCGCCGCGATGCGGGCGGTGTCCAGGCGGAACGGCGAGCCGGAGCGCGCGTCCCGGCCGTTCGACAAAGGGCGTGACGGGTTCGTCCTCGGCGATGGCTCGGGCATCGTGGTGCTGGAGTCGGAAGAGCACGCGCGAGCGCGTGGGGCGACCCACCGGGGCGGCGCCGCACCGCCGTCACACCAGAACGCTGGTCCGGCTGGGTTTCGTCGCCACCGCCACGTAGATGGGCATGGCCACGAGGAGACATCCCCGGGCGTCGGCCAGTTCGAGGGAGTCGAACCAGTCCGCCCGATCTCCCTCCGCCACGAGGTCGGCCTGCCGCCTGTCGAGGACCGGGATCACGGACGCGGCATCCGCCAGGCTGGTCGCTATCGGGTGAACCGAGCGCACCATGGGATCGGCCAGGCCTGCCTCCACCAGCCGGCGGTGTAGCGTGCGGCCGATGGTCGGCTGACGTAACTTCAGCCGGAACGCGTCCAGAGCGCGCGTCGTCAGGGCCGGGTCGACACCGTCGACGACGAGCGCGCCCCAGTCGGCGTCGACGACGCAGACCCGGCCACCGGGAGACAGCGACCGCGCCATGGAACCGACTGCCGCATCGGGATCGGAAACGTGCTGCAGGACCCGCTCGCACCACACCACGTCGAAATCGGCGCCGAGGTCGAGGGAGGTCACATCCGCGACCTGGTACGTCACCACCGCGTCCTGCGGTGAGGCGACGTGATCGTCGCGGGCCGCGGCCACCATCGCGGGGTTCAGGTCGACGGCGGCCACCGACCCGTCCGGGCCCACCGTATGGGCGAAGGCCGTCGACATCTCGCCGAGCCCGCATCCCACGTCCAGGACGCTGCTGCCGGGAGCAACCGACAGCAGGTCCAGGGCGGCAGCGCGCACCGCCCATATCACCGGGTGCTGGGAGGCCCGCGCGAGATACTTCTCGGCCGCCGCCTGTTCCGCGGCCGTCGAACTCGCCTGGAACAACTTTCCGTCTTCGCCGTCCACGGACATCCTCTCCGCCGATCCCGCCTGCTGCCCTGCTCGTACGGTTACTTCTTGGCGTCCGCCGTCAAGCCCTGCTGCGGACCGTCCACGACGGGGATGGCGCTGTAGCGGGCGAGGGCCTGGCTCGTGTCGGCGTAGTAAATCCGCCATGCGCATTCCCGTCCCGTCCACATCTCGCCCGTGCACGCCACCTTCGTGTTCACGTCGCCGGCCGTGATCGTCCCCTTGGCGAGGACCTTGGCGTTGGCGCTGGTCAGCTCGAAGACGGGTCCGCCGCTGTCACCGTGACCGGCGGCACTGGTGTGGTCGACCTGCTCGGCCTTCACCAGCGGATAGGCGCTGCCGACCGAGAGGTTGTTGGCCTTGACCTGGATGTTGCACAGAACGCCGGAGGAGGCGCCCGACGTGCACAGCCAGTTGCCGACGTTGCTGAACGACGCTCCGGCGATGGGCTTGGTGTACGACGAGTTCTGCCAGCCGCCGTCCCACATGCGGCCGGCCCCCCGCGCGTTGATGATGAGGGTGTCCGCTCGCTGGTTGTCGTTGACCACGAGACCCATGGGGTCGCCGCCGCCGTCGAAGACGGTCTCGCCCAGGCCGGCGCAGTGTGCGGCGCTCAGCAGACTGGTGGTGCCCTGGACATGCATGGGCCAGCCGACGGTGCAGTTCCCCGTCCTGGCCCCGGCGTAGTAGGGAGCGGTGTCGTCCTCACGGCACCACGAGGCGCCGTCCGCGCAATGTCCCGCGAACGGCGTCATCTCCACTTCGCCCGCGGCCGTATCCACGCGCACGTCCACGCTCGCCGTGGTCAGGAGGCTCTGGGCGTCGAGGCTCTGGGCCTGCGACCGTCCCTTCGCCCACCGCGCGTCGATGCCGCTGCCGTCCGCGCGAGGAGCGGCCTCCCCGATGGCGCCGTTCGCGCCGAGCCGCTGCACCTGCGCGAGGAGCTGCTCCTGGTTGTATCGCGCCGGCAGCACCCGGACGGGAACGGACCTGTTTTGCTCGTCGATGACACGCTGGACGGAGGCGGGCACCCTGCCCTGCCAGTACACGAGGAGTTCCCGGTTCTCCGGGGCCGCGACCACGCTCGCGTAACCGCTCCCCCTGGTCGCCGCGGCCGCCTTCTGGATCTTCTCCGCGGCCGCGTTGAGCGTGTTCTGCATGCTCATCAGGTCGCCCCAGGTGGCGAAACCACCGGGCACGGGGGCGGCCGCCAGCGCGGCCGCGACCGTGCCGTCCCCCGTATCCTCTCCCGAGGTCCGCGCCTGTACAGCGGGGCTCCCCATACCGACGACGAGCAGCAGGAAGGCTCCCGCCGCGAGCCCGGCACGCCGGACCGCGCATGCACTGTTCACCGATACCTCCTTGGATGAGTTCTGGGAGGCCCACCACGAGGGCGCGACTCATGGTCGTTCCGTCTTCTCCGGCTGCTCCTTGTCGTTGGTAAGATGACGCATTCTGATTATCTTGTCAATGTCAAAATCACCCTGAGCCGCCTCCGGGTTCTGCGCCGCGCGCCGCGAGGATCAGCTCGGCAGAGGACCCGACCGGCGGCACGGCGACCTCCACGACAGGCAGGTTGCTCGTCGCTCTCCCGGACCCCTTAAACCGTGAGCGAACCGAGGCCGGTTCCCTTGTGAAATACCTGGCGCTTGCCGCGGAGCTTCCAATAGGGACTAAAACTCATCCACCGACCCCTTTAGGAGACTTAAGGGAACCCGCCGCACGCTGGTGGCCCGCCGGCTTTTCGTCGTACGCCGCTCGGCGAGATGAGTTCACCGTTCACCTCATCGCCCCGGCGCTTACCCACGTAAGGGCGTAAGTGTCCGAAAACACCCATGCCGTCGCACCTTATTCATGGCAAATCTTGTCGTAGACGGACCGGGCCCGGGCACACATCTTGTCAATTACAAGTTGGGTCGGGTGACGTGGGAGCGCCGGACCCCGGACCACCCTCTGAACGGA
This sequence comes from Microtetraspora glauca, assembly GCF_040656155.1. Taxonomy (NCBI): domain Bacteria; kingdom Bacillati; phylum Actinomycetota; class Actinomycetes; order Streptosporangiales; family Streptosporangiaceae; genus Microtetraspora; species Microtetraspora glauca. The sequence continues at coordinate 157,442 of NZ_JBFALK010000003.1, forward strand.
GACACACATGACGGAAGCACAGGCCCTGCCCGACGTGGCCCCTACGTCCCGGCTCGCCTACAGCGTGGAGATGGTGCATCGGATGCGGATGCTGATCGACGAGGAGATCCGCCAGGTCAAAGCGAAGGCCGACCTTCGAATCGCCGAGCTGGAGCAGGCGATGCGTGACATCGAAGCCAGGCAGGTGCCGCGCCCTACCTTCCACCCGCTACTCCCCCCGGGGCGTCAGGGCTATCCGGACACGCCTGCCGACCGCGATCCGTACGCGTATGCCCCAGACCTGCATGACAGCGATGCGGAACCTCGAACTCTGAGAGGCTTCACAAAGGGCCTGGACGCCAGGGACTGGGTGCGAGGATGACCCTCGCCGAAGTAGGCGCGTCATGGTCTCGTTGATCCGCTTGTTCGGGTCATACGCCCACGGCCGGATCATCGACCGCCGGCACTCCCCGCTGGTCTCCGCCCGCATGCGGCGGGTACACCACCTCGCCAGGGGTCGAAGAGCACTCGAGAACCCGCTGCCGCTCGAACCCGGAGAGCAGGGGGACGATGACGGGGACGGGCTGATCATCCCCCCGCCCCCCTGGTGGCGCTCGTGACCGCACGCGACAGCCGCCACAAGTCGCCTTAATCCACGCGGATCAAGGTTCCACTGGTGATTCGGAACAACGATTCCGTCAGACCCGCCGCCGGGCCCCGCAGAAACGAAAGGAAATCATCCTTCCCGCAGCCTCTGCAGCATTGCGGGCAATCTCACCCTTGACAAGGGAAACCTGAGGGCCGGTCCTGTGCCCGTCGGTTCAACCCCCGCGAACAGGCAGACTTTCCCGCTCGCCGCCCAGGTCGCCATTATTTGCCAACCGGCCTCCTTGTCACCGCCGATGCGGCTTCTCTTCTCCGCCGACAAGAAGGACGGCCATGCCCAAATAACCAGTCTGCGCCCCATTCACAGAGCAATACTTTGAGTATGCGTATCCCATTACACGAATGACTCAGGGACAACCGCCAATGTCGCTTCCCCTGAAAGCCCTTGAGCCGTATACCGTACGACCTCTCACCTCGTACGCGGCGGTTTAAGCGCCCGCTAGGCGCCCATAAGGACTCCCCCGGATTCTGAGCACGCCTCCCCGGCCGCGGCCGGGGAGGCCTCCCCCTGCCTGCCGGTCTTCCCGCCGTCGCAGACGGGGACCAGGCGGGATCCGGGCGGATTCAGCCGTCAGATAAGACGACGGGGGTTGCGGCGTGAGCATGAGCGGTACAGGTGCGCAGGAGCGTGAGGGCACGGACGCCCACCTGCTGGAGGACATCGCCAGGGCCGCCGTGCGTCGGCACGCGAACAGCGGGACCGGCGAGACGGGATATCCGGCGGCGGCCGGCGACGGGTGGGAGATCCGGTGCGGCAGACCGTGGACATACGTCACCCCGGCCCCGCTCCCCGCCCGGGCGCAGGGCTGGAAGCTGCACCTGTCGGCGACGCCGCTGTCGGCTCCGATCGTGCTGGCGCGAGCGGCCGAGGTGCTCGCCCGCCACCGCTGCCCGTTCAAATTCGCCGCCGCTCTCGAGGATCTGGCCGCTCTCCTCGACAGGGGCGCCGACCGCGGATCGGTCGGCAAGTTCGTCACCGTCTATCCCCCGGACGACGAGGCGGCGAGGGCGATCGCCGGGGAGCTGCACGCAGCCACCTACGGCCTGCCCGGTCCGCCCATTCTCTCCGACCGGGCCTACCGGCCGGGCAGCCTGGTCCACTATCGCTTCGGGGTGTTCTCGGCGCGGAGCGCGCTCGACAACGACGGCGCCTACAGTTCGAGTCTGACCGCCCCCGACGGCGCCAGCGTGATCGACCGGCGCAACGCCTGGTACTCGCCCCCGGAATGGGCCACCTGCCCGTTCGAGTCGGGCCAGGCTCCGGTGCGCACCGCCGCTCCGGAGGCCATATTGCTGGCCGACCGGTTCGTGGTCCGCCAGGCGATCCGCCATGGCGCGAAGGGCGGGGTGTTTCTGGCGGAGGACCGGATCTCCGGCCGGCGGGTGGTGATCAAGCAGGCGCGCCCGCACCTCAGCTCCACGCTGGGAGGACAGGACGAACGCGACCATCTCCGTCACGAGGCGCGCATGCTCGACCTCCTCGCGCCGCTGGGCGTCACCAGTCGCAAGATGGACCTGTTCGAGCAGGACGGCAACCTGTTCCTGGCCCAGGAGCACCTCGAAGGCACGATGCTCAGCGCCTGGGCCGGTGAGGAGCAGCTCGCGAACCCCGGCGGATGGCAGGCCGCGGCGATGAGCGTGGTGCGCAGGCTCGCCCGCTTGGTCCGTGTCGTGCACCAGCAGGGCTACGTGCTGCGGGACCTGACTCCGGACAACGTCATCGTCGGCTCGGACGGCGACTGCCGGCTGATCGACCTGGAGATGGCGGCCGTCCCCGGCGCCCCGGTGGCGAGGGCGTTCACGCCGGGCTACGCGCCGCCCGAGCAGGTGCGCGGGCCCAGGCACGGCCCGGCGCCGACGGCCGAAGTGGACCTGTACGCCCTGGGAGCGACAGTGTTCTTCCTCGCCACGGCCTGCCGGCCGATGCTCGCCGCCGACGACACACCGGGGGACCGCGCGTGGGATTCCCGCGTACGGTCGCTGGTCGAGGTGGCGTCGGGGGGCAACGCCCTGGCCCAGGCGATGGCGCCGATGATCCTTGGCCTGATGCGGGAGGACCCGGCCCGGCGCTGGGATCTGCGCCGGGTCGACGAGTTCCTCGACAGGCCGGACACCGAACCCGGGCCCTTCGCGACCCCCGCCCATCGCCTCGACAGGGTGGATCAGGACCGCCTGCTCCGCGACGGGGTCGCGCACACGCTCCGGCGGATGGACCGCGACGCGGCCGGCGATCCGGAAGGGCGCGGCCGCCTCTGGCCCGCCTCGGGTTTCGGCGCCGCCTCCGACCCCTGCGCGGTCCAGTACGGCACAGCCGGAGTTCTCAAACTCCTGGCCTCGCTTCTGGACACTCCCGCCGGCGCGGAGGGCGGCATCCCGGAGTCGTGGCGCTCCGATGTCACCGCCACGCTGGAGAGCGCGGCCGGCTGGACGGCCCGGCGTGTGGCCGCTGAGGCCAGGCCGTCGCCGGGGCTGTACTTCGGCCGGGCCGGTATCGCCTGGGGCCTGTACGAAGCCGGCCGGGTGCTCGCCGACGACGGCCTGTGCACGGCGGCCGTCGACCTGGGGCTGGGTCTGCCGGTCGCCTGGCCGAACCCGGACGTCTGCCACGGCCTGGCCGGCACCGGGCTGGCCCTGCTGCACCTGTGGCATGCCACCGGCGACGAGCGGTTCGGTGACATGGCCGGCCGCTGCGCCGACGCCCTGCTCGCGAGCGCCGAGCGCACGCCCGGCGGAGTGCTGTGGACGATCCCCGAAACCTTCCCCTCCGCACTCGCCGGCCTGGTCCACTACGGCTTCGCCCACGGCGTGGCCGGGATCGGGACCTTCCTGCTCGCCGCCGCCACCGGCCTCGAACGCGACGACTGCCTGGACACGGCCCTGCTCGCCGGACGGACGCTGCTGGCCGCGGCCCATCCCATCGGCGAGGCCACCTGGTGGGGGGAATCCCCCGGCGGCACCGTCAAGTTGCCGCACTGGTGCAGCGGGTCCTCGGGGATCGGCACCTTCCTGATCCGCCTCCACCGCGCGACGGGTGGGGAACGTCTCCTGGAGGCCGCGAGAGGTGCCGCGGCGGCCGTCCGCCGTTCCCGTCTGTCCTCGGGAAGCGCCGCCTGCCACGGACTCGCGGGCGACGGACAGTTCCTGCTCGACATGGCCGGCCTGCTCGGCGAACCCGCCTACCACGACCAGGCCGAAGAACTGGCCGCATGCCTGTCAGCGCGTGCGGTGCTCCGAGACGGGCTGCTCGTGGTGCCGGACGAGAACGGCGACAAGGTGAGCTTCGGCTGGAACACCGGCCTGGCGGGAGTCCTCGACTTCCTGCACCGGCTGCGCCGCGGCGGCGCCCGTTCCTGGACGGCCGACGTCCCCGCTCGCGTCACCGCGCCGACGGCGACGGCGACGGACGGCGAGACGCCATGAGCACCGAGACGCCATGAGCACCGAGACGACGAGCACGGAGACGACGAGCACGGAGACGGGCCCGGTCGCCGGCAGGAGGGCCACGCACCCTCCGGAGCTCCGGCGGATCAACTTCCGGTTCTCCGGCAAAGGGCGTTACGCCGCGTGCCTCACGGCCGGCGACCGCCGTCCCCTCGCGCCGGAGCTGTGGGATCTCACCGGAGCGCGCCCTGTGTCCCACGTGCTGTGCCCGTGGGACGGAGACGGCCCCTGGAGCACCGCGGTGCCATCCGACGACGGGAACATCCTGCTCAGCCGGGCCGAGAGCGGAGGGATCCACCGGCTCCTCCTCGTCGTCCCCGGCGCGGTGGGCTCCGCCGCGCAGGTCCACGAGCTGGCCGCCCTTCGGGGTGGCGGCCTCAGGCTGGTGGCCGGTGAGACCTCGGGAACCGCCGCTCTGGCCTTCCACACGACCCCGGCGGGCGGCACGGCCGTCTGGCGGCTGTCCGGCGTGGCCGAGCCCCCCGAACGGGTCGCCGACGTGCCGTTCCCTCTGGCGGGAGGCGTGCGGATCGACGAGAGGGGGCACCTGCTCGCTCTGGCCGCGCCGTACGGGCAGGGGACCCGCACTGTGGTGCTGGACCTGTCCCGTGGCACCGTCTCCCCACTGTCCGGCCTGCCGGAGGAGGAGCATCTCCTGCTCGCCGCTCCGCGCGGCGGGATACTGCTGACGGCCCGCGAGAGCGGAGGCGTCTGCCAGCTGGGAATCCGCCGGCGGGACGACGACGGGCCGACCGCCTTTCCCGAGGGCCTCAACATGATTGAGGAAGCGGTCACTCCGCTCGCCCTCGACCCGGCGGGAAGACATCTCGCGCTGTCGGTCACCCGAGGTGTCCGCTCCGTCGTTTTGCTGTACGACCTGGCGGAGGACGGCGTCCAGGAAATCGGGCCGGCGGCCGGGATCGTGGTGCCCGCGGCCCGCTGGAGCGAGGACGGGCTGCGGCTGGTCCACTCGGCTCCCGACCGTCCGCCCCGGGTGGTGACGGTGCCCGCTCCCCTCAGAGGACATTTCGTGGCGGACGACGCCCCCTCTCCGTGGACGCCTGCCGGAGCACGCCTCTTCGACGGTCCGGACGGCCCCATCGAGGCGGTCGTCTACGGCGAGCCCGCCCACGCGGCGCGCGTGGTCCTCGCCCTGCACGGAGGGCCCCAGGCCGCCTGGCAGCTCACCTACGAGCCGCTGTTCCAGCGTCTGGCCGCCGAGGATGTCGCCGTGGTCGCCCCCAACCAGCGCGGCAGCACCGGATACGGTGCCGCTCACCGCGACGCGATCATCGGCGCCTGGGGCGGGCCCGATCTCGCCGACATCCTCCGCCTGGGGCGGATCCTGACCGCGCTGCGAGGGCCCGGCCACTCCCGGCCCATGCTGTATGGCGCGAGCTACGGCGCCTACCTGTCCCTCCTGGCGGCCGCCGCCGAGCCGAACCTGTGGGACCGCGCCGCCGCCGTCGCGCCGTTCCTGTCCGGGCGCGAGTTGTACGAGGACGGGCCGGCTCCCGTGCGGGCCATGCTCGACCGTCTGCAGGGCCGCGAGGAGATCACCGGCGACGACCTCGGTCCCCGGGACCTGCTCCGGCTGGCCGGCCGCATCCGAATGCCGCTCCTCCTCATCCACGGCGACCAGGACTCGATCATCCCTGTCGATCACTCGCGACGGCTGTGCGACCGGCTGACGGCGGCCGGTCATCCCCGTATCGATCTCACGTACGTGGAGGTCCCGGGCGCGGGGCACGACCCGCTGACCGGGCAGGAGGGTCACCTCGTCCTCGAACGTCTCATCGCCTTCCTCCGCGCCACGTCGCCCTCCGCCATACAGGGCGGATAGACCGGCCGACGGCAGACGGACCCCGTCTCCTCCTTAAGCATCCACTAGTAAGTCGCAAGTCAATCTTGTCACCATCAAGATAACGGTCCGATCAGCCGTCGGGCCGAGTCCTTCGATTCCAAAGGAGTCCCGATGTCTCTCCACGACGAGACCGTCCTCGAGCCCGGCCTGTCCACCAACCACAACGAGACCGTCCTCGAGCCCGGCCTGTCCACCAACCACAACGAGACCGTTCTGGCCTGAACCGATCCGACGAGTTCCGGCGAGTAACCGGACCGGAAGCAGCCTGACCCATCGGGAGTTCCGCAACGCTCCTGTTGACGGACGGAAGGACGGGCGGAGCGGATGCCGTCTCAGGAGTTGGTTCCACGCCTTCCCGGGCGCGCGTGGCTCGCCCTCTGCGGCGACGCCGTGTCCGCGGCCGGAGCCGGTCTCACTCTCCCCTTCCTCCTCGTCTACTTGCACGACGTGCGGGGAATCGAACTCGGGCCGGCCGGGCTCGTCCTCTCGGCGATCGCGATCGCCGGACTCGTCGGAACCCCCCTCGGCGGGCTGCTCGCCGATCGTCTCGGTCCACGACGGCCGGCCGCGGCGGGCCTTGTCCTCGCCGCGGCCGGTACCGCCGGATTGATCGGCATACGGAGCGCGTGGCAGGCCGCGCTCTGGGCCGCGGTCTACGGATTCGGGACCGCGGTCACCGAGCCGGCGTTCCAGGCGCTGTTGAGCACCTTGGTCCGTCCGGCCCAGCGCCCACAGGTGTTCGCGGTACGGCACGCCCTGCTCAACGTCGGGCTCAGCACAGGCAGCCTGCTCGCCGCGTTCTTGGTGGACTTCTCGTCACCGCGGACCTTCGTCACGATCTACGTGATCGACGCGGCCAGCTTCCTCACGTTCGCCGTGCTGGTCGCCCGAGCACCACGTCGCGGTCACGCCGTCCCCGGACCCCGCGTCCCCGGACCCCGCGTCCGCGGCCCTCGTGTTCGCGGCGGATACCGCGAGATACTCGCCGACCGGCTGTTGCTGCGGATCTGCGTGTCCGTCGCCGTGGTCTTCACCTGCGGGTACGGGCAGTACTACAGCGCCTACCCGATCTTCTCCGTGCAGACGGGCGGTCTCGGCGCCGCCGCGTTGCAGCTGACCTTCCTCGCCAACACCTGCACGGTCGTTGCCGCTCAACTCTTCGTCCTGCGCCTGGCGACCAGGCGTCGCCGTGGCCTCGCGTTCGCTTCGTCGGCCGCGCTCATGGCCGGCGCCTGGCTCGTCGTGGCGGGCGCCGCGCAGCTCGGAGGCGGCCCGGCCGCCGTCGCGGCGTTCATGGTCGCGATGGTCCTGTTCGCCATCGGTGAGACGCTCATGGCCCCAAGCGTTCCCGCCATCGTGAACGATCTGGCGTCCGATGCCAGCCGTGGCAGATACAACGGGGCCTACACCTTCGCGCAGAATCTGGGCTACATCATCGGGCCGGCGATGGCCGGCGCGGCGCTCGGCTCCGGGCACGGATCCGTACTCTTCCTGGGCCTGGCCCTGGCACTCGGCCTCGTGGCCCTGCAGGCGGCCAGGCTCGACCGCCTCCTCGCCCCCTCAGTGAACCTCGTCGACGCCGGCCCGGCCGGCGACCGCGACATCCATACGGAACCCACACGCGATGGCCATTGACACCCCAGAAGACAGGACTGCGCCGAGCGCCGGCCCGCGTCCCGGCGACACAGATCCCGCCGTACGCGAAACCGAGCCGCATGGCGACACGCCCGCCGCTTTGCTGTCGGCGGCGGAGGCGTGGCGGCGACGCGGACGCTTCGACGAGGCCGAACGGGCGCTGGAGCGAGCCGTCCAGCTCACCCGCGCTACCGGAACACCGCAGGATGTCCGGCTACGCGCGCTGGACGCTCTCGCCGGGCTGCTTCGCGTCAGGGGGAGCTACCGCCGGTCGGACGAGGTGCTGCGGGGCGCGCTCCGCCTTGCCGAGCAGGCATCGGGACCTGCCTCCCTCGCGGTCGCACGCATCTGCAACAGCCTGGGTGTGCTCCACAAGTACACGGGACGGTTCGAGGAGTCCGAGTCCTTCTACCACCGGGCCCTCGCGATCGTCGAAGCCGAGCTCGGCGACGACCACCCTTTCACGGCCACCCTCTACCACAATCTCGGCGGCCTGAACCACGCACGGGGGACACACGCGCGGGGAGAGCCCTTCGCCCGCCGCTCGGTGGAGATCCGGCAGCGGACTTGTGATCCGGCGGATCCGGAGCTGGCCGCCGACAAGGCCGCCCTCGCCGCGATCGTCCACGCGCTCGGCGACCTCGACGAGGCGGAGCGCCTGCTGGTGGAGGCGCTCACCGTATTCGAGACGCGACTGGGCCCGGAAGACTACGAAGTCGCCTCCTGCCTGAACAACCTCGCCGCGATCCACTATTCGAAAGACCACCTCGAAGCGGCCGAGAAGGGCTACCGCCAGGTCCTGTCCATCAAGGAACGGCTGCTGGGCCCGGCTCATCCGGAACTCGCCGTCGCGCTCAACAACCTCGCGATGACCCTCTGGAAGCGCGGCCGGCCCGAGGCCGCCGTGCCCGCCTTCGAGCGTGCGATCACCCTGCTGGGCAGGGAGGTCGAGCAGGAACAGCCGGTCCGGCAGGCCTGCCTGCGCAATCTGGAGAACTGCCGGCAGTCGATGCGAGGGCGGTAACGCCACGCCCCTGCCGTTTCTCTCCCCCGCGGGATCCATCGTCGCCGTCAGCGATCGTGCTCCGGCAGCTCGGTGTCGATGCCGCGCTCAGTGCCGAGAGCCGCGCCGGCGGGCTCCCCTCGGCGCTGCCCGGAAGGGACCTTCTCGATACACCCGCACTCGGCATCTCGCCCGCCTGCGAGGATGCCCTGATTCTCAAGGAGCAGTTGATGATTGATCCGCGCTTCCCCCTCGCCAGCTGGTTCCTGATCGTCTCAGGGGCCGGCTTTCTCATCGTCTACGCTCTTCCGCTCCTGCTAGCGCCGCTGCGGTGGGCGCGCTGGTTCCGGTGGGAGGTCGCCTCGAGCCCCACGGACCTCACCGTGTACTTCGGGCGCTGCCTTGGCGGCGTCGCGGTAGCCGTCACCTGGGCCGCGCTCGCCGCTGCGTCCGATCCCGAGCACCACGTGATCGTTTTCGACCTCATCGCGGTCGCGTGCGGGCTCCAGACGCTCATCCACGTGGACGGCGCGGTGCGCCGTACCCAGCCGTGGACGGAGACCGTCGAGATCGGCCTGTACGCCGCCCTCTGCGGTGCTTCTGTAGCCATTCGCGTCCTGCTGCTGACCTGACCGTCCGAACGCGACCTACCGGATCCGGTGGAGCCGGCTACGCGGCAACGGCGAGGGGCCGTCGCCGGGTGCCTGCCCACCGGACCTGCAGACCCCTCGCCGCCCCACCATCACCGGCAGGCGTTCACAACCCATCTCCAAGCCGGCCAGACGAGACTGTCTCCCCTGTCTGATTCACCTGGGGAGGAGCTCACATGGCATAGCCAGGTCGACGTCCCGCCCGGCGCCGCCTGTCATGGCCGAGAAGCCCGAAGCCTCGGCGAGATACGGCAGAGGACTATCTCCCGACATGCTCCTATTTGTCGTGAATAGCAGCACGGCACGAACTACATCCGTTGCCGCGTCTGTCGATAGGAGATGCCCTCTCTGTCACAGATCCATGACAAATGTTGCAGAAGACCCGATAAGGGATATTTCATGCACGAAAAGGATCCCGAAGCAGCCGCCGTATCTACTGGCCGACAAGGTGAGGGCATGGATTTCCGCGTCCTGGGTCCCTTCGAAGTACGTGACGACGACGGGGCGATCGTCGGCCTCGGCGGTCCACGGCAAAGAGCCGTCCTCGCCCGGCTGGTGATCGCCGCGGGGGCGGTCGTCTCCACGGACACGCTGATCGACGATCTCTACCAAGGCACGCCTCCCGCGACCGCCTTGGCCTCGCTCCATGTCTATGTGTCGAACCTGCGCCGGGCCATAGAGCCGGGGCGGGCGCCACGCACGCCCCCGCAACTCCTCATCGCACGACGGCCCGGCTACCTGCTGGACACGCCGAACGTCGACGCGCTGCGGTTCGCCGCACTCGTCACCGACGCCGAACACCGCCCGTCGGAGCAGGCGCTCTCCCGGTTGGACGAGGCTCTTGGGCTCTGGCGCGGCACTCCGTACGGCGAGTTCTCGGGTGAGCTGTGGGCGGTCACCGAAGTGAACCGCATGTGCGAGTTACGCCTGGTGGCGATGGAGCGTCGCGCCGAGGCACTGCTGGATCTCGGCCGGCCGCAGGCGGTGATCAACGACCTGGAGTCCCAAACCGGCAGGCATCCGCTGCGCGAGCGCCTGTGGTGGCTGCTCGCCCTCGCTCTCTACCGCTCCGGCCGGCAGGCCGACGCCCTCGCCACATTGCGCCGGGCCAGGAGCCTCATCGTCGAGCAGCTGGGCCTGGATCCCGGCCCCGAGCTGCAGACGCTGGAAGACGACATCCTCCGGCAGGCGATCACAGCCCCACCGAGCCGCGTCACGTTGGCTCCCGCCGGCCCGGCCGCCGCCCTCGTCGGCGTGCCCTCGCCGCCCCCGAGGCTCGGCCGCGACCAGCAGCTCGCACAAATGGAGATCCTGCTTCACCGCGGTGACGTGAACACCATCGCGGTGAGCGGTGAGCCCGGCATCGGCAAGACATGGCTCCTGGAGGCTTTCAGCGAGCGGTGCTCCGAGCTTGGCCGCCTGGCGCTCTGGGGCGGCTGCCAGGAGATCGAAGGAGCTCTGCCGCTCTGGCCGTGGATCCAGGTCCTCAGGTCGCTCTCGCAGGTCCACCCGCCTTTGGACAGGCAGGCTCTCACCGGTCTCCTCAACGAGGAGGCGCCGACGGGCTCGGCCGTGGGGGCGAAGATGCATCGCCACCGAGCCATCGCCGATTGGCTCGTCGCAACCGCGCGGGTCCAGCCCCTGTTGATCATCTTCGATGATCTCCATTGGGCCGATCTCGCGACCCTCGAACTCCTCGGCGACGTGATGGCCCTCATCAAGGACTCGCGGGAGTGCGTCCCGCTCACGGTGGTCATGGCGTTCCGGGACAGCGGAGATCCGTCCGCCATCGAGTGCGTCCTCGGCCGGCTCGCCCGATACGAACTGCTCCGCCTTCGACTGGCCGGCCTCGACGCCGGCACGGTGCAGGCCCTGGCCGCCACGATGGGCTCCCACCTCGACGAGCAGACCGCGCACCGGCTGACCCGGCGCACCGGCGGCAACCCGTTCTTCGTCCGCGAGACGCTGCGGATGCTCGCCCACGGCCACCCGCTGGACACCCTGCCCGACGCGGTCGCCAGTCTCATCCTCCAGCGGCTGACCGCGGTCGGTCCGCAGGTGGCGGACGTGCTGAAGGTCGCCGCGGTGATCGGCAGAGACTTCGACCCGGACGTCGTCGCCCAGATCTGTCAGGCCGACGCCTACGACCTCCTCGATCAGGCGGTCAAGGCCGGACTGATCCTGTCGGCGGCCAACCGCATGGCCTTCGCCCATGACCTGGTGAGGGAGACTCTCATACGGGAGATCCCTCCGTTGCGGAAGGCGACGATCCACCGCGCGGCGATGAACGCGCTCGCCACGCGTCCCGCGGTGGACCTGGCCGTCATCGCCCACCACGCGATCGAGGCCGGTCCAGCGGCGTACGCCGAGGCGGTTCACTGGGCCCGGGCGATGGCCGAGCAGGCGACCCTTCGCCTTGCCTACGAGGAGGCCGCCATGTGGTGGGCCCACGCGGTCAAGGCCCACGGCGCGAGCGCCGGCGATCCGGCCGACCATGTGGAGCTGCTGCTCCGGCAGGCGAAGGCGCTGCTCGAGGCGGGGGACGCACTCGGTGCCAGGAAGGTGCGCGCTCAGGCGATCCGAATCGCCGACCGTGCCGGCGACCAGGGCGGCCCCCGCCTGATCGCTCGTGCGCTGACCGCGCTGGACGCACCGTCGATCTGGAACCTGCGCAACCCCTATCAGGAAGTAGAGCTGCAGCTGCTGCACCGGTTCGAGCTCGCGCTGCGGGCGCTGCCCGACGACGACAGCCCCGAGCGGGCACGTCTGCTCGCCGGACTCGCTCAGGAGCTGTACGACGGGACCAACGACCCGCGCTGCGACATCTACTCCATGGAAGCCGTCGGGATGGCACGGCGGCTCGACGATCCGCAACTCCTGATGCGGATAATCAACGCACGCTACCTGTCGCTCCCGAGCAGCATCTACGTGGAGCAGTCCATGGAGATCGCCGAGGAGATCGGAGAGCTCGCGCGGCGTACGCAGACTCCCGAGTTCGAACTGCTTTCGGAGATGATGCTCACCTACCGCCGTATGGAGCTGGTCGACCTGCTGGGAGCCGACGAGGCGGCCGCCCGATGCGACCGGATTCTCAACCAGATGCCCCTGCCGTGGCCCCGCTTCCAGCACACGGTGTGGCGCGCGGGACGTCTGGCCATCTCCGGACGGTTCGACGACGCCGAGGCCATGTACGCGGACGCCGAGCGGCAGGCCGAGCACATCGGCATGTGGTACGCCGGCTCGATAGTGACCCTGGGCCGTCTCCTTCTCCACTACCAGCGCGGGACGATCGCCGACGCGGGTCCGCTCGTCGACGCGCTCGCGGGCGTTCATCCCAGCACGGACCAGCTGCTGCAGGTGCTCATGTTGTGCGCGCAGGACAGGCTGGATGAGGCGCAGAAACTGGCAGCGAAGGGATGGCTGCCACCACCACTCGACTGGGCCTGGCTCACCGTCACCTGTCTGCAGGGGGCGGCGCAGGCGGCGGTCGGAGACATCGAGGCATGTGAGGCCACCTATGCCGTCCTCGCCCCCTACAGCGGGCGGATATCGGTGGGAGCCGCCATCGCTTTCCTCGGGCCCGTGGACTGGTACCTGGCATTGCTGGCCTCGGCCATGGGCGATGAGGCGGCCGCCGTACGGCACCTGTTGACTCTCGCACAGCTGGCGGGCCGGGCCGGGCTGAGTATGTGGAGGAATCGCGTGATGGCGGTCGCCGGCCTGAAGATCTCGCCCGTGCGGTGGGACGCGAGCGTCGCGAAGGCCGGATGACCTCGCCGTAGCCGGCGGCCGCGGCCCTCCGGCTGCGGCAGGGGATCGTCTCATCTCTCCTTGCCGTCCAGCCCGAGGTCGGCTCTCGCGAGGTCCCGGCACTCTCCCAGGTACACGGCGAAACACACCAGCGCGGTCTTGCCCACGTCCACCTGCCGCCACAGCAGGGCCGGGTCGCTCAAGCTGGACTCGAGATCGCGCCGCCAGGTTTTCAGGTGATCAGCATGCCAAGCGATCTGGGCCGCCAGGAAATCGAAGCAGTCCGAATCTCTGCCGAAGACTCGCCGGCAGTTCGCCAGAAGAGCAGGACCGATCGTCACGAGCAACCGCCCGACCTCATAGGAAATGGCGGCACCGCAGAATGGGGATGGACCGTGAATCACGTTCTCGCAGAGCCTAACGTAGAACTCCGCGCCGGCCAAAGGGGACATCCCCAATAAGACTTCCACGTCAAGCGACTCACCGTGCCGGTCACGCCACCAGCCCGCCGTCGCACGGACCGATTCCAGCAGCATCGACTCGGAATCACGATCCGGCCCGCCTGTGTCCGGCGTCTTCTCGAACGGCCCCGTCCCCGGACGGCCGTATCCCCAGCGCCGCCTCGGGAGCCACCGCCCCTCATAACGGGTCAGGTAAAGACCATGGGCGCTGAAGCGCAGGAACCACCGAGCGAACAGGCGGCCTTCGCAGTCGGGCGACAGTAATCGCACCAGCCCCTGTTCCTCGGCCATGAGACGGCGTTCCTGCTCCAACGCCGCCTCGTATTGGTGCAGGGCCTCCAATTCGTCTACTCCTCGATGCTCACGAGCAAGACTCCACCGCACGAAGACGAACCCACCGCCATCGTGACTGACGAGTTCCATCAACCGATGAATTCGCCGTCAGACAGAGAATCACCGCAAGCACTTGTGATCTACTAAGCCCCGAGCGCTCTCCGATCGTGTTGCGACTGCGGAGTTCCGAATCGTCTGCGGCCCACGTCGATCGCTCCCCGCGAGCCGTGTGCCCAACCGTCCCCTTCGCTCTTACTGTCATCCACTCGTGAAGTCACCGATGAGGCGCCGGCCAGCACCGGCGTAAATTTCTCTTAACCGCCACCACGGAAGAGCCCACTAGTGATTCACAAGGGTCATCCCGGAGCCTCCGTATACGGCGGCGTCAGAATGCCGTCACAAGAATTCACCTGCGGTAAGAGGAAACTTCATAGAAGTCGACGTCAAAGCTCTCGACATGCTCACCCCCACGGATCAAGCCCAGTTGATGCCCTGCTTCGCCACCTGCTACGACTGGACCCGGTGGCGGTCGCCGTGTCACAGCACGAGGTACACGTTCCCCGCCTGGACGTCGGGGGTCACCAATACCCGGAGCCGCTCGTCGAGGACATGCTCGGGAAGGTCGTACAGCGCCAGACGCGAGCCGGGGTCGCGCGGGTCCTCGATCTCGGCGACGAGGGGCAACCCCGATTCCCTGATGTAGCGCTCCCAGCCGAAGGACTCGATCGCGCACCTGCGGATCTCCGGGTCGTCCTCATCCCTGATCGCCTCCCGTGTCGGGCCCTTGACCACCCACTCGGGCACCGGGGTTCCATGCCACGCGTGGAGCGCGTATCCGTCGCGCCAGGACAGGGCGGGCCCGGTCGCGCAGTGAAGGCGCTCCAGCTCGTCCCGGCGCAGGACGGTGGGCCGCTCGGACAGGATGACGCCGTCCCCCGACGGGATCCACCAGCCGAGCCGGCGAGTGGCGTCGACGAGTGTCTCAAGCCGCCCGTCTCGCATTTTCGCGATCTGGAGGGCGCAGGTGTACAGCGCCATCCAGTGCGCGTCCCGCCAGATGTCCTGGACCCCGCCCAGGTGACCGCACAGCACGGACGGCTGGGCGCTGAGCCGGCTCAGGACATGACCGCGCAGGCGCACTCTGAGCCGGTTCCACAGCGGTTCCCGAATCCGGGAGCCGATCTGGGTTCTGAGCTCGTCCCACAGTTCGGCGCCGAGCTCGTCATGGAGCCGGCGTGCCAGCTGGTCCTCCAGCTCTCTCCAGGGGTTGCTCCGGTACCTACGCCGCAGTTCGCGACGGAGTCCGGACACGAGCTCGGGTGACGGCGTCTCCGCGAGCCGGGGTCGGCCGAGGGTGTCGTCGTCGAGGCAGGCCCGCAGGCAACCGGCCGGAGAACCGGCCCACACGATTCTGCCCGGCGGCTCGAGCCGCGACGCCGTATACGCCTCCCGTACGGCCTGCTCCGCCGCGCGCCGGTCGACCGGCTCCGTCGACAGGCCGCTCTCCGTCCACTCGTCGCAGACCCCGGCGACGAGTGTTTCGTGTTCCTCGGTGAAGACTCCTGTGAACGTTCGAGCATCCATCCGGTCTCCAGTGGGAGCGAGATTGGGGCTGCACGGCACGTGCCTCGCGTCTGCGGAACCCGGCCGGCCCCCGGGCTCAGGCTCACTCAGAGTCCTAGTGAGACGCTTGGTCGCTCTCACCGCATCGCTTAACGGACCTAAATCCGCGACAGAGGACGGGACGACGGCAGGCAGGCGACGCGGGGGTGGTGGCCCCGGTATCAGCCGGGGCCACCCTCCTTCATCAGGAAGAGGTCTTGACGTAGACGTAGGTCCACATCCCGGCCGGGTTGGCGGCGCAGCTCAGGGTTCCCTGGAACTTTCCGACGTTGTAGCAGGAGTCGACATAGTCGTCGTTGTCCGTCGTCCAGTCGGACGGCAGCGCACCGATGATCTTGTCGGCGACGGGGGTGTACTGGCCGTAACCGGTGACGGTAAGCGCTCCATCCACGACAGCCTTGACCAGGGGGCCCAGGTCGACGCTGTCATCGTGCTCCATCCAGACCACGTCCACGTTGGTCCACAGGAAGCTGCCCCACTCGATCAGTGTCTGGTTCGGGAAGTAGTTCTTACCCTGCTGCTGGATGTAGGGCATCCAGATCTGGTCGACCCGTGCCTTTCCGTCCGTGCCGGCGCCGGCGACGAAGGCGTAGATTTCGGGGCCGCCCTTGTACCAGGGCTCATGGGAGTTCAGGTTCTCGATGGCGACGATGTCGGTGGTCTGCCGGACCGCCGCCGCGCCCTGCTGGAGCGCCTCAGTGCCCGTCTGGACCCCCGCGTTCTGCTGAATCTGCTCAGCGCGCGCACGGTCCCCCTCGTTCTGCTGGAGCTGCTCAGGTCCCGACCGGTCGGTCCCCCCGATACCGGCCGCGGTCAAGCCCTGCCGGACCGCCCGCTGCGCCAGTTCGGCGTCCTTGTGCTCGTCGAGGCCGACGATCAGCACCGGGCGGTTGGGCGCCTTGAACGCGTCGAGCTGCTGGCTGCGGCCCTTGGAGTCGAAGGCGACGACGGTGCGGACCGCCTTCTCGTCACCCGACGGGGTGGCCATCACCAGGGTCTCGCCCGCGGAGATGCGCTTGACCTGCTTCGGGTCGATCCGGATCTGCAGCAGCGACTCCTCGGCCTGAAGGCCCTTCAGCTTGAGGATCTCGCTGTTGGCGTTGCGGGCATAGTCGGCCAGGTCCCGGGCGCCCGGCGCCGAGCCGAGCAGCGCGGCCAGGTCGGCCTCGCCGTCGTCGGCCAGCTCGCGGGTGAGGGCGTCCCGGAACTGCCGCTCGCCCAGCCGGCGGGCCACCTCCTCGGCGAGGTGGCGCTTGAAGCCGTCCATGGTGCCAGCCCGGACGTCGGCGGCCGAGGCGTTCAACGTCTGCGGGGCCGGGCTCGGTGCGGCGGTCGCGGCGGGTGCGGAGGAGAGGCCGCCGATGGTGACGGCCAGGGCGAGTGCGGCGAATGTTGCGACTTTCTTCACGTGAACCTTCCTCACGTACGAGGGAACGGTCTCCCGAGCAACGGCGGCGGGTTCGCGGGACGGCCTCCTCGCGGTGAACGCCTGATCGTCGCTGAATGGGGGCCCGCACCCGGGGTGGTTGGACAACGTCGGCACCGCGGCGGACCGCGGGCGTCCTCGTTGCCGAACCAGCGTCACGCGAGGCCCTTGTGAGCTACTTATGCCTGCATGCCGGATTCGCTCTCTGCTACCGGAAATGACGAAGCGCCTCGCCACCGGCCTTCCGCCCGGCTCCCGGCATGGGCACTCGCATGTCGCCACACGGCACGTGCTCAAGAGAACCAGCGAGCTCTTTTGAGATCAAAAGAAACCTTCATCTGGAATACCGGCCACAGCGTTAGCACTTCGTTAGAACCGGCTCCGGACCCTCCCTTGCGCACAACGGAATGGAGACGCCACCGAAGCCAAAAGGCGAATCGGATGGACACGGCCCCTGGTTCACCGCCTGTGCGGTGGGGTCACGTCAAAGAGGGTGTGACGCGCGCCGGTGACAACTTCCGTAATATGAGGGGGATGAGCGCCCCAGCCGGCAAGCAGCCCTACCATCACGGCGATCTGCGGCGCGCTCTGATCGACGTCACCCTCGAAGCGATCGCCGAGGACGGGCTGGGCGAGCTCAGCCTCCGTGAGCTGGCTCGGCGGGCGAACGTCTCCCACGCCGCTCCCGCCCACCACTTCCGGAGCCGGGCCGGGCTGCTGACCGCGATCGCGGCGGAGGGTTACCACCTGCTGGCGGACGAACTGGAGCGGGTGCGCGGCGATGACGTCACCGAGCAGGCCGTCGCCTACCTGCGGTTCGCCACCGCCCATCCCGCGCACTTCGCGGTGATGCGGGCACCCGAGCTGTGCATCACCCGGGATCCCGAACTTCTCACCGCCCGCGAGCGAGCCGGTGAGCAACTGCTGCGCCCGGACGACCGGACGGTCGCGCTGGCCGCCTGGGCGCTGGCGCACGGACTCGCCAACCTGCTGCTCGAAGGCAACGTGCACCCGGATCCCGGAAGCGACGTCGAATCCCTCGCTCGCGCCCTGCTGCGCCATCTCGCCTGATCCCGTGCGCTCACCCGGGGAGATCTGCCCGGCCGGCCGGCCCTCCTGAACGCCGCTCGCCCGGGTCCCAGCGGCACCGACAAGGAATCACTATCGATTCGCAAGGACCGTGTCGGATTATTTGGTCGGGCTGAACTCGCATGAGAGTGCGGGAATGACAAGCAGGCGAGCCTCATTCTCGGCAGGCAGTCCATAAAAGAATCCGGCGACACATGCTCGCTCTCCCCGTCAGGCAGGGTCAGGCGACCTCGCCTGGCACCGTCCGTCATCGCCGGGCGCGCCGCGAGAGAGACAGCGCTCCCCAGCGACGCCGGAAAGAGCAGACGCATCCTTCTCATGGCATCGCGCCGCGACGCACGAGCGGATGAGACGTCTCGCATGCCCCGTCGGCCCGGCTGTCAGGCCGGCGGTATCGGGCGCCACCCCGGAACCGAGTGGAGGCGCAGACCAAGGAAAGGTGAACCGATGGAACTCGACGTCACTGCCCTCGACATGCTCCCCGCCTCTCAGGAGGTCGGCCTGTATCCCTGCGCCGTAACCTGCTCGGAGAACACGCGCTGCGGCGACCACGGCACCGTCCTTTGATCGCACCGCTACTCCGGCTCGGCGGTCCGGCCTGAGTGAGAGCCGGGCCCCTTCACCGGCCCCTCGCTGACTCCCGGCCCCCGCGGTGAGGCCAGGATCCCGGCGGCCTCCGCCTCACCGCGGGACTCCCCTTCTAAGCCCACCTGATAAGGCACTGGCGACGCCGCCGGATACCGACGAGAGGACGGAACATGGATCGTCCAGGACCCAGCGACGTCATCTGGGACATCACTTATGCGTGCCCGCTGCGATGCGTACATTGCTACTCCGAGTCCGGAAGACGACCGGGCCGGCAACTGAGCCTTGACGACATGCTCAAGGTGGCCGATGCGATCATCTCCCTCGCCCCGCAAGCGGTCGAGTTGGCGGGGGGTGAGCCACTGCTCGTGAAGGGTGTCTACGAGGTCGCCGAGCGTATCTCCCGGGCCGGAATCGCCGTGAATCTCTACACCAGCGGGTGGACGATGACGGCCTCCGTGGCGGAAGAGGCGGCGCGAGTGTTCTCAAGGATCACCGTGAGCGTCGACGGGGCCGACGCCGCGACCCACGATCGGATCCGGGGGCGGTCCGGCTCCTTCGATCGGGCCATGGAAGCGTTGGCCCTCCTCGAGGACGTCTCCCTGCAGCGGACGATGCGCGGCGGCGACCCCGTCCTGTTCGGGCTCGACTGCGTGGTCATGCGCGGCAACTTCCACCAGATGAGCGAGCTGTGCAGGGTGGTCGCGTCTCGCTTCTCGGAAATGCGATTCCTCACCTTCGGCGCCGTGGCCCCGTCGGGTCTCGCCAGCAGGCCCGGGTTCAGTGACCGGGAACTCCTCACGGACGAGCAACTCAAGACGCTCACGAGCACCGAGCACAGGCAGGGCCTGCAGAACCTGGTACCCGCCACAGTCCGGGTGGCGACCACGGACAACTTCATCCTGCAGATGAATCCGGCTGTCGTCGAACGATTCGGATTTCCTTTCATGGAGATCGAGCCCGACGGCCAGGTGCGCGCCATGCCCGTCTACGAGGGCACCGTCGGCAGCCTGCTGGATGAGGATCCGCAGGCGTTGTGGGCACGGGCGGTCGCGCGATGGAGCGACCCTTTCGTCGTCGACGCACTCCGATCCGTACGCACCTGGGCCGACTGGGCGGAGGCGACCCGGCTCATCGATTACCGCTTCGGATCGGACGAGGTCAGGAAGCGGATCGGCCGACGGCCCGAATATCGCGTCCAGGCATCTGACGACGCTCCGGGGGAAGGCCAGAAGGCCGATCGGCGCCCGCGCCCACCGTCGCCGCTGTGAACGCCGACTCGGGACGCCGGCTACCACGCCGACTCGGCATCCCGTTCGGCGCCGTCCTCGTCTGCAGCCGCAGAGAGAATCCGCGCCTGCGTACCGGGCGCCTGAACCGTCGACAGGTTCAGGCGCCCGGTCGGTTCAGCGGACGGCCCGGAAGGCGTCCACGATGCCGTAGCCGTAGAAGCCGTTGCGAAGCCTGTTCCCCTCACAGACGTGCGTGTCGGTGACCGTTTCGCCGCTCGGCAGGTGCCGGACGTAGGTGTACGCGGCGGGAGTGGGGCAGTCCTTCTTGATGGCGGTCGCCTTCAGCATCGCCTCCACCACGGCGGGGTCGAGCGTCTTGCCGCCGCGCTTCGGGTCCCGGTGACCGTACTTGCTCACGATCAGCGCGGCCACTCCGGCGGCGTGCGGCGACGCCATCGACGTGCCCTGGAGGTATTGGTAATAGGCGCAGACGGTGCCCTTGCAGTCGCGGACGACGCGAGCGACGTTGGGCGTGCCGTCGGGGTTCAGCTCGCCGTTCTTCTCGGCGAGCGCCTTGGGGTAGGCCGCCAACACCGCTTTGGTGGTGTCGCGGGTGTTGTCCGGCGTGTCGTAGGTGTCCCCGCCGGGGGCGGCGAGATCGACGGATCCGTTGCCGTAGTTGGATCCGTAGGCCTTGCGCTCGCTGATGCCGGTCCCGGACACCCTGATCACGTGATTGCCCTCGACCGGCATGATTGAGCAGTCCGGCGTGATCGTCCGCGAGTAGGGCGCCTCGCCGGGCACCCTGACGAAGTTGGGGCTGAAGGTGTCGACATAGTCCTTGCTGAGATCGGCGAACTGGTTGCCGATGGCGGTGATCAGGGTCACACCCCTGGAGTGGGCGTAGTCGAGCGCCCGCTGCATGGCCTTGACGATCGTGGCCTGCTCCAGCCGGGCGGCCGGAGAGTCGGCCGGGTTGTCAGCGCAGTTGGACAGCCACGGGTCGATGAAGTAGCTCATGTTGGCCACGTCGATGCCGATGTCGGCGGCGTAGGTCAGCGCGTCGACGCTCGGCTGGAGGAAGAAGTAGCCGACGTCGGAGCCGACCCTCAGGTTCACGATCGAGACCTTTGGCGCCACGCCTGCGACGCCCAGCTGGTTGATCGGCGAGGCCAGCGCGGACGCGACGTGGGTTCCATGACCGTCCTCGTCCACATCCGCCGGGTCGTCGCACGAATGGTCCGGATCCTCCTCGCAGGGGCCGTCCACCTCGTTGCCGTCGGCGTCGTACGGGATGTCCACCGTGAAGTTGCGGCTCAGCGCCCGGTTGAAGTTCGGTGCGATGTCGGGATGGGAGCCGTCCACGCCGGTGTCGAGGATGCCGACCAGCACGTCGGGGTCGCCCTGCTCGTACTTGTACGAACCCTCGACGGTGGCGTGGATCTGCTTCATGTCCCACTGCAGTTCCGAGAGCGGCTCGGCGTCAGGGGCGGGCTTTCCCGGCCTGACGCCGGAGGGCGTGTCGCGCTCCCCTCTCTCCGGTTTCTCGTACGCCTCGGCCTCAAGGGCTTTGCGCACCGCCGCGTCCCTCATGGGGGCGGATTCGGGCACGCTGCCGATGGACCGGTTGCGGGCGATGCCCTCGATCAGGGGGCTGCTCCGTAACACGTCCGTGAAGCCGGTTTCGGTCGTGCTGACGGTGGCGAGACCGACGGCGCCGTTCTCCTTGAGAACCCTTCCTCCCGCGGCATGGATGGCGCCCCTGGCATCGGCGGCGTTGACTCCCTCCTTATAGAGGACCACGTATTCGGTCTCCCGGCCGGGTTCCGCGCCCGGCGGCCCGGCCTTCGCGGGAGCGGCCTGCGTCGTCGCGATCAGAGCGGTGAGCGCGATGATGACAGCGCGTTTCACATATACCTCCGCGTGCGGGAAGCATCGGCCGATCTCGGCCGGAGTCTCCCCGAGTGGAAGGTCCCGCTTCTGGCGGGACCGGTCGATGAGTCTCCGTCGAGGCTGACCGTTCGCGCTTGTGATCCACTAGCGGTCGTCCATGAGGATCGACGGCTCGCGCAGGGGCGGGAGAGCCGCACGCCCGCGGCCGTGTGCCGCCTCGCCCTCCGGCACAGGACCGCTCCGGCCAGCGGGATCTCGTACTGGCCGGAGCGCGCTGACAGAGTCTCGGACTTACTCGGTGCGCCGATCGTCAGTGCAGGATGAAGCCAGGCCAGCGGGACGCACCGGTGATGCCCAGGTCGCCTGGGTAGATGAGCTGGGCGTTGGTGGCGGAGATGCCGGTGGCCGAGCCGCGCAGGACGGCCAGCATGCCGGCGTTGCTGTTCTTGCCGGAGGCGCCGACGATGACTTCGCCCTTGCCGTCACCGGTGACGTCGATGATCGAGACGGCGTCGCCGAAGCTGTCGTTGGTCTGAGATTGCGTGCTGAGGGGATCGGTGACCGGAGCGGTCGGCGTCGGGGTGGAGCCGAGGTGGTCCTGGGTGACGAACTGCGCTCCGGTCAGCACCGGACCACCGGCGGAACCGGGGATCACTGCCACCATGCCGGCGCACACCTTGCCGGAGACCGTCTTCTGCCAGTCGCCGATGGCGATCTCGGCGGCGCCGTCACCGTTGACGTCACCAACGGCCACACGGATATCCACATCGTCTTTCAGCCAGGTCAGGTCACGGGTGGAGAAGCTCGGCGTGGCGGGCAGGCCGGTGGGCGAGCCGTACCAGACCTGCAGGGTCCCGTCGGAACCAGCGGTGACCGTGATCAGGTCGTCGTAGCCGTCGCCGTTGACGTCGCCCATGGCAGGGCGAGTGGTGGCTCGAGCACACCCCGCGGCGGCGCTGCCGCACGACGCCAGGGTGCCGAGGATGGTGCGCCGAAGCGGAGAGGTGTGCGGGGGATATACGACGCTCAGCTCGTAGGTATATCCGTTGTTGTCACCGCTGATGTACGCCAGTTCGGTCTTCCCGTCGCCGTTGACGTCACCGGCAGCGGTGTCATGGGCGTGCACCATCGTGCTCGACCCGTCCTGGTTGTACAGGTATTGGTAGGTGCCCTGCTGGGCCCCGTTGTACCACCCGGCCAGGGTCTCGCTGCCGAACCACTGGTCTTTCCACATGGTTTTGACGATGTCGATGCCGGGCTGGTCGTCGAACTCCCCGGCCTGCATCTTGTCTGTCGTATACACGCCATATCCCCTGTAGCCCGTGTAAGGGAGGCGGCGAGTGTTCTGGGCGATGCCGGTGGATGTCCACGAGTTGACGACCGCGTACCACTGGTGGCGGCGATGAGGTCGGTTCTGCCGTCCTTGTCGACATCGGCTGCGGCCAGATGCAGGCCTAGATCGTTGCACTTGTAGTCGGAGGTCGCACAGTCGGCGGGGGGCTTGAGGAGGACGGTGTTGGTCTTGCTGAGCCCGTTCGGCCCGCCGTACAGGACGCGCGCGCCCTCGAGAGCGACATCGTTGTAGCCGTCGCCGTTGAAGTCGTAGTTCTTCTGTGCCGGCGCGGCCGCCTGCGCGGGGGCGGGGATGACGGCGAGGCCCGCCGCGAGGGCGAGCGACGCCGCCGAACACGAGATCTTTTTAGCGTTCATGAGGAGCAGCGTGCCGAGGAGTGCTTAGCGCTTTCTTATGGGCGCCCGCTGAGACTACAACGGCATTTCGTTGTGTTCGGAGGCGGCGCCGGCGTCGGCCGGCGTGGGGGGACGGGGCTCGACGCGCTGCCACTCATCGCGCACCGGCCGGACGGCGGGGGCGGGTCAGGTATGCCAGGAGACGACGGCCCCCGGCTCCCGTGAAGCCGACCGGACCGCTGCTGACCGCGCGGGCGCGGTGACCGCGAGGTAGGCGTGGGCGAGCATGGCCAGGGTGATGTGGCGGTGCCAGGCGTCGTAGTGCCGCACCTGGTAGTGGTCGAGGCCGGTCTCGTTCTTGGCGCTCCGGAAGCACTCCCCGATCGCCCGGTGGGCCTCGGCCACGCGGGCCAGGTCGTCGATGACGGTTCCGGCGGGGCTGTGGCAGGTCGGCCAGCCAGGACTGCGGCAGGTAGAGTTCGGCGTCGATCAACGCCTCGCCCAGCGGGGACGCGTACGCCAGGAAGATCCCAGCGGGCGTTGCTCAGCAGTCGCTGCATCCGCCCGGGCGTGACGTGCCCTGCCGCCTCGGCCAGTTGCCAGCCGTTCTTGCGCTCCAGCGGAGCCAGTAAGCCGGTCAGGTACGCCCGCGCCTGCCGCCGGGACTCCACTCGCCCGAACCGGCCCGCCACCCGCGCGAACAACACATCCAGCCCGAACTCCTGCGGGCCCTCAGCACTCATACACTCGACATGCTGAAACGCATAAGGTCACGAAACCCGACTGCAGCATTAAGGCCTGTTTAGAGGGACGGGCGCCATGCCCTGTTCCCGAAGACACCGGCGAGTCTTCCGGGGCCCTCCTAAGAATCCACTAGTGAGGCCTTGGGATGCCTTGTCCGGTCGATGCCTTTCACGCCTCAACGGCAACGACGCGGCCGCCACCCTGATCGTACCGACCGGCACGATCAGGGTGGCGAGCTGACGCTAGTTCTCGTCATCCCGGAGGTCCGACCGGCGGATGAACAGCGAGGCGATGACGGAGATGACGGCGCCCGCGGCGGCGTACCAGCCGACCCAGTCCTGGTGCCCGGAACCGGTCATGGACTCGGCGACGAGCGGGAAGGTGCCGCCGAATGACGCGACCGCCAGGGAGGTGGAGACGCCGATGGCCATGGCCCGGATGTGGATGGGGAACAGCCGCCCGCCGAGCACGTTCAGGACCGCCAGCGCCGGAGCCGCGCCGATCACGTAGAGGCAGGCGGCGGGCAGGAAGGGGATCGCTCCCGACAGGAGCGCCGACATCAGCGGCACGGTCGCCACGGCCAGGTAGACCAGTCCGACGCGCGTGAGCGTCAGAGGACCCAGCCGATCGGAGATCTTTCCGAAGACGACCATGGCGATGAACTGGACCAGCACCGCGACCATGATCAGAGTGGACCCCGCCGACGCGGAGACGACCCCCGCACCGATCGCGTACTGGGGAAGGTAGAGGCTTCCGAAGTAGACACTCATCGTGGTGCCGACGGAAATGAAGAACACGGCGAGCAACTTGCGCAGGTTGGCGCGCAGAAGCGGGCCCACCTTGGGACGCTCGCCCGACACGCGCGTCCTGACGAACTCCTCGGGCTCCTCCACCGACCGGCGGATCCACAGGGCCGCCAATCCGAGAACCGCCCCCACCAGGAAGCCGTACCGCCAGGCGCCGTTCTCGAGGCCTTCCTTGCCGAAGCCGACGAGCAGGACGGACAGGACCGCGAAGGACAGCAGCTGTCCGAGGGCGCTGCCCCCGTAGGAGATGGCGCTGTAGAGGAACCGGCGGGACCGCGGCGCCGTCTCGGTCACGAAAGCCGCCGAGCTGGCGAGCTCGCCCGCCACCGACAGCCCCATCGCGAACCGTACGACCACGACGAGGACGGCCCCGGTCACACCTGCCGACGCGTAGGTCGGCGCGAGACCGATGAGGAGGCTGCCGATCGCGATGACCGATACCGACAGGGTCATCATGAAGCGCCGGCCGCGCGTGTCCGCGACGCGGCCCATGACGATGCTGCCGAGCGGCCGGGTGAAAAAGCCGATCGCGAAGCCCATGTAGGCGGCGAGTAGCTTGGTGAGCGAATCGCTTCCGGGGAATATCTGCTGGGCAAAGTATGGGGCGAGCACGCCGTAAAGCGTCCAGTCGAAGAACTCGACGACGCCACCGACGGTGGCGGCGGTGAGTTCCCTGCGTGCGGGACGCTCGGGCGTGGTGACGGTACGCGAGGTTGTGATCACAGATCCTCCCGAAGGCGGAGAGTGGAAAGCCTCCGGCCCGTGTTGCGACAATCGCCAGAATTCGCATCGAGGCTGCGGTGGCATCGGGAAACGAAACCGGCTGCTCCCGCTTTCCCGATGAGGAAAGGCCCTGGGCCATTCTGCGAGGCTCGTCGTGGAGTGAACCGCACCAGGTTCGACGGAGGCCGGGTTACTCGGCTCCGGCGAGGATAGCCGGGTTCAACTACGTGCGATAGAGGGATCCGAATTCCGCCGGCGGAAAGTCCTGGCAGGCGTTGCGCAGCCGGCGTCGGCGCAGGTCCGCGCAGAGCAGCTCCGCGCAGAGCAGATCCGCCGGCTCGCCTCCCGGATGCGTGGATTTCGAGCCGGCCGAGTACATCTTGACAGTGTCACATGAGGCGAGCCTATGATGGCGACCGTCGACCCGATGGTGTTGTCGTGGCATCAAAGGGCGAGCCGTTGCAAGGGCCGGCAGCGGCCATTCACCGCTCGTGATCTCGCATGTCTTTCGCCACGGTTCACCCGCCCGGAACCAATCATGGCGATGACGTTTGGTACGCCGGAGATCGCTCAGGCACAAACCCCGATTCCGCGTCTGCCGGCCCGTGCCGAGCGAGCGGAATCGTTTGAGGGAGTTGAAAGCGATATGCAGGACAACATCTGGACCGATTTCGCCAAGAGTTACGACCAGATTATTCCCCAGCTGAACTGCTACCAGCAGATGCTCACGAAGATCCTGCGCGACACGGAGGGCCGGCGGACCGTGATCGACGCCGGCTGCGGAACCGGACTGGTGAGCCAGGCCCTGATCGACCGCGGTCACCAGGTCGTCGGTTTCGACAACAACTCCGCCATGCTGCAGCTGGCTCATGACAAGAAAGCGGACGCGCCGGACGAAGCCGGCGACCGGTGGACGGTCATGGCGGGACCTGTGGAGCGGTTTCCGTCCCAGGTCGTCTCCGATGCGGACGCGGTCGTGCTCAACAACGTTCTCTTCTACGTCCGAGACGCCGAATCAGCGCTCCGTGAGGTGTTCTCGCACCTCAAACCGGGGGGCGTCGTGGTCGCCACCGGGCCGAAGCGCCGGCCGGACCTGCGGAAGGTCCTGCGGCACTCCATCGCGGAGTGGCAAGCGGAAGGTCGTTACACCGAGGCGCTCCAGGCGGCGGTGGACCATCACACGATCTGCGCCCAGAAACTGACCACCGATCCCAACGAGATGGTGACGTTCTTCGAAGTGGACGAGTTGGTCGACACGTTGCGGCGCCTGGGTTTCTCGCGTCCCCTGGCCGCGGACGGCGACGACTACTACGGCGAAAATTATTACGTCTGCATGCAGAAATGAGGTTTCCGGTGGAAATCGTCGCGGTAAATCCCAGACTGCAGCGCAACCTGGGCATCTTGGACGAAAAGTCGATGCAGAGGGTCGCGGACACCCATGTTCTCGTTGCCGGAGTTGGCGGCGCGGGCGGGCAGTGCGCGGCGGATCTGGCCCGCCTCGGCTTCGGCTGGGTGACACTCGCGGACTTCGACGTCTACGAAGTGCACAATGCCAATCGTCAGATCGGCAGCTTCGACAGCACCCTCGGCCATCCCAAGATCGATGTCGTCCGGAACATGTGCCGGGACATCAACCCGGAGCTGCGGATCCGCAACGTCGCGGAGGGCGTGACGGAAAGCAATATCGATTCCCTGCTCTCGGGCTTCGACGGAAAACCCGTGGATTACGTCGTGGAAGCCATCGACATCGTCGGCGCCAGGGCCAAAGAATGGCTTCATCAGGAGTGCCGGAAGCGGGGGATCGTCATCATGACGGCCCTGATGCTGGGATTCGGGGCCGCTTTGCACGTGTTCCAGCCGGAAGCACCTCTCTACCAAGACCTGTACATCCTTCCGGATGGGCGCATCGATCTCCCCAAGATCATCCCCGGCCTCGGCAGCTATGTGGTGCGGGAGTACTGGGATGCCTGCTTCGCCGGGCGCGGGCACGCTCCCACGTGCATAATCGGCGCCACGACCGCCGCCGGGATGATGGTGAGCGAGATCATGCGCGGCGTCCTCCTGGGGCGGGACCAGATGGTGTCCTACCCCGAATACCTGTACGTGGATTTCTTCGACCACCGTTACATCCGGGGCTCGGTCGCCTCCGCATGAACGCCATGAACATGCTTTTCACCCTGACGCGGCCCGATGAGAACGGCCCGGTCGTGCTGTGGGGCGGGCTGTGTGAATCGGGAAGCCTCAAATACCTGACGTACGAGTTTTACCTTGACGCGGTTCCGGAGGACGTCCGGGGATTCGTCGAGATGTCGGGGGCGTCGACCGCGCTCGCCCTGGACCTGATCGGAAGAAGAGGCGGACTGCCGACGGTCGCCGTCGCGGACGCCGCCGGCCGCGACAACCTCATGAGGCGTGGCTTCCGTGGCGATGTGCGGGTGATCACGAGCATCGAGGAAGGCCGCGAATTGTGCCTTCGGTACGAGCGGGCGGGTTGGTGCTGGCCGAGGCAGTTCACCAACGCGGCCCTCGTGAAATGCGTGGAGCGATGGGCGGCACACCTTCTGCGGGAGATCCGTCAGAACTGGCCTGGAATCCGCTACCTGGTGTGTGGATTCGGTACCGGCGCCACCGTCGCGGGATTGCACCAAGTGTTCGCTCCGCTGGGGTATTCGATCGTGGGATTGCAGGCAAGAGAAGGCGATCCCGTTCCCGGCTGGAGAAACTATGCCCTCCAGAATCTGGGCGATCAGGATCTTTTCCATCGCTACCGGCGAGAAATCCCGATCACAACCGCGGCCGAAGCCGAGAACCTCGGCGAAGGTGCTTTGAGTTCACTTTTGAGGCATGCGAATGCCCACGTTAGTCCGGAACAGGTTCTGGTGATTTCCCACGACGGCCGTCCTCGGCCTCGGGGCTGAATCCTGTTCGGAGCCAGACGCACGGCGGCCTGGTAGCGCAATAGCGAGGTTGCCGCGACAGGCAGGAACCCGCAGCGGCGTTCACGGACGCCACAGGACGGCCATCAAATCATGGGCACAAGCGGTTCGGAGGCTCGAATTTTTCCCGAAAAGATCCTCGAGGCAGGACGTAGGACAACAGCCTCTGCCGCAGTACTGAACGATTTCCTTCGAGAATCCCAAGGCTGGTTCAGCCGGCGGCGACTGACTCTGAGATACGACGAAGACGTCTCGGGCTGGGTGCGTCACATGCGGACAGCGGATCGGGCTGACGGCACGAATCCCACCTTCGATCCAGAGCGCAGTCCCGTTTCCGCGGCCAACAGTTACTGGTTGGACGTCAGGGACCACGACGGGCAAACCGTCGCGTGCCTCGCGGCCCGAGTGATCCATACCGACGACTTCGCCGGGCACTTGAGCTCCATGAGGCTGTGGTACGACCCGCTCCCCACGGAACTGAAAGGGCCGCTGGATCTTATCCTGCCTTCGGAGACTCCGGTCCTCTCCGGCGCTGTGGCGCACTACGGCGGACATTGGGTCCACCCGAGCTGGCGGGGAAAGGGGATACCGGGCGCCATGCTCCCCCTGGCCAAGATCCTGACGATAGAGCTGTTCGGAAACGACTGGGACACGGGAATCGTGCTCTCGAACAGTGCCCGGAAGGGCCGCCTTCTGACCGCATACGGCTTCGCGAATACAGAGATTTGCTACTCCGGTTTCTTCCCTCCGTTGCAGCGCGACGAGACCTTTTTCCTGGTTTACAGCAGCCGGGAGCAGACCTTACGGGCCTTGCCGGCCGTGATCAGGAAATTGTGCGGGGATGGGGAGATGCGTGAGGCGGGTGCCCATACTGCGCAGCGCGTTCTCCCGAGACCGGTGCTCGATCCAGGTGGACGCACTCCACGCGCAGGCCGACACGTACCTCGGCGAGATGCTCGGTGAAGGCATCGAGGTGCCGGCCTCGGAGAGCGGCGGGCGTTGTGCGACGCGTGGGTGAGAAACCAGTGGCTGTTCCGCGACAACGCCCCGGACGGCAGCCTGGTGTATTCGCTGACATCGTCGTCACTGGAAGCTCTCGACCTGATCCAAAACCTGTCACGAGATCGGGCGCTGGTCTCCGAGTCCCGCCTGACGATGATCCTGGACACGGTCCGGCGCTGGGCGACCGAGGCCTCGACAGATCCCCAGGATCGTATCGATCGCCTGAACGCGCAGATCCGCGAGTTGGAGGTCTGCCTCTCGTGAGGGTGCCTTCAGGCGGTGGCGGGATCCGCGTTCGCGGGGCGGCGGGCGTGCGGGACCACCATCGGGGTGAGCGTCCGCGGGTCGGGCACGATGTCGCACGCCAACCCGAAGACGTCCTCGACGAGCTGCGGTGTCAGTACCTCAGCCGGTGGACCTTCGGCGACCGCCTGTCCGCCGCGCATCACGATCAGGTGGGAGGCGAACCGGGCGGCCTGGTTGAGATCGTGGAGCACGGCGACGATGGTCGTGCCCTCGTGGTGCAACTCCCGGCAGAGCTCCAGCAGCTCGTACTGATGAGCGATGTCGAGGAAGGTGGTCGGCTCGTCGAGGAGCAGCAGATCCGTCCGCTGCGCCAGCACCATGGCGATCCACGCGCGCTGCCGCTGACCGCCGGACAGCTCGCTCACCTGCGCCTCCGCGAGATCGGACAGGCCGGTACGGTCGAGCGCGAAGCCGATCGCCACGTCGTCGTCCGGCGACCACTGGCGGAGCAGCGTGTGGTGCGGGTAGCGGCCGCGTCGTACCAGGTCTCCCACGCTGATCCCGTCCGGTGCGATCGGGTTCTGCGGCAGCAGGGCCACGTGGCGGGCGGCCTCCTTCCCCCGGTATGCCCAAAGGTCCCTGCCGTGCAGGAGCACGCGCCCCCCGGCCGGTTTCAGCCCGCGTGCCAGCGCCTTGATCAGGGTCGACTTGCCGCACCCGTTCGGTCCGATGATCATGGTGAACCCGCCGTGCGGGATGTCGAGGCTGACCTCGCGCACGATCGGGGCACCACCGTAGGAGAGCGTCAGCTCCCGTACGGCCAGCCCTTTCCCTCCTGGTTCGACCTGGGTGTTCAAAGGCTTCCCTTTCTCCATTCGCGGGTCAGCAGATAGCCGAGGTAGAGGCCGCCGACGGCCAGCGTGTAGATGCCGACGGGCAGGTTCACGGGGACCGGCGACTGCTGCGCGGCGAGATCCGCCAGTGCCAGCAGCAGCGCGCCGACCAGTGCGGCCAGCGTCAGGTGCGGTCCCGGCCGGCCGGTGATCCGCTTGGCGATCTGCGGGGCGGTCAGCGCGATGAAGGCGACGGGTCCGGCGACGGAGACGGCGCCCGCGGAAAGGACGATCGAGAGGGTGACGGCCCAGGCTCTGGTGGATCTCGGCCCGGCTCCGAGCACGCCCGCGAGCTCGTCGCCCATCTCGCCGATGCGAAGGCGCCCCGCGATGAGCGCGACGAGCGGCACCACGACGAGGAGCACCACCCAGATCGTGACGGCGTGACTCCACGACCGCGCCGCCAGGCTGCCGTTGATGTACGCGGTGAGAACGGCGGCCTTGTCCCGCTCCACGGCGTACACCACGTACTGCGTGAACGCCGTCGCGATCGAGAAGACGCCGATGCCGGCCACGATGAGGCGCCCGGGATTGCGGAATCCGGTCCCGGTCGACAGGTAGACCAGCGCCATCGCGGCCGCGCCGCCGGCCAGGGCGCCGGCGGGCACCGGCAGCACGCCGGGCAGGAACAGCGCGACGACCGCGGCGCCCGCTCCGGCGCCGGCGGCGAGTCCGATCACGTCAGGGCTGCCGAGCGGGTTGCGGGTGACGGTCTGGAACAGCGCGCCGGAAAGCCCGAGTGCCGCTCCGGTGCCGACGGCCACGACCAGGCGCGGCCCGCGCAGCCGCTCCAGCACGAACGCCTGCTTGCCGTCCGCGCCTCCGGTGAGGGCACCGGGCAGATCGGCGACCGGGATGCCGAGCCGGCCGAGCGACAGCGTGGCGACGGCGGTCGCGACGATGAGGACCACCGTGACGACGGCGACGACGACGGACACGCGCGCGACCGGGATCGCCACGGCGCGGCCGATCGTGACGAAGCCGCGCGGGGACGCGGCACGGGTCCGGGTCATGAGGTGCCCTTCATCCTGCGCACCGCGAGCAGCAGCGCCGGAGCTCCGATGAACGCGGTCACGACGCCCACCATCAGTTCCTGCGGCCGCAGGACCAGACGGCCCACCACGTCGGCGAGGAGCAACAGGGCGGGACCGATGACGGCCGAGAAAACGATCTGGACCCGGAAGTCGATGCCGACGAGGGCCCTCACCATGTGCGGTACGGCGAGGCCGACGAAGGCGATGGGGCCGACCGCCGCGGTCGCCGCCGTGCTCAGCAGGACCGCGGCGAGAAGGCCGCCCGAACGCGTCAGGGCCGGATTCGCGCCGAGCGCCGACGCGGACTCGTCGCCGAGCGCGAGCGTGTTGAGGCCCGAGCTCAGCAGCACCGCGAGGACGAGACCGGCCGCGGCCGCCGGGAGCACCGACATGAGGACGCCGACGTCCCTGCCGCCCAGAGCGCCGACCACCCAGTAGCGGTAGCTGTCGAAGACCTGCGGCTTGCTCAGGGCCACCGCCTGCACGTACGCCCCGAGCACCGCCGAGACCACGGCCCCGGCGAGGACGAGTCGTACCAGGCCCGAACCGGAGCCCACCGCCCCGATCACATGGACGACCACCCCGGCGACGAGCGCCCCGGCCAGCGCCCACCACACGGCGGCCCATTGGCCGGTCGCTCCCAGGAAGGCCGTGGCGGTGACGATCCCGGCGGACGCGCCGGCGGTGATGCCGAGCAGCCCGGGGTCGGCGAGGGGGTTTCTGGTCACCCCCTGCATGAGCGTGCCCGCGACGGCGAGGCAGAGACCGGCCAGCAGGCCGAGCGCGGTCCGCGGATAGCGGCTCTCCACGACGGTGGTGATGTCGGGATCCGCGGTCCCGTTCAGTACGGCGACGACCTCGGAGAGCGAGGTGGGATGGCTGCCGAACGCGATGCTCGCCAGCACCGCCAGCCCGAGCACGACGAGTCCGAGGAGCAGGAAGGACGACCGCCGAGCGAGGCCGGCGCGTTTCGCGCCGGCCTCGCTCGGGCGGGGCGGGGTGCCGATGGCCATGGGAGCCGGGCGTCTCAGCGGACTCAGCGGTCGATGGTGGCGACGGCCTTGTCGATCATCGGCAGGTACCGGTCGATCACCCACGGAACGGTGAGCGGGTTGATGATCGACGACGCGGTGACGAACGAGTTGTCGTGGCTGTACACGACACCGCCGCGCTTGACCGCCGGGATCGCCGCGTACAGCTTCTGCGCCTCGATCTCCTTGCGGGTCTTCTCGTCGGTGTAGAACGTGAAGATCAGGTCACTGTCCGCGAGCTTCGGCGCGTTCTCCAGGCCGATCAGGGCGGAGGCGGTGCCCTTGGTCTCCTCGAAGGTGTTCACCACCGGGTCGACCGTGAGTCCCAGCGAGGAGACCATGTCGACCCGCTGCTCCCCCGGCATGAACACGCCGAGCGTGCCAGGACCGGCGGTGTAGATGTAGGAGAAGGTCACGTCCTTGTACTGCGCGCGCGACGCGGCCGCGTCCGCGAGTTGCCGCTTGACCTGCGCGATCAGCTTGTCGCCGTCGGCGGGCTGACCCAGTGCCTTGGCGATGATCTGGATCTGCTCGTCCCACTTCGTCGTCCACGGCTCGCCCGGATAGGCGACGGTGGGCGCGATGTCCTTGAGGATGTCGTACTGCTCCTTCGTGATGCCGGACCAGGGGGCCAGGATCACGTCCGGGTCGAGTTCGACGATCGTGTCGAAGTCGATGTCCTCACCGCCGTCGAACTGCTTCGGCAGCGTGCCGCCGGCCTTGGTCACCGCCTCGTGGATCCACGGCAGGTAGCCAGTCTTGTCGCTGCCCCAGGCGTAGCTCTCGATGCCCACCGGCGTGTAGCCGAGCGCGATCGCGGTCTCGGTCGACCCCTGCCCGAGGGTGACGATCCGCTCGGGCTTCTCGGTGATCGTCGCCTGGCCGAGCGCGCTGTCGATCGTGACCGGGAACGCGGCGCTCGCGGTCGTGGTCGGCGCCGGGGCGGGCTTCTCCTCGGCCGTCTTCTCGGTCGTCGAGCAGGCGCCGAGGGCGAGGACGGTCGTGGCGACGATCGTCGTGAGGGTGAGCGCGCGGCGGCGCACCCGGGTGAGCGAGAACGGCATGGGGGTTCCTCGTTTTTCATGGACTGCGCGGCCGCACGGCGCCACCGGGGACAGGGGTACAGGATCCGAGGACGAGCCCGGGCGGGAGGCTGCGCAGGTCACAACCAGAGCTGCAGTGTTAGGTAAGGCTAACCTATGTAGCGACGGATCCATAATCTACCCTCCCTTTGCCGGCCCATTGCCCGGAGCCCGCTTCGCCGGTCGGGAGCCACGACCGGCCGCCGAAGCGGGACGGGGGCTCGGGGCAGGCTCAGCCGCCGGCGCCGAAATCCGCCCGGTCCAGGAAGACGAGCCTGGCCCGCTTCTCGGGCAGGTCGATCTCGGGCCCGAGGACGAACCCGGTCCGGAGCAGGCGGGCGATCGCCTTGTCGTTGCGGGCGTCGGGTTCGGCCACGATCCGCTTCCGGCCGGGCTCCGCCAGGACGTGGCCGAGGAAGACCGAAAGGAGCGTGCCGGTGAAACCCGGTTCCGGCTCGCCCGCGACCGGTCCGATCATCAGGTGGATGCCGAAGTCGCCCGGCTGGACCTCGTAGCACTCGCCGACCGGATCGAACTCCGGCTCGTACGTCTGGAAGAGCGCGACCGGCCGGTCGTCCCGGTGGACCAAGTAGGCGTGGTGCGTGGTGAGGGTGTCCAGGAAGCTGTACACCTCGAGGACCCGCTCACGGTCGGCGTCCAACATGCCCCAGAACCGGGCCCGTTCCTGGGTGACCCACTCGTAGATCACGTCGATGTCGGCCGGAGGGTCCAGGGGGATGATCCGGACGGTGCCGAAACCGTCGATCACCCGCTCGTGCACGGCCGCGCGGCGGGTGGGGAACTCAGTGGTCATGTCTCTCCTGGTCATGTCTCTCCTCGGTCAGCAGGGTCCAGTCGGTGATCACAGGAACGAGGTCGCCCCGCAGCCAGAGCGGAAGCTGGTCTCGCCGGTGGGCGTCGCCGGGCACGCCGGAGGCCCCGAACGGGACCACCCACAGGCTGTCGTCACGCCGCGCGAGGTCCCACACGTAACGCGCGGCCGGCCCGCGGGCGCTGAGGTCGGTGACGCCGGGCACGCTCGACGTGGACAGTACGCAGTCGTGGTCGCCGGACAGCGCGGGCCACTCCTCGGGCGTCTCGCCGGGCAGCGCCTGCCAGGGCGCGAGCCGGTGCGTCTCCCCCCACGGCGCCGACGTCCGCCCATGCGACGCCACTTCCTCGACGGCCGCTCTGACCATGTCGGCACGGCTCGGCCCGGTCGCGTCCAGCGCGGGGAGCGCGGTGGTGGTCAGCAGGTTCTCCAGCGCGTACGCGACCCGAGGGACCAGCGCGATCCAGGGCAGGAAGATCTCCGGATACGGGATGGGCGCCCCGGACTCCCCCGGCCCCCCGGACTCCCCCGGCCCCCCGGACTCCCCCGGTCTCTTTGACTCCCTTGAGTCCTCGGAGTCGCGTACGGCTCCGGCCGTCCCGGTCGGTCCCGCGAGGGCGGCCAGGGCCGGATGCGCCGCCAGGCGGCGCACCACCGCCGAGCGCAGCGCGGCGTATGACGCGGCGTCCACGCTGCCCGCGTCCATCCGCCGGTCCCAGCGCAGCAACCGGTCGCGGAGCCGTACGGCCTCGGGACCGAGCCCGTCCAGCCCCGCGAGCAGGTCGAGCAGCGGCCCGGCCGAGGCCAGGTGGGTGTCGGTGTGCACGGCCGCCATGTCCTTGGCGGTCCAGGCCGTGGGGACGTCCAGCAGGTGGCGGATCCGGTCCGCGCGGTACGGCGGGGCGAACTCGACACCGAGAGGCTCGGCCAGGTCCCGATGGTTCGCCATCACGGCGAGGCCGTCGACGTCCGCGCGCGGCATCGGGTCCTGCCAGCCGCGCCATTCGTGACCGGGCTCCCACGCCCGCACGACCCGCACGCCGTTGTCCGGATGGCGCAGGGGTACCGCGCCGGCGACGCGGTGGAGCAGCCCGCCGTCCGTGTCCGCGGCCAGCACGACGTTGACCGGCTCCGCCCACATGTCCAAGGCCCGGTCCACGTCGGCGACGGTCTTCGCCCTGAGCAGCGCGGGCAGCGCGCGGAACCCCAGATCGGCGCGGACCCGTGGAGGGCAGCGCAGGCTGATCGCCTCCCAGGCGGCCTCCCCGGAGGGGTCCGCGTCGGGCCTCCCGCCGGGATCCCCGTCCCCGGAGCCGTCTCGACCCGCGGCGGCACCGGAACCGGCCCGGCCCGCCGGGGCACCGATCACGACGGGACCGCGCTCGGTCTCGATCACCTCGACCTCGACCGGTTCGCCGCCGGCCACCTCGATGATCTCGACGTGCGCCGACGCGGGCCGCCAGCCGTCCGGGCCGAGCGCCTCGACCTCCGCTCCGCGGCGGCGGAGCCGTTCCCGGTAGAGGTCCTGGTAGTCGGCCATGGAGTTGGTGATCGCCCAGGCGACCGAGCCGGCGTGCCCGAAATGCGCGATTCCTGGCACGCCCGGGACGGCCAGCCCGACCACGTCGTACTCCGGGCAGGCGAGGTGGATCTGCTGGTAGATCCCGGGGTCCTCGATGAACCGATGCGGATCGCCCGCGACGAGCGCCGCGCCCGTGGTGGTGCGGTCCCCGCCGACGAGCCAGCCGTTGCTTCCCGAGGTGCCGGGGCCGTCGGTGGCGAAGACCTCGATCGCGTGTGTGCCGAGCCTGGTGGCGACCTCCTCACGCCACAGCTTGGCGGGGAATCCCGCGAAGAGGATGTGATGCGACAACCAGA
Organism: Microtetraspora glauca; assembly: GCF_040656155.1. Taxonomy (NCBI): domain Bacteria; kingdom Bacillati; phylum Actinomycetota; class Actinomycetes; order Streptosporangiales; family Streptosporangiaceae; genus Microtetraspora; species Microtetraspora glauca. The sequence continues at coordinate 193,968 of NZ_JBFALK010000003.1, forward strand.
TCGCCAGCGGCGTCCACGGCCGCCACCGCCCGGGAGCGAGCCCGGTGGCCGCGAACTCCGGCGCGCGGCGCGCCCCGTCGGCGAGGCCGGCCTCGACACCGTCGACGTAGCTTTCGACCCAGGCCGCGGTGTCCGCGTCGAGCGCCCGGAAGCAGCGCCGGGCCGTGTCCTCGATCCTGGCCTGCCGGGCGAAGCGGTCCCAGCCGACGGAATCGCCGCCGAGGAAGGCGGCGCTGGTGCCCGCCGCCCGGTGCCGTTCCACCTCGATCTGCCAGGCCCGGTCCGTCGCGGCGGCACGCCCCTGGGCGAAGGCGAGCGCGCGGGCGTCGCCCGCGCGCAGATGGGGGATCCCCCACGCGTCGCGGAAAATCTGGATGCTCACACCTCTCCTCACCAAGATTAGGTAAAGCTAACCTAATCTAAACCGGCCATGATCCGGCAGGGCGGTCCGTGAACCCGACGGGGGCGCTTCAAGATTAACTTAGGTTAGGCTAACCTAAGTTTTACTTTTCCGGCCCGCGACTGTTGAGGACTTGACCATGACTTTTCACGGGTACACCGCCGACCTCCCGTCGGCGGGCGTCCGCCCCGAAGCCGCACGGGCCCGGTCGCACCTTTTCAACGATCGCAACGTGGCCCGCTACCGCAACGCCCTGAGCGCGGGGGCGGAGCGGGTGGCCGCGCGGGTGCTCCGCACCGAGCGTCCGTTCAGCGGGATCTCGCCGTCCCGGCTCGCTCCCGAGGTCTCCGGCATCGACCTCGAACTGCCGTTGCACGACCCGTCGGCCGCCCTCGACGAGCTGGACGACGTCTACCTGCGTGACGCCGTCTATTTCCACCACCCCCGCTACCTGGCGCATCTCAACTGCCCGGTGGTGATCCCCGCACTGCTCGGCGAGGCGGTGCTCAGCGCCGTCAACTCCTCCCTCGACACCTGGGACCAGAGCGCGGGCGCCACCCTGATCGAGCGCCGCCTGATCGACTGGACGGCCGGCCGTATCGGCCTCGGCCCCGGCGCCGACGGTGTGTTCACCAGCGGCGGCACCCAGTCGAACTTCCAGGCCCTGCTGCTCAGCAGGGAGGAGGCGTGCGCCGCCGCCATGGCGCGCTCCCCGCTGTCCCGGCACGACGTCCTCTCCCGGCTGCGCGTCCTCACCTCCGAGGCCGGACACTTCAGCGTGCGGAAATCGGCCAAACTTCTCGGCCTCGCCCCGGACGCCGTCATCTCCGTGGAGACCGACCCCGACCGGCGCATGCGGCCCGCCGCGCTCGCCCGCGAGCTGGAGCGCTGCCGACGCGAGGACCTGCCGGTCATGGCCGTCGTCGCCACCGCCGGGACCACCGACTTCGGCTCCATCGACCCGCTGCCCGAGATCGCCGACCTGTGCGAGCGGGCCGGGGTGTGGCTGCACGTCGACGCCGCGTACGGGTGCGGGCTCCTGGTGTCCCGCACCCGGCGCGACCTGCTCGACGGCATCGAGCGCGCCGACTCGGTGACCGTGGACTTCCACAAGTCGTTCTTCCAGCCGGTGAGCTCCAGCGCCCTCCTGGTACGCGACGCGGCCGTGCTGCGGCACGCGACCTACCACGCCGACTACCTCAACCCGGCCCGCATGGTCGAGCAGCGCATCCCCAACCAGGTCGACAAGAGCATCCAGACCACGCGCCGCTTCGACGCGCTCAAGCTGTGGCTGACCCTGCGCATCATGGGCCCGGACGCGGTCGGCGAACTCTTCGACGAGGTGGTGGACCGGGCCGCCGACGCCTGGGCGCTGCTGGCCGCGGACCCGCGGTTCGAGGTCGTCACCCGATCACAGCTGAGCACCGTCGTCTTCCGCTACCTGCCCCCGGAGGGGCCGGGCCGCACGCTGGCCGACGACGCCAACCTGTACGCGCGCGATGCCCTGAGCGCCTCCGGCGAGGCGGTCGTGGCCGGGACCAAGGTCGACGGCCACCACTACCTGAAGTTCACCCTGCTCAACCCGGAGACGTCGCTGGACGACATCGCGCACGTCCTGGACCTCATCGCGAACCACGCCGGCCGGTACATCGAGGACCGTGCCCCCCTCCAGACCTGCCACCGCGCCGGCTGACCGCCCCCCAACCCACCCCCGCACGGGAGGAACCCATGTCCACCCACGACTTCATCGCGATCGGGCTCGGCCCGTACAACCTGGGCCTCGCCTGCCTGACCGAGCCGATCGGCGAGCTCGACGGCCTGTTCCTGGAGAGCAAGCCGGACTTCGACTGGCACCCGGGGATGCTGCTGGACTTCGCCACGCTGCAGACCCCGTTCATGGCCGACCTCGTCACGCTGGCCGACCCCACCTCGCCGTACTCCTTCCTCAACTACCTGAAGGAGTCCGGCCGGCTGTACCCCTTCTACATCCGGGAGATCTTCTATCCGGTGCGCGCCGAGTACAACGCGTACTGCCGCTGGGCCGCGGCGAAACTCCGCTGCGTCCGCTTCGGCCACGAGGTGACCTCCGTCGAGTACGACGACGCCGACGGCCACTACGTGGTACGCGCGGTCGTCACCGGCACCGGGGAGACCACCGAGCACCGCGCCCGGCGGCTCGTGCTCGGCACCGGCACCCCGCCGTACATCCCCGAGACCTGCGCGGACCTCGGCGGCGACTTCATCCACAACGCGGACTACCTGGACGGCAAGGCGGCGCTGCAGGCCAAGGACAGCATCACCGTCGTCGGCAGCGGCCAGAGCGCGGCGGAGATCTACCACGACCTGCTGGCCGACATCGACACCCACGGATACCGGCTCAACTGGGTGACCAGGTCCCCGCGGTTCTTCCCGCTGGAGTACACCAAGCTCACCCTGGAGATGACCTCCCCGGAGTACGTCGACTACTTCCACGCGCTGCCCGAGGAGACCCGCTACCGGCTGGAGGACGAGCAGAAGGGCCTGTTCAAGGGCATCGACGCGGACCTGATCAACGAGATCTTCGACCTGCTCTACCAGAAGACCGTCACCGGCCCGGTCCCCACCCGGCTGATGACCAACACCACGCTCACCGGCGCCGCGTACGACGAGCCGAGCGGCACGTACACGCTCCGGCTGCGCCACGACGAACAGGGCCGGGACTTCACGCTCACCACGCAGGGGCTCGTCCTGGCCACCGGATACAAGTACCGGATCCCCTCCTTCCTCGACCCGGTTCGCGACCGCATCCGCCAGGACGGCCGCGGCCGCTTCGACGTCGCCAGGAACTACAGCATCGACACGACCGGCCACGAGATCTTCCTGCAGAACGGCGCCACGCACGCGCACAGCGTCACCTCGCCCGACCTGGGCATGGGCCCGTACCGCAACTCGTGGATCATCCGCGAGTTGCTGGGCCGCGAGCACTACCCCATCGAGAAGGCCATCGCCTTCCAGGAGTTCGGCGCGCCGGAGGGCATCGCCTCATGAGTGAGATCGTCTTCACCCGCACCGACGCGCGCCTCGGCGAGTTCGCGGTACGCCCGCTCGACCCGGACGCGGACGCGGAACTGCTGCACGGCTGGGTGACCCACCCCAAGGCGACGTTCTGGATGATGCGGGACGCCGACGTGGCCCGGGTCCGCGAGGAGTACCGCGCGATCACCCGGCATCCGCACCACGACGCGTTCGTCGGGCTGGTGAACGGCCGCCCGTCCTTCCTGGCCGAACGGTACGACCCCGCCCACGTCGAGCTGGCGGGCCTGTACGACGCGGCGGACGGCGACGTCGGCATGCACTTCCTGTGCGCGCCGTCCGACACGCCGGTGCACGGCTTCACGCTGGCCGTGATCACCACCGTGATGGAGATGCTGTTCGCCGATCCGGCGGTCCAGAGGGTCGTGGTCGAACCCGACGTACGCAACACCGCCGTCCACGCGCTCAACGCGGCCGTGGGCTTCGACGTCGTCGGCCCGGTCGAGAAACCGGAGAAGACCGCGCTGCTCAGCTTCTGCGGCCGGGACCGCTTCCTGGCCACCACCCGGGGGGTGTCCGCGTGAACCCCCGCGAGGCCGTCGCCCACCTGACCCCCGGCAACTGGGCCCGCGCCAACCGGCTGCTGGTTCGCAAGGCGCTCGCCGAGTTCTCCCACGAACGGCTGCTCACCCCGGAGCCGCTGCCCGACGGCCGCTACGCCGTCCGCGGCGACGACGGGACGGTCGAGTACCGTTTCGCCGCCCGGCTGCTGTCCCTGGACCACTGGCACATCGACGCCGAGAGCATCACCCGCCATCGCCTGCCCTCCCCCGACGCGGCCGACGCGGAGGAGCTGCCGCTCGACGCCATCGGTTTCTGCGTCGAGATGCGTGCCACGCTGGGCCTGTCCGACGAGATCCTTCCGGTCTACCTGGAGGAGATCGGCTCCACGCTCGCCGGAACCGCCTACAAGCTCACCAAGCCGCCGGTCACCGCCGCCAAGCTCGCCAAGGCCGACTTCCAGGCGATCGAGTCCGGCATGACCGAGGGCCATCCCTGCTTCGTCGCCAACAACGGGCGGCTCGGCTACGGCATCCGCGAGTACCACACCTACGCGCCCGAGGTCGCGAACCCGATCCGGCTGATCTGGCTGGCGGCGCACCGCGACCACTCCACCTTCACCTGCTCGGCGGACATCGACTACGACCGGCTGATCCGGGGCGAGCTCGGCGACGCGGTGCTGGACCGGTTCGCCGCCACGCTCGCCGACCTCGGCCTCGACCTCGCCGACTACCAGCTGATCCCGGTCCATCCCTGGCAGTGGTGGAACAAGCTGTCGGTGACCTTCGCCGGCGAGGTCGCGGAGCGGCGCCTGGTCTGCCTCGGCACGGGCGACGACGAGTACCTCGCCCAGCAGTCGATCCGTACGTTCTTCAACGTCAGCGCCCCGTCCAAGCACTACGTGAAGACCGCGCTGTCCGTGCTGAACATGGGCTTCATGCGTGGGCTGTCGGCGGCGTACATGGAGGCCACTCCGGCGATCAACGACTGGCTGGCCGACCTGATCGCGAACGACCCGGTCTTCCGGGCGACCGGCCTGACGATCATCCGGGAGCGGGCGGCCATCGGCTACCGCCACCGGCAGTACGAGGCGGCGACCGACAGGTACTCCCCGTACCGGAAGATGCTCGCGGCGCTGTGGCGGGAGAGCCCCATGCCCTCCCTGGAGCCGGGCCGGAGGCCGGCCACCATGGCGTCGCTGCTGCACACCGACCACGAGGGCCGCTCCCTCGCCGCGGCGCTGATCGACCAGTCGGGGCTCGCGCCCGAGGTGTGGCTGCGCCGCTACCTGGACGCGTACCTGACCCCACTGCTGCACAGCTTCTACGCCCACGACCTGGCGTTCATGCCGCACGGCGAGAACGTCATCCTGGTCCTCGACGGCGGCGTGGTCGAGCGGGTGATCTTCAAGGACATCGCCGAGGAGATCGTCGTGATGGACCCGGAGGCGCCGCTGCCGCCGGAGGTCCGGCGGGTCCGCGCCGAGGTGCCCGAGCACATGAAGCTGCTCTCGATCTTCACGGACGTCTTCGACTGCTTCTTCCGCTTCCTGAACGCGGTGCTGACCACCGAGGGGGTGCTCGACGAGGAGACCTTCTGGCGGACCGTCGCCGAGTGCGCGGCCGACTACCGGGACTCGGTCCCGCACCTGGCCGACAGGTTCCGGCGGTACGACCTGTTCGCCGGGGACTTCGCGCTGTCCTGCCTCAACCGGCTGCAGCTGCGCGACAACCGCCAGATGGTCGACCTGGCCGACCCGTCGGCCGCGCTCCAGCTGGTCGGCGACCTGACGAACCCGATCGCCCGATTCGCCGTGAGACCGTGACCACGGGCGCGGACCTCACCACCGGTACGGGGGCCGGGACCCGGCTCCCCACCCGGTGGCCGATCCTGATGGTGATCTGCCTCGCCCAGCTCGCCGTACTGCTCGACAACACCGTCCTGAACGTGGCGATCCCCTCGCTCGGGACGGAGCTCGGCGCGTCCACCGCCGACGGGCAGTGGATGATCAACGCGTACTCGCTGGTGCTGTGCGGTCTGCTGCTCGCCTCGGGCAGCGCCGCCGACCGCTACGGCCGTAAGCGGCTGCTGCTCGCCGGGCTCGGACTGTTCGGCGCCGGGTCGCTGGCGGCCGCGTTCTCCCAGTCCGCCGGGCAGCTGATCGCCGCGCGCGCGGGCATGGGCGTCGGCGGGGCGCTGCTGATGACCACGACCCTCGCCGTGGTCATGCAGATCTTCGACGCGGATGAACGCCCCCGCGCGATCGGCGTCTGGAGCGCGGCGAACGCTCTGGGCTTCGCGGCCGGACCGCCGATCGGCGGGATGATGCTCGCCCACTTCTGGTGGGGCGCGATCTTCCTGATCAACGTCCCCGTCGTGCTGCTCGGAGTCGTCGCGGTCAAGGTCCTGGTGCCGGAGTCGAAGAACCCCGGCTCGGGGCCGCCCGACCTCCTCGGCGCGCTGCTGTCCACGGCCGGGATGACCGGAGTGGTCTACGCGATCATCTCGGGTCCCGATCACGGCTGGGGCTCGGCCCGGGTGCTGGTCCCGGCGGTGGCGGGCGTGCTCCTGCTCGGCGCCTTCGCCGCCTGGGAGCTGCGCACCCCGCATCCCATGCTGGACCTGCGCTTCTTCCGGAACCGCCGGTTCATGGGGGCGATCTCCGGCGTGGTCCTGATCACGTTCGGCAGCGGCGGCGTGCTGTTCCTGCTCACCCAGCAGCTGCAGTTCGTCCGCGGTTACACGGCGTTGGAGACGGGCTTGCGCATGGCGCCGTTCGCGCTCAGCGTCGTGGCACTCAACTTCACCGGGATCTCGGCGTGGCTGATCCGGCGCCTCGGGCTGCCGCTCTCCATCGCCGTCGGGATGGGTCTCCTGTCGGGCGGGTTCGTGGTCGTCGCGGCCTTCGCGGCGGACGGCTACGGCGTGCTGCTGGCCGGGCTGGTGCTCATGGGCGCGGGCTGCGCGCTCGCCAACCCGGCCATCGCGGAGGCCGTCATGGGCGCGATCCCGCTGGAGGCGGCCGGGGCGGGCGCCGGGATCGACGGCACCATGACCGAGGTCGGGACCAGCCTGGGCGTCGCCGTGCTCGGCGCCGTCATGAACTCCCGCTTCATCGCGCTGCTGCCCGCCGCCGCGGCCGGTGCGGGCTCGTTCCCCGCCGCCCTGGCCGCCACGCGTACGGAGGCGGAGCGGGACGCCGTCCTCAACGCCTTCGCCGCCGGGATCGAGACCAGCCAGTTGGTGGGCGCGGCCGCGGTCCTGGCCGGCGGATGCGTCGCCGCGCTGCTCCTGCACCGCGCCGGCGCGGCGGCCCGGGAGATTCGGGGTCGTTGAGCCGATCGCGGCGGCCCCGCGGAAATGTCCCGGGCCGGGATGCCGGGCGCTCGAGAGGAGAGGTCGATCCACCCGTAAGATACGGGATTATGCTCATTCATCCGTGGGACGCGGCGGATGAGGATGCGTCGCTCGACTTCGTCAGATCCAACGAGTTCGGCCATCTGATCGCCGCCGGCCGGGGGCGGGACGTCCCCGTCGTCGTGCCGACGCAGTTCCACCTGACCGAGGACCGCCGCGCCCTGCTCCACCTGGCCCGGCCGAACCCGATCTGGACGGCGATCGACGAGAACCCGATGGTGCTGCTCTCCGTCGCGGGTGACTGGGCCTACATCCCCGGAGCCTGGAAGATACTTCCCGGCGAGGGCGACCCGGCCATGGGCGTCCCGACGACGTACTACGCGGCGGTCCAGCTCGTCTGCCGGGCCCGGGTCGTCACCGACGCCGAGGGCAAGGCGGCGATCCTCCGTCGGCAGATCGAACGCCTCGACCACGATCTCGTGGATCCCGTACGGCACGAGCGGCGCTTTCCGGGCATCCGTGGCCTGGAGCTGACGATCGAGAAGATCGACGGGAAGTTCAAGTACGGCGGGAACGCCGACGCCGCCCATCGCGAGCACATCTCCCGGCTCCTCCGGGAGCGGAACGCCCCCGGGGACGCGGCCGCCCGTGAGCGTCTGGCTCGCGGGCTGCACCAGGCCGACCCTCTGTAACCTCCGCGGGCTTCACCAAGGCCGGTCGCTGCAACGCCCGCCGGCCTCACCGGGCGGAGCCGCTGCGGCGAGGCGGCGAAGCCCCGCCGGGACGGCTCAGCCGTTCCCGCGGCGCAGGTGCGGGTCCTCCTCGCGCAGGTGGACACGCGGGTCCTCCTCGCGCACGTGGACATGAGGTTCGACGACGGTCGGTTCGGCGGTGTACACGGTGTCGGGCTCGACCACCTCGACCACCTCCTCGGAGCGTGGCCGGCGCGTGTACAGCCCGGTCAGCAGCGCCCCGACCGCACCGACGGCGATGAGGATCCAGCCGATCACGTGCAGGTCGATGCCTGGGACGTCCCACGTGACGGCGAAGGCGAGAACCGCGCCGACCGCGATGAACGCGAGGCTTGCTCCGAATCCCATTGTTACCTCCTCTTGCCGGTGAACGTCCGGGCTACCCGGCAAACCTGGGATTACGCGTCCTTTACGGTCGCTTTCCGCGACAGGCGCCACGGCGCCCGACCGCCGCTTTCGGCCTTGCGTGCGCTTGAAGGGCCGCGTCCGGGGCAGTGCGAGACGACAACGCACTCATCTCTGGAGGCAGATATGACGCCCGTCGCATGGCTGGTCGTGGCCATTGCCATCGTGGTGGTGATCCTGGCGGTGGGTTACATCACGATGACCAACCTCAACCGCCGACGCCGCCTGCAGGACCGCTTCGGCCCCGAGTACGACCGTACGGTGCGGGAGCGGGACAGCCGGAAGGAGGCCGAGGAGGAGCTGCTCGCCCGCGAGGAGCGGCACACCCGGCTCGACATCCGCCCGCTCGACCAGGAGACGCGGGACTCCTACGCGAGGAAGTGGAGCGAGGTCCAGGAACGCTTCGTCGACGCCCCCGGCTTCGCGGTGACCGAGGCGGACACGCTGGTCACATCGGTGATGGGCGATCGCGGCTACCCCACGGAGGGCTTCGAGCAGCGCCTCAGCGACCTGTCGGTCACCCACGCCTCGACGCTCGACCACTACCGCCGGGCGCACGACATCAGCGGGCGCGCGGCCAGGCAGGACGCCACTACCGAGGAGCTCCGGCAGGCCATGGTGCACTACCGCGCGCTCTTCCAGGAGCTGCTCGACGAAGTACACGCAGGACACGACGGCCACCGCGCCGTACGTACCGACACCTCGGAGGCTGACCGCTGATGGAGAGGAACCCCTACGACCCCGGGCACGGCATCGCGCCCGCCGGGGACGAACCGCTCGACGACCGGCAGGCGATCCGGCCCGAGTACGAGGAGCGGCACAGCCGGTTCGAGGGCCCCGGGCCCGTCTACTCCCCCGAGGAAGCGGAAGAGACCCGGGAGAACGGCCGGGCCGGCGAGGACGCCGTCCGCGACGCGCCGGCGGCGCCCGAGGGAAGGGCCGCGGACACCGCCCAGGAGCCCCGGGACGTCGACATCGACGTCGACATCGACATGGACCAGCGGTGGCGCGACATCAAGGCCGCGTTCGTCGACGATCCGCGCGGATCGGTCGAGCAGGCGGACGCCCTCGTCGAGGAGGCGGTCTCCGCCGTCGACGACCGGCGGCGCAGTCTGGCCGACCGCTGGCGGGACCCCGACACCAAGGACACCGAGGAGCTGCGGCTCGCGCTGCGCGAGTACCGGACGCTGCTCACCCGACTGACCGGAAAGTGAGAAACGCATGTTAGCCGTCGTCGCGGCGATCGTCTTCGGGATCGCCTTCCTGCTCGATCTCTTCGATGCCGGTATCGGCATCGGCATGACCGCGCTCATCGCGCTCGGCCTGTGCCTGCTGGCACTGCACCAGGCCGGGATCGGTACGGCGAGCGCCTGGCGCGGGAGCTGGCGCTCCAGGGCGCGCCGCTGATCCTCGGGGAGCCGCCCCGACCGTGCCGATCTCGGACCGACCTCAGGCGGATCTCAGGGCGGTCCCCGGTGCGCCTCTCGCCGGAGCCGCACGCCTGGCGCCTTCAGGCCCCCGAGAGCCCGAAGCCGCCAGGCGCGGGGATCAGGCCGGGTGTCCGCACGCCCACCGGAGAGCCGCGGCACCCGGCGACAAGCGCAAGTACGGAAGGGGAGGATCGACATGACACAGAAGGCACGCGACGTCATGACTCCGCAGCCCGTGATGCTGCCAGAGGACACCCCGGTGGTACGGGCCGCCAAGCTGATGCGCGACCAGGCGATCGGCGACGTCCTCGTGACCAGGGGCGACCGGCTTCGCGGCGTGGTGACCGACCGCGACATCGTGGTCCGGGCGGTCGCCGAGACCCGCGACGTGAGCGTGACCCCGATCGGCGCCCTGTGCTCGACGCACGTCGTCACGGTCGGCCCGGACGAGGACGCCGACGCCGTGGTCCGGTTGATGCGCGAGAAGGCGATCCGGCGCGTCCCGGTCGTGGAGAAGGGGCACGCGATCGGCATCGTCTCCCTCGGCGATCTGGCCGTGGAGCGCGACCCCACCTCGGCGCTGTCCGACATCAGCGCCGCCCCGCCGAACGACTAGACCCGGCCGAACGACGAGTCCGACCCGTCGTGGCCACCGGTCGTGAGGAAGGCTCGGGAGCTGGATACCAGCGGGCCCGCTGGGGCCTACCTGGATTCGAACCAGGTGAGAAGGAAGCCCTCGAATGGCCTCACGACCGGACCATGAGGAAAGCGGGAGAACTAGATCATTCCAAGATTGAGAAGGAAGCTCCCCCATGGCCTCACGGCGCCCCCACGGTATCAGGCGGGGATCAACTCGTGCAGCGTTCCGGGCGTGTACACCCGCGCCCCCCGCGGCAGGTCAGCCGGAGCCTCCAACCCGCTGTAGGTCGTGTGCTCGGCCGAGGACGCCCTCGCGCGCAGCAGGTCGACCAGATAGCGGACCCGAAGGTGGTCGCGCTCCACGATCGAGCGCACCAGCAGGGAGGCGGTGACCCGGTTGCCCTCCACCTGGTTGAAGCCGGGATGCCCCTTCAGGTAGAGATGCAGCCATTTCACTCGCCATCCGCCGTCGTCACCACGGAGGAAGACGAGCGGCAGGGCGACCCGGCCGGAGCCGCGCAGGTCGGACTTCATCCGTACGGTGCGCGGCTCGAACGGCCGGCCTTTCTGCGCGGCGTCCCTGGTCATGTACCCGAAGAACGCCTCGGCGGCCTCGTCGAACCGCTCACCGTCGTAGACGTTGACCTGGGGAACGATGATCGGCTGCGTCGCCTTGCCGAGACGGATGTCGATGAACTCCGTAGCGCCGTGGGGTCCGGGCGCCTCGGTGAGGTCACCGGAGTAATGGGCGGAGCCGTTGGTCGGAGGTACGGCCCGTCGACAGGGCGGCCTCGACGCCGCCAGATCCTCGGCGGCCGGCGGCACCTCGGAGCCCGCCAGCGAGAAGTAGAGCTCGCGCGCCTCGGACTCAAGGCTCCCGCCCAGCTCCAGCACGGTCACCCGGTCCCCGGCCAGCGGGATCAGCTCGGCGTGCGCGGCCAGCAGGTCGGCGTAGGCGTGCCGGTAGCGGCCGTAGCCCGGCAGCTTCAGCAGGTCGATCGTCGGCGGCAGGACGCGCGCGGCGGCGACCGGGTCGAGCAGCGCCTCGCGCAGCAGGACGGCCCAGAACTCCAGCGTGTCGGGCACGTTGGCCGGAAAGTCGATGAAGTAGGCGTTGTGCTGGACGTGGTCGCCGACCAACCGGCGGACGGCGGCCAGGATCCGTACGCCGAGATCGACAGTGTTTGATCATCAAGCGTTCACGGCGCTCGGGAACACCCCATCATCCTGGTGCGGCCCCCGGCGAAGCGCCTACGCGGTGTACTCCGGCCCGTACGGCTACTCCTCAACGGCGGCACATGTCACTACGCTTTCCGGAAGTTTCGTCTGTTGCCCGGTTGGAGAACTTCATGTCTTTCGCTGGACCCCCGGCCGCCTCGGAAGCTGCGGGGGACGTCGCCCTCGCCCGCAGACAGTCGCTCGCCGACCTGCTGCGCCGCTCCGCCAGACGCCACCCCGACCGGCTCGCCGTCTCGGACGGGAGGACCAGCCGTACCTTCGCCGAGCTGGACGAGGACGCCTCGCGGGTGGCCGGCGCGCTGATCGCGCGGGGCGTGCGGCCGGGTGAGCGGGTCGCGGTGCTCTCGCGCAACAGCGTGGAATACGTGCAGACGATCTTCGGGGTCGCCCGTGCCGGAGCGGTCCTCGTACCGATCAACTTCATGCTCGGGGCCGACGAGGTCGGCTACGTGCTCGCGCACTCGTCCGCCGTCGCGCTGATCGCGCAGGACACACTCCTCCCCGTGGCGCGGGACGCGGTCAAGGCGGCCGACCGGCTCAAGATCCGCGTCGTGTACGGGGACGCCGACGAGTGGGAGCCGTTCGCCGCGTTGCTCGCTCACGAGGGCGCCGAGACTCCCGCTCTCCATATCGGCGCCGACGACCCCGTCCAGGTCCTCTACACCTCCGGCACGGAATCACGCCCGAAGGGCGCGGTGCTGTCCCACGCCGCACTGATCGCGCAGTACAGCAGTTGCGTCATCGACGGCGGCATGGATCGCCACGATGTCGAGTTGCACGCCATGCCGCTGTTCCACTGCGCGCAGCAGCACTGTTTCCTGGTGCCGGACATCCAGCTCGGGGCGGTCAGCCACATCCTGCCCGGCCCCGACCCCGCCGCCGTGCTTGAGGCGATGGAGCGCCACCGGGTGACGAAGTTCTTCGCTCCGCCGACCGTGTGGATCTCCCTTCTACGCCACCCGGACTTCGACCGGCGCGACCTCTCCTCCCTCAGGAAGGGCTACTACGGCGCGGCGATCATGCCGGTCGAGGTGCTCAGGGAGATCGGCGAGCGGCTGCCCGGCGTGCGCCTGTGGAACTTCTACGGTCAGACCGAGATGGCCCCGGTCGCGGTCATGCTCCAGCCGGAGGACCAGATCCGCAAGGCGGGGTCGGCCGGCCAGGCCGCCCTCAACGTCGAGACCCGGGTCGTGGACGCCGACGGCGACGACGTGCCCCCGGGAGAGATCGGGGAGATCGTCCACCGGAGCCCGCATGCCATCCTCGGCTACCTGGACGACCCGGAGAAGACGGCCGAGGCCTTCCGCGGCGGCTGGTTCCACTCCGGGGACCTGGGGGTGATGGACGACGAGGGGTACCTCACGGTCGTCGACCGGATCAAGGACATGATCAAGACCGGTGGTGAGAACGTCGCCAGCCGGGAGGTCGAGGAGGTCATCTACGAGCACCCCGCCGTCGCCGAGGTCGCGGCCGTGGGGGTCAGCCACCCCAGCTGGATCGAGGCGGTTGTCGCGATCGTGGTGACCAAGCCGGGCACAGCCGTCACCGAGGAGGAGCTGCGGACCCACACGCGGTCGCGGCTGGCCGCCTTCAAGGTGCCCAAGGCGATCGCCTTCGTCGACGCGCTCCCGAAGAATCCGAGCGGCAAGGTCCTGAAGCGCGAGCTGCGGGACCTGTACGCCGGCCTCGCGGACCGGATCCCGGGCGCCGGCCGCTGACTCGGGCCGTACCGGTCACAGGCTCACGGGCTCACGGGCTCACGGGCGGGCGTCGGGGGCGTGGTCCTGGCGGCGAGCTCGAACTCCTCGCGCGGCCGCTGCAGCGCGCCGAGCGAGACGATCTCCCTGGGGAAGAACAGGGCGAGCGTCCAGTCCGCCAGGATGCGGGACTTCCGGTTGATCGTCGGCACCCGGGACAGGTGGTAGGTGCGGTGCATCAGCCACGCGACCATGCCGCGCAGCTCCCGGCCGTAGATCTGGGCGACGCCCTTGCGCAGGCCCAGCGCGGCCACCGCCCCCGCGTTCCTGTGCCGGTACGGCTTGCACGGCCGGCTCCTGATCGTCGCCAGCACGTTGTCGGCCAGCCGCCGTGCCTGCCGTACGGCGTGCTGGGCGTTGGGCGGGCACAGCTCACCCGGGCGGGTGAGGTCGGGAATGGCGGCGGCGTCCCCCGCGGTGAAGGCGAACCGGGTGCCCTGGATCTGCAGGAACTCGTTCGCCAGGACCCGATCCCTGGAGTCGAGCGGGAGGTCGCCCGACCTGACCAGCGGGTGCGGCTTGACCCCGGCGGTCCACACCAGGGTCTCGGCTTCGAACTGCTCGCCGTCGTCCAGGACGATGCGCCCGCCCTCCGCGGACAGCAGCCGGGTGCGCAGCCGTACGTCGATGCCGCGCATGCGGAGCTGCTCGGCGGTCCAGCGCCCCATGTCGAGGCCGACCTCGGGCAGGATCCGGTCGGTGGCCTCGATGAGGAACCAGCGCATGTCCTGCCGGCGCAGGCCGTGGAAGTACTTGATGGCGTCGCTGACCATGTCCTCCAGCTCGCCGAGCGCCTCGATTCCCGCGAATCCGGCGCCGACGAAGACGAACGTCAGCGCGCGGCGGCGGAGCCGCTCGTCGGAGCTGGACGCGGCGACGTCGAGCTTGCCGAGGACGTGGTTGCGCAGGTGGATGGCCTCTTCCACGGTCTTGAACCCGATCCCCCGCTCGGCGAGGCCGGGGATCGGCAGCACGCGCGAGATCGACCCCGGAGAGAACACCAGGTAGTCGAAGCCGAGCACCCGTTCCCGCCCCTCGTGCGGCCGGAACTCGGCGACCTTGTCGGCCAGGCTCACCCGCAGGATGGTGCCGTTGAGGATCTCGCATCGGGAGAGCACCCGGCGCAGCGGCACGACGACGTGCCTGGGCTCGATGCTCCCCGCCGCCGCCTCGGGCAGGAAGGGCTGGTACGTCATGTAGGAGTCGTAGTTGACGACCGTGATGCGCGCCTCCGCCCGGCGGAGTCTGCGCTGCAGCCGCAGCGCCGCGTACATGCCGACGTAGCCGCCGCCGACGACGAGTATGCGCGGAACAGTCATGCTGGGCTACTACCCCTGTCAGACGCTGAAACGCATCGTGACGGTAGTCCCGTTGCTCCCTGTTTCGACATAGATGTCGGTACTGAGCCGGCGGGCCACCCACAGGCCCATGCCGCTGGTGGCGTTCTCCGGCGGGGCGACCCGCCCGGGCGGGGACTCGGGCCTCCACACCCTGCCTTCGTCGTGGACGTCCACGACCAGCCCGTCCCGATCGCCCCACAGGCGCAGCCGCGCCTCGGAGGCACCGTGGGTCACGGCGTTCGTCGCCACCTCGTTGAGCGCGACGACGAAATCGCCGACGGCGTCCTCCCGCATTCCCTGGCTGCGCGCCTGGACCGCGGCGAACTCCCGCACGTCGGGCAGGTCGTCCAGGGAGAACGTGAGCTCCTTGGCCGCGCCGGGCCCGGACGGTGGGACGCCCTCCTCGTTCACCCGGAAACGCCTCCCACAGGACATGTCAGGACCGTCCGCCGCGACGGGCCGGAAGTCGAACATACCCCGGGACGACGGCGCACCGACGCCACCGCCCCTCGGATGGCAGATCACCCCGCCACGAGTTCCGAACGGAGCTGGTCGAGCACCTTGCGCAGGATTCTCGAGACGTGCATCTGCGATATGTGGAACTCTGCCGCGATCTCGGCCTGGGTCAGGTTGCCGTAGAACCGGAGCAGCAGGATGTTCTTCTCCCGCTCCGGAAGCTCGTCGATCAGCGGCTTCACGGCCTCCCTGTCCACGAGGGTCGCCAGCGCGTCGTCCTCCTCGGGAAGCACGTCGCCGAGCGCGGCCGCGTCGTCGTCCGCGCCCAGGGGCGCGTCCAGGGACAGCGTGCTGTACGCCGCCGAGGCGTCCATCGTGAGGAGCATGTCCTCCTCGGAGATGCGCATCTTCTTCGCGAGCTCGGCGACCGTGGGGAACCGGCCGAGCTCCTGGGTCATGTCCGCGACGAGCCGGTTCAGCTCGGAGCGCCGTTCCTGGTAGAGCCGGGGGACGCGGACGGCCCAGGTGCGGTCCCGGAAGTGCCGCTTCACCTCGCCGGTCATGGTCACCATGGCGTAGCCGCGGAAGCCGTGCCCGAGGCTGGCGTCGTACCCGTTGATCGCTTTCATGAGCCCCACGTAGGCCGCCTGGAGGAGATCCTCCAGCGGCTCACCGCGGTGGAGGTACCTGCGGGCGACGTCCCTGGCCATGGGCAGGTGCATCTCGACGACCTGTTCCCGCAGCCGTTCGCGGCGCTCCTGGGCCAGGTCCTCACGGGCGAGCTCGGCGAGCAGTTCCTCGGCGGTCGGCTGGCCCTGATCGTGCGGCCGCTCGGCGGGAAGGGCGTGCTTCGCCCGCGACGGCGGCGTGCCCTTGCGCCCGGTCGTCGCTCCGGCCTGCGGGGGGATGGTCGCTACTCGAACCTCGGCAGCCATCGTGGAATCTCCTCGTACTCGCATCGCGAGCGACGCCGAGCCGGGATTCAGCCCACGCAGACGGCGCGCCTCGCTACAACTTCGAGACAGGGCCCTCTGCTGGACCTCTACTCCGATATTCCCCCAAATCCGGAAGTATCACCACCCCCTGGACGCCAGTAAAGTTGCCGGACAGGCCTCGCGCGGCGGGGTCTCTTCCCTTCCTGGAGGCGCGAGGTGCCAAAGCCCGGGACGCTGTCCCTGCAGTCCACGGTGCACGCCACGCCCGCCGGCGTCGCGGTGGTCGTCCACGTCACCGGCATCCTCGACGCCACCACGCGAACGGAGTTCTCCGGCTACCTGGACGCGGCCGCCGACGACCACGGGCCGAGCATGATCCTCGATCTGGCCGGCGTCACGTTCATGGACTCGCGGGCACTCGGGCTCATCGTCCACCACTGGCAGCGCGCCACCGGGGCGGGCGGCGACTTCGCCCTCGTCGCCGTGCAGTACCCCAGTTCCAAGGTGATGTGGGTCACCGGCCTGTCCCAGCGGCTGCCGATGTTCGACACGCTGGAGGAGGCGCTGGCCGCCTTCGGGACCGCCAGGGAAGGGCACTAGAGATCACTCCGTGCGGTTGCCGCCGTGCTTGTTCTGGTGCTCGGTGACCAGCAGCTTGGCCAGGTCGGCGACCTTGATCTGATGGTGCTGGGACACCCGTCTCAGCTCGTCGAACGCGGCCTCGGCCGAGCAGCCACTCGTCGACATGATGATGCCCTTGGCCTGGTCGATGACCGAGCGGCCGGCCATGGCCTCCTGCATCTGCGCGGCCCCCGTGACGACGTCGTCGAACTCCCAGAGGTTGGCCAGCACCACGGTCACCTGCTCGGCGAGCATGGTCATCAGGGAGCCTCCCCCGGCGAAGACGCCGGGTCGCACCGCGTACAGGCCGATGATGACGACGGCGCGCTCCACCTCGATCGGCAGGACCAGCACCGAACGCACGCCGTGCCGTACGGCCGTCGCGGCGTAGCGGGGCCAGCGCGCGTCGCGCATCACGTCCGGGATCACCACCGGCCGCCCGGAGGAGAGCGCCTCCCTCGACGGCCCCTCGCGCAGGTCGCGCTCCCGATCGGTGAGGGCGATGAGCTCGCTGTGGGAGGCGGTCAGCATCACCCGCCCCTCCTGCCACAGCTCGGCGGTGCCCGCCGCGCATCCGGGAACGCCGCGCGCCACCGCCTCGGTGATGCCGCGCAGCACGCTCTCGTACGAAACGCCCTCCGTCACCCTGCCCAGAGCGGCGAGATCGCGGGCGAGACTCGGGGTGGTATCCATGACGGGAACAGTCATTCCCCTACTTTCAGCGTTAATCCGGACCCCGTCGATGCGCGGAATCCGGTGACGTACCGTCGAAACAAGAGAGGGGGCAAATGTTGACCAACCTACCCGAGCTGGAGCGCGAGCTGAGCGGCCTCGCGGCCCGCATCGCCGCACTCCGGGAGACGTCCGCGCCCGGTGCCGCGCTCGACGAGCTCGAGGCGGCGGAGGAACTGCTCCGCTCGGCGCTCGCGGAACTCGGGAGGAGGCGCGGGCGCAGGGAGGGCGGCAACCAGCGCGAGCAGAAGCTGCTGCGCCAGATCTTCCGCGCGCTGCCCGTCCCCGTGGTCGTCATGGACGCCGGGGGCGTGGTCCGGCGGATCAACAACGAGACCGCCCGGCTGCTCGGCAGCCCCGCGGGATACCTGCTCGGGCGGCCGTTCCCGCTGCTGGTCGACGTCTCCGGCCGGGCCGCCTTCCGGTCCCACCTGACGGCCGTACTGCACGGCGAGGAGAGCGCGACCTTCCAGACCCGGCTGGCGCACCAGGGGCGCACGCACACGGTCCGGCTGGTCCTCAGCAGGCTGCGCATGCCGGGCGAGCCCGGGGAGATGGTCGCCGCGGTCGCGCTCCCGACCGACGTGCGACTCCCCGAGGCGTCCGGCCCGGACCGGGCCCCGGACGAGTCCGCCGTCATGGCCGCCGCCCGGCGCCACGACCTGCTCGCGCGGCTCACCCGCCTGCTGCTCGACGAGGAGAGCCTGCGCGAGCCGGTGGCCCTGATCCGCGCGGCGCGGCTGTTCGCCGCCGAGACGGCGGACTGGGTGATCGCCGACGTCTTCCGCGACGACGTCCTCCACCGGGCGGCCGTGATCCCACCGGCCAGCGAGCCGGTCACCCGGCTGCAGCGGGCCGTCGAGGGGCTGGACCCGGCGTGCGCGCCCGTCGTGAGCCAGGTCCTGGAGACGGGTGGCGGGACCGTCCACGAGATGCTGGCCGACGACGGACTGCTCGGTCCCGATGTCCTCCGGGACATCCGGGCCGGGTCGCTGCTGTCCGTGCCCATCGGGACCGGCCAGGAGATCCTCGGCGTGCTCACGCTCGTACGGCTCCGCGACCGGCCGCCGTTCGGGCTCGCGGACCTCGGCCTGCTGGAGGAGGCCGGGGCACAGCTCGGCCTGGCGATGCGGGCCCAGCGCAGCTTCCAGCGCAGGTCGCAGGCGGCCGACACGCTGCAGACCGGGGTGCTCCCCCGGACGCTTCCGGACATCCCGGGATTCGAGACCGCGGCGATCTACCATCCGGGGTCGGAGCCGCGTGCGATCGGCGGCGAGTTCTACGACGTGTTCCCGGTCAGGGACGGCTGGGGGTTCGTCATCGGCAGTGCGGCGGGCCGGGGCGAGGAGGCCGCGTCGGTCACCGCCATGGTGCGCGGCGGCCTGCGCGTGGTCAGCGTGCGTGAGGACGACCCCGGCGCGGCGCTGCGCACGGTCAACGACGCGCTCGTCGCGCAGAACACCGGGTTGTTCGTCATGGCGGCGGCGGGCTTCGTGCACGGACGCCGGGTACGGCTGGCCTCGGCCGGGCACCACCCGGCGGCCCTGCTCCTCCCGGACGGCGGCGTGCGCTTCTCGGAGGGCGGCGGCGTCCCCTTGGGGTTCGAGGAGGGCGCGGTGCCCGCCACGGAGGAGCTGACCCTGACCGCCGGCGAGACCCTGCTGCTCTACTCCGACGGGCTTGTCGGGTCCCGCGACGCGGAAGGTGAGAGCTACGGGGAGGGCCGGCTCACCGAGGTCCTGACCCGGTGCGCCGGCCAGCCTCCGGGCATTGTGGTGAAGGCCATCGAGGAGGACCACCGGGCGTTCTCCGGCGACCACATCCTCGACGAGATCACGATGCTCACCCTCCGGCGGTCCCGCTGACCCCTGAGCCGCTCCTGGCGCGACCCGCCCGGCTTTCCGGCGGGCGGGAAGCGGAGGCGAGCCGGGGCCGGAGGGCGACCGGGTCCCGGGACGAACGCCCAGGTGAGAGCCGGAGTGAGAGGCGGAGTGAGAGGCGTGCCGGGAGCCGGTGGTGCGGGGTCGGCGCGGGGCGGGGAACGAACCAGGCGAAGAACGAGACTGTGGGATTTCCACCGTTTCGGGGGTTTAGCGCGAGTTGGAGCGCGGTAAACTCTGCGGAGTAGTTGGTGCCTAAGACGCAGGCACACCCTTTTCCAAGCACTTTAGGCTTGAGGTGTGCCATGAATATCGCCATTGTTTCCGCGCAGGCCCTGACGTCCGACACTCCCGCGATCGCCCGCGAGCTGGGCCGTGGTCACCGGGTGACGGTTTACACCCGATCCGCCACCGGCCAGCCGTCCAAGGGCGTGTCCATAGAGCAGGTGGCCGCCGGGCCGGACATTGAGCTGTCCGAGAGCGACCTGCTTCCCTACCTTTCCGACTTCAGCGCCGGTCTCATGCGGCGCTGGCGCAGGGACCGGCCCGACATCATCCACGCGCACTCCTGGGCCGGTGGCCTGGCCGCCATCGCGGGCTCAGAAGGGCTCGGCGTGCCGGTCACCCAGACGTTCCACGGGCACTTCCACGGCGGGCAGACGCCGGTACGGCGGCTGGAGTGCGCCATCGGCCGTCACGCCCGCGCGGTCATCGCGTCCTGCGCCGACGAGGAGTCCGAGCTGATCAGGATGGGCGTGCCGCGCCGCAACATCGCCGTCGTCCCGAGCGGGATCGACGTCGAGCGGTTCCGCCGCCAGGGCCCGGCCTTCCCGCGCGGCGAGCGGCCGCGCCTGCTCCACGTCGGGCTGGGCAGCGACCCCGGCGAGATCGCCGCGAGCGGCGCGGCGACCGCGATCGGCGCGCTGGCGGCGATCCCCGAGGCCGAGCTCGTGATCGCGGGCGGGGACGACCTCAGCATCGAGCGGCTGCGTGTGATCGCCAGGGACCACGCGGTCGGCGACCGCGTCGAGCTGCTCGGCCCGGTCCCGCACACCGCCATGCCGAAGCTGATGCGCAGCGCCGACATGGTGCTCTCGCTGGCTCCCACCGTGCCGACCGGCCTCGCCGCCCTCGAGGCAATGGCCTGCGGCATCCCCGTCGTCGCGTCCGCGGTGGGCGCGCACCTCGACTCCGTGGTGGACGGGGTCACCGGCTTCCTGATGCGGCCCGGCCGGCCGGCCGAGACCGCGGTCCGGATCCGCGAGCTCCTCGGAGACGTGACCCTCCGTACGGCCATGGGCTACGCGGCGGCCGACCGCGCCCGGTCCCGTTACTCCCTGGAGCGGATCAGCATGGAACTGCTCCGCGTCTACGAGCGGACCTGCGCCTGACGTCCGATGTGCGGCCCTCCGGGCCACGGAGGGCGCCGGAGGGCGCGGTGTCCGGATGCTCAACCGGCATGATCCTGTTATTGAAGTGAGATCGGTGCTTTGATGCGTGCATGTCACTTCATGGACCTGGTTTAGCCGTGGCGGCGGCGATGGTGATCGCCGCCGCCACCGCGTGTTCGAGCGCGGAACCCGTGTCGGTCCTGACCGCCGCCGGCGAATCCGCCACCGAAGTGTCCGCCACCCCGTCCGCGGCCGCCCGGCAGGGGAAACCCGCCGCGGCACCGGCTCGTACGGCCTCCGGGGCGGCGTCCTCCTCCACGGGGCCGCGCGCGGCCGCCGTCGCCCACCATCCCCGACCGGCGCGCGAGCGCCGCGCGGCGAACCTGCTGCCGCCCGCAGCGTCCGGAAGGGGTGCCGCGACCAGGCATACCGGCGCGTCCCCGGACGGCACCTTCTCGTATCCGGACGACCGGGTCACCGTCTACCCGGAGGGCACCTTCCCGGACGGCACCGCCGCGGAGGGCGCCTATCCGGACGGGACCTTCGCCTACCCGGACGGCTCCTCGGGGTACCCGGAGGGCTCCTCCGGCTACCGGGACGGCTCCTCCGGCTACCCGGACGGCTCCTCCGGCTACCGGGACGACCGCGGTGACCGTCCGGAGACCGGATACCCGGATGTGTACACGGGCGGCGACGGGTCCGGACGTTCCGGCGCGTCCCCGCTCCCCCTCGGCCAGGCGGACAGCTCGTCCGTGATCCACCCCGCTCCGGGGACCGGCACCGGCGGTACGAGCGCAGGCGTGGGCGGCACCTCCACCGGCGGCACGGGCGCTGGCACTGGCGGAACGGGCACCGGAACCGGCACGGCCGGCGTCGCGGGTGGCACGGGTGGCACAGGTGACACGGCGACCGGTTCGGGCCAGTCCACGACCGGGGCGGAGTGGGGCGCGCCGATCCTCGTCGAGGACTTCAACGGGACGAGGATCGACGAGAGCAGGTGGGGCGTCTACGACTCGCCGAACGCCCGGACGAACCCCCGTACCTCGCGGGCGACGAGCGTCTCCGGCGGCATGCTGCGCATGACCGGCGGGATCTACGGAGGCAAGGACCTGTCCGGAGGCGTCGCGAGCCTGCTGCTCCAGCAGTACGGCCGGTGGGAGGTGCGCCTCCGGTCGGAGGCCGGCGCCGGATACTCCGCGGTGGCGCTGCTGATGCCCGAGCAGGTGAGCGCGAACAACTACGCGGAGGTCGACTTCGTCGAGGTCGGCGACATCCCCCGGCAGCTCAGCGGCATCTTCGTGCACGGGAGCGGCGGGCAGCGGGCGGCGAGCTCGATGCGCGCCGACTTCACCCAGTGGCACACGGCCGCCGTCGACTGGCTGCCCGACCGGCTGACCTTCTGGCTGGACGGCAGGATGGTCTGGAACTACACGGGCCCGCTGGTCCCCAAGGGGCGGACGATGGGGCTGGCCCTCCAGAACGACGTGGTCTGCGACGGCGCCCTGTGCCGCAACGCGTCCACACCCGCGACGGTCACGATGTACGTCGACTGGGTGCGTATCTACCGGGCTCCCCAGTGAGGGCGGCCGCCTTCAGCGACAGGTGGAGCAGCAGGCGGTCCCGGCCGTCGGCGAGGTCGAGCCCGGTGAGCTGCCCGGCCCGTCCCAGCCGGTAGTACAGCGTCTGGCGGTGCACGCCGAGCGCGGCCGCCGTCTCCTGGACCTGGCCGGCCCGGTCGAGGTAGCTCTCGACCGTGCCCGCCAGGTCGCCCAGCGGCGCGGACTCGGCGGCCAGCTCGGCGAGCTCGCTCCTGGGCAGCCGGGCAAGGAAGCGGTAGACGCCCAGGTCGGCCCAGCTCGCGACCGGCCCGAGCCGCTGGACGTGCTCGGCGATCCGGAGCGCGAGCACGGCCTCGGCCCAGCTCTCCCACGCGTCGCCCGCGTCCTCGCGGACTCCTCCGATGCCGGCGGCCGTGCCGTACGTCGTCTGGAGGGTGCCGGCGACGCGGGGGGCCTGTGACGCGGGCGCGAGGACGGCGGTGAGCGGCTCCGGACCGTCGCCGGGCTCCGCGAGCACGCCACGAGGGAGCCGCCACAGCGCCGCCGCGCGATCCGGTGCGGTCCGTACGGCGATCGCCGCGACGGGGCCGGTGACGTGGAGCGCGGCGGCGGCCCTGGTGGCCGGGTCGGCGGAGAAGAAGTCCCACAGGCGGGCCCTGCCGGTGCGCGCCTCATGCGCCAGGACGGCCGCGGCGCGCTCGACCAGCGGGGTGACGGCCGCCAGGCGGGCGTCGGTCAGCGCGCCGGAGTCGAGGAGCCACAGGTAGCCGTAGGTCACGCCGCCGTGCCGCAATGGCACGCACACGCGGTCCAGCAGCCCGGGAAGTCCGGGGATGCCGGGAATGCGGACCGGGACGGTGGACGTGGCGATGCCGTACGCCTCGAAATGGGCCCGGACCTCGTCGCTCGCCCTCCGGCGCAGGATCGACTCCTGGCGCACGGTGTCGATGTCGCCGCTCTGCGCGCCGTACGCCAGGAGGTGGAAGGAGCGGTCCTCGATCGTGACCGACGCGTCCAGCAACCGGGCTATCTCATCGACGATTTCCTGCATGCCGACATTATTGTGCATTTGTCTGAAAATGCTGTGACGCCTGTCCGTGGACCGGTTCTGAACTGCGGATCTACGCTTGAGCCATGCTCGGTTCCCTGCTTCTCGCGGCCTCGCGGAACGCGCTCGCGCGGCGCGTCGTGTCCGGCCTGCCGCCGACCCGCCGCGTCGTCGACCGTTTCGTCGCGGGCGAGTCCGCCTCGGACGCGGTCGCCACCGTGGAACGGTTGGCGGCGTCCGGCCTCACGGTCACGATCGACCACCTCGGCGAGGAGATCCGCGACGCGGAGGCGGCGGCCCTGACGGCCAAGGCGTACGTCACCGTGCTCGACGCGCTCGCTCCGCTCGGGCTCGGGCGCCGCGCGGAGGTGTCGGTGAAGCTGTCGGCCGTCGGGCAGGCGCTCGACGAGACCATGGCGCTGGAGCACGCGCGGCGGATCTGCGCCGCCGCCCAGGACTGCGGGACCACGGTCACGCTGGACATGGAGGACCACACCACGGTCGACTCCACGCTCTCGATCCTGCGCGCGCTGCGCGCGGACTTCCCCGACACCGGGGTGGCGATCCAGGCGTACCTCTTCCGGAGCGAGGAGGACTGCCGCGACCTCGCCGGGTCCCGTGTCCGCCTGGTCAAGGGCGCCTACCGGGAGCCCGCCTCGGTCGCGCACCAGAGCAAGACCGACGTGGACCGGGCGTACGTGCGGTGCCTGCGCATCCTCATGGCGGGTACGGGATATCCCATGGTGGGCACGCACGACGACCGGCTCATCGCGATCACCGAGATGCTGGCCGACCGCTACGGGCGAGGCCAGGACAGTTACGAGTATCAGATGTTGTACGGGATCCGGACGGACAAGCAGGAGGCGCTCGCGGGCGCCGGAGCCACGGTCCGGGTCTACGTGCCGTACGGCGACGACTGGTACGGCTACTTCATGCGCCGCCTGGCGGAGCGCCCGGCCAACGTCGCCTTCTTCCTGCGGTCTCTGAGGGGTAAGTGATGGACGCGATCAGCAATGTTCCGGTTCCGGCCAACGAGCCGATCTACGGCTACGCGCCGGGCAGCGCGGAGCGGGCCTCCCTGGAGGACCGGATCAAGGAGCTGAGCGGCGCGCCGCTCGAACTCACCATGACGATCGGCGGCGAGCGCCGGCTGGGCGGCGGTTCGCCCATCGACGTGGTGCAGCCGCACAACCACGCCTCCGTGCTCGGGCGGACGTCCGAGGCGACGGCCTCCGACGTCCGGGCGGCGATCGACGCCGCGCGGGCGGCCGCCCCCGCCTGGCGGGCGCTGTCGTTCGACGAGCGGGCGGCGGTGTTCCTGAAGGCCGCCGACCTGCTGAGCGGTCCGTGGCGGGCGACGCTCAACGCCGCCACGATCCTCGGCCAGTCCAAGTCGGCGCAGCAGGCCGAGATCGACTCCGCCTGCGAGCTGATCGACTTCCTGCGGTTCAACGTGGCGTACGCGCGACAGTTGCTGGCCGAGCAGCCGGTGTCGTCGCCCGGCGTGTGGAACCGGCTGGAGTACCGGCCGCTCGAGGGCTTCGTCCTCGCGATCACGCCGTTCAACTTCACCGCCATCGCCGGAAATCTGCCGACTTCTGCGGCTTTGATGGGCAATGTCGTGGTCTGGAAGCCGTCGCCGACGCAGCAGCTCGCGGCGCACTTCACGATGCGACTGCTGGAGGCGGCGGGGCTGCCTCCGGGCGTCATCAACATGGTCACCGGCAACGGCACCGCCGTCTCCGAGGTCGCCCTCAGGCACCCGGACCTCGCCGGGATCCACTTCACCGGCTCGACCGGGACGTTCCAGCACCTGTGGCGCACCGTCGGCGAGAACATCCCGGGCTATCGGAGCTACCCGAGGCTCGTCGGCGAGACCGGCGGCAAGGACTTCGTCCTCGCCCACCCGTCGGCGTCGCCCGAGGTGCTCTCCACCGCGCTGATCCGGGGCGCCTTCGAGTACCAGGGGCAGAAGTGCTCCGCGGCCTCGCGGGCGTACGTGCCGCGGTCGGTGTGGTCGCGGATCCGGGACGACTTCGTCGCCACCGCCGAGTCGCTGACGATCGGTGACGTGGCGGGCGACCTGTCCACGTTCATGGGCGCCGTCATCGACGGACGGGCCTTCGCCAAGCACCGGGACGCGATCGACCGGGCCAGGTCGGTGGACTCGATCGACGTCCTTACCGGTTCGTACGACGACTCGACCGGATATTTCGTGAAGCCGACCATCCTGGAGTGCTCCGACCCCACGGACGAGATCTTCGTGAAGGAGTACTTCGGCCCGATCCTCGCGGTCCACGTCTACGAGGACTCCACGTTCGATTCGGTGCTCGACCAGATGGAGAGCGTCTCGCCGTACGCGCTGACCGGGTCGGTCATCGCCCAGGACCGGTACGCCATCGCGTCCGCGTCCGAGCGACTGCGGTTCGCGGCCGGCAACTTCTATGTCAACGACAAGCCCACCGGCGCGGTCGTCGGCCAGCAGCCCTTCGGCGGCGCCCGCTCCTCGGGCACCAACGACAAGGCCGGCTCGATCTTCAACCTGATCCGCTGGGTGAACGCCCGCACGATCAAGGAGACCTTCGTGCCGCCGACCGACCATCGTTATCCCCACATGGGCTGACCGGCGAGCACGCACCGCGAAGGGCCGGCCCTCGGGAGCCCCCGCCTCGACACACGGCGGCGACCGGGCCGGCCCTCAGACCGACGGCGGCGGGTAGCGGTGGATCTCCGCCCGATGGCCCGTGGAACCGGCGAACTTGGCGTCATCGGTCAGCAACGGCACACCCAGCAGCTCGGCCAGCGCGACATACATGCCGTCGTACGCGGTGAGGCTGTTCCCGAGCTGCAGCACGCGGGACCGCAGCGGCGCCATCGGATGCCGGACGATCCTGAGTTCGGCATAGCGCCGCAGCATGATCTGGGCCCGCTCCTCGGAGATGTGGACCTCGGGCTTGCTGGTGATCACATGCCCGCGCACGACCGAGGTGATCTCGACATCGATCAACGCGGGGGCGTGCACCTTGCGGGCGAGCCGCCGGCGGAGAAGGTCGTCGCCCTTGACGTTCGCCAGCAGGCGGAAAACGATCGAGGCGTCGACGACCAGGCTCACCGGCGCCCCTCGCGCAGGGTCTCGCGCACGAAGTCGGGGTCGTACGGAACGGGCTCATCGGCCTCGATCCTGGACATCACCTCGTCCAGCGCCGGAGTGGCCGCCTCGTAGCATGCAGACTGCATGCAGCTGTGCGTGAATCTCGATCCACCAGCGCTCTGGCCGGGCCGTCGCCGTAGTCGAGGCGGGAAGGGGCGGCCGGTCTTCACGCGCCGCCCCCTTCTCACGCCCGTCCGCCCCCGCGGAACCGGGGTGTCAGCCGCGCTCGGGCACGGCCATCTCGCCGAGGAGGGACCAGTCGTCCTGCGGCACCGTCGTGTTGACGATCCGGGGCGTCTCGGCGAGATGCCGCGGCAGGGTCCGCTGCGCCTCCCGGAAGTGCTCGGACTGGACGTGCGCCGCCCCTGCCGCGTCGTCGCGGAACGCCTCGACCAGGACGTACTCGGTCGGGTCGTCGAGGCTGCGCGACCAGTCGAACCACAGGCAGCCGGGTTCGGCGCGAGTCGCCCGGGTGAACTCACCGGCGATCTCGGGCCACTGGTCGGCGTACTCGGGCAGGACGCGGAACTTCGCGGTAATAAAGATCATTTCATCTGTCTCAACAGGTAGGCGTACCGGACGCGAGCCGGTCCGGCCGGGTGACGATATCAGCGGCGCCTGCGCGGGGTCGTCTCCCGCGGTCCGGCCCGCCGAGGCGGCGGCGTTCAGCGCGAAATTGCCCAGTCCGGCACCCAGGTCCCGGCGGCGCCGTGGCCGGCCGCCGCGGCGGCGAGGTGGGCGCGGAGGGTGGCCAGCGCGGGGTGGGGGTTGTCGCGGCGCCACAGGAGCGAGTGCGGGTAGACGGGCATGGGGTCGGTCACCGGGATGCGGCGCAGACCGTGACCGGCGGGCCAGACGAGGCGGGTCTGCCCGCCCATGAAAGTGGCCAGGGCCGGGGTGTCGGCGATGGTGTCGAGGAGCGCGTCGGAGCCGAAGTTGGGACCGGTCGCCTCGATGGTGAGGCCGAACTCGGCGACGAGATCGTCGTAGTAGGCGGTCCACTCGGTTCCGGGGACGAGGCCGGGCATCCAGATCCGGTGCCCGGCGAGCTGAGCGACCGTCACCGACCGGGCGCCGGCCAGCGCGTGGGCGGGGCCGATGAGGAGCTGGAGCGGCTCGTCGAGCACCCGGACTGACTCGATGTCCTCAGGAAGGGGCCGGCCGGGCATGGCGACGGCGCGGAAGGACGCGTCGATCGCACCGGACCGAATGGCGGCGACGGCCTTCTCGATGTCGAACAGCATCACCACGTCGAGGTCGATCTCGGGGTGCGCGCGGTGGAAGCCGCGCATCAGGCCCGACGCCGCGCTGCGCGAGGCGATCATGTCGACGCGCAGCGGACGGCGGCCGGTGCGCACGGACGCGACCGCGCGCTCGGCGACGCGCAGCAGCTCCCGGGCGTGGGGCAGGAACGCCTGCCCGTCGATGGTGAGCTCGGCGCCGCGCGGCGTGCGGGTGAACAGCCGCACGCCGACGTCGCGCTCCAGCGCGGCGATGCGCTTGGAGACGGCCTGCTGGGTGACCGCCAGCTCGGCGGCGGCCTCCTGGAATTGCCCCGCGTCGGCGGCGGCGACGAAGGTCCGGACGGTGTCGAGGTCCATCCGGACACCCTATGGATACAACCGCTGGTTGTGGCCGGGCGGCCCTGCGGTTGTTTGATCCTCGGGCATGGTGCTCGCTTTGATGCTTCCGATCGCGGATCGGTTGTGCAAGTGAGTGACGAGGAGCGTCGGGCATGCGGAACGGGCACCGGTTGGGGCGGCGGTTCGGGTGGCTCTGGGGAGCGTACGGGACCAGCGCGCTCGGCACGTGGCTCGCCTTCGGCGCGTTCCCGCTGATCGCGATCCAGGTGCTGCACGCCGGGCCGGCGGAGGTCGCGGCGTTGTCCTCCGTGGGGGCTTTGGTGGGCGCGGCCGTGGCGGTGCCGCTGGGCCCGTGGGTGGAGTTCCGCCGCAAGCGGCCGGTGCTGATCGGGATGGACCTGGTGCGGTTCGCGGCGCTGCTGACGATCCCCGTCGCGTTCGCGCTCGGCGTGCTCTCCTTCGTCCAGCTCCTGCTGGTCTCGGTCGTCGTCGCGGCGGCCGAC
Organism: Microtetraspora glauca; assembly: GCF_040656155.1. NCBI lineage: Bacteria > Bacillati > Actinomycetota > Actinomycetes > Streptosporangiales > Streptosporangiaceae > Microtetraspora > Microtetraspora glauca. Next base: position 222,719 of record NZ_JBFALK010000003.1, read on the forward strand.
ATCACCTTCCGCGCCGCCTCCGGCGCGTACCTGAAGACGCTGCTGCCGGCCGAGCACCTGCTCGTCGCCAACACCCGATTCGAGTCAACGACCTGGACGACCACGATCATCGGACCGCCGCTGGGCGGTGCCGCGATCGGGATCCTCGGTCCGGTGGCGACGGTGGTGGCCGACGCGGTCAGCTACCTGCTCTCGGCCCTGGGCATCCGCGCGATGGGCGGCCGGGAGCCGGGGCCCGAGCGCCGGGAGGCCGCGCGCATGCGGGCCGGGGACCTGCTCGACGGTTGGCGGTACATCCTCGCCGACGCGACGCTGCGTCCGCTGTTCTTCAACACCGCCTTGTTCAACGGCCTGGTGATGGCCACCGACGCGCTGCTGGCCGTCCTGATGCTCGGCCGGCTCGGGTTCTCGCCGTGGCAGTACGGCCTCGCCTTCGCCGCGCCCGCGATCGGCGGGCTGATCGGTTCGCGGCTGGCCCGACCGCTCGTCACCCGGTTCGGGCAGCACCGGGTCCTGGTCGTGGCCGGGGTGCTGCGCGCGATCTGGCCCGTCGGGCTGGCCTTCGTGGGGCCGGGGACCGGAGGGCTGCTGCTGGTGATGGGCGTCGAGCTCGGGCTGATCCTCTGCTGCGGGGTCTTCAACCCCGTCTACGCCACCTACCGCCTCGAGCGCACCGCGACCGACCGGGTCGCCCGCACGCTGTCCGCCTGGTCGGTGACGACCAAGGCCTCGACCGCGCTCCTGACGGCCGTCTGGGGCGTGCTGGGCGGCCTGCTCGGCCCGCGCACGGCCATCGGCCTGGCCGGCGTGCTCCTGCTGGCGACCCCGCTGCTGCTCCCCCGACGCGCCGCGGCGCCCCTCGCCGAGCCGGAGCCGGCACCGAGTCGCGCCTGAAGGCTCACATGCCCAATGTGTAGTCGGCCCCGGCGCGCGATCTCGCGTGTCAGGGCGCCCTCATCACCCAAGGAGAGAAAATGACCGTCACGACCCCGGCGCTGGACCCCCGGACGGCCGCCCTGCTCGTCATGGATTACCAGCAGGGAATCCTGGCCTCGCTCCCTGGCCCGGCAGACCCGGAAGCGCTGCTGTCACGAGTGGCCGGCGCCATCGCCGACATGCGCGCGCACGGCGCCGCCATCGCCTACGTGCGAGTCGGATTCACCGAAGCCGACTGGGCGGCGATCCCGCCGGCCAACAAGACGTTCTCCCTCCTCGGCCGGCAGCGCCTCATGCACCACGCGGATCCCGCCACGGACTTTCACCATCAGCTCGCTCCCGAGCCCGGCGACATCACCGTACGCAAGACCCGCTACGGCGCGCTGTCCACGACAGACCTGGACCGGCGACTGCGGGATCGCGGCATCACCACCCTGGTCATCGCCGGTATCACCACCAGCGGCGTCGTGCTGTCCACCGTCACTGACGCCGCCGACCGCGACTACCGGCTCTACGTCCTCTCCGACGGCGTCACCGACCCGGACCCGCACGCCCACCAGACCCTGATGACCAGCGTTTTCCCGAGACTGGCCCACGTCATCGACACCGCCGAACTGCGCTCGCTCCTGCACGAGAGCCATCCCGATCGGGCGAAGACCGGCCGGGCATGATCGTCAATGACGATCGGCGACCGTCAGGGTGATCGCCGTCAGCGGCCAGACGTCGGTTCTGGCCACTGACGGATCATGTGACTACCTCGCTCCCAGAGCGCTCTCCGGCTCATGGGGTCGTGCTCGCAGAGATGAGTAGTTCTGAGAGACCGGAGGCCCTCACTGGACCGCGCCCGCCGCGGGTGCGGCTGCTACTTCGCCCCTGGGGGCAGAACTGGGAGTTCGGGCCCGTTGCGTGGATAAATCTGGACATGTAATATCCAGGATCATGCGGATGAGCGAGGGCGTGGAGTGGGCGCTGCACACCTGCCTGAACCTGAGTTGGGCCGAGCCGGGCGAGGCCGTCTCGGCGGCCAGGCTGGCGGCCTTCTACCGGCTGCCCGCGGCGTACCTGAACAAGCAGATGCAGGCGCTGGCCCGGGCCGGCATCGTCTCCTCCACACCGGGGCCCCGGGGCGGCTTCCGGCTGGCCCGCGCCCCGGAGGACATCACACTGCTCGACGTGGTTACCGCGATCGAGGGCCCGGAGGAAGCGTTCCGCTGCGCGGGGATCCTGCGGGAGGGTCCCGGCGGAGAGCCGGACGTCGACTATCGGGAGGTGTGCGTGATCTCCCAGTCCATGCGCAAGGCGGAGCTCTCCTGGAGGCGCGAGCTGGCCGGGCAGACCCTCGCCGGCATCAGGGCCACCGTGGAGCGGCGCCATCCCCACACTCCCGGGAACACCCGCAACCGGTTCGCCAACGTGAAGATCTGAAATCCCGCCCCTCTCCAGAGGGGCTTTTCCAAGAGGTAATTCTGGATGCTGAATATCCAGATTCACCCGATGTCAGAAGGAGAGCATCTTGATCACGACGCCCGGCCACTCCCTGGTGCTGGTGCGCGCGGCCGAGGCCGACGTCCTCGCCGACGGCCCCACCAGCATCATCACCCTCCTCGCCGACTCGGATGTCACGGGCGGCGCGCTGACGGTCAACCGCGCCACCCTGCACAGGGGCTCCGAGGGCGCCCCGCCGCACTATCACCGGCGTGCCGGCGAGCTGTTCTTCGTCCTCGACGGCTCCTTGCAGGTGCTTGCCGGCGAACTGGTCCACACCCTGGAGCGCGGAGACCTTCTGATCGTGCCCCCGCTCCTGCCGCACGCCTTCGCCCCCACGCGCGGCGAGGAGGCCGACCTGCTCGTCGTCTTCACTCCCGGCATGGACCGGTTCGACTACTACCGGCTGCTGGAACGGGTGTACCGGGGCGAGGCGGAGCCGAAGGAGATCCGCGAGACCTCCGAACGCTTCGACAACCACTACGTCGACAGCCCGGCATGGACGCACGCCCGCCACACCGAGTGATGCAGCAGGACCGAATCCGGTTCAGCATGGGCGATATATAACGCAAGAAGCAGCAACATCAGCTTTTAACAGGAAACGTCGCAAAAGCCGGTTGAATGTCGCGTTGACGGCGATCCGCTGCCGATCAAGACTTCTTCCACTCGCGTGCTCCCGCCGGGCTGACCCCCTACCCGGCCGGGCACGCCGGAACAGGAGTCTCTGATGAGGAGTTCTCTGGACGGCAGGAGGGCGCGCCGTGTCGCGGCCGCGCTCGCCCTGCCGCTGGCACTCACCCTGAGCGCGCTCCCGGCGCTCGCCGAACCGTCCCCCTCGCCCGGCGATGTCGTCCCCGACCGGCAGTCCACGACGGCCCAGAACGGCGTCGCCCTGATGCGGATCGTCGTCCCCGACCAGGCCGACGTGGACCGGCTGAACGCCATGGGCGTCGACCTCGCGGAGTACAAGAAGCCCCTTGACAACGGCATCGAGGTCCACGCGGTACTGAGCCCCGAGGAGGCCCAGAGCCTCCGCGACCAGGGATTCGACGTCCAGGGCGCCATCTCCGACCAGACCGACTACGCCGAGAACCAGGTCGAGCGATCCCAGGCGATGCGGTCGGCGGCCGCGGCGACGGCCGAGACGGACACGCTGACCCCGCTGCGCGCCGAATGGTTCACCAGCCTCGACGACCAGCGGTTCCTGTCCGTCGAGGTGAAGTCGAGCGCCACGGACGCGCAGACCGTGCTCACCGTCACCTGGGACAGCGGCCCGGGCACCGCACCGGACTCCGGCGGCACGGCCGCGATGTCGCGCTTCACCGACGCCGGGCAGTACATGTACCACCGGTTCAACTCGCCGCTCTCGGTCACGCAGGCGCCGACCAAGGTGACCGTCACCAGCAACCGCGGCGGTTCCGTCACGATCCCGGTCACCAAGTGGCTGGGCGCGGCGCGCAAGGCGCCGGGCAAGCACTACGTCGCCGACTTCGTCGACCACTACATGGATCCGACCGAGGTCACCGACCGGATCTCCTCGCTGGCCCGGGAGTTCCCGAAGATCTCCGAGATCGTGGACCTGCCGTACAAGACGAACGGCTACCGCCGGGCGGCGCAGGCGCAGTTCGGCACGGTCGCGGCGAGCACGTTCTATGTCAGCTCCAAGGCGTACGGGCACGAGGGCGGCAACGACATCAGCGTGGCCCTGACGAAGCCGGAGGCCGCGTCCTCCGCGCTCGGCGTCACGGTCACCGGCAAGGACGTCGTGGTCGCCCTGGCCACGGACGCGTCGGGGGCGGTCACCAGCACCGCCCGGCAGGTCGTGGACGCGCTCAACGGCGACGCCGCGGCGTCCGCGCTGCTGGCCGCCGGCACCTACCGGGGCAACGCGGGCACGGGGCAGGTGGCCGCCACGCCGGCGACGAGGCTGACCGACAACCTGAAGGCACCGGCCACCGTCTCGCGTGAGCCCTTCCAGATGAAGGCGCTGCGCGTCGGCAAGCGGCGGGACGGCTCGAAGGCCGGAGTGTTCCTCTACTGCCAGGAGCACGCCCGCGAGTGGGTGACCCCGCTGACCTGTGTGGAGACCGCCGAACGGCTGCTGCGCAACTATGCCAGGGACGCGGACACCCGCAAACTGGTGGACGACCTCGACATCTTCATCGTCCCGACGGTGAACCCCGACGGCGCGCACTACTCGTTCTACGACTACAACATGCAGCGCAGGAACATGACGAACCACTGCGCGGTCAACCTGGCGGACCCGGCGGCGCGCAACTCCTGGGGCGTCGACCTGAACCGCAACTTCTCCGTCGGCTCGGTCTTCGACGGATACAGCGGCGCCTCGACGAGTTGCACCAGCGACACGTTCGCCGGCCCCTCGGAGCTCTCCGAGCCCGAGGCGAAGAACGAGGTGTGGCTGACCGAGAAGTATCCGAACATCAAGTTCGCGATGAACACGCACTCCTACGGCGGCTACTTCATGTGGCCTCCGGGGGCGTACAAGGCGGCCGGGCGCGAGCTGCTGCCGCGGGTGGACTACGGCACGGAGAGCTTCTTCTGGAGCGCCTCCAGCCACATCCTCTCCGCTGTGCAGACCTGGCGGGGCACGGCCATCTGGCCGGGACGCACCGGCCCGGTCCCGGACGTGCTGTACTCGGCGGCCGGCAACAGCGCCGACGAGCACTGGTACAACAAGGGCATCATCGGCTGGGACTTCGAGGTCGGCGCGGACGTCTACAACCCGGAGACCAAGCGGTTCCAGGCCGTGGGCTTCCAGCCGGCCTTCACCGAGGGGCACGAGGAGGCGATGGAGTTCTCCGCCGGCCAGATCGCCATCCTCGAGGTCGCCCGGGCGTTCTCCAGCGACAGGAACGCGCCCAAGTCGGAGCTGAAGGTCACCGCGCGGACCGCCGGGTCCACCTCGTTCACGTTCACGATCGACGAGCCGGCCAACGTGTACTACACGCTGGACGGCAGCCGGCCGACGCTCTCCTCCCCCAAGCTGACCGCGGCGGGGATGCGCGAGGGAGCGCAGCAGATCACGATCGACGCGACGACCGAGGTGCACTGGTTCGCGGCGGACATCGCCGGAAACAACGAGAAGAACTACAAGCCGGACGGCAACGGCAAGAACTACAACAAGGCCAGGGTCGTGGTCGGCGACGCCCGCTGACCCCGTACACCGGACACCGGACACCGGCCGCCCGCACCGGCCCGCGGAGCCTCGGGGTATCACCCCGAGGCTCCGCCCCGTACGCGCAGGGGCTCGCCGGCCCCGTCCGTACGAGCCGGCCCCGTCCGTACGAGCCGGACGCGGGCGGGCGGTCCTGTCGATCTCGCGGTGAACCCGTCGACGCGCAGCGGGATCGAGCTGCGCCTCCCCTCCAGCGTCGACGGGCTGACGGCCGATACCGAATCCCGGACGGGCTTTTGATCGGGTCGTGTGACCGGCCACTAACGAGGCGTCGTGTCCGCCGTCGTGCGGTTGGCGCTCAGGTCGCGTGGACCGGGAGCGCCTTTCGCCAGACCTCTACTTACAACCACGGCCCGCACATGGAGTCTCCATCGACCCGTCGCCCGCAGGCGCGGAACTGTTCGCCGGGCTCGCGGGTCGCCTTGTGCGCTGCGCTGGTATTGGGTGATCCGTTGCTCTGCACGGTGAAGGGTCCACACTGAATCCAGCCGTCCCCATAGGTCGTGCTGTAGTCCATCCAGACCAGATCTCCGGCCTTGGTGGCTCCGCTGATCCTGGCCCATCTGTGTGGAACGCCGTTGATCCATGCGATGTGGAGTTCCGCCCGCCGGCCGCCGCCGAGGTCTTTGGTGGTCTCGACGGTCCCGGACTTGTTGTAGGGGATGCTGGTGAAGCCGTTGGCTCCGTTTGTGCAGTTCGCCGCGGACGCGTTCGCCGGACCCGCGGACAGGGTGACCGAGAGGCCGCCCACCACAAGCGCCCCCGCCGCGGCGGTCGACAGAAACCTACGACCGAACGTCATTTCTCGCCCCTTCGTTTTGTATGAGCCCCGTCGGGACTCTGGCTCATGCGCTTACAGGTCTAACCGCTTCCGGGTTGTGCGGCATCGGAGCACACAATGCACAATCAACACTGCACAACCGTCACAAAAGTCTCAGTTCTCCCGGAGGTGGGGATGCCGCGCCCTGAGCGGCCAGTGGATCCGGGGGAAGGGGCTGTTCAGCGGTTCGCGTGGGAACTCCGCCGGTTGCGCCAGAGCGCGGGCAATCCGGGCTATCGGGATTTGGCGCGACGCGCGCACTACTCCGCCAGCACTCTTGCGCAGGCCGCCCGGGGGGAGAAACTACCGAGCCTGGCGGTGGCATTGGCCTACGTACAGGCGTGCGGCGGTGACAGCGCGCAGTGGGAGGCGCGCTGGCGCCAGGCCGCGGAGGCCGTGGAAGACGCGCGCCTGTTCTCCGGGAAGGCCGGCGACGACGCGAGTGGAAAAAGCCCCTACCTGGGATTGGCCGCCTTTCAGGCGGAAGACGCCGAGCGTTTTCACGGCCGTGAACGAATCGTCGACGAACTCGTCGCGCGACTGACTCGGCAGCGTTTTCTCGCGGTGTTCGGTACGTCCGGGGCGGGAAAGTCGTCGTTGTTGCGGGCCGGCCTGATCCCCAGGGCCCGAGCCTGTGACCCGGAAGGCGGCGCGGGATGGCGGACAGTGCTGATGACCCCCGGGGCACACCCGTTGCGCGAGTACGCCACCCAGGCCGCCGCCGCGAGCGGCCGGTCGCCGGACGAGATGTACACCGCGCTCGTCGACGGCCCGTCCGGCCTCTCCGGCCTGACCGAGCAGCCATCGCCGCAGCGGCCGCTGCCCGCTCCGCTCCTCATCGTGGTCGATCAGTTCGAAGAGATCTTCACCCTCTGCCACGACGCGCATGAACGCGGCCGGTTCATCGGCGCCCTGCTGGCCGGGGCCCAGACGACCGGCAGCCGGACACGAGTGGTGCTCGGCGTACGCGCCGACTTCTATGCGCACTGCGCGGATCACCCTGATCTCGCGGCGGCGCTCACGGACGCGCAGATCCTCCTGGCTTCCATGACGACCGAGGAACTACGGCAGGCTGTCACACAACCCGCCCGTGCCGCCGGCTGCAGTGTCGAGGGCGCCCTGCTCGCCGCGATCGTCGCCGACGCCGTCGGGCAGCCCGGCGCCCTGCCCCTCGTCTCCCACGCCTTGGTGGAGACGTGGCACCGCCGCCGCGGCAACACGCTCACTCTCGCCGGGTACCGGGAGGCGGGCGGCATCCATGGCGCCCTGGTGAAAACCGCCGAGACGCTGTATGCCGATCTCTCCCCCGCTCAGCGATCCCGTGCCAAGGACATGTTCATCCGGCTGACCGCCCTGGGGGAGGGCACCGACGACACCGCCCGCCGGATCACCCAGGGCGAGCTGGACATCGACGACCCCGATACCCGCGCCATCCTCGGCATGTTCGCCGAGGCCCGGCTCATCACCCTCGGCGACGACACCGTGGAGATCGCCCATGAGGCGTTGATCCGAGGCTGGCCCCGACTGCACAAGTGGCTGACTGCCGACAGAGAGTCCCTGCGCGTGCGCCGCCAGCTCACCGAGGCCGCACAGGCATGGGCGGCGCTCGACCACGATCCCGGGGCGTTGTACCGCGGCGCCCGTCTGGCCATCGCTCGGGAATGGGCCGCCTATGGCGGCCACCGTGACACGCTGAACAAGCTGGAACGCGACTTCCTGGACGCCGGCATCCAGCGGGAGAAGGCCGAGCACACCAGAGCCCTCCGCCGCAGCCGCCAACTCCGCTACCTGGCGCTCGGGCTCGCGTTTCTGCTGCTCGTCACCACCGGTACCGGTCTGATAGCCGTCCGGCAGTGGCAGGACGCCGCGGCCGCCCACCGGATGGCGCTGTCGCGCCAGCTCGCCGCCCAGGCGCTCACCGTCGCCGACTCCGAACCCGACACCGCCATGCTCCTGGCCGCGCACGCCTTCGCCATCACACCGACCGTCGAGGCACGCGGCGCCCTCCTGAGCACCTCAGCCCTGCGAGCCCACCAAGGGACGCTCACCGGCCACATCGGCGCCGTCTCCCAGGTGCTCTTCAGCCCCGACGGCCGCACCCTCTTCAGTGTCGGCAGGGACAGAACGGTGGCGGTGTGGGATGTCCGGCGCCGGATCCGGCTGGCCACACTTCGCGGGCACGACACATGGCTGAAGGCCGCGGCTCTCAGCCCGGACGGGGAGGTGCTGGCCACCGGTGGGGAAGACGGTCGCCTCGTGCTCTGGGACACGGCAGGGCGCGCACGTGTCGCCACCCTTGACGGCCACACCCAGCAGATCAGGGAGATCGCTTTCAGCCCCGACGGCCGCACTCTGGCCACCGCCGGCGACGACCGGACCGTCATCCTCTGGGATACGCTCCGGCACGCCCGCCTGGCGACGTTCAGCGCCCACACGGGAAAGGTGCGCGGCGTGGCTTTCAGCCCCGACGGCCGCACCCTCGCCACGGCGGGCGACGACAGGCAGGTGATCCTTTGGGACCTCACGCGGCGTGTCCGGCTGGCGACCCTGACCGGGCACGCCGAGACCGCCAGCGCCGTCGCCTTCAGTCCTGACGGCCGCACCCTCGCCAGCGCGGGCGGGAACACGACGGTGATCCTGTGGGATGTCGCCCGGCGCGCCCGCCTGGCGGCCTTCAGCCATCAGCGGCCGGGGGAGGTCATCACCCTTGAATTCAGTCCGGACGGCCGAACCCTCGCCACCTCGGGACACGATCCGGCGATCCTGTTATGGGACGTCGAGCACCGTGTCCTGCGCGGACGCCTCACTGGGCACAAGATCAACGTCTACACGCTGGCTTTCAACCCCCGGACGTCCATGCTGGCCTCAGCGGGAGAAGACGGGGCCATCATCGTGTGGGACACGGCGCAGGCCTCGCTGGCCGGTCAGTCCACACGGGTCAACGATGTCGCCTTCAGTCCCGACGGCCGCCTGCTGGCCGCCGCCGGCGCGCATCAGACGATGGTGTGGGAGACGCGGAATCGAACCCTGCACGCCATACACACGGACACATCCTCGGACATCTACGCCCTCGCCTTCAGCCCCGACGGCCGCACCCTCGCCATGGCGGAGGGAAAGACCGGATTGTCCCCGGAAACGTCGGCCGGCACCGTCACCTTGTGGGATCTCGAGAAGGGCACCTCGGCGAAACTCACCGGACACACCGGTGCCGTGCTCGACATCGCCTTCAGCCCCGACGGCCGCACCCTGGCCACCGGCAGCGTGGACACGACAGTGAATCTGTGGGACGTGGCCCGGCGCACCCGCCTGGCCGTCCTGACCGGCCACAATGGGCCCGTCAACGGAGTCGCCTTCAGCCCCGACGGCCGCACCCTCGCCACGGGCAGCCACGACCAGACCGTGATGCTCTGGGACATCGCGACGCGCAGACCGCTGGCCGCGCCACTGGCCGCCCACACCGCTTGGGTGAGAACCGTGGCCTTCAGTCCCGACGGCCACACTCTGGCCACCGCCGACGCCGACAAGACGGTGATCTTGTGGGACGTGGCCCGGCGCACCCGCCTGGCCGTCCTGACCGGCCACGCCGACGCCCTCACCACCGGCGTCGCCTTCAACCCCGACGGCCGTACCCTCGCCTTCACCAGCGGCGACAACACCGTCACCTTGTGGGACGTCCGCCAGGGCAGACGTACGGCTCACCTCGCCGGTCACACGGAGCCGGTGCAAGCGATCGCCTTCAGTCCTGACCGGCGCACGCTCGCCACCGTCGGCGCTGACGCCACCGTGTTGCTGTGGAACACCGACCCCCAGGAGACGGCACGCCGCATCTGCGGGGCTCTCGGGCGTGACCTCACCCGAGAAGAATGGCGACAGTACACCGAGGGGACGCCGTATCGAAAGACATGCGGCGCTCCGTCATCACGATGATCCTGCTCTCTCGGAGCGTCGCACGAAACGGGCGAACAGCGGCCGGTGTCGGACTTCAGAAAGTATCCGCAACATTCTCAACATTCCTGGCATCTCATGAAACATGAGATTCCGTGCAGCGCTCGCGACACTGCTTCTGACCGCCGCGACACTGATTGGACCGCCCGCGGCGGCTGCCACGCCGGTCACGATCGCGTACGCGCAGCGAACACAGACCTGGCAACTGGTGCTGACCAACGGAGACGTGGTGGAGGTGCCGGAGGCGCTCGCCAAGGCGCCCGATGACGCGGCCAATCCCGGTGCGCCGGCGCCGTTCCTGGTCAGTGGGGACGGGCGGCATTTCTTTTATTTCCGGAAATCGGATCAGTTGTTCGTCGAGCGGACGCTGAACGGCAAGGAAAGGGTGGTGTCACGGCGGCTCACGGCGTTCGCGATCAACGAGGAGTGGCCGGTGGTGTCGGACGACGGCAGTTTCGTGGTCACGACGACCTCGGCGCCGGGCGTGGGGGTCTTCGCGGACCTGCGGAAAGGCAAGACGTTGCCGCTTCCCGGGCGGACGGACGCGTGGAGCTTCCTGGGGTTCAGTCCGGACAGCAAGCGACTGCTGCTGGCAGGGGAGAACCAGCTGACGGTGTTCGACCGAGGGCTGCGCGCCCGGATGCGGCTGAAGACGCGTCTCGGGTCGATGGCGCTGGCGAATGACCACGTCACGGCGGCGGTGCCTGTCGGCACGTGGCCCAAGTACCGCAAGCTGCGCCTGCTCAATCTGCGTACCGGCCGTGTGAGCGGCACGGTGACCGTGCGGTTGCCGCGCGGGCAATACGTCGACGACCTCGCCTTCGACCGGGCGGGACGCATGATCGTCCGATCGAGGACCGGGACGGGGGTGGGGATCTACCGGATCTCGAAGGCGACCGGCAAGGCGACGCTGCTGCGGACGATCGTCAGGCCTGATGCGGAGGTCTGGGTGCTCCCGGGGGACGAGACGTACGAGGCGTGGACGGAGAGGAAGAGCAAGTCTCAGAAGTGAGGTGAGCCCCCCCCCCCCCCCCCGCCGGCGGCACCCGGGCCGTGCGCACACCCTGGCACTCCAGTGACAGCGACCGCGCCGACGCTGAGGGGCACCGCGGGTCGGGGCACCGGGCCTCGACCGATCACCAGGTCCGGTTCGCCCCGCTCCGGCTCAGCGTGCAGCGTACGCCCGCAGAAACGCCCGCACTCCGGCGGTTGTCAGCCGCTCTTCCTCCTCCTTCGGGAGAGGAATGACACCCCAGTAGGACCGCTGCACGATGTCAGTCGAGATGAAGCTCATGAAGTGGGAGGCGGCCTGCGCCGGGTCGCCATGGACGTCGATCAGACCGTGGTCGTTCAGGGTTGCCATGGCGGAGGCCAGTTCGTGACCCACCGCGCGAGGTCCGGCCTCCTGCCAGGCGTCCAGGGCCTCGGCCGGGATGTGCCCGGCCTCCGCATGGATGTGCCGCACCAGTGAGAAGTGGTCGCTGAAGTCCGTCATCAGACCGACCCAGGCGTGGGCCAGGGCGAGCAGGTCGCGTTCGAGGTCGTCGGGGTGCGGCGGGCGGGCCGGACAAAGTTCAGCGAGCCACGGCACTGGGCGCCGATATCGCCGTCGACCACCGCGACCCGCGCTGGCCGGACGCGGTACGCGACGCGCTTGGCGGCAGAGAACTCAGCATCGTGTTCGACGGCGTCGGGGGAACCGCAGGCCGCCACGCCTTCGGCCTCCTCGCACCTGGCGGGAGATTCCTCCTGCACGGCTGGTCGTCAGGGACCGCCACCCGCATCACCACCGACGACATCATCGAGCACGCGAGCACCGTCATATGGGCGATCGCATATGGGCGATCGGCCCCCAGCTGCTTCGACGCGCCGGCACTGTCCATGAACTGCAGGCCCGCGCGATCCGGGCAGCCGCTGACGGTGTGCTCGGCCCCTGATCTCCCGCTACCCTCTCAGCCGTGCCGGCGACGCGCACGCCGACCTTGAGAACCGCCGTGCGACGGGCAAGGTCGTCCTCGTCCCACGCTGACCACCCGCGCGGCACGGCCTTTGGTCAGCGAGCGAAGAACTCGTCAAAGTTGCCCGCGCAGCACAAGGCCAGCCACCCATCAGCCGTGTCACCGAGCTGCCTGGGCAGTACGCCTAGGAGACCTCGTCCGGGCTGGGCTTGGCGGGGCGGGCCCTGCGGGGGGAGTCCAGGGCGGCGGCCTCCTCCGGTGTGGGCGCGGTGCCGCCGAGGTGGGCGGGCTGCCACCAGACGCCCGGGGGGATCTCGGGGTAGGTCCGCTGCGCGCGGTCGAGCAGTTCCGACATCCGCCGCCGGAGCTCCGTGGTGAGGTCCCCGATCGGCTGGCCGGGCTCCGGGTGCATCGGCTCGCCGACCAGGATCGTGATCGGCACGTGCCTCTGGAGGAGCTTGCGCGGGCGGCCCTTGGTCCAGAGCCGGTGCGGCCCCCACACGGCGACGGGGATCATCGGGACGCCCGCGTCCGTGGCCATCCTGATCGGGCCGCTCTTGATGTCCTTGATCGTGAACGACCGGCTGATCGTGGCCTCGGCGAAGTTCCCGACGATCTCGCCGTCCTTCAGCGCGCGCACCGCCGCGCCGAAGGCGCCCGCCCCGGCCGAGCGGTCCACCGGGATGTGGTGCATGCCCCGCATCAGCGGTCCGGCCACCGGGTTGGCGAAGACCTCCTCCTTCGCCATGAACCGGACGAGGCGGCGCGAGGGCCAGGCGGCCAGGCCGGCGAAGATGAAGTCGAGGTAGCTCACGTGGTTGCTGACCAGGACCGCTCCCCCCGTCTTGGGGATGCGCTCCGCGCCCTCGATATTGATCTTGAGGTCCAGCACCCGGAAGAACAGGAGCGCGCTCCGGATCACCGGGGGGTACACGATCTCAGCCATGACTGAACGCTAACCTACGCAACCGTAACCTCCGGACTCACCCCCTCGGGAACGTCCCGGCGTGGCGCGCTCTCCCGTGGCGGGCGGTCATCGAAGGTCAGTGCCCGCGGAACGCCTCCTCCAGCCACCACGAACCCCGATCCCCCGTCACCTTGGCGTGGACGACCAGGGCCTTGTCGCGCGGCCCCTTCAGCCACTCGGCGACCCCCGCCAGGTCCGCCCGCTCGCGTACGGTCACCGCGTCGCAGCCGAAGCCCCGGGCGATGGCCCCGATGTCGACGGCCGGGAAGGTCACGGTGTCCAGCGCGTGGCCGTCGGGGCCGAAGTGGTGGACCTCCGCGCCGTACGCCTCGTCATCGTAGATCACGATGACCATGGGCAGGCCGAGCCGTACCACGGTCTCCAGTTCGGCGACGCCCATCAGCGCGCCGCCGTCGCCGAGCGCGGCGACCGGGAGCCGGTCCGGCCGGGCGAGCGCGGCACCGACGGCGGTGGCCAGGCCGAGCCCGACCGACTGGAACGCCTGGGTGAAACAGAAGCCGTTCTCGTCCGGCACCGAGAGGAACATCGACGGATATCCCATGAAATTTCCGGAATCTACGGAGATGATCCGCTCGGCCGGCAGGAGATCGTCCAGCTCGATCGTGAGCGTCCGGGGGTCGATGCGCCCGTTCCCGCTCCGGTCCTCGTACGGAACGTCGCGCCAGCGGATCTCGGCGGCGATCCGCGTGGCCAGCTCGGCGCCGCGGTACCCGTCACGGGGCTCGCCGAGTGCCTGCGTCACCGCCCGCGCGGTCTCGGCCACGTCGCCGATCACTCCGAGGTGGACCGGCCGGTGCGCGCCGACGGCGTCGGGGTCGAGGTCGACCTGCACGACCTTCGCGTCCGGGCCGATCAGCGAGCCGTGCCGTGTCGTCCACATGTTCAGCGCGCAGCCCCAGCCCACGACGACGTCGGCGTCGGCGATCAGCTCGGCCGCCAGCGGGGACGCGAAGCCGCCGCTGACGTCGAGATCCCACTGGCTGCCCCGGAACAGGCCACGCGCCACCGCCGACGTGGCGAGCAGCGCGCCCACGCGATCGGCCAGCGCCTCGATCTCCCGGCGCGCGCCGCGCGCCCCCCGCCCGGCGACGAAAACGGGGCGCCGCGCGGTGGCGAGCAGCTCGGTCAGCTCGCTCACGGAATCGGCCGGGGCCGAACCCGCCACCTCCGAGGCGGACGGCTCCGCCGCGTCGGCCTCGCGCTGCTCGTCCGCGAGATCGCGCCGGGCCCGGTCGCGCAGATCGCGGACGGCCGCCCAGGCCCTGCTCCCCTGCTCCCCCGCGTCGGTGATCCGGCTGGACCGCAGATCGCGGACGGCCTGCGCGACGTCGTCGGGCAGTTCGGCGTCCTGAACCTCGAGCGGGAGGTTGAGCAGGACGGTACGACGCCCGAGCAGCGCGGTGAGGAACGCCAGCACCGTGTCCTCGACGACGGTCTCCGCCGAGCCGACCCGGGCGGCGAGCGCGCCCACGGCCGCCACGAGGCCGGGCTGGTCGACCCGGAAGTTGGAACGCGGCGAGGTGGCCTCACCGGCCAGGACCAGCAGCGGGGTGCGGCTCTTCGCGGCCTCGGCGACGCCGGTCAGCGCGTTGGTGAGGCCCGGACCCTGGTGCACGCTGAGCACGGCGACGGTGCCGCTCATCCGCGCGTACGCGTCCGCCATGGTCGCCGCGCCACCCTCGTGGCGCGCGGCCACGAACCGCACGCCGTGCTCGGTGAGGGAGTTGGTCACGTGGAAGTTGCCGCTGCCGACCACGCCGAAGGCGGTGTCGACTCCGAGAGAGGCGAGGATCGCGCCCACGGCCTCCGCGACGTTCACCGCTCCACCAGGGCGAGGACCCGGGCCGGGCTGCCGGAACCGCCGACGATCGGAAGGGGACCCGCGATGACGACCGCCCCCGTCGGGGGCAGCCGATCGATGTTGCGCAGCTGGGTCAGGCCGTACTTGCCCGCTCCGAGCAGGAACGAGTGGCAGGGGAACGCCGGGTCGAAGGAGTGCGCGGCCCCGGCGTCGGTGCCGACCGTCTCCACCCCCAGCCCGATGATCGGCGTGCTCTCGGCCAGGTAGCGCGCGCACTCGGGCGAGATGCCGGGGGTGTGCGGGCCGTTCTCGTCGGCGTTGAGGATGCTCTCCTGGTCGTGCGCGCGGGCGTCCCAGCCGGTGCGGTAGAGGAGCCAGCCCCCGTCCGGCAACGGGCCGTGCTCCCGCTCCCAGGCGGTGACGTGCTCGATCTCCAGCAGGAAGTCGGGGTCCTTCGCGGCCTCCGCGGTGAAGTCCAGCACGACGGCCGGGGCCAGCAGCCGGGCGGGCGCGACCTGGGCGACGTCCTCGCCGTCGCGGCCCGTGACCCAGTGGACCGGGGCGTCGAAGTGGGTGCCGGTGTGCTCACCCGTGGTGATGTTGTTCCAGTACCAGGCCGGGCCGCGGTCGTCGTACCTGCTGATCTCCTGGAGGCCGAACGGGACGGTGTTACCGAACGGCTCGGGGAGCATCAGGATCGGCGTCGTGTCCGACAACGGCGCGGTGAGGTCCACCACCTCGATACCACCACCTCGGATGCCCTCCACGAGATCCCGCAACACCGACATGCCCCGCCTCCCATCCGTCACAGATCCCCAGAATCCTCCTACAACCGCCATCCCGAACGCCAGCGTGCTCGCCGGACACCTCGGATCAGCCGATCAGGGCGTACACGGGCCAGCAGACGGCGACCCCGGCGACCGCACCGGCGGCGACCTGCGCGGGCGTGTGGTCGCGCAGCATGATCCGCGACCAGCCGACCAGGGCCGCGAACGGCCAGCAGATCCACGCCCACGGGCCGAACTCCACCATCAGGATCGCCGCGGCCCCGGCGACCGCGGCGGCGTGGAAGGAGATCTTCCAGAGTCGCGTGATCGGCAGCATGACCACGCCCATGCCAAGCAGCGCGCCCTGCACGGCCAGGACGGTGCTGGGCGCGCCCGCCAGCAGGAGCACGACGACACCGCCGAGCACCAGCGCGACGCTGATCGCGAGAGGCACCAGCCGCTGCTCGCGGCGGGTGATGTGCCGGTCGTTCGCCTTCCCGCGCGCGACGCGCCACAGCACGAGCCCGTACGGCAGGACGCCGCCCGACACGGCGGCGAACAGGCCCCACAGGAATCCGGTGGCGGCCGGGTAGGTCTGGTGCCAGCCGACCACGACAGGGAGCGGGATCACCACGTGAAAGGGGCTGAGGACCTCGGTGACGACCCGGGCGGCCCGGGACTCGCGGGCTCGCGGCTCCGCCGCCTCCACGGGAATGGTCACCGCGTTCCTCCATCAGTCGCCACGGGGCTCCGGCATGCCGGGGACGCCGTCGCGCCTCCGACATTAGCGTGATCTTCAACCTCCACGGGAGCGCGGAGAAACGGACGCCGTGGACGGCCGAGGCTTGCCGTCCCTTGTGGCAGGGCAGGCGTAAAGGGGACGATGGCCCCCCACACGAGGACGGCGGCATGAAGAAGCTCATCAACGATGTCGGTTCGGTGGTCGCCGACACGCTGCGCGGCGTCGCGGCGGCGCATCCCTCGCTCCGGGTGGACGTCGAGAACAGGATCATATTTCGGCGGGACGCGCCCCGGCCGGGCAAGGTGGGGCTGGTCTCCGGCGGCGGGTCCGGCCATGAGCCGCTGCACGGCGGATACGTCGGGTACGGCATGCTCGACGCGGCCTGCCCCGGAGAGATCTTCACCTCGCCCGTCCCCGACCAGATCGCCACGGCGACCACGGGAGTGGACGGCGGCGCCGGGGTGCTGCACATCGTCAAGAACTACACGGGCGACGTGCTCAACTTCGAGATGGCGGCCGAGCTCAGCGGTGACGAGGGTGTGGAGGTGGCCCGCGTCCTGGTCGACGACGACGTGGCCGTGCGCGACTCGCTGTACACCGCCGGCCGTAGAGGCACCGGCGCCACGCTGTTCGTCGAGAAGATCGCCGGAGCGCTCGCGGAGAGCGGGGCGCCGCTGGCCGAGGTGGCCCGCGTCGGCAGGGAGGTCAACGACCGCAGCCGCTCCTTCGGCGTCGCCCTGACGCCGTGCACCACCCCCGCCGCGGGCACGCCCACGTTCGAACTGGGCGACGCCGAGATCGAACTCGGCATCGGCATCCACGGGGAGCCCGGCCGTACCCGCGCCGCGCACCGGGAGGCCCGCGAGATCGTCCGGCTCGCCATGGACGCGATCGACGACGACCTCCCCCTCTCCGGGGAGACGCTCGTCATGGTCAACGGGATGGGCGGCACCCCGCTCATGGAGCTGTACATCGTCTTCGCCGAGGTCGCCGCGTACCTGGAGGAGAAGGGCGCGACCGCCGTACGCAGCCTGGTGGGCGACTACGTCACCAGCCTCGACATGCAGGGTTTCTCGGTGACCACGTGCGCGCTCACCGGCGAGCTCACCCGGCTCTGGGACGCTCCGGTGGAGACGCCGGCGCTGCGCTGGGGCCGCTGACCGAATCCCGACCCTCTGGAGTCCCCCTTGGACACGCGGTTCTTCGTCACCTGGATGGAGGAGATCACGGCCGCCGTGCGGGCCGCCCGTGACCATCTCACCCGGCTGGACGCCGCCATCGGCGACGCCGACCACGGGACCAACCTCGACCGGGGCTTCTCCGCCGTGGCCGAGGCCCTGGCCGCCCGCCCGCCCGCGACGCCCGGCGGTGCGCTCGTCCTGGCCGGCTCCACCCTGATCAGAAAGGTCGGCGGAGCCTCCGGCCCCCTGTACGGCACCGCCTTCCGGGAAGCGGGGAAGACACTCGGGGAGACCCCCGAGGTGTCGACGGCCGAGCTCGCCGCCGCCCTGGAGGCGGGCCTCGCGGGAGTGCGCAGGCTGGGCGGCGCCGAGGAGGGCGACAAGACCATGGTCGACGCACTGGCCCCGGCCGTCAGGGCGCTGGCGCGCGCCGTACACGAGGGGGGAACGGCCGGGGAGGCGCTGGACGCGGCCGCCGCGGCGGCGGAGGACGGCGCCAAGGCGACGATCCCGCTGCAGGCGCGCAAGGGGCGGGCCAGCTATCTCGGGCCGCGCAGCATCGGCCACGAGGACCCCGGGGCCGCCTCGACCGCGCTCATCCTCGACGCGCTCAGGACCGTCGGCTCCCGCTGACGACCGCACATCGGACGACACACATCAAGGAATCGGAATGGTGGGCATCGTTCTCATCTCGCACAGCGACGGCCTCGCCGCAGAGGCGGCCGAGCTGGCCAGGCGGATCTGCGGAACGGACGTGCCGGTGGCGGCGGCGGGAGGCACCGACGACGGCGGAATCGGCACGAGCCTGGACAAGGTCGCCGCGGCCATCGACAAGGTGGACCAGGGCGACGGCGTGATCCTCATCCCCGATCTCGGCAGCTCCGTGCTGACCGCGCGGCTACTCGAGGCGCCCGGCGCCGTGGTGATCGCGGACGTGCCGTTCGTGGAAGGCGCGATCTCGGCGGCGGTCGCCGCCGGGTGCGGCACCCCCCTCGACGGCGTGCTCGCCGCCGCCGAGGAGGCCAGGACCATCCGCAAGATGTGATCCGCGGTCAGATCTCTCTGGCGCTACTCCCGCCGGACGTACGCGTGCTCGCCGCCGGTGATCACATCACGGCTGCTCTTCTGAGCTGGGCATCGCGGTCTCTTTCGTGATGATCCGCGCGGTGAAGCCGCCGGCCGTCGAGGCCGCCCCTGCGGCACCCCCGGAGACCGCCGCGGTCCACCAGTCGGCGGTCCGGCGTTTCTTCGCCGAACTCGGTGAAGGCACTCGATTTGTCGCCGACAGCCCGGTGCTGCGGGTCCTGCTGGTCACACTGGCCGTGTTGACGCTTGGGGCGGCGACCCTCAATACGCTCAACGTCTTCTTCGTTTCGGAGAACCTGCACGCGGACGCCGGCTGGTTCGGGACGATCGGCATGGGCGAGGGGGTCGGCGCTGTCGTCGGCGCGCTGGCGGCGGGTCGGCTGTGCCGGCGGTTCCGGGACGTCACGGTGTTCGGCGTCGGCCTCACGCTGGTCGGCGTGGGGCTGGTCGTCTACGCCCGGATCGGCACGCTGTGGGCCGCGGTGCTGGTGATAGCACCCGTCGGCGTGCCGCTCGGCGCGATCAACTCGGCCATATCGCCAATCGTGCTGCGCGCGACACCGCGGGAGTACATCGGTCGCGCGATCTCGACGTTCGGGCCGGTGCAGCAACTCGCGTCGATGGTGTCGGCGATCGGTGCGGGCTGGCTCGTCAGTACGGTCTGGCGCGACTTCGATCACGTCGTCGCGGGAGTGACATTCGGCCGGATCGACACGGTGTATCTGATCGGCGGGGTCGCAATCGTGATCAGCGGGATGTTCGCGACTTTGGCGTTGAAGGGACCGGGCGCGACGCGGCTCACCGACGCCGCCGTCGCGGACGAGACCGTGGGAGCGGACTGAGATCACCGGTCGGCGCCTGCCTCTGACGGTCGGCGTCGCCGTCGGGTTCAAAGGAGGTCGAGCGGTTTCTTCTACGACGGGTTGGTGTGGCGTTCAGGGTCGCAGAGTTTCCAGGTGCCGGCTTCCTTGCGCAGGTACAGCGTGGCGGGTTGCTGGGCGGGACGAGTCACGCGGGCCTTGGCCACATCGCCGGTAACGCGAATGTCTGAAACGTCGATGGGACGTTCGTGGCTGGGGTCGAGGCCGGGGTCATCAGGGGACGGCACCTCGTCGATGACGCTTTGGGCCTCTTCCTCACAGAGCATGGCGACCATGGTGACTGTGTCTTCTCGGTCAACCGCGTGGGCGAACTTCTCTATCGTTGTGCGAATCTGGGCCTCGCCCGCCTTCTCTGCTGTTTCGCGGATCGGGGTCGCGCCGGGGTGCGTCCGGGAGAGGGCGCTGTGGACCACGGCAGCGGACACCGCCAGGGTGATGATCGTCGCAGCGATCAGCAGGGGCTTCCGGTGGGGCCTGCGGGGCCGTTGAGGTCGCGTGGGGAAGAGCGGGTCTGGGGGCTCCATCTGGGGGTCCATCGGTTCAGGCTCCCTGGCTCTTGAGGAGCGCGGCGATGAGCTCCTGCACTTCCTTCGTGGCTTTCTCCCTGAGCTTCGCCTGCGCCTGCAACCATGCGGGGGACGCACCCGAAACGAAGTAGGAGCTTCCGGACTGCTTCGAGCTGTTCGCCGCGCGGGAGAGCCACTGTGAATTGGCGGGAGAGTTGGCGACGAGATACATGTTCCGCGGGGTGAGCTTCAGGAAGTCGCGAAATGTGACCAGACGCCTCAATGGAATGATGTGATCGAACGCCACACCATTAATCCTCCGACCGGGGTATGCGGGGTCAGCGGACCCGATTGCCGGAGCCCGCACGCCTTGCAGGTACGAGGTCCGGGGTATGTCGGGCCGAGTTTCATCGAGCGCCTTATAGACCGCCTTGATGGACGACGGAAGCGGTACCGGTTTTCTGTCCGATCGCGTGGTCATGCCCGGCTTTCCTGGCCCGTACTTGAGGAAGTCATAGGTTTCCGGATTCCATCGGCTACCGGCTCGCTTCTGTGCGAGGGTCAACTTCCCGGCCGCTGTCGCGATCTTGCTGAGCTTGTCCTTGCTGGGGGTGACAACCGTCGACAGCGGGTGGTTGGCTTTCATCTGGAAAAACGCCTCGGCGCAGGCCCGCAGCCGGGCGGCGACCGGGCCTTTTTGAGCATTGAGAGCCCTCGCTTCGGCGTTGTACGTAGCGACAGCTCCCGCGTTGGATTGTGCGGGTGGATTAGCGTTGTGCACGCGGATCTTCTCGCGTAACGCCCTCGCTTCCGCGACCGGATCCGCACAGTTTTCCTTGTAATCGAGGCTGGTCGCCGCCACTGGCGAGGCTCCGACTGTTACGAGGCCGGCCGAGCAGACCAAGGCCAGGGTTCCGGCGACCCTCCGGGATGTGTGCGGCATGCTCCTCGCTCTCTCGTTTCCTCACACCCTCATACGCCGTGGACGATCGGTCAGGGGAAACCGACCCGCTGGCGTACGACGCTTCGGGAGATAAGACCAGATGTGCACTGCGAGCGCTTGCCTCATCCTGCCTGTCATGCGACCGTCACGCCACCCCCGTTACCATCTGATTCTGCTTTCGCCGCCGACACAGAAATACTGTCCACTCGCGCATAAGAGCGTGTTTGAAAAGTGGCAATATCGGTTGATAACAGGAAATTTTCTGGCCAGAGCCAGCACGGTCGACTTTCACGATTCCCCACGCCTATCTCTTCTCCGTGAGCGGCCGGCGGCGGTCCTCGCACCGGCCGGCGCACAGATCCGACTCGGCGAGAGCGGGCCGGCGCGGCCCGCTCGCGCCGCGGCGGCCGTCGCCAGCAAGGACGAGCGACCCCGCTCAGCCGCCATGTAGCGCGCCGCCATGTAGTGCTGCGACCCGTTTCACGGGTGCTCTGACCTCCGGACCATTCGCCAGCCGGTCGATAGCCGATTGCGAAATGCGTTTCCGGCCGACCCTGGAAGCTTCCAGGTTGTCCATCCCGTGCTCGCGCCTGAGCATCTCACCGGAGAAAGAAGAATCTGTGATCACCTCTTGCTAGGAGGATTCATGGCACTGGCGAGGAAAGTCTTCGCGGCGGCAACTCTGTGCGCGTCGGCGTTCGTGGTCCCGATCGTCGTCGCGCCGGCGCCGGCATTCGCCGCGAACACCTGTCGTCTGCCGACGCAGGCCACGCCGCCCAGCAGGTTCATCAAGAGTTACAGCAACTGCAACACCTGCGTCTCCGAGGCCTACAAGAAGTCGCAGAACATCCTCGGTTTCCGGTACTACTGCACCTACAACCCGAGCAACAACCTGAACGACCTGCACCAGTACCTCGGCTAGGTACTCCACCCCTAGATCCTGATCATGCCTCGTCAACGGCCTGTCGCCGGTAGTGGCTGATCCGGGCACGGGCTTGATGGCCTCGTCGCCAGCGGAACCAGCCCAGCACATCAGCCGCGGTCTGATCAGTCCTGGTGAGCAGCCGAACGAGCAGGCGCCTGATCTCGCCCAGAGTCAGTGGAGCCGGTTCGGAGACCGCGGTGGCAGCCTGGCTCGCTCGCAGGCGGCCGCCGCGGCAAGGAAGGCGTGGGCCGGCATGGCCAGGGTGGTCCACCGGTACCACGATCGCCAACGGCGGACGTGATGCTCGTCCAGACCGGTCAACCCCTTGCCGGTCTGGAAGGACTCCTCGATGGTCGATCGACGGCCAGCCACCTTGACCAAGGCGGCCAGCGGTACCGGGCGAGGGGCGTAGCAGCGGTAGAAGTCCAGCTCATCGATGCGCCGGTTCCGGCGGATCAACGACCAGCGACGGCCCCGTCGATGATCGGGCCCGAGCCGTGGAGGCGGCGCATCAGACCTGGCATCAGCCGGAACGCCGCTGTGGGCCGAGGCCCAGCAAGCCTCCGCGAATCAGTGAGGCGACGATCAAGCCGAACGTGATGCGCGTCCTTCCGGCCAAGACCCGGCGGAAGATTTCCGGGCGGCCGCGTTCGGAGCAGGCCACACGCAGAGCGACAGCCGGCCGACCAGACCCGCGTGCGTGGCCAAGGCCTACCGGGCCTGCAAGGAAGCCCGCCACGAGGACTCTCACCGTGCGCCTTCCGGCCAGATCACGATCAGACCGCGATCCGGGCCCCTGCTGATCAATGACACGACAAGAGCTGCCTAAGAACGGTATGGCGGTGTTTGTCGTCTCACAGTTCCGGAGATCCACACGATGCGGAAATGGCCCCATCGGGGTTATCCGGGGCATTCTTCGGCATGGATGGCGGAGATGTCCGAGCGTCTAGAGGAATCGATTCCTTTTCGGGGGAGAATCGCTATGTCAAAGTTCAAGAGTCTCGTCGGGCTGCTCGCCGTGAGCGCCGCGTTGACCGGTGGGGCGGTCGCGCTGGGCGCCGCTACCACCGGCACTGCGGCGAGCGCCGCCGTCATCCAGACCGGCGGCTACATCCCCCCGGCGGCCCCGGTGGCGAAGCCGGTGGCGAAGCCGGTCGTGGTGGCGAAGCCGGTCGCGGTGGCGCCGGCGGTCGGCTGCACCAGTTGTGGCGTCAGCAGCAACCGCAACCGCAACTGGAACCGCAACCACAACCGCAACCGTCAGCACCAGCGCGAGGAGCAGCGCCAGCACCAGCGTCAGCGCCAGCACGTGATCAACAACATCCGGATCAGCCAGCCGGAGCAGCGGCGGGAGCGTGAGGTCAGGGAGAACCGGGGCTTCGAGATCCCGGCCGATGTCCTCGCCCAGCTCGTCGCGCCCGGCGGCGTCAACGGCGGCTGAAAACCGGCGGCATGCGCCGTCACCACAATCAAAGACCAGCAGGAGGAACGGCGGAGCGACGCGTATCGATCCGCATAACCTGAAGGTCCACGAAGCGGTTGGCTCTTGCCGTCCGGTGGAGGACCGCGAACAGGACCTGCCAGCTGCCATGGGAGCTGGCCTGCTGATCTACAGGAGAGCGCCCCGCCACCCTTCGCCAGGGTGCGGGGCGCTTGACTGTGCTCGATGCCCTACTACTGGGGCCAGCCGAGCACCCGGTTCGCCGTTCACGGCTGAAGCTCGGCCGTTGCCGGCGCCTCTCTTCCTCTCGCGCCTTCGGTTCGGACGCCGCCTATCTTGCGCCTTTCGTCGGCTGACCTCGCATGTCGTGATCGGAAGGCAGGGTGACGGTCATGTCCCCTCCTTCGCCGACGGCTTCGGCCCGTAGGTCGGCCATCAGGGCGGGGTGGCTTCCTCCTCCACGGACGCAGGTAGCCCGATCTGCCGTTCGCTGATCATTCGGCCCGAGCTCGTGACTGGCTTTCCGCACCGCATGCTCATGGAGTCCGGCCAGACGCGCGACAGCGCGCGGCGGTCTCGATGATCACGTCGGCGTGTGTCCTGGTCGTGCCCTCGGGCACGCCGAGGTGAGCCTTACGCCTGGCGGACGCGCCGTACGGTCACTTCCACTGGAAGTAGACGAAGAGGCGGCCGTGGTTCTTCGCGTCCTTGTCGATGCGGTGATAGAGGGCCTTGATCTCCTTCTGCTCGAGGAAGCGGAGGACCTTCTTCTTGAGCTGGCCGGAGCCCTTACCCGGAATGATCTCGACCTGGGTGGCCTTGACGCGCACGGCCTCCTGGATGATCCCGTTCAGCGCGCGGTCGATCTCGCGGCTGTTGTTGTAGATGTCATGGAGATCAAGCTTGAGCTTCACGTGATCGAGTGTAGAGCTTGTCAACTTCCACCCAACAGAGCCACATAAAGTCAGCATAAATAGCGATCTATACGTGAAATTGATCGCTGGTTAGACTCCGAGTCAGGTGCGCCCACCTCCTGGAGGTGGGCGTTCACTCGTCGCCCAACGGGGGAGGGTCGTGCACCTTCCCGTGTCTTCAGGGCGGCACGACACCTCACGCTGCGGGCGGCGTCCCCGCAGTTCCCTCATGGGAGGTGTTCGTGTCAAGGAAGACCCCGTCCACCTACTTACGCATGACCGCCGTCGCGGGCGGTCTCGCCCTCGTCGCGGCGACGATCCCCGCGGCGTCCGCGACGGCGGAGCCCACCCCCGGTTCCACCGCCTCATGGTCCGCCACCGCTCTCACCGACGGTGAACGGGTCCAGGGCGCCAAATCCTCAAGCGGCCGGCTGGCCGAGAGCGACCCCGCACTGCTGAAATCGAGATCCGCGGCGCCGGTGAACGTCGTCGTGAAGCTGGACTACGACTCCCTCGCGGCATACCGGGGCGACCTGCCGGGCCTGCCCGGGACCAGCCCCGCGGTCACCGGCAGGTCCCTCGACGTGAAGAGCGCCGACGCCGCCAAGTACGCCAAGCACATCGAGGGGATCGAGAACGCGTTCCTCGGCGAGCTGGCCAAGAAGGTTCCCGGCGCCAAGGTGGGCCAGAAGCTCCGCACGGTGTACGGCGGCGTGGCGCTCACCCTGCCCGGCGAGAAGGCCGCCGAGTTGCTGAAGCTCCCCGGGGTCGCGGCCGTGCAGGAGGACAAGAGGGAGCAGCCCCTCACCGACTCCAGCGCCTCCTTCATGGGGGCCGACACGATATATAACCAGCTCGGCGGATCGAGCTCGTCCGGCAAGGGCGTCATCGTCGGCATCCTCGACTCGGGCGCCTGGCCCGAGCACCCGTCGTTCGCCGACCCGGGCACCCTGCCCGCGCCCCCGGCCAAGGCCGACGGCACTCCGCGTACCTGCAACTTCGGGGACAACCCGCTGACCCCGGCGGCCGACGTCTTCGCCTGCAACAACAAGCTGATCTCCGGCCAGCCCTTCCTCGCCACGTACAACGCCCTGGTGGGCGGTGAGATGTACGGCGACAGCGCCCGCGACTCCAACGGGCACGGGACGCACACGGCGACCACCTCGGCCGGCGGCCCGGTCGAGCACGCGAACCCGCTCGGCATCGATCGCGGCGCGATCCACGGCATCGCACCGGCCGCCCACGTGGCCGTCTACAAGGTCTGCGGCGCCGAAGGGTGCTACCAGTCCGACTCGGCCGCCGCGGTCGCCCAGGCCATCGCGGACGGCGTCCGCGTGATCAACTTCTCGATCTCGGGCGGGTCCGATCCGTACAGCGACCCGGTGGAACTGGCGTTCCTCGACGCGTACGCGGCGGGTGTGTTCGTGTCTGCCTCGGCGGGCAACGCCGGTCCGGGCGCGGGCACGACCGACCACCGCAGCCCGTGGGTGACGACCGTGGCCGCCTCGACCCAGTCGCGGACCTTCCAGTCGACGATCACCCTCTCCGGCGGTGGCGCGACCGCCACGATCAAGGGGGCGTCGGTCACCGCGGGCGCGGCGACCCCGCTGCCGATCGTGCTGGCCTCGGCTCCGCCGTACAACGACGCGTTGTGCGTCGGCACGCCGCCCGCCGGGCTGTTCACCGGGAAGATCGTCGCCTGTGAACGCGGCCCGAACCGGGTGCAGAAGAGCGCCCAGGTCAAAAAGGGCGGCGCCGCCGGGATGATCCTCTACAACTCGTCCGCGATGGACGTCATGACGGACAACCACTGGGTGCCGACGGTCCACATCGACAAGCCGGAGACCGACGCCCTGCTGGGCTTCCTGAGTGCCCACCCGGGCGCGACGGCGAGCTTCACCCAGGGTGAGAAGGCGACGTGGCAGGGCGACGCGATCACGACGTTCTCCTCGCGCGGCCCCGGAGGCGACTTCCTCAAACCGGACGTGAGCGCGCCCGGCCTGCACATCCTCGCCGGCACGACCCCGACCCCGGAGTCGGAGCTCGAAGGCCCGCCCGGCAACCTGTTCCAGGCGATCGCGGGGACGTCGATGTCGTCGCCGCACGTGGCGGGCGCCGGGGCGCTCATGGCGGCGCTGCACCCGGACTGGACACCGGGCCAGATCAAGTCGGCGCTGGAGACGACGGCCACGACGAAGGTCACCAAGCAGGACCGCACCACGCCCGCCGACCCGTTCGACTACGGCGGCGGCCGCGTCGACCTGTCGAAGGCCGGTGACGCCGCCCTGACCCTGGACGAGACCGCGGCGAACTACGCGGCATCGGCGACCGACCCGATGGGCCGGATCGACCTGAACCTGCCCTCGGTGAACGCGCCGACCATGCCGGGCGTGATCACCGTGAAGCGCACGCTCGTGAACACGACGAACAAGAACCTGGTCTACACCGCGACCGGCACCACCGTCAGCGGGGCGAACATCGCGGTGCTCCCGCCGCTGTTCACCGTCAAACCGGGCAAGAGCGTGAAGATCACCATCGTCATCACCGCGCCGGACCTGCCCGACGGGCAGTACTTCGGCCAGGTGAACCTCAAGCAGGTCAACGGCAACCGGGCACAGCACCTGCCGGTGGCGTTCTACCGCAAGGA
Source organism: Microtetraspora glauca (assembly GCF_040656155.1). Classification (NCBI taxonomy): domain Bacteria; kingdom Bacillati; phylum Actinomycetota; class Actinomycetes; order Streptosporangiales; family Streptosporangiaceae; genus Microtetraspora; species Microtetraspora glauca. Next base: position 249,881 of record NZ_JBFALK010000003.1, read on the forward strand.
GGGCGCGGTCCCGATCGACCAGACCTGCTCGCCCGACACCATCGCGAAGAACACCGGCACGTCCACCTGCACGGTGTCGGTGCAGAACAACACCCTGGAGAACGCCGAGGTCACCGCGCTCAGCACGCTGAACACCAAGCTGAGCGTCACCGGGGTCACCGGCGCCACGCAGACCGGGAACCGGCTCGTCACGGCGAAGACCACCCTGGCGGCACGGCAGCCCGACAAGCCGGGCATCGCGCCCGGAACGAACCCCGCGGGCGGCTGGCTCTCGCTGGCGAACTTCGGCATCGCGCCCACACCGATCGGCGACGAGGAGGCGATCAACTTCACCGTCCCGGCCTTCGTCTACGCGGGCAAGACGTACACGCGGCTCGGAGTCGTGTCCAACGGCTACACGGTCGCGGGAGGTACGAACGGCTCGGCGGACATCCAGTTCGCCCCGCAGACGCTGCCCGACACGACACCGCCCAACGGCGTGCTCGCGCCGTACTGGACCGACCTCGACGGCGGCGGGGCGCCGGGTGTGTACGCGGGATCGCTGACGGACGGCGTCAACCGGTGGCTCGTCATCGAATGGCACGTCCACCTGTACGGCGACAGCGCCATGAAGGTCTTCCAGCAGTGGATCGGGCTCAACGGCACGGAGGACATCAGCTTCGCCTACAACCCGGCCGCGCTGCCGCCCTACCCGGGTGACGACTACGGCCTGACCGTGGGCGCGGAGAACTCCGACGGCAACGCCGGCAGCCAGATCACCGGTCCGCCGACGCAGGACTACCGGATCACGAGCACCCCCGGCGCGCCCGGTGGAACCCTGACCTACTCGTTCACGGTCAAGGGCACGTCCACCGGAACCGGGACGGTGACGACGGCGACGTCGACCCCGCAGGTGCGCGGCATCACCGTGGAGGTGGACAAGATCACAGTCCAGTGAGCGGTCCGATGAACTGTCCGGCGAGCGATCCGGTAAACGATCCGGCGAGCGATCCGGAGACGGATCGCGGGAGAGGTTGAGATGAGGAGGGGCCCGGCGTCCGCCGCCGGGCCCCTTCCCGCGTGGAAGACGATCGTTCAGCTGTGGATGTATCCGACCAGGGCCTCGTTCTCCGTCTCCAGTTCCTCGATGGTGCTCTTGACCACGTCGCCGATGCTGACGATGCCGGCGAGACGGCCCTCACGCAGCACGGGGACGTGCCGTACCCGGTGGTTGGTCATGGTGCGGCGCAGCTCGTCCACATTCGCCTCCGGTGCGCACGTGTGCACCTCGGACGTCATGATCGCGGAGACCGGGAGGTCCAGGACGGCGGCGCCGCGGTCGGCCAACCGGCGCACGACGTCGCGTTCGGAGACGATGCCGGTGATGGTCGCACCGTCCTCCGAGACGACCACGGCTCCGATGTTCCGCTCCGCCAGCACGGCGAGCAGTTCGGTGACCGTGGCGTCCGGCGCCACCGTCGCCACGTCCGTTCCCTTGCCCCGCAGAATCGTTCTGATCAGCATCGACACCACCTCGACTCGGCCCCGGCTCGGTTTTCCCTGAACATTGCCCTCTCCGCGTTCCGCCTAAGCACGCGGCGCCCGCGTGCGCGGCTCAGGTGACGGGCAGCAGCCGTACGGCGTCCAGGGCGAGGGCGAGTTCCACGACGTCCAGCGGCCGGGCCAGTGACCGTCCGGTGAGCTGCTCGATCCGCCTGATGCGGTTGAAGACCGTGTTCCGGTGGCAGTAGAGCCGCCCGGCGGCGCGCATCGCCGAGCCCTCGCAGCGAAACCACGCCTCCAGCGTACTGAGCAGCACCTCGCGGTCGGCGGGGTCGAGGGCGAGGACGGGTCGCAGCACGGCGCCGCTGAGGTGGCCGGCCAGTTCGGGCTGGCTCACGACGAGCGCGGCGGGCAGCCGGTCCTCCAGATGCGCGATCTCCGGCCCGTCGCCCGCGCAGGTACGCAGCGCCAGCTCGGCGAGCCTGCGCGCCCGGCCCAGTTCGGCCAGTCCCTCGACGACCGGGCTGATCCCGGCCGGGCGGGTGACGTGCGGGCGCAGCCCCCGGGCCAGCTCCTCCATCTCCGCGTCGCGCAGCAGGGCGACCGCGACCTCGTAGTCGGGCCGCATCCGCCACAGCAGCCGGATCGGGCCCAGGGTCGTGGGCCGGGTCGCGGAGTCGCCGTGGTCGTGACGGCCGGGCAGCCGGGTGATGACGACCGCGTAGCGGCCGAGCTCCGGCAGGTCGAGCGCGGCCGCGGCGCTGCGCGCGAGCGAGGTGTCGGCGCGGTCCTCGATCAGCGCGTCGAGCAGGGACTGGATCCGCTCGGCGGTGCGGCCGAACATCTCCGCCTCGCGTCTGCGGTACGTCTCGGCGGCGGCGACGGCCTGCCGGTCGATGGCGTGCCAGACCCGGGTGGCGCCGCGGATCAGCACGGGCAGGCTCTCCGGCTCCTTGTCCGCGACGACGTCGATCAGGGCGTTCCACACCACCTGCGCCGACATCTGGTAGCTGCGCAGCAGCGAGTCGATCGGGAGTCCCTGCTCGGCGCGGCGCCGGGCGGTCCGCTCGGCCTGGGCGACGTCTCGGCGCTCCCCCGGCGGGAGCAGGATGGCGCCGATGCCGGTACGCATGGCGTCGTGGACGCTCTGCCAGTGGTCGTCGGTGGGCACCATCCGCCGGTACGCCTCGTCCGCGTCGCGCATCTTGCCCACGAGCTCGTCGGCGAGGTCGGGAAGCCGGTCGAGCAGCACGCCCGCGGCCAGGCGCATGATCCTGCCGATCTCGTCGGCGGCCGCGCTACCGCTACCCATCGCGCCATCGTGCCAAGAGCACACCTACCGGAACAAGGTTCTGTTCTCTTTCGTGACACGGCGTTGTACTCGTGCACAACCGCCCCCCTCCCGCCGTGGGCGCGCGCCCCGACTTCGCCCCGGGCTCTGGACGCGGGTGAGACGCCTCGGTTGTGTTCGTTCATCGGCGTCCCAGGAGGCGAATACATGAATGTCCACGCCCCCGGGTCCCCCGGCGCCACCGGGGACTCGGGGTTGACGGTCAGGGATCTGGTGGTGGGCTACGGCCCCGTCGCGGCGTTGCGCGGGGTCTCGCTCCGCGTACCGCGCGGCGCCGTCGTCGCGGTGCTCGGCGGCAACGGCGCGGGCAAGTCCACGCTGCTCCGCGCGATCTCGGGCACGCTGCGGTTCCACCGGGGCGGGATCGCCTCGGGCGACGTCACGTTCGACGGCGAGCGGATCTCGGGGGTCGAACCCTCCGGCGTGGTGGCCCGCGGTGTCGTACAGGTGCCCGAGGGGCGGCGGATCTTCGCCAGGATGACGGTCGAGGAGAACCTGCGGGCGGGCGCGCTCGGTGTGCGCGACCGCGGGGCGAACGCGCGGGCGCGCGAGCGGGTGCTCGGCCTCTTCCCGATCCTGGCCGAGCGGTCGCGGCAGCGGGCCGGGCTGATGTCCGGAGGCGAGCAGCAGATGCTCGCCATCGGCCGGGCGCTGATGGCCGCGCCCCGGCTGCTCCTGCTCGACGAGCCCACCCTCGGCCTCGCGCCGATCATGGCGGCCAGGATCGCCGAGACCATCCAGGAGATCAACGCGCAGGGCACCTCGGTGCTGCTGGTGGAGCAGAACGTCGCGACCGCGCTCGCGCTGGCCTCGCACGCGTACGTCCTGGAGGTCGGCGAGGTGGCGCTCTCCGGCGCCGCGCGCGACCTCGCGGGCGACGACGAGGTACGGCGGCGCTACCTGGGGATCGGCCCGGACGCGGACGGCGGCGCGAGCGCTCCGGGAACTCCGGACGCCCCGGGCACCCCGGACGTCCCCGCCGAACGCCGAACGCTGACGAGGTGGTCGGCGTGACCGGAACATACCAACCGGACGGTACGGCGCCGCCCGCCCTGGAGGTCAGGGACGTCACCGTCCGCTTCGCCGGGCTGACCGCGCTCGACGGCGTCGGCTTCACCGTGGAGCCGGGCAGCGTGCACGCGCTCATCGGGCCCAACGGCGCCGGCAAGTCGACCTGCTTCAACGTGCTGTCGGGCGTCTACCGCGCGACCTCGGGCAGCGTCCGGTTCGGCGACGCCGAGCTGACCGGCCTGCCCCCGCACCGCGTCGCCGCGCTCGGCATCGCGCGGACCTTCCAGAACATCGCGCTCTCCCCGCACCTGTCGGTGCGCGACAACCTCATGCTCGGGCGGCACCGGCTGACCCGCGCCGGTTTCGTCGCGGCGGGGCTCCGGCTGCCCTCGGCCCGCGGGGAGGCCGCCAGGCATTCCGGCCGGGTCGCCGAGATCGCCGCCTTCGCCGGGCTGGCCGACCTGCTCGACTGCCCCGTCGGGCTCCTGCCGTACGGCGTGCGCAAGCGGGTGGAGCTGGCCCGCGCGCTCTGCGTGGAGCCACGCCTGCTGCTGCTCGACGAGCCGGTGGCGGGGATGAACGGCGGCGAGCGCCGGGACATGGCGGGACTGATCGTCGCGGTCCGGGAGAGCCTCGGCATCTCGATCCTGCTGGTCGAGCACGACATGGGGATGGTCATGCGCCTGGCCGACACGGTGACCGTCCTGGACTTCGGGCGGCGCATCGCGACCGGGCCTCCCGAGCGGGTCCAGGACGACCCCGAGGTCGTCCGCGCCTATCTCGGCGCGGCCGCGCGGGACTCCGCGGGAGACGCGGCGCGAGGGACAGCACGAGAGGCAGCACGAGAGACCGGACGAGACAGGCCGAGGGACGGGGCGACGGGAACGGCGCCGGGTGTCGCGAGTGGCGGGGAGAGCGCGTGATCACCTTTCTGGAGCTCCTGGTCAACGGCATCTCGGTCGGCGCGGTCTACGCGCTCATCGCGCTCGGCTTCGTCGTCATCTTCAAGGCGACCGAGGTGGTGAACTTCGCGCACGCGTCGCTGCTCCTGGCCGGCGGCTACGTGATCGCCCGGCTGCACGAGGTGCTCGGCTTCTGGCTCGCGCTGCTCGCCGGGATCGCCACCGCGGCCCTGGTCGGCGCGCTGGTGGAGTTCCTGGTGATCCGCCGGGCGAACGTGGCCGTGCGGAGCGTGCTCGCGATCGTGACGATCGGCGTGGACATCGTGCTCACCACGGAGCTGACCCGGCGGATCGGCACCGAGGTGCTGGCCCTGGGCGACCCCTGGCGTGACCGGGTGCTGCGCGTCGGGGAGGTGTCGATCGCCGAGACCCGCCTGGTGGCGCTGGCCGTCGCCGCCGCCCTGATCACCGCGTTCCTGCTGGCGTTCAAGTACACCGCATGGGGCGTGAGGATGCGCGCCGCCGCCGAGGACGCGGAGACCGCGGCGCTCATGGGGGTCCGGCTCGGCCGGGTCTCGCTGAGCGCGTGGGCGGTCGCCGGGGCGCTGGCGGCGGTGGCGGCGCTGTTCCTGTGCGTCTTCCCCACTCCCGGCCTGGACCGCGGCACCGGTCTGGCCGCGATGAAGGCGTTCCCGGCGGCGATCCTCGGTGGTCTGGACTCCACCACCGGCGCGCTGGCCGGCGGGCTGATCGTCGGCCTGACGGAGGCGCTGATGAACGGCTACCAGAACCAGCTCGCCTTCCTCGGCCGGGGCGTCGGGGACGTCGCGCCGTTCGTGGTGATGCTGGCCGTCCTGCTCGTCCGGCCCGCCGGGCTGTTCGGCACGAGGGAGCCCGCCCGTGTCTAGGACCGTGATCCTCAGAATCCTGACGGGCCTCGCGGCCGTCGCCGCCGCGTTCGCCGTGCCGTTCTATCTGGACGGTTTCTGGCTGCAGGCCGGGCTGTTCGCGATGTCGGCGGCGGTCGGCGCGATCGGCCTCAACCTGCTGACGGGCGCGACCGGGCAGCTGTCGCTCGGGCACGCCTTCTTCCTCGCGGTCGGCGCGTACGCGTACGTCTACTTCGGCTCGGAACCCGAGGGCGAGCTGGGCGGCCTCGGACTGCCGACGCCGGCGGCGGCCGTGCTCGCGGTCCTCGCGGCCGGGGTCGCGGGCGGCCTGCTCAGCCCCATCGGCGGCAGGCTCAAGGGCCAGTACCTCGGCATCGCCACCCTCGCGCTGATCTTCTTCGGCCAGCACGTGCTGTTCAACGCGACACCGGTCACCGGCGGCTACAACGGCCGGGCCGTGCCACCGCTGGAGCTGTTCGGCTTCGCCTTCGCCGACTCGCCGGGACTGGTGGTGCTGCGGGTGCCGTTCGGCGCGCTGGAGCGGCTGTGGTTCCTCGGCCTCGCCGTACTGGCGGGCGCGGCCCTGTTCGCCAGGGGCGTGCTGCGGGGACGGCCGGGCCGTGCCATGAACACCATCCGCGACCACGAGATCGCGGCCGGGGTCATGGGTGTGCCGGTGGCGCGCTACCGCGCGGGCGTGTTCCTGCTGTCATCGATGTACGCCGGCCTGGCCGGGGTGCTGCTCGCGCTGGCCTTCCAGCGCACCGTGCCGGAGTACTTCGGCATGCTGCTGTCCCTCGACTATCTCGCGATGATCGTGATCGGCGGCCTGGGTTCGGTCGCGGGAGCGGTGGCCGGCGCGGTGTTCGTCTCCCTCCTGCCCCAGTTGCTGACGCGGTACAGCGACGCTCTGCCGCTGGTGTCCGACCCCGGCACGGGCGGGCTGTCCCCCGCCGAGGCCGCCCGCCTCCTGTACGGCGTGGCCGTGGTGGCCGTCGTCCTCTTCCTGCCCGGCGGCCTCGCGGGCCTGGCCTCCCGTACGCGTGCCGCCGGCCGCCGGTGGTTCTCTCCGGGGTCCGCCCGGCGGCGATTCTCCCCCTCATCCCCCGAAACGACGTCACCTGAGTCGACGTCGCCCGAAACGACCTGACCCGAACCGACCTGACCCGAAACGACAAGGAGCTGACCCATGCGCAACCTCAGGTCCACGGTCGCGGCCGCGGCGATCCTCGCCCTGGCCGTCACCTCCTGCGCGAGCGAGAAGGCGACCGGCGGCGCGGCACCCTCGGCCGCCGGCGGCGACGGCGTCACGACCGGCCCCGGCGTCACCGCCGACACGATCACCGTCGGCGTCATGACCGACATGACCGGCCCGTACGCGTCGTTCGGCAAGACCCTCACCCAGGCGCAGCAGCTCTACTTCGAGCAGCTCAACGCGGCGGGCGGGGTCTGCGGCCGGAAGGTCGAGCTGGTCGTGCGCGACCACGGCTACGACCCGCAGAAGGCGGTCACGGCCTACACCGAGATCGCGCCGAAGTCGGCGGCGATCGCGCACTTCATCGGCTCCCCGATGGTGATGGCGCTCAAGTCGCGTATCGAGACCGACAAGCTGCTGACCATTCCCATGGCGTGGTCCACCAACCTGCTGGGCGCCAGGGCCGTCCAGGTCACCGGCACCACGTACGACATCGACATGATCAACGGCGTGGACTTCCTGGTCAAGGAGAAGGGCCTCGCGGCGGGCGACAAGATCGGCCATCTGTACTTCGAGGGCGACTACGGCGAGAGCGCCCTCAACGGCTCGGTGTACGCCGCGAAGAAGCTCGGCCTGACCGTGGTCGAGCAGAAGATCAAGCCGACCGACCAGGACATGAGCGCCCAGGTCGCCGCGTTCAAGGCCGCGGGCGTCAAGGCGGTGCTGGTCTCCGTCGGCCCGCGGCAGGCGGCCTCCCTGGTCGGGGTGGCGCTCGCCAAGGGGATGGACGTGCCGTTCCTGGGCAGCAACTCGGCCTACTCCCCGCAACTGCTGGCGACCCCCGCGGCTCCCGCGCTGCTGAAGGACTTCTACGTCGCGACCGGCGGGGCGCCGATCAGCGCGCCGCTGCCCGCCATGCGCAAGCTCGTCTCCGAGTACCAGGCGAAGTATCCCGGGGAGGCCCTGGACAGCGGAGTCTCCGCGGGCTACCCGGCGGCGGCCATCGTCGGCGAGGCGCTGAAGAAGGCGTGCGAGGCCAAGGACCTGACCAGGGAGGGCATCCTGACCGCCCACCGCGCCAGGGGCGCCTGGGACGGCGGCTACGGCACCACGATGGACTTCTCCCTGATCGACAGGCCCGCCACCCGCGCCACGTACATCGTCAAGCCGGACAAGGAGGCGGTCGGCGGCGCGGTGATCTACAAGGAGGCGGCGGTCTCCGGTCTGGCCGAGGAGTATCCCGTCCCCGTGGGCTGACCTGTCACTACCGTCCAGGGCGTACGCTGGTGATACTCGGGCACCGAAGCAGTAATGTGTGAAATACCACTATTACCGCCGCCGGAGACACACGATGACGGACACGCTCAACACCGGAAGCCACGACCTTCCGATCACCGAGGCCCTCGCGCAGTTCATGACGACCGGCTGGGCCGACACCAGCCGGTCGGACGTGGAGCCGCTGCCGCTCGCCGCGTACACCGCCAAGCGGCGCGCCGCGCTCGCCGCGCGCTTCCCCGGGGAGCGGCTGGTCATCCCCTCCGGCACGCTCAAGGTCCGCAGCAACGACGACGACTACAGGTTCCGGACGCACAGCGCGTTCGCGTACCTCACGGGCGCCCAGCAGCCGGGCGACGTCCTGGTCGTCGACCCCTCCGGAGCGGCCCGGCTCTTCCTGCGCCCGCGCTCGCCGCGCTCGGAGGGGCAGGAGTTCTACCGCGACCGTCGGTACGGCGAGTTCTGGGTGGGCCGCCGCCCCGACCTGGCCGAGGCGGAGCAGCTCTACCAGGTCGAGTGCGTCCACATCGACCGGCTGGCCGACGCGCTCGGCGGGCCCGCCCGGGTGCTGCGCGGGGTGGACGCCTCGGTCGACGCCCTGGTGTCCCCGCAGGACGGTGACGGCGAGTTCGCCCAGTTCCTGTCGCAGATGCGGCTCGTCAAGGACGAGTGGGAGATCGCGGAACTGCAGCACGCGGTGGACGCCACCGCCCGCGGCTTCGAGGACGTGGTCCGCGCGCTGCCCGCCGCGATCGCCCACCCGCGCGGCGAGCGGTACGCCGAAGGGGTCTTCGGGCTGCGCTCCCGGCTGGAGGGCAACGCGGTCGGCTACCAGTCGATCGTGGCCTCGGGCGCGCACGCCTGCGTGCTCCACTGGATCCGCAACGACGGGCGGCTGAACCCCGATGAGCTGCTGCTCATGGACGCGGGCGTCGAGAGCGACAACCTCTACACCGCCGACATCACCCGCACGCTGCCGCTGTCCGGCCGGTTCAGCCCGCTGCAGCGGCAGGTGTACGAGCTCGTCCTGGCGGCGCAGGACGCGGCGATCGCCACGCTCCGGCCGGGCGCGCGGTTCCGCGACTTCCACCGGGCGGCGATGACCGTGATCGCCGAGGGTCTGCACGACTGGGGCGTCCTGGCCGACCCCGACGTGGACAGCGGGCTCCACCGCCGCTACACGCTCTGCAGCAGCGGGCACATGCTCGGCCTCGACGTGCACGACTGCGCCGCGGCGCGCGCGGACGCCTATCTCGACGGCGTGCTCGAAGAGGGCCAGGTGCTGACCGTGGAGCCCGGCCTCTACCTCCAGCCCGACGACCTCACCCTGCCGCCGGAGCTGCGCGGCATCGGGGTGCGCATCGAGGACGACCTCGTCATCACCGCCGACGGCGCGCGCCTCATGTCCGAGGGACTGCCCAGGCACCCCGACGCGATCGAGGAGTGGATGGCGGAGCTGCTCGGTTGAGCCACCCGCAATTTACGCGATGGTCACAATGCTCGAATAAGGTGTCACCGTGCGAGCTCCCCTGATCTTCGCCGGCCACACCGACGAGGTGCTCGACATGGCCGGGGGCACGCTGACCGAGGTCGAGCGGTCCCGGGCCGAGCGTTTCACCCGCGAGCAGGACCGGCTCGACTTCGTCGCCGCCCACCTCCTCGTACGGCACTGCGCCGCCGAGTTCCTCGGCACCCGGGCCTGCGTGCTCACGCTGGTGCAGCGCTGCGACCAGTGCGGCAAGCCGCACGGGCGGCCGTCGCTGGCCGAGGAGCCCGACCTGTCCGTGAGCCTGGCCCACACCTCGGGATACGTCTGCGCGGCCGTGGGACACGGCCGCGTGGGCGTGGACGCGGAACACGCGACGGGCGGCCCGGCCGACCAGGGTCTCGCCGCCCTCGCGCTCACCCCCGCCGAGGCGGCCCTGGTGGGGCGGGACAACCGCAAGCTCATCCGGCAGTGGGTCCGCAAGGAGGCCCTCGTGAAGCGGGGCGAGCTCACCCTCGACCGGCTGCGCGAGGCCGACCTGTCCAGCCTGCCGCCCGATCCGGGCCACGCCACCCTGGAGTGGCAGGGCAGGCACCTGCTCGAATGGACCGCGGGCACGGTCATCGCGAGCGCCATCACCGACAGCCCGGCCCGGCTGCGGCTCCTGGGTGGCAGGACCTACGCCGCCAGGGCGTGAGCGGATACTCCGGCCGTACGGACGCGATCTTATGCTGGTCGTCATGGACGACCCTCGCTGGCTCAGCCCTCAGGAGCAGCGGGCCTGGCGCACGCACCTGGCCGCGCACCGGCTGCTGTCCCACCAGCTCGACCGCGAGCTGCACGAGGCCGGCCTGTCGCTGAACGACTACGAGATCCTGGTGAACCTCTCCGAGAGGCCGCGGCGCCGGATGCGGATGAGCGACCTCGCCGACGCGACCGTGCAGTCGCGCAGCAGGCTCTCCCACCAGATCGCGCGCATGGAGGACGCCGGGCTGGTGACCAGGGAGCACTGCGAGGACGACCGCCGCGGCACGTTCGCCGTACTCACCGGCCGGGGCTGGGAGACCATCCAGCGCGTCGCGGGAGACCACGTCGAGGGCGTGCGCCGCCACTTCATCGACCGGCTCACCGCCGACCAGGTCGCCGCCCTCGAAGCGATCTACCGCCCGATCGTGGACCATCTCCAACGCGTGCGCGCCGGAAAGACCGCCTGACCACGCCGTTGGACGCCCGCCCCGGGCTGTGGTTCCAAACCGATACGTCACGACCCTGCTCACGGCGGGTGCCGATCGCTACGATCCGGCGTGTGACAAGACTCCTGACCAGACGCCTGGCAAGCGCCGTCTGGCTCGTCCTGGCCGTCCTTCTGGTGCCGGCCTGCAGCGGGACGAGCGAGGCCGGCCTGCCCGACGGTCCCGACCTGATGAAGAAGGCCGCCACGGCGATGGCGGCGGTCAAGACGGTCGCGTTCACGATCGACACCGAGGGCAAGCCGGCTGTGTCGGTCAAACACGCCGAGGGCAGCCTGACCAAGGAGGGCGACGCGAAGGGCAGCCTCCAGATCGACATCATGGGGTCCCTTCAGGAGCTGGAGTTCGTCCTGGCCGGTGACGCGGTCCACTTCAAGGGCCCGACCGGCGGCTTCCAGCGGATGACCCGGGAGGAGCTCGCCGCGATCTACGACCCCTCGGCCGTGCTGACCGGGGTGCCCGCCCTGCTGAGCAGCGCCACCGATCCCCGCGCCGAGGCCGTGGAGAAGGTCGCGGGCGCCGACGCCTATCGGGTCCCGGTCACGCTGTCCCAGCAGATCCTGGCCAAGCTGATTCCCGGGGTGAACCAGGGCGTCAACGGCACCGTCTGGATCGACAAGGCCACCAGCAGGCTGGTCAAGATGGAGCTCCCGCTCACCGGGGGCAAGGTCCTCGTGAACCTCGCCGACTACGACGCCCCCGTGACGATCACGCCGCCGGTGTCCTGACGGCATGTCCTCACCCTCCCGCGCCTCCGAGCCCGCTCCCGAGCCCGCGACCCCACCCTCTGGTGCGCCCGCCGGTGCGCCCGCGGCCCGCCGGGTCGCGCTCGGCGTCGGCGGCACCGCCGTCCTGCTCGCCGCGCTCGACGCGTACGTCGTGGTCACCGTGCTCATCGACGTCGCCAGGGACGCCGGCGTCCCGCTGAACCACCTGGAGCGGGCGACGCCCATCGTGACCGGCTTCCTGCTCGGCTACGTCGCCGCGATGCCGCTCCTCGGCGGCCTGTCCGACCGGTACGGCCGGCGCCCCCTGATCCACGCCTGCCTGGCCGGATTCGCCGGCGGGTCGCTTCTCACGGCGCTGGCGGACGGCGTGCCCATGCTGGTCGCGGGCCGCGCGATCCAGGGCGTCGCGGGGGGCGCGCTGCTCCCGATCACGATGGCGCTCATCGGCGACCTGTGGGACGAACGTGCCCGCCCCGTGGCGCTCGGCGCGGTGGGCGCGGCCCAGGAGCTCGGCAGCGTCCTCGGCCCGCTGTACGGCGTGGCCCTCGCCTCGGTGATCCCCGCTGGGACGGCCTGGCTGGGCCTGCCGACCGGCGGGTGGCGGCTCATCTTCTGGGTCAACATCCCCCTGGCGGCGCTCGCGGCGGCGGCCGTGCATCGGGGCGTCCCCGGGAGACGCGGACCGTACGGCGGGGCCAGGATCGACGTCGTGGGCGGCGTGCTCCTCGCGGTGGCGCTGGGACTGCTCGTGGCGGGCCTGTACAACCCGGCGCCGGACACGTCGGTGCTCCCCCCGTGGGGCGTGCCCTGCGTCGTGGCCGGGCTGGTCGCGGCGGCGGCGTTCGTCGTCTGGGAGGTCCGCTCCCCGGTCCGGCTGCTCGACCTGCCGTCCGCGACACGGCGCCCCCTCCTCGCGACGCTCGCGGTCAGCTTCCTCGCCGGGGCCGCGCTGCTGGTCACCCTGGTGGACGTGCAGTTCACCGCGCAGACGCTGCTGGGCCTGGACACCGTCGGCGGCGCGCTCGTCCTCACCCGGTTCCTTGTCGCGCTGGCCGTCGCCGCGCTCCTCGGCGGCCTGCTCGCCAGGAGGTTCGGCGAGCGGGCGGTCGCGGTGGCCGGGCTCGCCGTCGCCGCCGTCGGTTACGCCCGGATCTCCCAATGGCCCCTCGACCTCGCGTCCGCGGGACCGCGGATGGACGTCGACCTCGTCGTCGCCGGGCTGGGGCTCGGCCTGGTCATCGCGCCGGTGTCCTCGGCGGTGCTGCGGGTGGTGCCCGCCGTACAGCACGGCGTGGCGTCGGCGGCGATCGTCGTGGCCAGGATGATGGGCATGCTGCTCGGCGTGGCCGCGCTCTCGGCGTGGGGGTTCCACCGGTTCCAGTCGCTCACCGCCGACCTGGACACACCGCTCCCGATCGGGGTGGAGGCGGCCGAGTACGCCCGGCGGCTCGCGGAGTACACCGCCAAGGTGCACGCCGCCCTCCACACGGAGTACTCCGAGATCTTCCTGATCACCGCCGTGCTCTGCGCCGTGGGCGCGCTGACCGCCCTCCTCCTGCCCCGCCGGGGAGCCACCGCCCTGCCGTGACCGCCCGGCGGTGACCGCCCGGCGGTGACGACCTGACCGTTGTCCGACGGGGCAACTTCCCGAACAAAGGGGACCCGCGTCCCATGCGGCCGGGACACCCGAGAGTGCAGGCTGTGCGCGAACCGCCCCGTCACCAACCCCCGGGGCCATTCCACACGTCTGAGGGAGCCCCCATGCGCAAGGTCTTCTACGGGTTCACGGTGGTCCTGCTGATCTCCGTGCTCGCCCAGTTCTACCTCTCCACGTTCGGCGCGTTCGAGCGCCCTGTCCCGGCTCCCGGGGCCGAGGGCGCGATGATCGGATACCACGCCCTGAACGGCGAGCTGGTCATCCCGATCCTGTCGCTGCTGACCACCATCGTCGCGGCCATCGCCCGGGTGGGAGGCCGGCTGATCTGGCTGTCGATCACGCCGTTCCTGCTGGTGGCGGTCCAGCTCTTCGTCATCTTCTCGCTCGCCGAGATGGCCGGCGCCTCGGAGAACGAGACCACCACGGCCGGCCTCGTCGTCCTCGGCTTCCACGCCCTCGACGGCGTGGCCATCCTGTGGGCGGCCTTCGTCCTGCTCCGCAGGGCCCACGCGCTGACGAAGGGCGTCGCCACCACTCCCGCCATCGCGCGGGTGACCACCGGCGGGTGAGCACCGCCCCGCTGATCGCCCTCGATCAGATCCTGTTCGTCCTGGTCGCCGGGCTGTGGGGCGCCGCGGGAGGGTTCGCCCTCGCCGCCGCCCGGCAGCCCGGCGACGCCGGTACGGCCCGCCGTACCTCCCTGGCCGCCGCGGCGCTGTGCGCCGCGGCGATCGTCATGACCGGCCTCAGGGTCCTCGTGACGATCCTGCTCGCCCAGGTCGGCTGGTGGTTCGTCGCCGAGAAGGTCACCCTGGCCCTGCCCCTCGTCGTGCTTCCCGGGCTGGCCACCGGCGTGGTGAGCCTGCCCAGGCTGCTGCGCGGCGCCCCCTCCGCGCTCGCCGCGTTCCCGCCGCTCGTGGCGGCGTACGGGGCGGTGGCGGGCATCGCCTGCGGCGTCATCGTGTCCTATCCGGTGACCGTGTCCGACGCCGTCGCCGTCCTGACGCTCTTCACCGGAGCTTCCGCGATCACCTGGCGGATCCTGTGGCGCGGGCGCGCGGTGAACCGCTGGCAGGTCGCGGGCGTGACGGTGCTCCTGGTCGCCTTCGTCTGGGCGGTCACCGCGGGCTGGTCCGGCGGCCACCTGCACGACGGGCACGGAACCTCGGCCGCCGGGACGCCCGTCGACCGGCTGATCGGCCCCAGGGCCGAGGACGCGCGCCGGTTCACCCTGACGGCGAAGGCCGCGACCGTCCGGCTGCCCTCCGGGCAGTCGCTGGACGCGTGGTCGTTCAACGGCCAGGTCCCCGGCCCGGTCCTGCGCGTACGGCAGGGCGACCTGGTCGAGGTGACCCTGCGCAACGAGCTGGCGGACCAGGGGGTCACGATCCACTGGCACGGCTACGACGTGCCCTCCGGTGAGGACGGCGTCCCCGGAGTGACCCAGGACGCGGTCCGGCCGGGCGGATCCCACACCTACCGGTTCCGCGCGGACGACGCCGGCACCTACTGGTACCACAGCCACCAGAACTCCAGCGTCGCCGTGGCGCGCGGCCTGTTCGGGCTGCTCGTCGTCGATTCGGCCGGAGCGTCCGCCACTCCCCCAGCCGGGGATCACACGGTCGCGCTGCACACCTTCGGCGGGCGGGTCACGACGTCCCTCGACGGCGCCGCCCCCACCGACCTGCTCGCGACCTCCTCTCACCGGCCGGGCACGCCCGTACGGCTCCGCGTGGTCAACACCGACACCCTGCCGCGGACCGTCGGGCTGGCCGGCGTCCCGTTCACGGTCGCGGCGGTGGACGGCGGCGACGTGCCGGGGGCGACGGAACTGACCGGGCGGCGGATCCGCCTGGCCGCGGGCGGGCGCTACGACCTGGCGTTCACCATGCCGGACGGCCCGGTCCTGCTGTCCGCGGACGGGCGTCCCGGCCTGCTGGTCGACAGCGGAGGCGCCCCTGCCACGGCCCAGCCCCCGCCCGCCTCCGGCCCGCTGCTCGACATCACCACGTACGGCTCACCCGCGCCGGTGCCCGGACGGGCCGACCGGCGGATCACCTGGGTGCTGGACCGGACCCTCGCGATGGTCGACGGGGTGCCGAAGCTGGGATACACCGTGAACGGCAAGGCCTGGCCGCACATCCCGACTCCCGTCGTACGCGAAGGCGAGACGATCAGGATCACCGTGGTCAACCGGAGCGGGGACACCCATCCCATGCATCCGCACGGCCACCACGTCCAGGTGCTGTCCAGGAACGGGGTGCCCGCGAACGGCCTGCGGATGGACACCTTCGACGTGGAGCCCGGCGAGGTCTGGGAGGTCGTGCTGGTGGCCGACAACCCCGGTCTGTGGATGTCCCACTGCCACGATCTGGCCCACGCCGTCCAGGGGATGGAGTTCCATCTCGCCTACGAGAACATCACCACGCCGTTCGACGTGGGCGGACCCGCCGAGAACCATCCCGCGTGACGCCGGCCGCGCGTGACGCGCCCGACGCGCGGTCAGGAGCGCAGGTAGGCCAGCACCGCCAGGACGCGGCGGTGCTGGTCGGCGTCCTGCGCGTGCAGGCCGAGCTTCTGGAAGATGCCGGTGATGTGCTTCTCGACCGCGCCCTCCGTGACTACCAGGTGGCGGCTGATGGCGGGGTTGGACCTGCCCTCCGCCATCAGGCCGAGCACCTCGCGCTCGCGCGGGGTGAGCGAGGTCAGCGGGTCGTCCCTGCGGCGGCGCACCATCAGCTGGGCGACCACCTGGGGGTCGAAGACCGTGCCGCCCCCCGCGACCCGGCGCAGCCCGTCCATGAACTCCTCGACGTCGACCACCCGGTCCTTGAGCAGGTAGCCGACCGCGCCGCGGGCGTCGGCCAGCAGGTCGTCGGCGTAGGAGACCTCGACGTACTGGGACAGGATCAGCACGGGCGCGCCCGGAACCTTCTCCCGGGTCTCGACGGCGGCCCGCAACCCCTCGTCGGTGAAGGTCGGCGGCATCCGCACGTCCACCACGGAGACGTCCGGGCGGAGGGCGACGACGGCCCGCACGAGCTCATCGCCCGTGCCGACCGCCGCCACCACCTCGCAGCCGAACTCCTCAAGAAGACGGACCAGGCCCTCCCGGATCAGGACGGCGTCATCGGCCACGACTACCCGCACGGCACCTCCGCGACGATCAGCGTCGGCCCACCGGCCGGCGAATTTACGGTCAGCTCACCCTCGACCACGCGAACCCGGTCGGCGAGGCCGGCCAGGCCGTGTCCCTTCGCGACGTGCGCGCCGCCGACCCCGTCGTCGCCGATGGTGAGCAGAAGGGAGTCCCCGATCCTGGTCAGGGTCACCGAGCACGACGTGGCCCGGCTGTGCTTGGCCACGTTCGTGAGCGCCTCGGCGGTCAGGAAGTAGACGGTGTTCTCCACCAGCGCGGGGAACCGCTCGGCGACCTGGACGTCGAGCTCCACCGGCACGGTGCAGCGGCCCGCGAGGGCGGCCAGCGCGGGGGCGAGCCCCCGGTCGGCGAGGATCGGCGGGGCGATGCCCCGCGACAGCGCGCGCAGCTCGTCGAGGGTCTCCCGGGTCGCGGTGATCGCCTGGCCGATCGTGTCGTGCGCCGCGGACGCGTCCCGCTGCAGCTCCCGCTGCGCCCTGGACAGCTCCATCGCGAGGTGCACGAGGCGCTGCTGCGGCCCGTCGTGGATGTCGCGCTCCAGCCGGCGCAGCGCGTCTGCCTCCGCGTGGACGGCGGCGTTGCGCCCCTCGGTGAGCCCCTCGATGCGCTCGTGCAGCTCCGCCACCCCGGTCAGCAGGGCCCTGCCCAGCGAGGCCTGCATGACGGCACACCCCCGGATGACCGGCACGAGCGTGACCGCGAAGACCAGGCCGAGGAAGAAGTAGAAAGCGGTGTCGACGACGTATCCGCTGCCGAGGCCGATCAGCTCGGGCAGCTGCTGGTTACCCGGGATGTTGGAGGTGATCCATCCGTAGAGCGGGTACAGCAGGCCGAAGGCCGTCGCCGCCCACCACGTCACGGCCACGCAGAACGTCAACGTCGCGACGGGGAAGACCACGAATCCGTGCAGCACGTCGAGCCAGGACTGGCCGCTGAGGAGCGGGGTCACCACGCGGCGCACCCATCCGGCCCCCGCCGGCGCCTCCGGATAGCGGGGCCGGGACAGGGGCTTGTCGAGAACGCCGCGGACCCGCACCCGCTCGATGTCACCGAGGCCCCGCGCCCCGAGCAGGGTCAGGGCGAGCAATGGGACGCCGATCCAGACGACCACCAGTCCGACTCCGGCCGACAGGCCGACGGACAGCAGGCAGAAGGCGATGAGCGCGAGGGGAAGACCCAGCAGCAGATAGGTCGTGTCAGCCGTCAGGCGGCGCAGTAGTCGTCGCATGCCAATCAAACTAGGTTTTCCCGCTCGCGCGATCGAGCCTGCCCACCAGCGTTCCGATGGTGGGGTCAGCCCTACCATCGGAACCGCCGGCGGTCACTTGCCCTTGCGCTTCTCCCTGATCTTCATCGTGACCTCGATCGGAGACCCGGCGAAACCGAACTCCTCGCGGATCCGGCGCTCGATGAACCGGCGGTAGGTCTCCTCCAGGAAGCCAGAGGTGAACAGCACGAACTTCGGGGGCTCGGTGGACGCCTGGGTCGCGAACAGGATCTTCGGCTGCTTGCCGCCGCGCACCGGGGGCGGCGTCGCCTGGACCAGTTCGGTGAGGAACTGGTTGAGCCGGGCGGTCGGCACCCGCGTCCCCCAGGAGTCGAGCGCGCGCTCGATCGCCGGGGTGAGCTTCTCGACGTGCCTGCCCGTCTTGGCGGAGATGTTGACCCGCAGCGCCCACGGCGTGCGGACGAGCTGCCGGTCGATCTCCTTCTCCAGGTAGTAGCGCCGGTCCTCGTCGACCAGGTCCCACTTGTTGAACGCGACCACCATGCACCGGCCGGACTCGATCACCAGGCTGATGATGCGCAGGTCCTGCTCCGTCAGCACGTCGGAGGCGTCGATCAGCACGATCGCGACCTCCGACCGCTCAAGCGCGGCCCGCGTGCGCATCGCCGCGTAGAAGTCGGCGCCCTTCAGCTCACGGTCACGGCGGCGGATGCCCGCGGTGTCGACGAAGCGGTACGTCCGGCCGCCCAGCTCGACCAGCTCGTCGACCGGGTCGCGGGTGGTGCCCGCCATCGGGTCGACCAGGACCCGCTCCTCGCCCGCCACCTTGTTCAGCAGGGAGGACTTGCCGACGTTGGGCTTGCCCAGCAGCGCCACACGGCGCGGGCCGCTGCGCACGCCGAACGTCTGCGGCGGCGTCTCGGGCAGCGCGTCCAGCACGATGTCGAGCAGGTCGCCGCTGGCGCGGCCGTGCAGCGCCGACACGGGGTACGGCTCGCCCAGCCCGAGCGACCACAGCCCGGTCGCCTCCAGCTCCATGAGCTGGTTGTCCACCTTGTTGGCGGCCAGCACCACGGGCTTGCCGGAACGGCGCAGCACCGCGCCGACGGCCTCGTCCGAATCGGTCACGCCGACGCTCGCGTCCACGACGAACAGGATCACGTCGGCCAGCTCGGCCGCGATCTGCGCCTGCTCGGCGATCCGCAGCGCCATGCCCGTGGCGTCCGGGTCCCAGCCGCCGGTGTCCACCAGGGTGAACCTGCGGCCCCGCCAGGTCGCCTCGTAGGTGACCCGGTCCCGCGTCACGCCCGGCACGTCCTCGACGACCGCCTCGCGGCGGCCGATGATGCGGTTGACCAGCGTGGACTTGCCCACGTTGGGGCGGCCCACAACGGCCACGACCGGCAGCGGCCCGGTGTCGGGCGTCTCCTCGGCCTCGTCCCCGGCGAGATCGGCGAGCTCGGCCTCGATCCAGCCGGCCTCGTCCCCGTACTCCCCCGTCACGTCCCTGCTCATCGCTTCCTCTCCCGATCCGGAGAGGATCAGGTTCGCTTCTTGCCCGTCGGCCCTTCGAGACCGGGTGCCCCGGCCCTTCCCGAACTCAGGCTCGTTCCTTGACCAGCCGCAGCACCTCGGCGATCACCTCGTCGAGGTCCAGCGGCGTCGTGTCCAGCTCGATCGCGTCCGCCGCCATCACCAGCGGGTCCGCCTGGCGGGTCGAGTCGAGCGTGTCCCGCCGCGCCATCTCGGCCTTCTGCGCCGCGACGGTCGTGCCGGACAGCTCGGCCGTACGCCGCCGCGCTCGGGCGTCGGCGCTCGCGGTCAGGAAGACCTTGACCTGTGCGTCCGGGGCGACCACGGTGCCGATGTCCCGCCCCTCCACCACGATGCCGCCGGAGGCCAGCGAGCCGACGATGATCTCCCGCTGGAGGTTCACCAGGCGGGCGCGCACCTCGGGGACGGCGCTCACCGCCGAGACGGCCCGCGTCACCTCCTCGGTGCGGATCGGCCCATTGGCGTCCACGCCGTCCACGGTGACGCCCGGGGCGTCAGGGTCGGTGCTCATGACCAGCTCGGGCTCGCCCGACCGGCTCGCGATCGCCCCCGGATCGGCCAGATCGACGCCCCGCTGGAGCATCCACCAGGTGACCGCGCGGTACATCGCTCCGGTGTCGAGGTAACGCACCCCCAGAGCCCGCGCGACCCCGCGCGACGCGCTCGACTTGCCCGACCCCGAAGGCCCGTCCATCGCGACGACCAGACCCGACACGATCGCTCCTCTGCCTCAAGAGCGCGTCAAGATGCACTCCGACGTTGTCCGCCCCCGAGAGTACCGGCACTCGCCGATCCCCCGCGCATCGGACAGCGCCGCCGGCGATCAGGGCACGGCCCTGCCACCGCTGACGGCATCGGGCCCCTCACCCGACGAGGAGGCTCCGGGCGTCCGCCCTCAGGGCACCTGCCAGCCGCGCTCGCGCAGCGCCTCTGCGAGCCCTTCCGCCGCCTCCGGCTGGACGTACAGCTCGGCGGCGCCGAGAGGCAGCCCCGGCGCGTGCTCGAGGCGGATGTCCTCGATGTTGACCCCGGTCTCCCCCGCGGCCTGCACCAGCCGGGCCAGCTCGCCCGGCCGGTCGCCGATCACGACCTGGACGACCGTATAGGTGCGGGCCGGGCCGCCGTGCTTGCCGGGGATCCGGCCGGTGCCCACGACGCCGCGGGCGAGCAGGTCGGTCACCTCGGCGACGGCCGTGCCCTCGCCCGCGAAGGCGCGCAACGACCGCGCGGCCGCGGCCAGGTCGGCCGCCACGACCTCGAGCACCTCCGCGACGGGTACGGCGTTGCCGGACAGGATGCCGGTCCACAGCGACGGGTCGCCCGCGGCGATGCGCGTAACGTCGCGTACGCCCTGGCCGGACAACCCGAGCGCCGTCTCCGATGCCTCGGCCAGCCGCGCGGCCACGGCCGCCGCGGTCACGTGCGGCGCGTGGGAGATGACGGCCACCGCGCGGTCGTGCTCCGCGGCCTCCACCGTGACGGCGTTCCCGCCGCAGAGGGCGACCAGCTCACGCACGGTCTGTACGGCCTCCGCCGACGTCTCCGCGATGGGGCACAGGGCCCAGGGGCGGCCAAGGAAAAGGTCGGCCCGCGCGGCTGCCGGACCCGACCGCTCGCGTCCCGCCAGGGGATGGCCCGGCACGAAGGAGGTCAGGTCACACCCGAGCTCCTCCGCCTGAGCCACGGGGAGCGCCTTGACGCTCGCCACGTCGGTGTAGCACCGGGCGGCGCCGTTCTTCTGGAGGTCGAGCAGCTGGCGGGCGACGAACTGCGGCGGCACCGCGATGACGGCGAGGTCCGCGGTCGCGCCAGGCGTCCACTCCTCCCCCGCGCCGAGCTCCCGCGCCAGCCGTACGGCGCCCGCGTCGCGGTCGGCGAGGTAGACCCGCACGCCGCGCTGGCGGAGGGCCAGCGCGACGGAGGTGCCGATCAAACCGGTGCCGACAACGACGACGCTGCCGATCGTGCCGTCCTGAATGGGAGTCATGGTGCTGCCCTACCGTGCCGTGTCGTGTGGCGTCCGCTCGCCGGACGCTCCTACCAGGTCCTTCTTGCCAGGCTCGTCCTACCCGAGGCGTTACGCGCCGTCTCACCCGGCTGTGATACTTGGCCCAACTTATGGTGCTCAATTCACCCGAGGGGCTTTCGCGCCCTCCGGGCCCCGGCAGGCCGTGCTAGCTCGCCGGGCGGTCTACTGGGCGATGTCCACCCTGAGGGCGACCGCGCCCCGGAGATAGACGTGCTGGATCTCCTGCCGGGGCCGGTCGGTGGCCACGTGGGCCATCAACCGGACCACTCTCGGCAGGGCACCCGGCACGTCGATCTCACTCGCGCACAGCAGCGGCACGTCGTGGAAACCCAGCTTCCTGGCCGCGAGGGCGGGGAACTCCGCCGTCAGGTCGGGTGTGGCCGTGAAGATCACGCTGATGACGTCGTCGGTGGTGAGCTTGTTGCGCGCCATCACCTCGGTCACCAGCTCCGTCGTCCCGGCGAGGATCGACGCGCGATCGTTGCCGTCGACCTGGATGGCTCCCCGGACCGCCCGCACCATGTCGTCCCCTTCTCGTTCCACCACGCCTGATTCCACGGGGCGCCGCTGCCGCCGTCTGTCGTCCGGACAGGCTACAGGCCGACCGCCGCGTACAGCTCGCCGACCTCCTGCAGGGTGAGCGTGCGCACCGTGCCCGGCTTCAGCCGGCCCAGCTTCACCGGGCCGAACTCGATGCGGGCCAGGTCGATCACCCGGTGGCCGGTCTCCTCGAGCAGCCGCCGCACGATGTGCTTGCGCCCTTCGTGCAGGACGATCTCGACCAGCGCCTGCTGGGCGTGCTCCTGAA
The DNA here is from genome assembly GCF_040656155.1 of Microtetraspora glauca. NCBI lineage: Bacteria > Bacillati > Actinomycetota > Actinomycetes > Streptosporangiales > Streptosporangiaceae > Microtetraspora > Microtetraspora glauca. Next base: position 271,887 of record NZ_JBFALK010000003.1, read on the forward strand.
CCACGTGGAACTCGTCCACCTTGGCCAGGCCGTCCTCCAGCTCGACGCCCTTGCGCAGCACCCGGTGGAGGTCACGCGGGACCGGTCCGGGGACCTTCGCCCAGTACTTCTTCTGGACGCCGTAGCTGGGGTGGGTCAGCCGGTGGGCGAGCTCGCCGTCGTTGGTGAACAGCAGCAGGCCCTCGGTCTCGGTGTCCAGCCGTCCGACGTGGAACAGGCGCGGCGCGAGATCCTGGACGTAGTCCTGCAGGCAGGGCCTGCCCTCGGGGTCCTCCATCGTGCTCACCACGCCGATCGGCTTGTTGAACGCGTAGTAGACGAGGTCGGCCGCGGTCGGGATGCGCTTGCCGTCCACGTGGATGACCTGCTTGGCCGGGTCGACCCGCGCGCCGAAGCGGCGGACCACCTGGCCGTCGACCGTGACCCGGCCGTCGCCGATCATCTCCTCGCAGGCGCGGCGGCTCGCCACCCCCGCCTGCGCGAGGACCTTCTGCAGCCGGACGCCGCCCGGCACCTCGGTGGTGTCGCGCTCGTCGGTGTAGCCGGGCTCGTAGAAGTCCGGGTCCCGGCGGGGCTGCCTGGCGCTCTTGAACGGGTTCTCGCCGGGGGCCCCGTCACGGCCGCCCGCGCGGCCGCCCGCCGGGCCGTTCCTGAAGTCGTTCCGCGGACCGCCGCGCAGCTCGCGCCGGGAGCTGTCCCTGCCGAACCGGCCACGGGAACCGCCTCTGTCGCCGCCGCCGACGCGCCCGATGGTCTGCACCTCGTCACGGCGCTCACGGCGCTCGCCGTCCCTGCGGCCTCCGCCCTCGGGCCTGCCGTACCGGCCTCGGGAGCCGGCGCCGGACGTACGGCCGTCGCGGTCGCCCGAACCGCGCTCGCGGAAGTCACGGTCACCCGAACCACGGGAGTCACGGGAGTCACGGGAGTCACGGGGACCACGGTCGCGGAAGTCGCCGCCCCGGGAGTCCCTGCCCCGGAAGTCGCCGCCCCGCGAGTCCCGGTCGCGGAAGTCGCGGTCACGCGAGCCACGAGAGTCGCGCGAGTCCCGGAAGTCACGAGAGTCGCGGTCGCGCGCATCCCTGCCCCGGAAGTCACCGCGAGAGTCACCACCGCGAGAGTCACGATCGCGGGAGTCACGGAAGCGGTCGCCGTCCCGGCTCCGGTCGCCGGCCGGCCTGCCGTATCCACCGGCGGAACCGTTCCGCCCCGCCCGGAAGGATCCGCGCTCGCCCCGGTCGGATCCGGCGGGGCCCCGGTCGCGGCTGAACTCGCGGGAGCCTCCGCGGTCCGCCCCGCGGTCGAACCCACGGTCGGGCCCGCGGTCGAATCCGCGGTCGCCCCTGCGATCCGCTCCTCTGCCGGCCCCGCGGTCGGCTCCTCTGTCGGACGCACGGTCACTCGACCGGGAGGAGCCTCCTCGGTCGTCGTACCGGCGCTCGCGGTCGCCGTATCTGTCAGAACGGGGTTCCTGGGCACGGAACCCGCCACCTCGGCCGGCCCGGAATCCGCCCTGGGATCCACCGCGCGATCCGCCCTGGGATCCGCCCTGTGACCCGCCTCGCGTGTCGCGCCCGCCGGTGCTCCGGCTCCGACCGCGTCCATCACCGGACGGGGTACGCCTGCTGTCCACTACTTCTGCTCCTCTAGGGTTTCCACGTCGTCGGGGAGGAAGGGGGCGAGCTCCGGCAGTTCGCCGAGGTCTCGCAGGCCCAGCCTCTCCAGGAAGTAACTCGTCGTCCGGTAGAGCACGGCCTGGCTCTCCGGATCGGTGCCGGCCTCTTCCACGAGGCCACGCGCCACCAGCGTCCGCATGACGCCGTCGCTGTTGACGCCGCGGACCGCCGCCACCCTGGCCCGGCTGACCGGCTGGCGGTAGGCGACCACGGCGAGGGTCTCCAGCGCGGCCTGCGTGAGCCGCGCCTGCTGGCCGTCCCGGACGAAGCGCTCGACCACCTGGGCGTAGTCCGCCCGGGTGTAGAAGCGCCAGCCTCCGCCGACCTCCCGGAGGTCAAAACCCCTCCCGGCGGCGGTGTATTCCGCCGAGAGGTCACGCAGGACCGCGGCCACCTCTCCGGTCGGGCGTTCCAGGACCTGTGCGAGCGTCACCTCGGCGACCGGCTCGTCCACCACGAGGAGGATGGCCTCGATCGCGGACCTGAGATCGGGCCGGGCCGTGATCGTCGTGTCGTCGACATGCTCGGACTCACTCGGACTCATCGGCGGCCTTCTTGCCCTCGTCGTAGTCGTCGCCGACGGTCACGTCCCCGTCGGCGGCGCCGGTCCAGGTCACGTACAGATCGCCCAGAGGCTCCAGCTGCTCGAAGGAGACAGCGGCCTCCCTGAACAGCTCCAGGACGGCCAGGAAACGCGCGACGACCTCGAACGTGCCCGCGCAGTCGGCGGTCAGCGACCGGAAGGTGGCCGTGCGGGCCAGCCTGAGCCGCTCGACAAGGATAGCGGCCTGTTCGCGGACGCTGGCGAGCGGTTGGTACATGTGATGCACGGAGACGGACGGCGGAGCCTTCGGTGTGAAGACCTTGACGGCGATCTTGGCGAGCCGGTCCGGCCCGATGCCGATGATCAGCTCCGGCAGCAGGTTGGCGAACCGCTGCTCCATCGGGACCACGCGGGGGAAGCGCAGCGCCTCCTCGGCCATGCGGCCGGAGAAGATCTTGGCGACCTCCTTGTACGCGCGGTACTGCAGGAGCCGGGCGAACAGCAGGTCACGCGCCTCCAGCAGGGCGAGGTCCTCCTCGTCCTCGACCTCGCCGGTGGGCAGCAGCCGGGCCGCCTTGAGGTCCAGGAGCGTCGCCGCGACGAGCAGGAAGTGGCTCGTCTGGTCCAGATCCCACTCCGGGCCCCGGGAGCGGATGTAGGCGATGAACTCGTCGGTGACCTTGTGCAGGGACACCTCGGTGATGTCCAGTTTGTGCTTGGCGATCAGCCCGAGCAGCAGATCGAAGGGGCCCTCGAAGACGTCCAGGTGCACCTGGAACGCGGTGGCGGGCTGCTCGGTCACGCCGCCCATTGTCCCGTACACCGTCGCTCCCCGTGAACGGATCAGCAGGACAACGGGCCGGTGGGCAGCGCCGGGCCGTCAGACGCGGGCGGGCCACCTGGCGAGCAGCTCGCGGGCCAGCTCGCGGTACGCGGTGGCTCCCATGGAGCCGGGGTCGAACTGGGTGATCGGCTCGCCCGCGAGGGTGGCGTCGGGGAAGCGGACGGTCCGGTTGATGACCGTGTGGAAGACCTTGTCGCCGAAGCCCTGCATGATCGTCTGGAGGACTTCCCTGGCGTGCAGCGTGCGCGGGTCGTACATCGTCGCGAGCAGGCCGTCGATCTCGAGGTTCTTGTTGAGACGCTCCTGGACCTTGCCAATCGACTCCATCAGCAGGGCGACGCCGCGGAGGGCGAAGAACTCGCACTCCAGCGGGATCATCACGCTGTGCGCGCAGGTCAGCGCGTTGACGGTGAGCAGGCCGAGGGACGGCTGGCAGTCGATGAGGCAGATGTCATAGTGCGGCAGCAGGGGTTCGAGCGAGCGCTGCAGGGCGTACTCCCTGGCGACCTCGTTGACGAGCCTGATCTCCGCGCCGGACAGGAAGATGTTGCTCGGCAGCAGGTCCATGCCCTCGACCGTGGTGTTGAGCAGCACGTCCTCGGCGGTGACGTCGGGCTCCTCCATGAGGAGGTCGTAGATCGTCAGCTCCAGCGGCCGGGGGTCGATGCCGAGCCCCACCGACAGCGCGCCCTGCGGATCGAAGTCCACGAGGAGGACCCGCTGGCCCACCTCGGCGAGCGCCGCCCCCAGGTTGATCGTGGTCGTCGTCTTGCCGACGCCGCCCTTCTGGTTGACCATCGCGACGATGCGCGCGGGACCGTGGTTCTCGGGCCGGGCGGGGTCCGGGAAGACCGGACGGGGTCGGCCGGTGGGCCCGATCTCACCGCCGGGGGTCCCCGCGGTCCACGTCGCATCGGTGGTCGCAGTCACCTTGTTGAACCTCCCTGACGGTCACGAACTCGACCGAATTTAAAGGCTTGGCACGTATGCGGCAAGGCGCCGCGCCCTTCCGGGCGATATTCGGCCGCCTTTTCAACGCAGTGCACGGGGATGCGTGGCCGCGTAAACCTCACGGAGCTTGTCGACCGTGACCAACGTGTACACCTGGGTGGTGGTCACCGAGGCATGGCCGAGCAACTCCTGGACAACCCTAACGTCAGCTCCGCCGTCAAGGAGATGTGTTGCGAACGAATGCCGCAACATATGTGGTGAAACTCCGGAAAGACCGGCTCTTTCCGCGGCTTGTTGCAGGACCTCCCAGGCACCCTGACGGGTCAGCCTGCCGCCCCTGGCGTTGAGGAACAGCCCCGGGGTCCCGCGGCCGTGCGCGGCGATCTGGGGCCGCGCCCTGACCATGTACGCGTCGAGCGCCTGGCGGGCGAACTGCCCGATGGGGACGATCCTGGACCGTCCCCCCTTGCCGCGCAGGCGAACCTGGTCCTCCTCGCCTCCCGAGGAGCCGCCGGACCTCCCGCTGAGCGACACGTCGTCCACGGCGAGGCCCACCGCCTCCGAGATGCGGGCGCCCGTGCCGTACAGGACCTCCAGGAGCGCCCGGTTGCGCAGGGCCAGCGGGGAGTCCTCGGGGCCCGAGGCGGCGATGAGCCGCTCGACCTCGGCGACCGTGATCGCCTTGGGGAGCCTGCGGAGCTGGCGCGGGGGGCGGACCTCGTGCGCCGGGTCGTGGCCGGCCACCCCCTCGCGCAGCGCGAACCTGTGCAGGCCGCGCACGGCCGACACGGCCCGCGCGGCCGAGCTGGCGACCAGCGCCGGGTGCTCGTCGTCGCCCTCCCGCAACGCGGCCAGGAAGGCGACGACGTCGGACTCGGCCACATCGGCGAACGTGTCGAGTCCACGCGACCGGAGATGGTCCACATAACGTCGCAGGTCACGCCGATAGGAGGCGAGCGTGTTGGCGGCCAGGCCCCGCTCCACCGCCAGATGGGCGAGGTAGCTGGACAGCACGGCCTCCGTCTCGCTCAGGACGTCCCCCTACGGACTCAGGCCTCCGGCGCGTCGGCGGGACGGAGCCCCTTGAAGCCGTCGGCGGAAGCGGCGTACGCGGCGAGGATACCGGCGATGGCCGGGGAATTGTGGATCATTCCCGCCATCGCCTTCTCCACGGCCTCCTGCAGCGGAATCCACTCCACCGGCATGCCGATCTCCTCGTGCCGGTGGACGTAGTCGTTCTCCTCCTCCGGGATCGGAGACAGGTCCCGGGCCAGGAAGATCCGGATGCGCTCGTCACACATCCCGGGCGAGGTGTAGATGTCGAGCAGCGTGTGCCACGTGCGCGCCCGGTAGCCGGCCTCCTCGGCCAGCTCGCGTGCGGCGCAGTCCACCAGCGGCTCGCCCGGCACGTCCCTGATCCCGGCGGGCACCTCCCAGAGCAGGCGCCGCACCGGGTGGCGGTACTGGCGGATCATCAGCACCTTGTCGTCCTCGTCGATGGCGAGGACCGCCACAGAACCGGGGTGGACGACATAGTCGCGGTCGGCCGTCTCGTCGCCGGGCATCCGCACCGTGTCGGTCCGTACGGAGATCACGCGAGCGGCGAACCGCTCCTTGGAGTCTGTGACCTCCCAGGACTCCGCGACGTCTTCGACCCTCACTTGGTCCTGCCCGCCTTCACCGCGGTCCCACGGGCGTCGGCGTACGCGAGGGCGGCGCCGATCAGACCCTTGAACAGCGGGTGCGGGCGGGTCGGCCGCGAGCGGAACTCGGGGTGTGCCTGGGTGCCGATGAAGAAGGGGTGCTGGTCGGTGGCGAGCTCGGCGTACTCGACGAGGCGGCCGTCCGGCGAGAGGCCGGAGAACACCATGCCGACCTTCTCCAGGCGCTCCCTGAAGGAGTTGTTGACCTCGTAGCGGTGCCGGTGGCGCTCCTCCACCTTGGCCTTGCCGTACAGCTGGCGGGCGAGCGAGCCCTCGGACAGCTTGGCCGGGTAGAGACCGAGCCGCATCGTGCCGCCCATGTCGCGCTCGCCGGAGACGACGTCCTCCTGGTCGGCCATCGTGGAGATCACGGCGGCGGACGTCTCCGGGTCGAACTCGGTGCTCCCCGCGTCCTCGACGCCGGCCAGGTTGCGCGCCGCCTCGATCACCATGCACTGCATGCCCAGGCAGATGCCGAGCAGCGGGACGGTGTTCTCGCGGGCGTGCCGGATCGCGCCGACCTTGCCCTCGATGCCGCGTACGCCGAACCCGCCCGGGATCAGCACGCCGTCGACGCCGTCGAGCTCCCGCGCGGCCCCCTCGGGGGACTCGCAGTCGTCGCTCTTGACCCAGCGGATGTTGACCCTGGCGTCGTTCGCGAAGCCGCCCGCGCGCAGCGCCTCGGTGACCGACAGGTACGCGTCGGGCAGGTCGATGTACTTGCCGACCAAGGCGATCGTGACCTCCTTGGCGGGGCGGTGCACCCGGCGCAGGAGCTGGTCCCACTGGACCCAGTCCACGTCGCGGAACGGCAGGCCGAGCCTGCGCACGACGTACGCGTCGAGGCCCTCGGCGTGCAGGACCTTCGGGATGTCGTAGATCGAGGCGGCGTCCACGGCGGAGACGACGGCGTCCTCGTCCACGTCACACATGAGGCTGATCTTGCGCTTGATCGCATTGGTGACCGGACGGTCGGACCGCAGCACGATCGCGTCGGGCTGGATGCCTATGCTGCGCAGCGCCGCCACCGAGTGCTGGGTCGGCTTGGTCTTGAGCTCGCCGCTCGGGCCGATGTACGGCAGCAGCGAGACGTGGAGGAAGAAGACGTTGTCGCGGCCCACCTCGTGGCGGACCTGGCGGACGGCCTCGAGGAAGGGGAGCGACTCGATGTCGCCGACCGTGCCGCCCACCTCGGTGATGACCACGTCGACGTCCGGACCCGCCATGCCGCGGATCCGGTCCTTGATCTCGTTCGTGATGTGCGGGATGACCTGGACGGTGTCGCCGAGGTACTCGCCGCGCCGCTCCTTGGCGATCACGTTGGAGTAGACCTGGCCGGTCGTGACGTTGGCCGAGCCGTGCAGTTCGGTGTCGAGGAACCGCTCGTAGTGGCCGACGTCGAGGTCGGTCTCCGCCCCGTCGTCTGTGACGAACACCTCACCGTGCTGGAACGGGTTCATCGTGCCCGGATCCACGTTGAGGTAGGGGTCGAGCTTCTGCATGGTGACCCGCAGGCCACGAAGTTTGAGGAGGCGTCCGAGGCTGGAGGCGGTGAGCCCCTTGCCCAAACTGGAGGCGACGCCGCCGGTGACGAACAGATGCTTGGTATGTGCGGCGCTGCGCAAGAGTGGCTCCCGTGGTCGTTGTGATCCCCGGCCGTCCAGATGGGGCGGCCTCCATGCCCACGGGCTCTCAGAATAACAAACCTTGTCCGCTACGTGCACGAACCCGCCATAGCCCGCACTTCGACCGAGGAGTAACTTGTCCCGTTATGTCGATCGTGAAGCGCGCCGTCGGCCGCTTGCTCCACCGTGGCTGGGCATACGCGAGGGAGGCCGGGGCCGTCAGCCCCCTCTCCCCCGCGGGCTATCGGTTCCGGCGTCTCGGCGACGGCGCGTGCCTGTCCTTCCCGCTCGGCGCGATCTTCGGCGAGGCGTGGATCGAGATCGGCGACCACACGTTGGTCGGCGAGCGCGTGTCGATCTCGGCGGGCATGGGACCGGGTGTCGACCTCGGACCGGACTCCATCGTCAGGATCGGCCGCGGCTGCTCGATCGGCAGGGGCAGCCACATCGTGGGGCACCAGTCGATCGACATCGGCGAGGACGTCTTCACCGGACCGTACGTGTACATCACCGACCAGAACCACGTCTACGACGACCCCGAGATGCCCATCGGGCGCCAGTGGCCGCGCAACAACCCGGTCTCGATCGGCTCGGGCTCGTGGCTGGGCACCGGGGCGATCATCCTGCCCGGCACCCGGATCGGCCGCCAGTCCGTGGTCGCCGGGGGCGCCGTGGTGCGCGGCGAGTTCCCGGACCATTCGGTCATCGCCGGGGTGCCCGCCAAGATCGTGCGCAGGTACGACCCGGACGAGGGCTGGACCGCGCCGCGCCCCGGCGGCACGGCGGCCATACCGGACACGGCGGCAGTACCGGGCGCCACGGAGCGGCTGGACGAGGCGGAGCGGCCGGAGGAGGCGGAGCGGCCGGACGATCGGCCCGTACGGCATCTGGCCCCGCACGAGTGAGCGGCTGAGCCGTCCCCGCCGTCTGGCGCGGCGGTTCCTGAGCCGTCCTCCGGCGTACGGCGCGACGGTTCGCACCCTAGACCGAACGTCGTTCTGGGGCGTAGGTTCGCGGCATGCGCACCAGCCTCACCGAACGGCTCGGCATCGACTTCCCGTTGTTCGCGTTCAGCCACTGCCGCGACGTCGTGGCCGCCGTGACCAACGCGGGCGGGTTCGGCGTGCTCGGCGCCGTCGCGTACTCGCCGGAGCGGCTGGACCAGGAGCTGTCCTGGATCGACGCCCAGGTGAACGGCCGGCCGTACGGAGTGGACGTGCTGGTCCCCGGCAAGATCGACCCCGGGGCCGCCGATCCCGGCGCGCACCTGCTGGACCTGGTGCCCGAGAGGCATCGCGACTTCCTCGCCCACCTGTTCCGGAAGTACGGCCTCGGCCTCCCGGGCGGCCCCATGGAGCCCGGCGCGGACGAGGCCGGGCGCAGGGTCACGCCGGAAGGCGCGACCGGCCTGATCGACGTCGCGCTCAGGCACCCCATCGGACTGATCGCCAGCGCCCTCGGGCCGCCGCCCCCCGCGATGGTGGACCGGGCACGGGCGGCCGGGGTACCGGTCGCGGCCCTGGTCGGCACCGTCGAACACGCGACGCGCCAGGTCGCCGCGGGAGCCGACATCATCGTCGCGCAGGGCACCGAGGCGGGCGGGCACACGGGTGAGGTGTCCACGATGGTCCTGGTCCCCCAGGTCGTGGACGCCGTGGCCCCGGTGCCCGTGCTCGCGGCGGGCGGCATCGCCGAGGGGCGGCAGGTGGCCGCCGCGCTCGCCCTCGGCGCCGAGGGGGTGTGGTGCGGCTCGGTGTGGCTCACCACGGACGAGGCAGAGACGCCACCGGTCGTCAAGCGCAAGATGCTCGCCGCGACGTCGCGGGACACCGTCAGGTCCCGCTCGCGTACCGGCAAGCCCGCCCGCCAGCTCAGGTCCGCCTGGACCGAGGAGTGGGACGGTGCCCCGGAGAGCCCGGGGCCGCTGGGGATGCCGCTGCAACTCCTGCTGGCCGAGGCCGCGATGGCCCAGGTGGGTCAGGCCGCCGAGTCCGGCAATCCGGGCGCGCGTGAGCTGGCCAACTACTTCGTCGGCCAGGTCGTCGGGCAGATGAACCAGGTCAAACCGGCCCGCCAGGTCGTCTACGAGATGATCAAGGGGTACGGCGACGCGGTCGAGAGGCTCCGCGGCATCACCGACGCCTGACTCCCCCTGACACGACGGACCACGGCACGGCGCCGGGTCACGACACGTACACCACGGACCACGACAGCGACACGACACCGGCAGGCGGCACGGCACCGGGACGCGGCACGACACGACACGACACGAGCAGGCGGCACCTCGGCACGATGCCGCGTCACGTGCGACATCGCCGGTCGCGTCGCGCGCTCATGGTTTGTTGCCGAGACCGGCCTGCCGGGCCCGGATGATGGCCTCGGCCCGGTCGGCGACCTGAAGCTTGGCGAAGATCGCGGAGATGTGGTTGCTGACGGTCTTGACGCTGATGACGAGGTGGCGGGCGATAGCGAGGTTGGTGTGACCCGCGGCGATCAGGTCGAGGACCTCGCGCTCGCGCGCGGTGAGTTCGGGAAAGGGCTCGGCGGCCGGGGCGGCGCGCGCCGCCCCGGCGAAGAAGTCGATGATCCGGCGCGCCACGCTCGGGCCGAAGACGGCGTGTCCCGCGGCGACGGAGCGGATCGCCCGGACGATCTCGTCCTGCTGGGCGCCCTTGACGAGATAGCCGGAGGCGCCGGCCCGCATCGCCCCGAAGACCGAGTCGTCGTCCTCGAACATGGTCAGCACGAGCACCCGCGTCGCGGGCGTGGTCCGCAGGATCGCCCGTGTCGCATCCACCCCGTTGGTCCCGGGCATGTGAAGGTCCATGATCACGATGTCGGGCTGGGTGAGCTGGGCCTCACGGCGGGCGGCCTCGCCGTCACCGGCCTCGCCCACGACCTCGACGTCGGGCAGGGACGCGACGAGGGCGCGTAACCCCTCGCGCATGAGCGGATGGTCGTCGACCACGACGATGCGGATGGGGCCGTCGGCGCTCATGCGCGCTCCAGTGGTAGCAGGACGTGGACGCGGCCACCCCGGTTGGTGGGTCCGGCGGTGAGGGTACCGCCGAGTTCGGCGGCGCGCTCGTGCATGGAGCGCAGCCCCACGCCGTGGGACCACTCGCCACCGGCGGCGGTGCCGTCGTCGCGCACTTCGAGGTGCAGGGCGTGGTCGGCGCGCAGCGAGACGCTGCACGTGCTCGCGTGCCCGTGCCGGAGGGCGTTGGTGACCGCCTCGGTGGCGATACGGTACGCGGCGACCTCCACGGCCGCGGGCAGCGGCGGCAGGTCGTCGGGGATGTCGACGGTGACCACGAACCCGGCCTGGTCACGATGCCAGGACTGCTGGGCGCGCTGGCGCAGCGCCCCGGCCAGCCCCAGCTCGTCGAGGTCGGGCGGGCGCAGATCGTAGACGAGCCGCCTGATGTCCGCGATCGCGTCGGTCAGGTCGGCGCGCAGGTCGAGCAACAACCGCCCGCACCGATCCGGATCGCTCTGCCGCAGGTTGTGCGCGGCGTCGGCCTTGAGAGTGACCGCGGTCAGCGCGCTGCCCAGGCCGTCGTGCAGGTCGCGGCGCAGCCGCCGGCGCTCCTCCTCACGGGCGGCCACGATCTGCGTGCGCGACTCGCGCAGCCGCTCGGACAGGCGCACCGCCTGGAGGGCGAGGCCGACGGGGGCGACCAGCAGGCCGAGAGCCCGCCGGTCGGCGGCCGAGAGCCGCGTCTCCCCCGCGCGCAGGCCGACGAGCAGGTCCGCCGGCTCCCCCTCCGCCACCTCGATCGCCACCGTGTGCCAGGCCGTCGTGGGCCGGCCGTACGCCGAGATGAGGCGGCCGTCGGAGCTGATCGCGGCGTAGGGCAGGCGCAGCGCCTCGCACACCGCCCGCAGCACACCTTCCAGGCCCGTGCCGAGACGGACCCCGACCCGGGCGGCGGCCTCGGCCGGGTCATGCCGCCGGCCGTACATGAGCCGGTCCACGAGGGACTGCACGGCTGAACGGGCCGGCGCGAACGCCACCGCGATCATCGCGGTCGCGACCAGCGGGCTCGCCGACAGCCGGTCGCGGGCCAGCGGGGCGAGTCCCGCGACGATGCCCAGATACGCCCCGACCACGCCCAGCGTGAGGAGGCCGTACACCAGGGAGCGGTTGACGATCAGCCGGATGTCGTAGAGCTGGTGGCGCACGATCGCCACCGTGGCCGCCGCGGGGATCAGCGGCAGGGTGAACAGGAACAGGATCGGCCCGTCGGTGGTGACGATCCGCTGCAGGTTCAGCGCCACGAACAGGACCACCGCCCACAGCAGCCACATCACCTGCAGCCGCTCCGCACCCCGCGACCGGTACGCGCGAAGCCCGAGCGCGACAATGCTCCCCAGCAGCACCAGCCCGGCGAGGGCGACGAACACGGGCATCAGGGTCGCTATGACACGTTCGACCGCGTCGGGCAGCAGCGGGCCCTGGTCGGCCGTCGACTCACCGCTGTCCCCGCCGGGCTGCAGTGTCACGGTCGGCGCCAGCAGGGTCAGCGCGACGGTCACCACGGCCAGCGGCCGCCATCTGGGGGACAGCGGGCGACCGTCGGGGAACACCTGCAGGATCAGAGGCAGGCACACCACCGGCGCCGGGATCCAGGCGGTGATGCCGATCAGGTTGATCGCGCGTTCCCAGCCGGGTGACAGCGTGAACGCACCCGACAGCGCGCCCAGGCACGCCACGCTCACGGTGTAGCAGGCGCCGTACGCGACGAAGAGCAGCCCGACCCGATGTCGCGGCCGGTGTGCCAGCACAAGCGCGCCGAACGCGGTGAACGTCACCGACATCGCACTGTTCGTCAACAGGTACGACTCCGCCGCGTCGCCCACGGTGAGACCGCCGGCGAACCACGACACCCATGTCGCGACGACCACGACTCCCGTTACCGCGACGACGGCGACAGGCGCGGTCCGCTTCCCTGGCATGGACCCATCATCGGGTCCGCCGACCTCGGCGGCCATGGGTGCGCGCTCCTATCTCGCCTGGGAGTACGCGGGACCGGCATGGGAGGCCGCACCCACGACGGCGGGGGCGCGCGCCGGTCACCCTCGGATCCGCAGGAAGGACCAAACCACCCCACATTCGGAGGACCCCATGGAACCCGGCACCCGACCCGACCCGGCGACGACCAGCGGCCCGTCGCGTGCCACGCCGCTACGCGACGTACGCGGCTTCTGGCGCATCCTTCTCGCGGTCATCGCTCCGCTTCCCATGCTCGCGCAGGCCGTCTACTACCTGCTCAACCCGGTCGACGGAGGGTCGTCCTTCGCCGACACCGTGACCGCCTACACGGCCCACCAGCAGCTCATCGGCGTCCTCAGGCTGGTCGGCGCCGTCTTCGTCGTCGGACTCCCGGCCGCGACGTTCGCGGTCGCCTGGGCGGCCCGTCGCGGCGCCCCGCGACTCACCTCGTTCGGCGCCTTCATCTCTCTGCTGGGCTCCTTCTCCGGGATCGCACTGATCATCGGTGGGGACCCGCTCGCGTACTACACCGTCCGCGAGGGGCTCGACGTGGGCGTCATGACCAAGCTCTCCGACGACGTGGTGGAGAACGATCCGGTGCAGCAGGTGGCGGGCCTGCTGTTCATCGTGGGCATCGTCATCGGCCTGCTCCTGCTGGGTCTCGCACTGTGGCGCAGCCGCGTCGCCCCCGCGTGGATGGGCATCGCCCTCGCCGTGGGGGGCTCCACCCACCCATTCCTGCCCGGCCACGTCGCCCAGGGCGCCGGCCTGCTGGTCGCCGCCGCCGGCTTCGCCGGGGCGTCGTACGCGTTGCTGCGCATGCGGAACGACGACTTCGACCTGCCCGCCATGTCTCCGGCCCCTCGCCCCGCCTCGTCGCACGTGCGCACGTGAGGGACGTGAGGGACGTGAGGGACGTGAGGTGGCCGTTTCGGCGAACCCGGCGGGTGCGGACCGCCGGGATCGCTGCTTTGATGGCCTCCTGCGGGGATCACGCGCTCCCTCAGGCACTGACACGCGGGCGCGTTCGTTGGAGGGGTGATGTTCGCCGCACTCACCGGGCTCGGCCTGTCCACCGCCGCGGGGCTCAACGCCTACATCCCGCTGATGGTCGTCGGGCTGGTCGCCCACTTCACCGACGCCGTACGGCTCCCGCAGGGCTACGAGTGGCTCTCGAACGGCTGGGTGCTGCTCATCATCGGCGTGCTGCTGGTCGCGGAGATCGTGCTCGACAAGGTGCCGGTCGTAGACCATGTCACTAAGACGTTTTCCCAGCTCATCACTCCTCCGACACCTGCCGCACGGGCGCTGTGCGCCCCTGGTGCGCGATGATCTTCGACCAGGCATCCTCTACTGCGCTGTGCGCGTCTGGCGCGAGATGCGCGTACCGCTGCGTCGTCGCGAACGACGCGTGACCGAGCAACTTCTGGACGTCGTACAGCGGCACGCCCGCCTGGACCAACCAGGAGGCCGCCGTGTGCCGACAATCATGGGGGTTATAGGTGGGCACCGGTTGAAGCCGCTCCCCCTCCGGAAGCTGCCGGTTCTTCTCCGCGATGTCATCGTTGGCCTGCGTGATCGCACCGTTCCAGGTCCGCCACCAGTTGCTACCGCTCACCGTCGGATACTCTCCCCCTCGGCGACGTCGCGCGACGAACACCCACGCATCACGGGCCCGGCCCTCCAGCAGCGGCGCCAGCATGTCCAGGACATGCCGCGGCACCGGCACCTCGCGCCGGCTGCTGGAGCTCTTCGGGTACGGCTTCCACTTGCCCGCCTGGGTGATCGCCCCACGAATCTGGATACGGCCGCGTAGCCAGTCGATCGGGTTGCCCGTCTCGTCGTCGCGTTCCGCGCCAGCGACGCCCGCGGCCTCGCCCCACCGCAGGCCGGTGTGAACCATCAGCTCGGTCATGGCGGCGTGGCCCGCTGGAAGGTACGACTGGATGGTGGTCACATGCTCGCGGGTGAACCAGGCCGGGGCCTTGGGCGGGGTCGGCGGCAGGTCGATCTTCTGGCACGGCGACACCGGAGCGAGACCCTCGATCACCGCGTCTCCCATCAGGGCGACGAGCAGGTTGTAGGCGTGACGGATCGCGTGTGGACCGACACCGTTCTTCTGCAGGGTCCGCACCCAGGACTGGACGTCGATCCGGCCGATGTCACCCAGCCGCCATTCCCGCCAGTGCGGCTCCACGTGCAGCCGCCACGCTGTTTCGTCGTGGCGGCGTGTCTCGTCCTCCACGACCCGAGCGGCCGACCATCGGCTGTGCCACTCGGCCAAGGTGACCCGGCCGGCGCGCGGGTCGATCCGGTGTCCTTTGGCGATCAGCGCTTCTTGTTCGGTCGCCCACTGCTGCACGACTTTCTTCAGCTTGTCGCTCTTAGTGACGCGTTTGCCGGAGGGCAGCCGCACAGACGCCTGCCATAGCCCGGACGGCAACTTTCGGAAGGAGGGCATGGGGCCTTCCAGGGGATTGGGGGAATGGGGGTCAGCGGCGGAAGTGCCTCATGAGACGCGTCGCCGCCTCGCTCAATCCGACCGCAGCAGCGCGGCGGATCAGCTCGCCAGGCACCAGAATGTGCACGACCTGGTGGACGAACTCCGCAGCCACGAGTTGACCACCGGAGACCTCTCGGACCCGATGAATCTTGCATTCGAGCGCGGGTAACGCCTGGGGAGCGTCGAGCCGGGTGAACGGCTGGAGGATATCGGTGCCGACGCGACCGAGCTCCTCGGCCAGGAACTTGTCCATCTCCGGCTCAGGTACCCCAGCGATGATCAGGCCATCGGGTCGTAGTCGAATCGCCGGCCCGTACGGCAGTCGCTCGGGATGCATGAGTCGGTATTGAACCGTTCCAGACATGTCGCGCTCACTTCGCACCTCTCTACGCCGAATGGGGCACTAATCCGGGGAGAGGTGAGTATTACGCAT
This sequence comes from Microtetraspora glauca, assembly GCF_040656155.1. Classification (NCBI taxonomy): domain Bacteria; kingdom Bacillati; phylum Actinomycetota; class Actinomycetes; order Streptosporangiales; family Streptosporangiaceae; genus Microtetraspora; species Microtetraspora glauca. The sequence goes on from NZ_JBFALK010000003.1 coordinate 287,159, forward strand.
GTCAATTACTCGGATGCATATAAAACAGACATTCGGATAGAGGGTTCTAACCTTTCGGCTAGTCCTCTTCGTCGAGCTCCCGGGCCCATTGCTCAGCCCAGCGCACGACCTTCGCGCGGTCAGCCGCAGTCAGGCCGGGCGGCACAGGCACGATCACGTGATCCCCGCTGCCCACCTGTACGTCCACCGTCTCGGCCGAAAAGCCGAGCCACTGCTGAGCGGCCATCAGCTGGAGCTGCTGCAGCGGGGCACTCATGCCGGCGGCCAGGGCGCGCAGTCTCCACAGCTCGGGGGCGCGGTTCATGTCCCCCTCGGCGAGCATGGAGAGCCACGGCCGTTTCAGGTCGAACCCCGTCTCGGGGTCCACGCAGCGTTTCGCGAGGGCGCGAAGGCTGTCGCCTTCCTGCGCCTTCTTCCGTTGCAAGTAGTCCCACACGAACGCGCTCAGTGGGTATCTGGCGTCGTCTGGCCGCGCCATCTCGGATTGCGGCGGCATTAGTGTTGTCGCCCTCCCATAACCCTCGCCTGGCCATGACGGAGCGTTACCGCTGGTCAATCATCAGCCACAGCCCAACATGCAGTGCATACACCCTCGCGCAGGTGACAACAATACTGCGCTACGGAACTCCTCCTCTCTAGTGAGGTTTCCGCAATTCCCGCCTTGGACTGGACAGCCACCACGAAGGGCGCCTATGGTGGCTGAATAATCAGCCACCATCCCCCAGGACCCTCCAGGAGCACCCGCACATGGCACGACCGCCCGGCATGGCCCTCCGCTCCCCCGAGCGACTGGAGTTGGCCATGGCGGGCCAGCACAACAAGTCCAGCTTGGCCCGGAAAGTCGGCATCACCAGGTCATATCTGGTGATGATCGCCGGAGGTCAGCGCACCTGCAGTCCGGATACCGCCGACGCGATCGCCGCAGCCCTGCACGTCCGAACCGATCTTCTTTTTACGCCCGCAATGGCTGATGATTCAGCCGCCACAACCCCGAAGGGGGAGTAAGTGCCCAAGCCCAAGCCGAAGGAGCCGAGCGACACCGCGCTCCTCACCATCCCCGAGACCGCCACCGAGCTACGCGTCGGCGACAACACCGTCTACCGGATGATCGCGCGCGGCGACCTCACCGCCGTGGACATCTCCGCCCCGGGCGCCCGGAAGTCCAAGACCCGCGTCCCCCGCGAGTCGATCCACGCCTACCTCAAGCGGCTCACCCCCGCCGCCAGCACCCGCTGACAGCACAACGCCCCCGGCCGGGCGAGACGGCACGGGGGCGCGGAAACCCGAATCCCGAAGGAAGGGAACCATGTCCAACCCTAGCAAGATCACACAGGCGGAGTCGCTGCTGACGCCCGCCGAGGTCGCCACGATCTTCCGCGTCGACCCCAAGACCGTCACCCGCTGGGCCAAGGCCGGACGGCTCACGTCCATCCGCACCCTCGGCGGCCACCGCCGCTACCGCGAGGCCGAGGTCCGCGCGCTGCTCTGCGGCACCGACACCCTCCAGGGCAAGCAGCCGGCGCCCGTTCCGGTCCGCGACGGCAAGCTCGACCCGCTGACCGAGGCCGAGTACCGCGCCTCGCAGGCCGACTACGACGGCACCGGGGCGGGTGTCTGATGAGCGACCGCGCCGAGTACATCAAGGGCCTGCGCGCCCTGGCGGACATCCTCGAAGCGCACCCGGAGCTGCCCCTGCCGTACGAGGGCGACGACGCCTCACTGAACTTCATCGAGGGCAACGCCGAGGAGGAGCGCCGTGGTGCTGCGGTGTTCGCCCGCGTCATGCCCGGCACGGTCCGCAAGGAGCCGCGGGGCGAGTACTTCGACCTGTTCGCCGAGATCCACGGCGTGAGGGTGCAGTGGATCGCGCGCCGCGAGAACGTCTGCGAGCGCGTGGTCACCGGCACCCGCGAGGTCGAGATCGAGGAGCCCGACCCGGACGCCCTCGCCGCCGTACCGAAGGTGAAGCGAACCGTGGTCGTCGAGGACGTGGAGTGGCAGTGCCACCCGATCCTCGCCGGGGCCGGTGAGAGCCGATGACCGGCATCCGCACCCGCCAGCCCACCGGCCGCGTCCCTTGGCCCCTCATCCTCGTCGAGGGGGCCGAGAAGTCTGGCAAGTCCTGGGCCGCCGCCACCCTCAGCGCCTCTGAGAAGGTCGGTCAGACCTACTGGATCGACCTCGGCGAGGGTGCCGCCGACGAGTACGGCGCCGTCCCCGGCGCCCGCTACCTCGTGGTCGAACACGACGGCACGTGGGCCAGCATCATGGGCCAGATCCGCGCCGTCCGCGACGAGGCCGCCCGCGCCGCCCAGGCCGGGGAGCCGCCGGTCGTGCTGGTGATCGACTCCATGACGGCCGAGTGGGAACTGTTGAAGGACTGGGCCGCCAACCGGGCCAGGACCTCGGCGGTCAACCAGAAGCGGCTCAAGGAGGACCCGAACGCTGAGGTCAGCGTCCCCATGAACTTGTGGAACGACGCGACCGCCCGGCACCGCCGCCTGATGACGACGCTGATGACCTTCCCCGGCATCGTCGTCGTCACCGCGCGCGGCAAGGAAGTCGCGGCGATGGACGCCAAGGGCTCCCCCATCCCCGGCACCCGGGAGTACAAGGTCGAGGGGCACAAGACGCTGCCCTTCGACGCGACCGTCTGGATTCGGCTGGCCCGCGACGCCGACGCCCGAGTGATCGGCGCCCGTTCCGTCCACGCGGGCGTCCGGCCTGGCCGGGACGCGGCCAAGCCGCTCCCGCAGGACTGGACCCTGGAGTGGCTCGTCTTCGAGGGCCTGAAGTGCGGCGACGGGTCGCACGCCCGGCAGCTCACCCAGCCGAAGGCCGGGGCCGAGTCGCCCGAGCTCGACGAGCTGTCCGAGATCGCGGTCGAGCTGCTCGGCCGGGCCGAGGACACCGCGACCACCGAGCAGCTCACCACGGTGTGGAAGGCGACCGGGGGCGCGCTCAAGGCCGGGCAGATCAGCCAGGCCGAGGCCGACCACATCGCCCGCCGCATCAAGACCCTGGCCGACGAGCTCGGGGCGGGTGAGGCCGCGTGACGCCGAAGGAGCAGGCGCTGCGCCTGGTCGTCATCCGGGTCCTGAAGGACATCCTCGGCGCGGCCGACGACACCGACCGCGCCGGGGTACGCACGGACTGGACGGTGGGAGACCGCCTCACCGCGACACTCGCGGCCGAGCCCGTGGGTGCCGTGCAGCTCCGCAAGGGCACCATCCGCCCGCAGGTCACGGACGCGGGAGCGTTCGAGGCGTGGGTGATGGCCAACCGGCCCGACGAATGGGAGACGGTCACCACGACCGTCACCCGTGTCCGGCCCGCGTACGTCACCGCGGTACTCGCCGCCGCGAAGAAGACCGGCGTCGCCGTCACGAAGGACGGCGAGGAGATCCCCGGCATCACCGTGGCGGCCGGAGACCCGACCGTCGCGGTGACCCTCACAGAGGACGCGGCGGAGCTGGTGGCCGAGGCGTGGCAGTCGGGCGAGCTGTGGGAGATCGTCGGGTCCCTGCTGCCCGCTCTGGAGGCCGCGCCCGCGGCCGGGGGTGAGTCGTCATGACGATCGCCCCCGCGCCGTACGCGCTCATCACGCCCGAGGGGGACCTGACCATCGGCGACCAGGCCGTGGACTTCCGCGACCTGCTCGGCCCGGAGGGCGCTGCCCGCGTCCCGCTCCGCAGCTACGCCAGCGTGCGCGGGGAATGGGCGGGCTGGGTCAACGACTGCTCCCTGCTCAACGGCATGCCCCACAACGTGGTCGGCTCGCTCGTGCTGCTCGGGTTCGGCGGGGTCGCCCAGCCGTACGCCGGCCCGGTCGTGCTCACCGGCTGGGAGTGGGGATACGGCAGCGAGCTCCGGCCGCTCCGGGTCGAGCAGATCGACGCGATCCGCGCCCTTCACGCCGACGCACGCCGCGCCGCCGACCTGGACGACAGCCCGTCGCCCACGCCCGGCTGGGTCGTGGAGGCGCGGAAGGTCGCGGCCGAGATCCGCGCCATGCCGACCCCGGGGATCACGTTCGGGGTGATCTCGTGACGGGCCCGGAGCACTACCGCGAGGCCGAGCGCTGCGCCAAGCATGCTGAGGGCCTGTTCGGCGAGTACGTCGAGGCTCACGGCGAGGACGGCAGCACGCCGGGCGTGGAGCTCATCCGCCGCCAGGCCGAGCACTGCCGCGAGATGGGCGTGCTGCACGCGACGCTCGCCCAGGCCGCCGCCACCGCTCTCAACGACCACGAGCACGCTGCCGACGACGGTGTGAACGTCGGCGGGATGCCCATCGGCGACTACAGAGCGTGGCGCGAGGTCGCCGGGGTGAAGCCCGATGGCGGCTGACGTCCGCGCCAAGGCCCTCGCGTACATCCGCGAGGGCCGGGTCCTCGTCACCACCGTCGCCACGCCGCCGGACGCCCGCTACCCGTGCCTGGTCGTCGCGACCGTCCAGGGCCACATGCAGCGCTACCAGGTGGTCCGCCACCCGGAGAGCGGCTGGTCCTGCGACTGCTGGCGTACCGAGCCGTGCGCGCACCTGGCGGCCGTGGCGATCTCCTGCGGAGCCCCCGGCTACGCCGCCCGCACCCCCACCCGCCCCGAGAACAGGGAGAACACGTGAGCGAGTACGACGCCGCCGATGACGCCGAGCGCGACTACTGGCAGGAGTACAAGGACGAGCAGCTCATGGGGCCGCCCCGGGAGGAGCCCGACGAGCCCGAGCTCGACCCGCTCGACCTGGACGAGGTTGAGCGCCTCTACAACCAGGCGATGGAGGCCGCGGACCACGACGCGGACACCAAGCTCATGGACGAGATCGTCCCCCGGTTGATCGGCGAACTGCGCTACGCCCGCGTCTCCCTCGACCAACTCCGTGAGGAGCACGCCCGCGCGACGCACGTCCACGAGTACGCCATCACCGAGGGCGACGAGCCGCCGACCGAGGACACGCCCCGGGTGACCGTCGAGCGCGCCGACTACGTGCACGACCACCCCAAGGCCGGCCGCGCGTGGGGGCGCACCATCTCCACCTCGCCGTGGGAGCCGCACGTCGCCCCGCCGTTCTGACCGCCCCCCGACCAGATGAAACCGGCCGCCCGCCGATGGCGCGGCGGGCGGCCCCCGACCAGCGAAGGAGCTGGACATGCACGACCCTACCGGCGCCCCGGAGACCTTCGAGGTCACCGGCCGCCTCAACCTCAAAGGCGCCGCCGAGTTCCTCGGCATCCGGCACCAGATGACCGGCAAGCCCGTCGCTACCCTGCGCGTCCTCGGCGTCGACCTCGACTTCACCGACACGGCCGAGGCCGACCGGTTCGCGCAGGCGGCGATGGTCATGGCCAACCAGCTGCACATCGCCCACGACCGCAACGAGATCGCCCGCGAGCCGCAGGCCGGAGACCCGGCATGAGCGAGATCCCCGCCGAGGCGTACCCCGTCGCCGTCTACAGCGCCCACAAGCACACCACCCCCGACGCCGTCCGCACGGAGGCCACCGAGACCGCGATCTGCATGTGGATCGACGGGCTGATGATCGGCGTCCCGCTCAACGCCGACGACACCCGCCTGAACGCCGCGATCAACACCGCGTACACGATCTCCCAGAACAGCGAGCGGTTCGCTGCGCTCGTCCGGGCCGAACTGGAGCGCCGCGACCGCGTCCGCAAGGCCGAGCCCACCGCCGCCGCACTCCGCGCCGCCGAGCACCCCCACGACCAGACCGCCGAGACGGAGGCCACCGATGCCTGACCTCGACCTCGCCGACCAGTTCCCGCCCTACAGCCGCATCCGCGGACACCGAGGCGGCGGCACCGTCGAGGACATCGGCACCCTCCGCGGGCAGCCCGTCGTCTACGTCGCCTGGGACCGCTCCAGCCTTGACCAGCCCCTCTCGAAGGAGGCCGTCGTCCCCTCGCAGCTCCTCCCGGAGGCGTGATGCGACGCCGACTCCCGCACGCCGAGCTCCTGGAGAAGCGCGTCCAGTTGCCTGGCGGCGCGTACCCCGACAGCTACACGGCCCGCCCCGACCCCACGGACGAGCTGCTCGCCGCGATGCACGACGAGCTGTGGCCGCGCGAGGAGTGGACCGACGTCGAGGACTGCCCGCGGCTCGACCTGTTCCCGTACGAGACGTACAGCGTGGCCCGGGGCGCGCTGCGCCGGCACCGCCGCGAGGGCGGCCTGTTCCGGCACGTGTTCTACCGGGTCCACGAGTGCCCGTGCAGCGCGTACCACGTCGGCCCGTGGTTCCTCGGGGCAAGGCCGTGACGACCACCAACCGCGCCGGGTCGTACCCGGCCACCGAGCGGCGGCGGTTCCGGAGGGGAAGCCGGGCCGCCGCTCTGGCGCACGCCGTACTGCTGGCACTCGCGGGTCTCGGTACGGCGTGCGCCCCCTCCCCCACCCCAGACCACCCGGTGGTCGTCCGGACTTGGACGCCGGAGACGCCGTTCATCAGCTTCACCCCGATCCCCACGGAGGAACCGTGAGCACCCACCCGATCTACCGGGACGGCGAGACGGTCCGCGTGACCGTCACCGGCACCATCAGCGGCGGTGAGGTGTCCCTCGCCGGGCACACCTTCCTGCCGCTCGACGACCCGAACCTGCCCGTCACCGTCGAGCGCATCGACCCCGCAGACGGCACACCGAAGCCCGGCCAGATCTGGGCCGACAGCGACGGCAGCGAGTACTACGTCACCAGGCCCCACAGCCGCATCGGCAGACCGGCTATCTACCTGACCGACGTGATCGGCAACACCTGGCAGTGGCGGGACATCCACGCCGGGCCCAGCGGGCCGATCACCCTCGTCCGCGACGTCACCTCGATTACCGGCGAGGACGCGCGATGACGACCACCACGTACGCCTACGTGCCATTCCCGGCGCCCACGCCCGCCGACCCGTGCGACACCTGCGGCGGCCAGGGCGTCACCGGCGACCGCTACGAGATGCCCACCGACACCGGGCAGCGCCTGCTCGTCGAGGTGTTCTGCCCGGCCTGCAAGGGCTGCGGAAACGGCAGCCACGAGCAGTGCAAGCACGGGGCGCACGCCGACGACGAGTTCGAGCTGGGCGACGTCGTCGCCGAGGACGCCTGCCCGTCCTGCGACGGCCGCGGCTGGACGCCCGTGCCCGGCTGGTCGGCGTCCGACCCCGGCGCCGTGGCGGTGGTTCTGATGCGGGTCCCGTGCGGCTGCACCGAGGGCCGCGCGCAGCTGGTCGACGACCCGGACGAGCTGGAGGAGCGCGCCCTGCTCGGCGCCTCCTGCTCCGACGAGGCCAACGCTCAGGGATGGGGCAGCCATGTGTGACCACCACTCCGGCAACGCCGCGACCCTGCTGATCGGCATCACCACGCCGGACGGCACCATCCACACCCGCACCTGGCACGTCTGCCCGGTCGGCGCCGAGCAGCTCGCCGTCACCCTCGGCCCGGCGATGCGCGAGTCCATCGCCACCCCCGACGCCCAGGAGGCGATCGGGGCGGCGCTCCTGGCCACCCCCGGAGTCGTCCTGGAGGACCACGATGCCTAACCGCACCGTCGAACCCGCCCCCACCGAGGACAGCCGCGGCCGGCCGAAGCGCCGCCGCCTGGAGCCGTCCCGTGCCGTACGCGACGAGCGAGGCGACATCGTCGCTGTCATCCACGGCGCCGGCCTCACCGCCGATGACGTCGAGCAGGCGCGGCTCCTCGCGACGTGGATGCCGGACTACACGGCCGCCATCACCGGAGGCGACCGGCGGTGACCCCCGATCACGAACAGCGGGCGCACGAGCTCACCGGCGGCGCGCTGAGCGCCGCCGTGGCCAACCTCGACGACCTCACCGAGGCCGCCGAGCAGGTAGCCGCCCTCTACACCGAGTGCGGCCCCGAGGGCATCGGCTACGCCGTGCTCGCCTGGTGCGACACCCTCATCGCGCACACCGACGCCCTGTCCAACGCCGAAGGCGCCACCATCCGGCTGTCCTTCCTCGACGCGGAAACCGGCATCAGGAGCGAGAACGCCGACGACGTCCCCCCTGTCGCCCGCTGGGCCGCACAGCTCATCGTCGCCCGGGCCCGCCTGGACGAGGCCATGTACGAGGCGCTTTGGGCCGCCCTCCCCGAGGACGCGGGCGAGCAAGTCATCGGGCTCCTGCATCTGGTCGCCGTCAACCTCCGGCACGCCCACGCGGGAGGCCCTCAGTGAGGCGGCTCCTGCGATGCCTTCGCCGTGGGCACTGGCCGAGGCTTTATCGCTTCGCCCTCACGTCGATCTGCCTGCGCTGCTTCCCGTGCCGCACCTGCGGCTCGTCGAGCCCGGCTTGCGTCGGCTGGTGCGCAACGGAGCGGCCGTCATGAGCGCGATCGGCCGCACCTACCTGGAGGCCGGCCAGCCCGTCACGGTGCTGGTCTGGCCGTACGAGCGGCGCGCCGATCTGCCTGAACCGCTGCCGCTCGTACGGCCGGGGCCGCGCGCCCCGCGCAACGTGCTGATCCGGCGCGAGTCCGGCGAGCTCGTCGTGCGCCCGTTCCGCGGCCTGCGGAGGTCCCGATGACGCCGCAGGAGCTGCACGCCGCTCTCGACGCTCGCCGCCGCGAGCTCGGCATGAAGTGGTGGCAGGTCGAGATGGCCGTGCAGGCGCCCGCCCCCTCGTCCATCCGGCGGATGCGCGACGGCACGCTCAGCGCCGCCCTGCGCGTCCGCGTTGAGGCGTGGCTGGAGACCGGCCGATTACCCGGGCCGCAGCGGAAGGAGTGACCACCCCCTAGGAAGGAGCACGACGCGTATGAGCGGCAAGCTGGTCGGCGAAGTCGTCGAATGGCTGCGCAGCCCCGCAGCAGACGGGATGAGCCTGGCCGAGCGCGTCGTGCTCCTGGTGGTCGCCGAGCGTGGCAACGACAACGACCGCGTGATGTGGCGCCACCGCACGGACACGGAGTCGCTGTTCGAGCGGATCCGGTCCGCTCTCGGCGTCACCGATGGCGCGCTCGGCAACGTCTTCGGCCGCCTCGCGAAGCGCGGCCTGGAGGTCCGCATCCCCACGGGCACCGATAAGCGGGGCCGCCCGACATTCGCCAACAACGGCCATTCGATGCGGTTCCGGCTGCCCGAGCTGCCGCCCTCCGTGACTCTCCCACCGGTTCAAAGGTCCATCGACGGGTGGGCCTTTCCTGTGGATAACGCCCCTCCCAAGCCTGTGGAAAACCCTCCCGCTGAGCCCGGAAAGGTCCATCAACCGATGGACCATCACGACGAAAGGCCCATCAACGAATGGACCTTCAAGCCGGGAAGGTCCATCGACGGATGGACCGTAAATCCCTCTAAGAACAATCCCTCTAAATCTGATCCCTCAACTCCGGTGGTTCCCGTCTCACAACCTGATGTGGAAGAGCGACCGGCTATCCACCGCGAGCCTTCGGCCAAAAGAGATCAGCGCCCCACCTACCGACAGCCGCCGATCCTCGCCGCCGTCCCCCAGCCCGGCCCGGACTCCCCCGAGTACACCGCCGCCCGCGACACCCTCACACGCCTCCCCGACCTCGGCGCCGCCTACCTCGCCCAGGCCCGCGACGCCCTCGGAGACAGCACCCCACGAATCCAGCTCGTCATTCACGCCGCAACCCTCGCCAGGAGGACCGCATGAAGCCCTGCGACCACGGAGCCGCCGACCCCAAGATGTGCGCCGACTGCCGCCGCGAACGCCTCGGCCCCGCCTCCGAAGACCCCGACATCCGCGCCGCTTGGACCGATCTCCGCAACGGCCTCACCCGAACCCTCCGCCCCTACGTCAGCGACGTCACCCTCGACGACCTCGTCCGGCGCATCGTCGCCGAGCTCGTGGCCGGACCCGGCTGGAAGCCACCGCTCAAGCCCCCACCCGAGTGGCTCAAGCAGTCCCGTATCCAGCGCGCCCTCGCCTCCGACGACCTCTCCTGACCAGCCGAACCCCTGACCTTCCGAACTGAGGAGCAACCCATGAAGGACACGACCGCCGACGAGCTGCGCACCGCCGTCGCCCGCCTGCGCTGCGAGCACTCGTTCCCCGTCCAACCGCCCCACGGCACCGCATGGGCGCCTGGCCCCTGCGAGCACTGCGGCATCGCCTGGGACATCGGGCTCCCGCTCACTGACGTGCCCGAGCGGTTGCGGGGGACCCTCGCCACCCTGCTGGACGTCATCGCCGACGAGTACGAGATGCCGCCCTGCGACCACCCGGACGGGGTGTGCACCCCCTGCGAGCGGCGTGACGACTTCGTGGCCGCCGTCGCCGCCGCCCGCGCCATCAACGGGGGCGGAAGTGACTAACCGCCCGGACTGGCGCACCCGCGACGGCCGCGCCCAGATCACCCAGTGGCTCACCGAGGCCGGCCACGACATGTCGCTCGTCTGGCACGTCGAGCTCGGCGACGGCACGGCGCGGCTGTTCCGCGTCGCGCGGCCGTCGACCGTCGTGCCGCTGCCCCCGGCCGCCGGGAGGCCCACGTGATCCCGGCGCCGCGCGAGCTGTCCCGCTGCAACATCTGCAACCGGCCCGTGCTGTGGACCGTCACCCGCGCCGGCAACCGCATGGCCGTCGACGCCAAGCCGCACGACGACGGCAACCAGGCGTGCTACCGCATCAGCCCGCGGACGTGGCAATCCCGCTCACTGGACGCGGCCGACGCGCTGCCCCTCGCCGCGTGGGAGCACCGGTACAAGCCGCACGTCGCGACCTGCCCCGGCCCGCCGAAGCCGAAGCCGCCGGAGCCGCTGCCGCCCAACGTTGTCCCGATCCGCCGTACCCGATAGGAGCGTCATGCCCGTCATCGACGTCTGGGCCGCCCTGATGGACCCCGAGGTCCCGGACGACGTCGCCCAGCGGCTCCTCGACCGCCAGGCCGCCCGCCGCCAGCGCCTCACGCCCGAGCCGTGCCCGGAGGAGGACAAGCCGTACCTCGCCCGGCACGTGATCCTCCAGTGCGCCGCCCACGACGAGATGATCCGGCAGGACGACGACGGGCAGTGGATCCACTTCGCCGATGGCCAGCTCTGTCCCCCGTCCAGCGAGCCCGCTCAGGAGCCGACCCAGTGACCCTTGCTCGTCGCGCCATCGAGGACCTCCGCTGGGTCGCCGCCTACTGGCCCGACCTCGCCGCCTCCCGCCTGCCAGACGTCATCCAAACCTGGCGGACCGGGACGCTGACGGCCGAGGCGCGGGAGGAGCGCGATGCCCTGGCCCGCGTCGAGCGGTACGAGCGGGCCGAGGACGCGCCCGGCCAGACCCCGGCGCCGGTCAAGGTCGCCGTGCTCGACATCCTCTCGGGCGTCCTGGCGGATGCGTACGCGCTGGCGTTCCACCTCGCGCAGGCCGCCTACTGCCCCGTGATGGAGCCCCCGTCTACGGCGTTCGCGGACGCGCGGCCGTATCTGGCGCGGTCCGTCGCCCTCCTGTACGCCCTGGACGACGCTGAGCGCATCCTGGACGGCCTCACACGGTCTCGCACGGCTGATGATTCATCAGCAACCACCTCGGAGGCTCACAGGCTCTCTGAGACGCTCGCGTGGGCCTACCGCACCACCCGCCGCATGATCGGCATCGTCGCCTCGGCCCTCGGGCTCCTCTACGACGGCCAGGCCCTCGACGTCGAATGCCCCTGGTGCCGCGGCGTCACCCCGCAGACTCCCGCCGGCGGCGCGCGAACGTGGCGCGTCCGCGACCTGCTCGGCACCAAGGCGTGCAGCCACGGCCACCCCGACCGCCGGTTCTGCGACCGCTGCCCCCAGCAGGTCGTGATCGTCTGCGAGAACGACACCTGCGAGCCCGAGAGCAAGTACGTCGGCACCTGGTGGCGCGGGCACCCCTGCTGGCCTGTCACCGAATGGGAGTGGCTCGCCAAGCAAGTGAGGAATGACGCGCAAATGTCCGCTAATTCACACTAGTCTGATCCGTCATGCCGGAGACGGAAATCCTCACCTGGGTGATCAAGTGGACGGGCGTCGCCATCACGTTGATCGGCTTGTTCATCGTGGCGCCACACGCCCTCCTGTCGATCTGGCGCCGCAGCAAGGACTGGATCAAGCGGAAGATCAGTAGCCTCCTCCAGCGTCCCCAGACCGTCCACGTGGGCCTCGTAGATGGCGGGGCCGTCGTCGAAGGCGTCACGGTCCTGCAAGTCGGCGGATTCACCTGGGACGAGAGCGTGCCCGTCGAAGAGCGGATCGCGCGGCTGCGCGCGTACGTCGAGTCCGTGGAGTCGCGGCTGAACAATTCGTTCGAGCGCATCGCCGAAGAGCGAACCGCACGCGAACAGGCCGTATCCGAACTTGAGGCACAGCTCCGGAAGGAGATCAACGAGCTGCGCGGGATCATCGAAGCCCAGGAGCGGGAGAGTCTGGTGATCGACACACGGGGTCTCGTGCCCATCGTCTTCGGTGTGATCTTCGGCAATGTCCCCGAGTTCCTCGCCACCTGGCCAGCCTGGCACCTCGCCTGGTTCTGGCCGTTCCTCGGGTTCGGCCTCACGGTCATGATCGCGACTAAGTCTTGGACCGAGCGCACAGCAGGTGCGTTGCACTGACCTGCGGCGCTGCGTATTATCCACAGCCAAGCGATCAACCATGCCCAGAGCCCGCCCTGTGCGGGCTCTTCGCGTTCCCAAGGACTGCCGCCCAGTAAGACCCAGGCGTGCCATGGGAGCGCCGGCCCTAACCCGGGCTATCCACAGAACGCGGCTCGGCTTCACCGCGGGCCGGTCGCCTCGCCCACCATTGGCGCATGACCACCGACCTGCACGCCGAAGCCATCGCCTACCTCGACCTGGCCCGCGACGCGCTCACCGATCCCATCAGCGACCCGCGCGCCGGCGCCCTGGCGGCCCGGCAACTCATCCGCACCGCCGAACAGGCGCTCGCCCAGTTCATGGCCACGTAGGGGGTGACCGTGTCCGACGTCCGCGCCGGCAACGGGCGCTACGACCGCGACCCCAACGTGGCCCGCCGCGACGCCGAAGCCTGCCGCCTCCGCGCCCAAAACCTCACCTACCAGCAGATCGCCGACGAGCTCGGCATGTCCTCGAAGGGCCAGGCGTACGAGGCCGTCCAGCGTGCGCTCAAGGAGACCGTCCAGGAGCCCGCCGACGAAGTCCGGCAGCTCGAACTCATGCGCCTCGACGACCTCGCGCAGGCCGCCCGCGAGGTCCTGAACGCCACGCACTACGTCGTGTCCCAAGGCCGCGTCGTACGGCTCACCCGCGGCGGGGCACCACTCGAAGACGACGCGCCCAAGCTCCAGGCGATCGACCGGCTGCTGAAGATCCAGGAGCGGCGGGCCCGCCTGCTCGGCCTCGACTCCCCGCAGCGGGTCTCGATCGACGCGCAGAACCTCGGCGACGACATCAAGGGCCTGATCGCCGCACTCGCCGGGGGTGACGAAGACGACCTCGACGACGAGCAGCCCGACGATGACGGCCAGGACGAAGACGACGCCTGACCTCGCCCACCTTCTCGGCTCCGTCGACGAGCTCGTACGCGCGGGCGATACCCGCCGTCTCCGCCAGGTCCACCGTCAGCTCAAGTCCGCGGTCGACCGCAAGCGCGTCGCCGAACGTACTCGCAAGTACTCGAGTAACCCGGTCAGCTGGGTCCGCCGGCGGCTCCGCCAGTTCATCTGGTCCAAGCAGCGGGAGGTCCTGGAGTCCATCCGGGACCACCGGCGGACCGCCGTCCAGTCCGGGCACGGCGTCGGCAAGTCCCACACCGCCTCCCTCGCGGCGGGCTGGTGGCTCGACACCCACCCGCCGGGCGAGGCCTTCGTCGTCACCACGGCCCCGACGTACGCGCAGGTCCGCGCGATCCTATGGCGGTACATCCGCCGCATCCACAAGGCCGGAGACCTGCCCGGCCGGGTCAACCAGACCGAATGGTGGATCGACGACGAGATCGTGGCGTTCGGCCGCAAGCCCAGCGATCACGACGAGTCCGCGTTCCAGGGCATCCACGCCCGGTGGGTGCTCGTCATCCTCGACGAGGCGTGCGGCATCCCCGCGCAGCTCTGGGTCGCGGCCGACGCGCTGACGACGAACGCGGACTGCCGCATCCTCGCGATCGGCAACCCCGACAACCCCGCGTCCGAGTTCCGGAAGGTGTGCCGTCCCGGATCCGGCTGGCACGTCATCAAGATCTCGGCGTTCGACAGCCCGAACCTCACCGGCGAGGACGTCCCCGAGGACGTCGCCCTGGCCCTCGTTGGCCGGGAGTGGGTCGAGGAGAAGCGCGCCGAGTGGGGCGAGGACAACCCGCTCTACAAGTCCAAGGTGCTCGGTGAGTTCTCGGAGGACTCGCAATGGCAGGTCGTCCGCACCTCCGACGTGGCCGCGTGCCGCCTCGACCTGGAGACGCCCTACGCCGCCTCCGAGCTACTCCCGGTCGAACTCGGGGTCGACGTCGGCGGCGGCAGCGACGAAACCGTCATCCGCGAACGCCGCGGCAAGGTCGCCGGCCGGGAGTGGCGAGAGCACACCGACCGGCCCGAGGTCATCGCGCCGATGATCCTCCAGGCGATCCGGGAGACCGGCGCCACCTCGGTCAAGGTCGACTCGAACGGGGTCGGTTTCGGCGTCGTCGGCGAGCTCCGCAACATGGCCGCCCGAGGCCTCCACTCGGCCCGGGTGTACGGCGTGAACGTCGGCGAGGCGAGCCGCTACCCCGACCGGTTCGCCAACCTGCGCGCCGAGATCTGGTGGTGCATCGGCCGCGAGCTCTCCGAGGAGCGCGGCTGGGACCTCTCGACCATGGAGAACGCGGACACCACCGTCGCGCAGCTCCTCGAACCGCAATGGTCCCTCGACCCCAAGGGCCACGTCCTGGTCGAGAAGAAGGAAGACATCATCGAACGCCTGGGCCGCTCGCCGGACAACGCCGACGCGCTGCTGCTGGCCTACTTCGTGCCCACGGACGCGGCGACCGAGTACATGGAACACCTGCTCAGGAGAGGGGCGTAGATGACACGTCGGCGTAGACGCCCCCAGGTCACGAAGGCCGCAGGGCAGGCCCTGCAGGGGCGCGTGGTGACGTTCACCCCGGAGCAGGTCCAGGCGCTCATGCAGGGCCAGGGCGCGAGCCAGACCGTGCAGCCCATGCCGCGGCCCGAGGAGTGGTTCCGCGCGCCGTTCGGGCCTGGCACTCCCCTGGTGCCGTCGCCGATCAACGCGCCGCGCCCGGACACCGGACGCCCAGAGCCGCGCCTGTGGGACTACCCCGTCTCCTGGAACCTGCAGACCGGCGGGCAGCGGCTCGTCCCGTGGGCGACCCTGCGCGCCGCAGCTGACGCCCCGCTGATCCGGCAGTGCATCCAGGTCCGTAAGCGCGGCATCACTGACCTCGGGTGGGACATCACCATCAACCAGTCCGCGATCGAGGCTGCGCAGGCGGAGGGCACCAGCCGCGCGGAGGCCGAGGCCGGGCTACGCGACAAGCTCGCGGGGGACATCGCCCGCCTGGTCGACTTCTGGGCCTGCCCGGACCGCGGCAACGGGTTCGAGCTCGCCGACTGGCTCGGCTCGCTCCTGGAGGAGCACCTGGTGCTCGACGCCGTCGCCATCTACCCGCGCATGACGTACGGCGGTGACCTGTTCGCGGTCGAACTGCTCGACGGGTCCACGATCAAGCCGCTCCTCGATGAGCGAGGCGGCCGGCCCCTGCCGCCGTACCCGGCGTACCAGCAGCTCGTCCATGGGTTCCCGCGCGGCGAGTGGACCGCGGACGCGGGCGAGGACGGCGAGGTGTCAGGCTTCCCGGCCGACCAGCTCGTCTACAAGCGGTACACGGTGCGGACATGGACGCCGTACGGCTACAGCCCGACCGAGCAGGCCCTGATCGACATGGACATCTACCTGAAGCGGCTCGCGTGGATGCGGGACGAGTACACCCCGGGCGTGCAGCCAGAGGCGTTCATGGAGAACACCGGCACAGTGCAGTGGACGCCTGAGCAGCTGCGCGAGTACGAGCGCGCGTTCAACGACGACGTCAGCTCGAACCGGTCGCGGTGGCGGTTCCTGCCGCCCGGCCTGACGCCCACGGACAGCCGTGACCAGAACGAGCGGTACAAGCCTGACTATGACCTGCACCTGATCAAGCTCGTCACCAGCCACTTCGGCGTCACCCTGCCCGAGCTCGGCTTTTCGGAGGCGAAGGGGCTCGGGTCGTCCGGCTGGTCCGAGGGCCAAGAGGCCGTGCAGCACCGGCAGTCCGTCCTCCCGACCGCGCGCTGGCTGGAGGCGCTCCTTACCGGCATCTCCCGCAAGTTCCTCGGCATGCCCGCCGAACTCGAGTTCACGTTCCTCGGGCTGGAGGACCAGGACGAGGAGGTCGCGGACAAGGTCGCGGCCGAGCGGGTGAAGTCCGCCCGGATGACGCTGAACGAGGACCGCGACCGGCTCGGCCTCCCCCGCTTCGCAATCCCGGAGGCCGACAAGCCCGCGATCCACACCGCGTCGGGGCCGATCTTCCTGGAGGGCACGCTGGCCGCTCAGGAAGCCGGGCGGGAGGCGGCCGAGCGGATGGCCCGCGAGGGCGGACAGCCCGGCGGCCAGAATCCGCCGAAACCCGGGCCTGACCAGGAGCAGCCGGAGGACACCAGCGGGGACACGGCGAAGGCCGCGGCCGAGGTCGAGACGTTCCGCCGCTGGGCCCGCAAGCGGGTCGAGCCGGGCCGGCGCTTCGAGTTCGAGACCGACCGCGCGCTCATCCTCGCGCTGGCGCCGGACCTCGCCGACGACGACCGGGTGACCTGGAAGGCGGCGGGCCCCGCCCCAAAAGCACGGTGGGCGGGCTGGGAGCACGATGAGGCCCTGGCCGCGCACTACGCCCCACTGATCGCCGACGCGCTCGCCGGTGCCGTCGACGCCGAGCAGCTCGCCGCGGACTGGGCAGCAGCGCGCGGCCTGAAGGCGGCCGACCCGTCCGACGCCCGCAACTGGCTCGACGGGCAAGGCATCTTCGGGCGGCTCCGGAGCGCCCTGTCCCGCGTGCTGCGGCGACTCTGGACCGAGGCATGGCACCTCGGCTCCCGCTCCGCCCAGGCCGCCGCCACGCACCAGCCGGTCGACTGGGGCGAGTGGACACCCGGCGACGCCGACGCCGCCGCCCGCCTCTACTCGGGGCACCGCGGCCTCCAGGACCTGCTCGACCGGGACGGCATCGCCACCATCCGCTCCATCTCAGCAACGCGGATGAACGACCTCGCGGCGATCCTGTCCGAGGGCCTCGGCGAGGGCTGGTCCGTCGATCGCACCACGCGCGAGATCCGCGGGCTGCTGTCCAACCGAGAGCGCGCGGAGATGATCGCGACGACGGAGATCGCCCGCGCCGTCTCCACTGCCAGCCTCGACCGGTACGAAGAGGCGGGCCTGGAGTTCGTCGAGTGGGACACCGCCTACGACGCCCGCGTCTGCGCGATCTGCAAGGAGAACGAGGACGCCGGACCCGTACGGATCGGGCAGCCGTTCCCCGGCGGCACGTTCGCCCCGCCCCAGCATCCGCACTGCCGATGCGCGCCCCAGCCCGTGCTCGACCCGCCCGACATCGAGAAACGGGCCTGGGACCCGTCCAAGCACCCGCGCGGCCCAGACGGCAAGTTCATCGGCCGTACGGCCTTCGCCAGCGCGGCAGAGCGGGCCATCGGCAACGAGATCCTCGGCGAACGCCCGCGCCGCTTCACCAACGCGGAGGCCACCCGCTGGCTGCGCGACCACACCCCCAAGCTCAGCCACGAGCAGCGCGCGGCCGTCGAGCGCTACACCGGCGACGGCTTCCAGGAGACCAACCAGGCACTCCGCGCTGGCAAGGCGAACGCCTCCGACGTGGCCGCGCTCGACAGCGCGATGAAGCCCACCGAGCACTCGATGATCCTCACGCGGGTGGTGCAGCCCGACGCGTTCGGCTACAAGAAGCCCGCCGACGTCAAGGGGCTGGTCGGCCGGAAGGTCACCGATCGGGCGTACATGTCCACCGCGGCCGGGTCACCTTACGCTGGCGGTTTGGGCGGTGTGACGATGCACCTGGTCGTCCCGAAGGGCACCCCGCATATCCCTGTGGCCGCCCTGTCGGAGAACAAGCACGAGCGGGAGATCCTGCTCGGCCGCGACTTGGAGATGGTCGTCGCGAAGGTCGAGCCCAACGACCGGTACGGCGTGGACATGTTCGTCATCGTCCTGCCGAAGACCACGGAGAAGGCCGCCAAGCCGGACCCGCGCCAGGCGGACGCGCAGTTCACCGACGCGGGACCGGCGCCGAAGTTCCTGCTCGATCCCGAGGTGATCGACGTCCTGTTCGGCGAGGACACGGTCACGAAGGCGGGCGGCGCGGACCGCAACCGCGGCAACGCCGAGCAGCTCCGGCACTGGTACGTGCGCGGGGAGGGCGCCGCCCGGATCGGCTGGGGGACGCCGGGCGACTTCGAGCGGTGTGTGCGGATCGCCGGGGAGCACATGGCCAACCCGCAGGGCTACTGCGCGAACAGACACAGGGAAGCGACGGGCGAGTGGCCCGGCCGCGGACGGAAGCACTGAGAGGAACGCGATGGACATCACGCACGCCTACGCGGCGACCGTCACGAAGGCCGAGCGGGATGCCGCCGGCGACCTCATCGTGTACGGCAAAGCCACCGGGCCGGACGTCGACCTGGACGCGCAGATCTGCGACCCGGCGTGGCTCAAGACCGCCATGCCGAAGTGGATGACGTGGGGCAACCTGCGGGAGATGCACCAGCCGATCGCGGCCGGCATCGGCATCGAGTTGGCGGCCGAGGGCGACGACTG
The DNA here is from genome assembly GCF_040656155.1 of Microtetraspora glauca. Lineage (NCBI taxonomy): Bacteria > Bacillati > Actinomycetota > Actinomycetes > Streptosporangiales > Streptosporangiaceae > Microtetraspora > Microtetraspora glauca. The sequence continues at coordinate 305,944 of NZ_JBFALK010000003.1, forward strand.
GATGCTCAAGTCCAAGGTCGTGGACGACGGCACCGCGAAGAAGATCGAGGCCGGGGCGCTCAAGGGCTACTCGGTGGGGATCAAGAACGCGCAGGTCGTCAAGGACGCCGCGGCGCCGGGCGGCCGCATCGTCGGCGGCGAGATCGTCGAGGTGTCGTACGTGGACCGGCCGTGCAACCCGACCGCGACGCTCGCCCTCGCGAAGGCCGCCGGCAACGAGGCGCTCGCGCCGGTGGACGTGGCCGGTGAGCCGATCGTCGAGCTCGACGGCGTCACGCTCGCCCAGGCCGACGAGACCAAGGCCGCTCTGTCGTCGCTCGCCGACCAGGTCAGCGAGCTGACCACGGTCATCAAGGGCTTCCTGGTGGGGACCGGGAAGGTTGGGGGATCGGGAGAGGGCGGCGGGGTTGGCACGGGCCCCGCCGCCCGCCCCGATGAGGGAAAGGGCTCGCCGAAGTCCGCCGCCCCTGACATGATCAAGCGTGATGAGCTCGACGGGCTCGTGAAAGCCGCCATTGCAGAGGCCACGAAGCCGCTGGAGGAGCGCGCGAAGGCGCTCGAAGCGGAGCTGGCGAAGGTCAAGGCGACTCCCGTCCCGGGCGGTCCGGTCATCCGGGCGACGCCCACCACCACCCCCGCGCCGCAGGGCAACGCCGAGAAGGCCACCTACTACCGGCAGATGGCCGACCAGGTGCAGGACTCTGCCGCACGGCAGGGCTACCTCCAGATGGCCGCCGACGCCGAACGCGCGGGTAACTGACCTTCACCAGCAGAGGAGCATGACCATGGGCTACGCAGCCCCTACCCCCTCGGAGATGTTCTCCGACACCCAGGACCCGGCCCAGGTCGCGGCGCGGTTCGAGGACTACAAGGGCAAGCTCGCCGCCTCGCACGCCAAGGCCGCGCAGGGTGACACGGCGTTCGTCCCCGGGCAGGGCATCGTCGTGGACGGCTCCCGCCGCCAGGCCGCGCTCGCCGAGCGGGTCGAGGCCATCACGAAGGGCCTGTCCGCCGACCAGCTCACCGCGATTCAGGGCGACCTCGACGCGCTGAAGGGCACCCTCGCCGACATCGGCAAGGACATCACCCTGACGTCGCCGCTCTCGTCCGGACTGGTGCCGTACGACCTGGAGGCGCCGGCCAAGCTGCTCGTGCCGCGCATGACGCCGCTACGGAACTCGATCCCGCGTGGGAAGGGGCAGGGCACCGCCCGCCAGTTCAAGCGCATCCTGGGCTGGACGAACTCCGGCGTCGGTGGGGTCGCGGACGCGATGGCGTTCATGGACTCCCAGAGCATCAGCACGGCGTTCGGGCCGATCTCGCTGCGGCGCGGCGCGAAGATCGCGTACGCGGCCGACGAGAAGTCCGTGAAGTACGTCGAGCAGGGTCTCAGTGACATGGTCACCTGGAAGGCGCAGTTCGCCGGCCAGGGCTTCCAGGACGTGCGCTCGCTGTCCCAGACGGCGCTGCTGTGGGCGACGATGGGCGCCGAGGAGCGGGCCATCCTGTTCGGCCGTGGCGGCTCCGGCTACGCGGGTGCGGTGGCGGCTCCGACCACGACCGTGGCGGCGTCCGGCACGGGTGCGACGATCCCGGCGGCCACCTACGGCGTGAAGATCACCAGCGTGGCGGGTGGCGGCGAGTCCGCGGCGGCGACCGTGTCCTCCAGCCTGGCGGTCACGCTCGGCCAGTCCATCGTGATCACGTTCACGGGCGGCACGGAGCCGACCGGCGCCCTCGCGTACAACGTGTACGTCGGCCCCGCCGGTTCGGAGACGTTCCAGGGGACGTTCTCCCCGACCACGGCGGGCGGCACGACCACGATCACGCTGTCCTCGTACGCGGCGGGCGGCGCGGCTGCCCCGGCCGTCGACACGACGTTCAACAGCCAGGGCTATGACGGGTTCCTGGCCGTTCTCACCGACCCGGCCCAGACCGGCTACCTGAAGCGCGTCAACGGGAAGATCTTCGACTCGGCGACCCCGGCCAACAGCCTCGGCGACAAGCCGTTCCAGGACGCGTTCGTCCGCCTGTACGGCGCGGACGCGGTCGGCACCATGGACAAGCGCCTGGCCGACCCGGACGAGATCTGGCTGGACGGCAACGCGAGGCGGGCCCTCGGGGACTACCTGAAGCTCAACGCCAACAGCAACTCCTACCGGATCGCGCTGACCGAGGGCGAGGCGCTCGGCGGGGCGCGGATCGGCTCGGTCGTGGCGGGTATCGCCAACCAGGTCACCGGCAAGATGGTCGACCTGAACGTGCACCCGTACATGCCGAAGGGCGCGTCCATCATCCGGTCGCGGAACCTGCCGGTGCCCGAGTCCGAGGTGTCCGCCACCTCCGAGGTCATCAACGTCCAGGACTACATGGCCGTGGACTGGCCGGTGATCCAGTTCACCTACGACGCCTCGACGTACATGTTCGGGACGCTCGTGCACTACGCGCCGGGCTGGTCGGGCGCGCTGCTCGGCCTTCAGTAACACCCGTTCGTGAGGCCCCGAGTTCCTCCAGCTCGGGGCCTCGCCCATTCCCGAAGGAGCCCAGTGAACCTCGAAGGCCGCCACCCGAGCACCGCGCAGATCGCCCGCTTCTTCGAATGGGAGCACCTGCCGCCTCACCTCCAGACGTTGTCCCGCCCCTGCGGCGAACTCGCCGAGCAGATGATCGAGGCCCTCCCGGACGGCCCGGAGCTGACCGCCGGTCTGCGGAAGCTGCTGGAGGCCAAGGACTGCTTCGTCCGGGCCGCCCTGCCGCCGAGGAACTGACGTGAAGGTCGTCGCCCCCGCCAAGGCTGTGACCGAGGTCGACGGGCTGTCCGGCCGCCGCTACCGCGCCCCTGACGGCATCTACGAGATGAGCGACCGCGACGGTCGCGCCCTGCTCGCTGCTGGCGGATTCCTGCCCTCGCTCTCGGGGCCCACCTCCCGAACGACCGGCTACCGCTGCACGTGCGGGTTCGGCTCGTACTTCACCACCTGTGGCCGCTGCGGCGGCACCTGCACCAAGGAGTCCTGATGGCCTCGAACACCGCGAAGGCGAAGAAGAAGGAAACGCCGCTGCCGCCCGTCCCCGACGTCGAGGAGCCGGCCGCCACGCTATGCGCGGGCTGCTTCCCTCACGGCCTGGCCGAGGTCCCCGAGGGCGCGACCGTCGTGTCCTGCGCGCACGGCGCGTGGCGCGTGGCCGACCTGGTCGAGCAGCAGACTCCCGAGCCCGTCGAGGGCCAGGGCGACGACGAGACGCCACCGGCCGAGTAGATGTACCTGCTCACCGCGCCGTACGTCACTCCGGCCGAGTTCGAGGCGTCGCCGACGTGGCTGGACACGCAGAACCTCGTCCCGAACGGCGACCAGCTCGCGCAGGACTCCGAGCTGGCGAACGTGCTCCTGCGGGCGAGCTCGTGGGCGGACGGCTGCATCAACCAGCCTCTTGGCGCCCACGTCCGGACCGAGAGCGCCCGGGTCAACCTGCAGGGCGGCCGCCTGTCGTTCCACGCAGCAGACCGTCCCGTCCGCCGCGTGACCGCGCTCTCGTACGGCGCCGACCCGGGATCGCTCACCCCGGTCGGTGACCTGTCCGGGCTGTGGATCGAGGACGACGTACAGATCCTCACCAGCCTCGCCGTGGTGAGCGGCTGGGGCGGCGTCCTGGAGTTCGGTCCACGCGCGGGCCGCGACACCGAAGTGTTTGTCCGCATCAGCTACGTGGCCGGCCACACGTGCACGGTCCTCACCGCGGCGGCGAGCTCGGGGACGACCTCGGTGACGGTGGCAGACCCGACCGGCATCTACCCCGGCGACGTCCTGCGCTTCTGGGACCCGTCCCGCGAGGAAGCTGTCACGGTCGCGCCGGGCTACGTCCCCGGCACTGCGACCGTGCCCCTCGCGGGGTCGACGACGAACGCGCATGGCGCCGGAGCCGGGATCTCGAACCTGCCCGCCGACGCCCGCCAGGCCGTCATCCTGCGCGCCTGCTCGATGCTGCTGCGCGGCGAGACGGCCGGGCAGGGCGACTACCCCGAGGCGGCGTACGGGCCGACCGCAGCCAGGAGCGAGGGCAAGAGCCGCGGGTCCGAACTGCTCGCCGAGGCGAAGCACCTCTTGCGGCCGTACCGGAGGGTCCGGTGACCCGGGCGGCCGTGCGCGACGGCATCGCGAAATACTTCGGCGGGCCCTACGTGCCGGAGTTCCGCTGTTATCGGCCGGGCCCGCTCCTCGCCTACGGCTTGGCGACGGTCAGGCCCTACTTGGCCAAGCGCGTCCCCGATCAGGACTACACGATCGGTCTGCCGCCGGGTCGCGGCATGGGCACGTACGCCGTGGTCCACCTGGAGGCCGCGAACGAGCGGCGCGAGGCGTGGGGCGGCGCGACGTCCGGCTGGAAGCACATCACCCACGCGGTGACGCTCCAGCTCTTCCACCTGTCCACGCAGCCGCTCGCCGAGGACGCCCAAGCCGATCTCGACGCGCTCCTGGAGGCGATCGGCGACCTGATCCACGCGGACCGCACCCTCGGCGAGGCCGTCCTTCAGGCGGGCGAGTCCACGAACGGCATCCGCTACTGGCTCAGCCAGCCCACCTACGACCAGGGCAGCGAGCACGTCCGCACGCTCGCGACCGTCTCGTTTGACGCCGACGTCTACATCCAGGCATAGGAGCAGCCATGGCCTTGTGGGCCTACCTCGGATACGAGGAGATCACTTACCCCGAGTATGTGTACGAGGTGGGCGGGGAGCCGACCGTGCTCGTCGGCCGCCCGGGGCTCGTCATCGACCTGCCCTCTGACCCGCCCGGGGACGGCCGCTGGGAGCCGGTCCAGAAGCCCAAGCCGACCAAGCCCGCGCCGGCTGAGGAGCCCGCGCCCAGCCCCCAGGAGGACTGATGGCAGTCAACCCGGTAGCCCGCCGGTTCGTGGGCATTGCCAAGGAGGTCACGCCCGGCACGCCGGTGGCGATGGCGTCAACTCTGCCCGTGGACAAGTTCGACCCGTCCGACGACGTCACGATGCTCGACGACCAGGCGCTGCGCGGCTCCATGTCCAAGCAGTACGGCCAGATCGCAGGACCGATCCTGTCGAGCTGGGACATGGGCGGCCCGATGTTCGGCGACGGCCTCGGCCATCTGCTGTACAACCTGCTCGGCGAGCTCGCGACGACCGGTGCCAGCGCCCCGTACACGCACGCGTTCACGCTGCTCAACAGCGGGAACGGGCAGCCGCCGACGCACACGTTCACCGACCGGACCGCGCTGCCCGCCACAAGCGGGGCCCGCCAGTACCCGTACAGCTGCATCTCCGAGCTGACGCTCAACTGGAACGCGGAGCAGCTGTGCACGTGGGAGGCCAAGGCCCAGTGCTGGCCGTCCGTGGTGCCTGCCGTGGCGCCGACGAACGCGCTGTCCTCGGTCGTTCCGGTGCCGTCGTGGCGTGCAGCGTTCGGCATTGGCGGCCCCGCGTCCGCTGGCACGAAGGTCGACAACATCACCGAGATGTCGATCACCATCTCTCGCGAGGTGACGCCGTACCACACGGCGGACGGCACCCAGGCGCCGTACGTGATCGCGCGCGGCCCGATCGACGTCACCGGCAAGTTCACGCGGATCGCCGAGGACGAGTCGCAGCTGCTCGACTACCTGGCCAACGCACAGCCGCAGCTCCAGATCCTGCTGTCCAACGGCGGGGCGGCCGGCGGCCTGGTGTCGGTCCAGGTGGACATGGCGAAGGTCGGCTACCGCACCAACAAGATCAACAGCGGTGGAACCGTCTTCGTCTACGACGTCGAGTTCCAGGCCATCGCCAACACCACCAACGTCGGCACCTCCGGCGGCCTGGCCCCCGCGAAGGTCACCCTTCAGAACGCCGTCACCAGCTACTAAGGAGATCCCTCCCGTGCCACGTATCCCCCTGCCCGGCGACGCCTGGGCCGATCTGATCGCCGTCGAGGACCTGCGCGCCGGCGACCTGAAGGCGTACCGGCGTGCGATGCCGGTCGGTGTCCCGCTCACCATGGGCGTCCTCGACGACATGAAGGACGTGCTGCTTCGCCGCGTCATCGTCAACTGGTCGTTCGAGCTGCCGCTGCCGAAGGACAACCCCGGTGACGGCGAGCAGGCGGGCAGTCTCGACATGCTGCCGCTTCCCGCCTTCCGGGCGCTCCTCGACGAGCTCGACACCTACACCGACGCTTTCAACGCGGAAGCCGACCCAAAACCCTCCAGCGAGTCCGCTGGTACCTCTCCGGACAGCCCGTCGAGCTCGACGAGCGACTGACCGACGCCGTCGAGTACGCCCTGTACGCCGACCGCTTCGGCTGGACCCCCGCCCAGGTCGACGACCTGCCGGCCACGGTCGAGCCGTGGCTGCTGCCCATCGCATCCGTGATCGACCAGGTGAGGAGCGGCCATGGGTGACGTGGATGCGCGGGCGCTGATCGTCGCGCTGCAAGGGTTCGGCGACCGCGCGAGCGACGGGGCGCGGGCGGCGGCCGACGTCATGGCCCTCGGCTCCGAGCGGGAGATCAAGAAGACGCTCCGCACCTTCTCCCACCCGAAGGGAACACAGACGCCGTCCCCGCCGGGCTCTCCCCCGGCGCTCGTCTCCGGCTCCCTGCGACGGTCAGTGAAGGCGGGCAGGCCGCGGCAGACCGGCGCGGCCCGGTGGGAGGCGCACACCGCCCCCACGATCGTCTACGCCCGCATCCAGGAGCTCGGCGGCAGGACCGGCCGCAACCACGCGACGTATCTGCCGCCACGCCCGTACGTCGCGCCGTCGCACGCCAAGCTCATCGCCTCCGGCCAGCTCGCCGAGTGGGCCAACAGGGCGTTCGCGAAGAAGGTAGGTCTGGCCTGATGCCCGAGCTGCCTCCCGCAGTAGCGAAGTACGTCGCCGACGCCGACCCCTTCGTGCGCGGCACGAACAAGGCCGTCGCCGAGGCGAAGCGCTTCCAGAACAGCGCGGACAAGGCCGCCCTCGCTGCCCGCAAGATGGGCGTCGAGGCCCGCCAGGCGGGCGAGAAAGCCGCCATCGCCGGGAAGGTCGCGGCCGAGGCTGCGGAGAAGGCCGCCAAGGGCCTCATCAAGGAAGCCGAGGCCGCGCGGCTCGCCGCCAACGCCGTCGAGAAGCTGGAGCGCGCCGAGCTCAAGCAGATCGCCGCCGCGATCGCCATGCGCGAAGCCTCCGAGAAGGCGATCAAGGCTCACGGCGCCCATCAGAGCGCGCTCAAGTCCCTCGCCAAGGACGGCGAACGGGCAGGCGGGATGCTCGCCCGCGCGATGCAGTCCGCCGGCAACGCCGCCACTGGCGCGCTGGACTCGGTGGGGACCTCCGGGGTCGGGATGGCCGCCGTCGTCGCGGCCGGGATCGGGCTCCTGCCGGTGGCGGGAGTCGCCGCCGCCACGGTCATCACCGGCGTCCTCGGCGGGTCGCTGGTCGGGCTCGGCCTGCTCGCCTCGAAGGGGTCGAAGGAGGCCCAGGCTGCGATCGGGCACCTAAAGACGGTCGCCAAGTCCGAGGCCCGGCAGATCGGCCAGCCGTTCGAGCACGTCTGGGTCACCATCGGCAAGGTGGCGGAGCGGGAGCTGAAGCGGCTCCGCCCCATGCTGCGGAACAACCTGGCCGAGCTGGCGCCCGAGGTCGAGTCCTTCGTCGACCTGGCCGGGGCGAGTCTGGGACGGCTCGAACCGGCCGTGACCGGGGCTCAGCGCGCTTTCTCGGCGATGCTGCGCAGCCTCGGCCCACAAATGCCGTCGATCATGGACAGCTTGGCGCGGGCGATCACGAACGTGACGGACGCAGTCGAGGAGAACCCGGAAACGATCACGGCCATGGTGCAGGGCCTGGCCACCCTCGTGGAGTGGGCGGGCAAGGCGGTCGGCGACCTGGTCCGGCTCGCAGGGACCATCCGGGAGAACGCCGACGCGTTCCAGGCCGTGTTCTCCACCCTCGTGCCGATGACGGGCGTCCTGCACGAGCTCGGCCTCGGCGTGAACGAGACCGGCGTCCGAATGGGCGAAGTCACCACGATCACGACCAACCTCGGCACCGCCCAACGGGGCGCCGCGACCGCCGCGAACGCCCAGAAGTCCGCTCAGCAGCAGCTCAACAGCGCTATGTCCAACGGCGCGACGACCGCCGACCAGCTCAAGGCCGCGATCGACCGGCTGACCAAGGCCCACCAGGACGCCGACTCAGCGGAGATCGCTTTCAAGCAGGCCATCGCCGACGCCACCAAGGGCGTCAAGGAGCACGGCAAGGGCCTGGACCTGAACACCCAGAAGGGCCGCGACAACAAGCGCGCCTTGATCGAGGTCGCCCAAGCTGCTCAGGCCAAGATCGAAGCCATGCGCGCCGACAACCGGTCGATGCAGGCCGTCAACAAGGCGTCCGGCGCCGCGCGCAAGGAGTTCATCAACCTCGCCATGTCGATGGGCTACAGCGAGGGGAAGGCGAAGGCCCTCGCAAACCGGCTGCTCGGCATCAAGTCCCGCAAGGTCAAGGTCGAGGTCAACACGAGCCAGGCCACGGGCGCGCTCAGCCGCTTCCTGGGGATGCTCGGGTCAGTGCCGTCCTTCAAGACGGTCAGCGTCGGCGTGATGGGTGGCTACTCGCCGATCGGCGGCAAGCGCGCGGACGGCGGCCCGGTCGTCGGCCCCGGCGGACCGCGCGACGACCAGGTGCTCATCGCCGCGTCCAACGGCGAGTTCGTGGTCAACGCGGCCAGCACCGCCAAGCACCGGGGGCTGATCGAGGCCATCAACGCCGACCGCTACGCCGATGGCGGCCTGGTCGGCTACGCGTCGGGCGGCCAGGTCCGCGTGGGCGGCGTCTCCGTCTCCGCCTCCCAGTGGCGGTCCCTCGGCCAGCAGCTCGGCAAGGACTTCCTGAAGGTCATGAGCGACGGGAGCGCGAAGGAGATCGCGTCCTTGTCCTCCCGCCTGGAGAAGGCGATCGCCAAGCTCTTCGGTGGCAAGCGCACGACGCTCGACAACAAGCTGATCGCCTACCTGGACAAAAACAGCGCGAAGCTGGAGAAGCTCGCCACCCAGCGAGACGCCGCGACCAAGGCCCTCGCCGAGGCCAAGGAGTACGCGACGAGCGTGACGGGCAACGCCCGCAGCTTCGCCGGGCTCACTTCGCTGGACGGGCCGATGGACGCTGGCGGCATCCGGACGGGGCTCACGCAGAAGGTCGGCCGGCTGAAGGCGTACGCCAAGGCCATCCAGCAGCTATCGAGCCGCGGCCTGTCCAAGTCGCTGCTGCGGCAGGTCATCGACGCCGGGCCCGAGCAGGGCCTGGAGCTCGCGCAGATGCTTCTCTCCGCGGACCGCTCGACCTTCGCCGGGATCAACAAGGCCCAGGCCGAGATCGACTCCGTGTCCAAGAGCCTCGGACGGTCGAGCGCGGACATCCTGTACGACGCGGGCAAGAAGGCCGGCGACGGCTTCCTGACCGGCCTCCAGGCCAGCCTCAAGAGCCTGGACAAGGAGATGGACGCCCTCGCCAAGAAGATGGCCAAGAGCATCAAGAAGGCGCTGAAGATCAAGAGCCCGAGCCAGCTTCCCGCGATCCGCGAGTCCGGCGCCATGACCGTCGCCGGCGTCGCTGCCGGGATGGCCGACAACCTCGGCGCGCTGGACCGGTCCAGCGCGCTGATGGCCGCCCGGCTGTCCCGCCCGCGCGTCCGTCCGGCCATCGCTCCGCTGATCGCTCACGGCGGGGGCACGACGGCAGCCGGGTCCGCCGAGGCGCCGACCGTGCTGGTGCAGGTCACCCTCGACGGCCGCGAGCTCCGAGCCGGAGTCCAGTCCGAGACGCTGCGCTACCAGCGGCGTAACGGCGGCTCCAACGGCCTGAACAAGAGGACCTGATGCCCGCCACCATGGTCAACCAGTGGACCGACTCGTTCGCAGTCGCGAGCGCGTTCGTCATCCCCGACCCGGTCAACTCCAGCCGGACCGTCTTCACCTCGACGCACACGGCGGGAAACTGGCTCGTCTGCTGCGTGAGCTGGCACACGGGAGCCGGGGCAACGACGGTCCCGACCGTCCACGTCGCCGACGATGCGCACAACTGGTGGGTGCCGCTCGCGAGGGTGAACAGCGCGGGCGGCGGCTGCGCGATCTGGGTGGCCCCGAACCCTCGCAAGGCTCGCCGGGTGTACGTCGCGGCAACGGACTACATCACCGCGCTGGCGACCCACGTTGCCGAGTACGCCGGGATGGGGTCGTATCTCCAGCTCGCCAGCACGCCCGTGAAGGGCTTCACGAATGGCGGCACGTCACTCGCCCTCGGGGCGCTCACCGCGCCCGCCTCCGAGGCGCTCACGCTCACCTGCGCGGGCACGGACAACGCGACCGCGACCCTGTCCAGCGCGACCGCGGGATGGACGTCGGGGACCGCCGTGTCCGCGACCAACGGGTCCGACACCACCTCCGACGCCCGGCTGCTACCCCGCTGGCAGTCCACGACCGGCGGCCCCTCCGTCACCTACACCACGTCGGCGGCCTGCAACATCCACGCCGTCTCCGTCGCGCTCCTGGTGGCCGCGCCGACGCCCGCGCAGCCGAACCCGAACTGGCCGCTCGTCCGCTTCGAGGCTGGGTTCGGGGCCGGGCAGCGCACCCCGCGCGACGAGATCACATGGACGGACCTGACGAAACGGCTGCTCTCCCTCGACACCTCGCACGGCAAGCAGTTCGAGCTCGGCGGCGTCGAGGCCGGAGTGAGCAAACTGCGGCTCCGCAACAATGACGGCGCGCTGTCCCCGACGAACACCGCGTCGCCGTACTGGCCCAACGTGCTCGACTACACCCCCGTCCGGATCGCCGCCACCTGGCAGGGTCGCACGTACGGCGTGCTGCACGACTTCGCCGAGCGCTGGCCCCAGTCGTGGCGGGACCCGCACTGGGGCGAGGTCAACATGACCTCGATCGACGCCTGGGCGACGCTCACTACCCGCCTGCCGGGCATCCTGCAAGGCGAGATCCTGCTGGACGCTCCGTACGGGTACTGGCCACTATCGGACCCGTCTGAAGGCACCACCGGCAGCAACCTCGCCGCCGGCAACACCAAGCCCGTCACGATGACCCCGTCCAAGGAGGGCATCGGCTCTGCCGTCCAAGCCGCATTCGGCGCCGACGCGGGCACCCTCACCGGCTCGGCCGGCACCGTGTGGTCGCAGTCCGGCCTCACCTCGCTCCAGGGCCTCAACGGCTACTCATTGCAGTACGCGCCCACTCTCGACATGCCGCCCCTCACCGGGGAGGGCATCACTGTGGAGGTCTGGGCCCGATACGACAACGTCACGCAGCCCAGCAACATCGAGGGCCAGGTCTTCGTCCTCAAGGAGACAGCCGGGGCGATCGTCAGCATCGTCGTCAACACCTCCGGCTACGTCGTCATCGCGAGCTGGGACGCGGTCGCCCACACCAGGACCGACATCACCACCACCCAGTACGTGAAGGACAGCGCCTGGCGCCTCTACACCCTGGCCGTCACCCCGACCAGATGGGATCTGTGGGTCAACGGCACCTTCATCATCGGCGCCGGATCGCTGAACCACGCCCTCCAACCGAACTGGTTCTCCCTGAACGGCCAGGCCGACCAGCGATACCACGGCCGCATGTGGAACGGCGCTCTCGCCCATGCGGCGATCTACCCGCGCAAGCTGCCCGAGGGCCGGATCATCGCCCACTACTGGGCCGGAGCCGCAGCAATGTCGCGGGACTCCGCAGACCAGCGGATTGGGCGGCTGCTGTCATACGCCGGGTGGGGACAGGCCCGCGCGATCTCCTACACCGCGTACTCGCCGTACGTGCCCGCCACGTCGATCGAGGGGCGGCCGGTCAGCTCGCCCGTGCAGGACACGGCAGACAGTGAGGGCGGATACCTCTGCGTCGATAGCCACGGATACCTGTGCTTCACAGCGAAGCAGTACCGGTACGACCAGACCCCGAAGTACACCTTCGGTGACCGCCCCGACCTCGGGGAGATCCCGTACGACGAGGGGATGGAGACCGACCAGGACCCGGCCCAGGCGTACAACGACATCACCGTCACGCAGCAGTACTACGGCGCTCAGGTCCGCGTGACCGACGCGGCGTCCATCGCCCGGCGGGGCGTGATCGACGTCGAGCGGACGTCCGAGCAAGCGGACATCGACTATGTGGCCGACCAGGCGCGCTACCTGCTCGCCAAGTACAAGGCCCCGAGTCAGCGCATCAACCAGGTCATCCTCGACCCGGCGTCCAACCCGGCGATCTGGCCCGTCGCGCTCGGCGTCGAGCAGGGCGACGTCGTCCGGGTCGTGCGGCGGCCGATCGGCGCGCCTCAGATCTCCGGCACCTACGAGGTGATCGCCAAGGCGCACTCGGTGGACTTCGCCGCCGGCAAGTGGCGGACGACCCTGAGCCTCGGCCCCGGCGACCCGGAGGTGCTCACCGCGGATGACCCGGTGTACGGGCAGCTCAACGGCTCGAACGTGATCGGATGGTGAGGTAGTGCCGTACGCCGTTCCGAACCCGCGGACGTGGGGCAACGAGTTCATCACTGCCCCCAAGCTCAGGGACTTGGGCAACAGCATCGGGTTCCTCCGGCAACGCCCGCTCTTCCAGGGCTATCAGGCGACCGCGCAGGCCGTGGCGGACCAGACGTACACGCCGGTCAACATGGACGTTGAGACGCTCGACAACTGGGCCGTCCACTCGACCACGATCAACCCGTCCAGGTATCCGGTGCCGGTGGACGGCTGGTACCTCGTCATGGGGCACCTGTTCTTCGACTACGCGGCCTCGTCGTCGAACTTCAGCCACTCGATCAGCTTCCGTGCCACTACGAACAACGGCGGCACGGTCACCGACTACCGCGGCGAGACCCGCCCCGGGGCCAGCACGCACCAGCCCGGCGTGTTCGGCGCCGAGCTCCTCCAGCTCCGCAAGAGCACGAACGACTACGTCGAGATGCTGGCCTGGCAGAACACCGGTGTCACGCGGAACCTGCTCGCCGACGTCTCGGCGGCGAGCATCAAATCCAGCGTGATGAGCGTGTCGTGGGTGGCGTCGCTCACGGGCACGACCGGCCTCGCGGTTCCGTCCCCGGCCTCCTGGACGTCGCCGATCAGCAGTGCGCAGCTCAACGCCTACCGCGACCACGTCAGGTTCCTGACGTATCCGCCGATCGCCCGGCTGACTCTCAACTCCGCCCAGGGCATCCCGTCGCAGACGTGGGCGGCCAGCACGCCGATCCAGTTCGACAGTGCGACCGTCGACAACTACGGCGGTTGGAACGCCGGGATCAACCCGACCCGCTACTCGTTCCCGCGGAGCGGCGTCTACTACATCTACGGCATGTACTCCTGCTCAAGTAACGCGTCGGGCACGCGCGGCGTCGGCCTCCAGATCAACACGAACGCCGTGCTCTGGGGGACGCACGACATGCCCTGCACCGCCACCGCGCCCGCCCACCGCATCACCGTCGCCCGCACCCGCCGCGTCAACGCTGGCGACTACGTCCAGCTCGTCGTCACCCAGAGCAGCGGCGCGACGCGAAACACGCAGGCACCGCACGCCACCTTGATCGCCGTCTGGCAGGGGGTCTGATGCCGCTCCAGCCGCCCGACGTTCCCGTCTTCCCCGCCCGGTACGGGCCGAGCCCAGCCGACTTCGACGCGTGGCTGCGCGACCCGATCAGTTTCTTGACAGCGCCGCCGGTCTGCTCCGTCCGCCGGGCCGCCGCCCAGGCCATCCCGTCCGGCGTGTGGACGACCATCCAGTTCGACACGGTCGACGAAGACAACTACAGCGGATGGAACGCGGGCAGCTACCGGTACGCCGCCACCGCGCCCGGCTGGTACATCGTCACGGTCAAGGCCGCCGCCAACGTCGCCGCGGCCGGCACCACGCACGCGCTCCTGCCCGGCATCGTCACGACCGGAATCCTCTACCAGGGCAACGAGTCGTGGCAGGTCACGCAGGATGGCGCGGGCATGGTGACCACGCAGCAGTTCGTCTACCTGGCCCCCGGGATCGACTACGTGCAGGGCCAGATGTACATCGCCTCGGCGGCTTTGAACACGCCGACCCCGAACGGCCAGCAGTGCACGATGGACATCTGCTGGTGGAGCGTCTGATAGGAGCACCATGGCCCTCCGCATACCCACAGCAGCCCGCAACGCCGCCGCGAACGGCGTCGCCGCCTTGGCGAACGGCGGCAGCATCGAGATCTACACCGGTAGCCAGCCCGCGAACGCCGACGCCGCAGCCTCGGGCACGCTCCTGGCGACCGTCCCCCTCGCGGGCACCGCGTTCGGGGCCGCATCCTCGGGCGTGGCCACCCTCGCAGGTACGCCGCTGTCCGCTACCGGCGCCGCGGCGGGCACAGCCGGATGGTTCCGAGTGAAGGGCTCCGGCGGCGCGACCGTCATGGACGGGGCGATCGGAGCTGAGCTCACCCTGAACACCACCACGATCTCGGTCGGGGTCACGGTCCAGATCACCGGCGGCACCATCACGATGCCCGCAGGCTGACCGTGGCCATCCCGGGCAACCTCCTGACCGCAGATCAGGAGGACATCGAGACGAGCGCCACCGGCTGGACAACCGGGGCCGGCACATTCACCCGGTCGACGGTCAGGGCGAACACGGGATCCGCCTCCCTCCAGATCGTCTCGGCGGGCGCAGGCGATACGTTCTGCTACTCGAACGGGAACGTGACCGGCCTGACCGCAGGTCAGACCTACAAGGGCGCCCTGTACGTCTACACGAGCCTCGCCGGACGCACCGCCAAGATCGGCTGGGAGTGGCGGACCAGCGCAGGAACCTACGTCGCAGACGTCCAGTCCTCAAAAGCCCTCGTCCAGAACAGCTGGACGCTGGTCGAGTACCAGGCCGTGGCCCCCGCCACCACGACCCAGGCGCTCCTCTACCTGCCGTGGGTCACTGCCGGGGCCGCCTCAGAGACGTACTGGTTCGACACGATCTTCTTCGGCCCCCTGTCCACGGCGGTCACGGGCACGCTCGCCGGGGCACTGCCCTCCCTAGGCGCGTCCGTCTCCGGCACGCTCGTCGCCCCCGGCGTCCTGTCCGGCGCCCTGCCCCCGCTCGGGGCGTCCGCCTCGGGCCAGGTCCGGGTCTCCGGGTCCGCCGCCGCGGTGCTGCCCGCCCTGACCGCCAGTCTCTCGGGCGGCCTGGCCGCCGCTGGCAGCATGGCGGCCGCGCTGCCCCCACTGGCTGGGACTCTCGCGGGCGCGGCCATCGCCTCCGGCGCCCTGACCGCGAGCCTGCCCCCACTCGCCGCCGACCTGGCGGGCGCCATACCGCAGGACGTGAGCGGCGCCCTGGCCGCCACGCTCCCCGCACTCTCCGCCGGCATCGTCGGCGAGATGCTGGCGCGCGGTACGGCCGCCCCCGTCCTGCCCCCGCTGGGCGCGAGTCTCGCGGCCGAGGCGACCGTCGCGGGCACGGCCGCCGCGACGCTGCCCGTCCTCTCCAGCGGCCTGTCCGGCGCCCTCACCGTCTCCAGCGAGCTGGCCGCCACGCTGCCCGCACTGGCCGCGAACCTGCACGGCGGCGTCCTGGTGCTGCGCGGGATCAGGGCCGAGGCGCACGGCCCCGGCCTCGCCGAGCTGCCGATCGCCGGGCCTGCGGTGCGGCGCGTCCTGGACGGCCCAGCCGCGCGCCACGAGCTGGACGGCGCGTCGCTCGTCCCGACGCCCGTGGACGGGCCCGCCCGCGTGGTCCAGGCCCTCGAGGGCCCCGCCGCCCGGCGCGAGTTGGACGGGCCGGATGTGAGCCGCGAAGTGACAGGAGTGGGGATATGAGCGTCGTGCTTCAGCACGAGAGCACTGAGTATCTGTACTTCGGCGTGACGGGGGAGCCGCCGAGCTCGGGGGCCGAGGTGGCGCTTCTCTCCGGCGGGGCCCGGCCGACGTCCGGCGATTGGAAGCCCGCCGTCGTGGTCGGTGACTCCGGACACGCCCTGTGGGCCGACGCCGTCGCCTCCGGGGTCAAGGGGGACTACTACGTGGCGCTGCTCGTCGGTTCCTTCGGCGGCAACGTCGTCGCGCCCCCGCAGGGCGACTACCAGCCGTGGCTCAGGCTCACCGACACGACCGAGCAGCCGGTCCGGATCGCGCCCGTCGCTCTGGAGATCGCATGAAGCTCACCGTCTCCTACGAGCACGACCCCGCGGACCTGTCCACGATCTACCTCGCGGTTGTCCCGCGCGGCGTACGCCCCTCGGCGTCCTCCTGGCGGCCGGCGCTCCGGGACACGGTGGCCGGGCAGCGGGTCGTGTGGATACGAGTCACAGACGTCTCGGGCGTGGTCTGGCTACGGGACCGCGACGGGGAGCGCCAGGCGCAAAGGCTCGGCGCCTAGTTGGTGCCTGCGTCGAGGATCGATCCCCCGAACATCATGACCGCCAAGGCGACGGCAGGGATGACGACCACGTAGCCGAGGATCAGGCCGGCGATCGCCATACCGCGGCCTCCCTTACGGCCGCTCTTCGTCTCGACCAGGGCGATGTGCCCGAACAGGACGGCGAGCACGCACGGGATACCGAAGGCGCACCAGCCGCCCACCACGCCGAGGATCCCGAAGACCAAGCTCGCGGTCGCGTACCCCGACGTCGGCGGCGCCTGGATGTAGATCGGCTGCGCGCCGTACGGCGGGTACTGCGGCCCGCCCTGCCAATGCTGCTGCGGAGGCGTGTAGGGCCGGCCGTACGGATCGCCCTGGTAGGGCTGCATGTCGCTCATCGGGGCCTCAAGGGTCGGGGGAACCGGGAGGAATCTCAGCGTCCTGCAAGACGCGCAGTAACGCGAGCAGGTTGACCACAATCCGACAACAAGGAGTCACCGTATGACGGTCCGCAGCTTGGGGGACCTGATCATCTACAGCGGGACCGTCGCCGCCGCACTCGCGGCGATCGGCGCCATCGTCCGCTGGGTCGTCCTCCGCCCACTCAAGAAGTGGATCGCAGAGCAGATCCGCAAGGTGCAGCAGAGCACGCAGGCCGTCCAGGAAACCGCCGACAAGGTCCACGCCGAGGTGTCGCCGAACCACGGCCACAGCCTGAAGGACACAGTCGTGCGAACCGAGGTGAAGGTGGATCTGCTGACGAAGCGGTTCGAGGACCACCTGACCAACCACCCGAGTGGAGGCTGACATGGCCATAGATCTCGTCTCCCGCTCCGAGTGGGGCGCCCGCGCCCCTCGAGGTTCCTACTCCCCGCTGGCCTCCACTCGCGGCGTGAAGGTCCACTACACCGGCGGCCGCGAGGACCCCCGGATGATGGACGACCACGACCTGTGCGTGGCCCGGGTGCGCGCGATCCAGCGGCAGCACATGGACGGCAACGGCTGGATGGACATCGGTTACAGCGCGGCCGTGTGTTGGCATCGGCTCGTCTTCGTCGGCCGCGGACCGCACCACCTACCCGCAGCCAACGGACCCGGGCGCAACTCCGGGCACTACGCCGTGCTCGGCCTGCTCGGCAACTCCGGACTCGTCGAACCGAACGACGACATGCTGCTCGGCATCCTCGACGCCATCGCGTGGCTGCGGCGCGAGGGCGGCGCCGGGACCGAGATCAAGGGCCACCGCGACGGCTACTCCACGGACTGCCCCGGCGGCCCGCTGTACGCCTGGGTTCGCGCCGGAGCGCCCCGCCCGTCCACCACGCCCACGCCCGCACCGCAGCCCACGAAGGAGGAAGAGATGCCCGAGATCGTGTCCCTCGGCCTGGAGAACGAGGTCGTCATCCCGTCCGGCGAGAACTACCAGCCGTGGTGGACCGCAGAGTGGCGCGACACCGCGGGCTGGCACCCGGCCGGCGGCCAGTCCATCGCCCCCAACGCGGACATGTGGGCGGATCTCGCCGCGCACGTCGCCCTGGCTGGCCTGGCGCCCGGCGAGGCGGTCGAGCTCGGCCTGACCCGGCACGCGGCGGACGGGTCCCTCGTGGACATCGCCTGGCCCAACGGGCAACTCAAGACCGTCCGGGCCGACGCTGACGGCCGCGTGGAGACCGACCTGACCGGCCACTTCAAGCTGAGTGCGGCCAACCGGGGCCGCCTCACCATCCGGCACACCTCGACGGGGACGGTCCGCCTGGAGACGGCCTCTCTCTTCAAGGCGATCCTGCACCGCTACCAGTGACCTGCGAATTCTCGCCGGTCTTATAGATCCTCGACCTCATTGGAGGGGTCATGTCCAACGACACGAAACGCTCGCTCCGAACGATCCTGCAGACGGTCGTGGCGATCGCCATCGTGCTGCCCGCGGTGGTCGACACGGCGGGCATCCCGAGCACCCTTCCGTGGGTCGCCGGCGCGCTCGCCGCGGCTGGTGGGCTGGCGCGGGTGATGGCACTCCCCGGCGTTCAGGCGATCCTGCCGGGCTGGCTGCGGACCAGTGAGCGGGAGCCCGGCCAGCGGTAGCCGAGCGCGAGCCGAACAACACGACGCCCCCGTCCTCCTTCGGGAGGGCGGGGGCGTTTTCGGTGCGTGTAGGGCTAGATGGCGGCGACGCTCGCGGCGAGGCGGGCGGTGGGCAGTTCGGAGGCGGGCCGCCAGGCGAACGCGGCGACCTCCTCGACCTGGAGGGCGATCGTCGTGTCCTTCACCCAGAAGGCGAAACGGAAATCGGCGTGCAGGTGCGCGGGCTCGTCCTTGGCAGGGTTGGCCGGGATCTCGTGGACGTCGATGTCCACCGGCGCGACATCGTGGGCGGGCGGGGAGACGGCGTGCTGCCAGGGGATGCCGGTCTCCTCCTCCAGCTCACGCAGGGCCGCGCCGTACAGGCTGACGTCCTGGTGTTCGACGTGGCCGCCGGGTAGGAGCCAGCGGTCCAGCGCCCGGTGGTGGATCATCAGGACGCGGCCGGTGACGTCGATCCCCGCCGCGCTGGCGGTGACGTGCAGGGGGAAGGTCTTGCGCGAGGCAAGGTCCTGGCCGCCTGCGAGCGCCTCGGCGAGGGGCGCGACGTCGACGGCACGGTCAGGGTGGGCGGTGAGGTAGCGCGCCAGGACGGCGCTGATCTCCTCGCGGGTCACGGTCATGACACCCCATCGAAGTGCCGGAGCCAGATCGCTGCCACCGACTGCCGGACATCGGACGGAACCTCCCACATGCCCGGGTCGTGGTCGCGGGAGGCGAGCAGAGCGAGCGCGGCGAGGATCTCGGCCTGCACCAGCAGGATGAAGTTCCCCACTGACGCGCCGTGCAGGAAGTTGACCGCGTTCCCGTCCGCCAGCACGTAGAAGTAGTGGCCCGTGCGCGTGTACCGGGTGACGTGCGGCTCCACGACGGTGCGCGCGTATAGGCCGGTGAGCGCCGACAGCTCCAGCTCGTCATCGGAGCTGGTGACGCTCGCGATGTATGCGCCGTTGGCGACGTGAGCGAAGTCGTCTTCCCGGAGAGCGAAGTTCCCGGTGGCGCACACCACGATCCCGGCTCCGGCGAGCGCCTCGGCCAGCGTGGCGGCCGTCCGGAAGCCCATGGAGAGCGCCTGGACACGGCGCACCGGATCGACGTCGTACACGGTCACGCCGACGTGCTTGGCGTGCAGCATCGCCGCGATGGAGCGGCCGAGCTTGCCGTAGCCGATGACGCAGGCCGGGCGGCCGTTCAGGATGTCGTCACGCGAGCGCACGAGGGCCTCAGTGGAGAAGACGACGGACTGGCCGACCAGGTAGTCCTCGGGATCCTTCAGCGGGCTCCTCGCGACGCTGTAGACCGGGCACGGGACCTTGTCGAGCTCGGCGTAGCGCTGGTGGCCGTTTTCGGTGTCCTCCACCACACCGATGATCTGGCCGGAGAAGCGCGCGCACAGGTGCTCCAGGGCGGGGGCGAAGTATCCGCCGACGTCGAGCAGGGCCAGGCGCTTCCCGGCGGCGCGGGATTCGACGTAGGCCAGGACCTGGTCGGGGTCGGCGAAGGTTCGCCGGTCGAGGGCGTCCACCTGCATGGTGGGGCTGATCTCGCGCAGGGCCCCCTCGTTGATCGAGCGGGGCTTGGGCAGCACGGCCGCGACGTTGGAGATGCGGGCCACGGCGTGAAGGAACGCGGGGCGTTCTGCGAGCAGGTGGGTGATGACCAGGCTTGCGGGCCGGTCGGGGATGGGGATCGTGTCGGCGACCCGGCGGAAGAACGCGGTGACGCGTCCTCGCTCGAAGTCCTCTAACATCCGTACCACCTCCGGATTAGGTAGTTATCTATTCGGAGTGTGAGCGCGGGTATCCATCCCGTCAATAGATAGTGATGTAATGGCAAAACTGAGGAGGAGGGGACGTCATGGCCCGATGGGAGGAGGTCGCGGCGCAGCTCCGCGACGCAATCATTACCGGCCGCTACCCGCCCGGCACGAAGATCCCGCACGAGTCGAAGCTTGAAGAGCAGTACGGGTGCAGCAGGACCACCATCCGGCGCGCTGTGGCAGCGCTCACCGCTGAGGGCCTCGTCCAGCCCGTCCGTAAGGGGGGCACGACCGTACGGCCTCAGCCCGCCCGCCAGGCCCTCACCCTGGACACGGTGGCTTACCGGGATGAGCTCGGCTACTACTTCAGCCAGACAGTGCAGTCGCTGCGGCCCGTCCAGCCGCCCACCGTCACCACAGGGCCGTGCCCGCCGGACATCGTCCCCATCCTCGGCCTGGACCCCGGCGCCGAGGTCATCATCCGCGACCGCGTCATGGGCGACCCCGCCACGGGCCGCACCGTGCAGCTCGCCACCTCCTACCTCCCCGCGGACCTGGCCGCCGGCACCGTCCTCGCGGCAACTGACACGGGGCCGGGCGGCATCTATGACCGCATGGAACAGGACCTCGACTGGGGCATCCTCGATTGGGAAGGCGTCATCACGGCGCGGGCCGCCACTCCAGAGGAGGCCCGGCTTCTCGCGCTCGCGCCTGGTGTGCCGGTGCTGTGCGTCACCCGCATGACCATCGCCACGGCCGGCAGCGCCGAGGGGCGGGTGGTCGAGGTCAATGTCACCCGCAGGGACGCGAGCCGGCATGAGGTGCGGTACACCATCGGTCGGCACCGGCCGCCAACCTCATGACTCGCGCGCGTACGGCTGCGCGTGGGATGCGCCCGGCGCGCTTGTTGATCTTGCTGCCAGGGGTGCCACGCCCGGGTGCCACACTCCTGCCACGCAGGTGCCACGAAGGGGTGCCACGAACCGTGGCACCCCTCCTGACCTGTAACTCCCTCCCCCAGCCCCCTACCGTGGCACCCCGAGGGGTGCCACGCGATCAAGGAAGCTCGGGCCGCTCCGGCATCAGGTACATCTGCCGTTCGTCGTCATAGCCGCCCAGCACCCCGGCCGCGTCGAGCTTCTTGAGCTGCTTCTGGATCCAGGCACGGGAGATATCCGTCGACTCCCACAGCGGCTTGAAGTCCCCGGAGGAGAACTCCCTCGCTCCCTCATCCCACAGCTCTTGCAACCGAGCCATGAGCGCCGCGCCGCGCTCCTCCGCAGTCATCCGGCGGCCGGGCGGGGCGAACTCCCACGGCGGGTCGCCCTCGGGCAGTTCCTCGATCTCGTCGTCGGCGTCCGCCTGGACGGTCGGATCGGGGTCGTCGGTCTCCAGGTACTCGGTACTCACGTTCTTCACCTCCTCGTCCTCCTCCTGGTCCTCGCCGGGCTCGGTGGTCCCGGCCGCCGGAGAACTCGAGACCTGGGAGAGCGCCGCGGTGGTCGTGTCCACCTTCTTGGCGGCGGCCGGCCACTTCGCAGCGTGCTCGCGCATCGCCGCGGATGCCCGCTCGTCGTCGAAGTCCCCGTCCTTCATGCCCCAGGCGTACGTCCGGAGCGGCATTGCGATCCGCTCCCGCGCGATCGTGGGCGCCCCGAGGTAGGCCATACCGGGCTGGCCGTTCTCCCACAGCTCAGGCCGGGCCCCGGCGTCTTGCATCGCCTCGGACAGGCCGAACGCGGCATCGGATGACGACTGGACGCCGAAGCACATGTTGCCGAGCTGGCCGCGCGCGATGGTCGGCATCTGCGTGTAGTCCGACCGCTGCAGGGACAGGAAGATCGAGCCGCCGCCGGACCGGAGCGCCTTCGCCAGAGACAGAAAGGACTCCATCTCCTTGTCCGACATGGTGTCGAAGATGTCTGGGCACTCTTCGAGCCAGATCACCCAGTAGGCGAGCCCGCACCCGGGCTTCCACTTCTGGAGGCCCTTGGCGGCGAGCTGGCTGGTGCGCTCCTTCACCTTGCTCTGGAGATCGCGGAGCATCGCGCGGGCGCCCTCCGGCGTGGTCTCCAGGCGGTGCAGCGCGGGGGCGAGCGGCCCGAGCGTCTGCGTGCCCTTGGTGACGTCGGCCGCGAACACCGCCACGTCGGTGCGGGTGATCGCCTCGCCGAGGATGTTCCAGCAGCCGCCGATGGACTTGCCGGCACCGGTCATGCCCATCAGCTGCAAGTGGTGCCCGAGGATGCAGTACTCGACGACGTCCAGGTCCTGCCAGACGCCGACCCGCAGCGGGTCCGCGATCGAGCCGCCGGGCCAGGCCGGGCCGGGCCACGGGATCGGCTTCTTCATCACGCGCGGGTCGGACAGGACGACGTCAGCCCGCGACGCATCGTCCGGGTCCACAGTGACGGTCAACGAACCGGGCGGCAGATGCATCCCGGACTCCATGTACGGCGCTTTCTTCTGCGCGTCCTCGGCGATCTTCTCCCCGGCGGGCAACTCCAACTTGGCCTTGATCTTCGCGTCGCCCTGCTCGACCGTCTTCATCTTCGCGCCGGGCATCGCGTGGGCCTGGTCGAAGAGGAACCCGAGCTTGTCGTGGATGACGCCGGGGGCGTCCCAGCCCTTGCGGCGGATCGCGGTGCGGATGTCCCAGGTGAGCGCCACGGTGATGCCGCCGATGACGCCGAGACGCCAGATCAGCGGATGGCCGGGACCGGCGATCACGCAGGCGACTACCCACATGCCGGCCAGGAACGTGGACAGCGTGGTGTGTGCCTTGCCCCAGGGGCCGCGGGCGTGGGACTGGCCGTACGTCACGCCCGTGAGGACGAGGACGCCCATGGTGGTGAGCACTGCCGACCAGGCGACCCACTCTGTGGTGCCGCCCAGCGTGTAGTACAGGGCGACGCCGAGGCCGAAGACGAGCACGCCGACGAACCACGGCGTCGCGTAGAGCATGACCTTGCTCACGGCGCGGGCGGCCAGGCGCTCCATGCTCGTGTCGGTGACGTCGGGGACCGCCGGAACGGCGGCCGTTCGCGTGGAGGCCATCAGTCGTCGTCCTCCCAATTGAACTCCACCTTGCGCTGCTTCTCCGGCTTGGCCTGCGGGAGCACGTCGACGAACTCCTTGCGGAACTGGGCGTGGAACTTCACCAGCTCGACGGCCGCGCCGCGCTGCAGCTCGGCCGCGCGCTTCAGCCGCTTCACCGTGCGCCGGGCGCGCATCCGAACGTCGGGGGCGCCGAACAGCGCCAGCACGGAGTGGCCCTTGTAGGAGCGGACAAGCACGGCGTACAACTCGTCCGAGCCCATGTTGAACTCCTCACCCAGATCGCGGGTGAGCGCGCGGCCGATCTTCGCGTACTCCGTGATGGACTTTGGCCCCGCCCACGGGATGTTGGACAGCTCGGGAATCCGGTTCCGGGTACTCATGAGAAGTCCTCTCCGAGGATCTCCCGCCACTGCGCGCGGGCCTCCTCGACGATCGGCCGCGCGCACCAGGCGAGACGCGGCACACCAATGGCGGCCATGACCAGCGCGTCGGCCGCGCCCAGGACGAGCACCAGGAGGTGCCCGAGGACGGCGAGCGCCAGGAGCAGCGGCCCGAGCGCAGTCAGGACCAGCCGCCGGACCTCCGCGCGCCAGGTGCCCACCGTCGTCACGACGTAGACGGTCCTCACAGCCGATCACCTCCCGTGCTGCCGTTCCGGGCCGTCCCGTTCACGGCGTGGTACTCGCGACGCAGCGCGCTGATCCCCGGACCGGTGAGCGTCTCGGCGGGCGTCATGCCGGCGGTCAGTTCTTCGTCGGTCGGCTCCTGGTCGCCGCCCACCTCGACGTCGGTCTTGATGTAGCCCGCCTGCCGCTCACTGATCCGAGCGACCTCGGAGAGCTTCCGACGCGACAGCTCCACCCCGGCCTCCAGGCACGCGGCGTACACCAGCCGTGCGACCTCGCGCGGGTCCGGCTCGGCCCCCTCCGACTCCTCCAGGTTCGTGTTCGGATCGCCTTCGGGAGCCGTCCCAGCGCGCTCCTGGCCGCCCTCGGCCGCCGTCTCGCTATCGAGAGATTCGGAATCCAAATCATGCCGATGGCCGTGGCCAACGCCCGGGAACAGGTGCCGGAAGACGTGCACGAGGATGTGCGACCCGAAGAAGATCGCCGCGATGACCTGGAGAGCGACGAGCGCGACGACGCCCCACGGGAGCGGCGTCACGAGCTCGGTCGTGCCCGGCCGCATGGCGAACCATCCGAGTCCGTGCAGGTGGTTGATGACGTACGACGTCGCCGTGAAGATCCCGACGACGGTCAGGCAGTAGAACCGCGCGCCCCGGGAGTGCCGCAGGACCATCGCCGCGATCAGGGCGATGATGATCAGCCCGTCCGGGGCGAACGGGTAGAGGTCTGCCCCGGCTCGGTCGAAATGAGCGCTCAGAGCCGCGTCCCGGTGCGCTGTCCAGGAGCCGCGGAAGGCGACGGCGATGAGGCCGACGAGGAGCACGCCGAGGGCGGCCACTGCGATGGACTCGCCGCGAGATGGACGGCCCCGGCGGGGCGCCGGGACGGAGCGGGACGGCTTCTCGGAGGCGATCCGCTCGCGACGGAAGGGCCGGAGACGGGACAGGAAGCGGCGAGGCTGCTCGGCCTCGGCCTCGATCAGGTCTGGCGCGTCGATCACGCCGTCGTTAGGGTCACGCATAACCCGGGACTCCTCGTTGGTAGGTCGTTCTGGGCGAGGCCCTCGGCCGGTGTTTTGGTCACCGGTCGGGGGCCGTTCTTGTTGTTGGGGGTGGTGGCCCCGTCTTCCCCCCTCGCCCCCCAGCGAGGCCCGGGGCCACCAAAGCTCCGCGGTCGCGATGGCCAGGCGACCAGCGGAGCAGCTCAGCAGGGGCTACCTGATGCAGTCACATGGCCGGCGGCCTGGCGGCGGCTCGTAGACCTCCACACCGGCCACCCGGAGCACCGGGTCCCGGCTGTCGGTGACCGTGTACTTCATCCGCCACCAGTGGTGCGGGGAACACCGGGCGATCTGGTGGAGCATCTCGGTCGCGACCGCCTGGTGGTCGTCACGGGAGCGGATGCCGCGTCGTGTCTCGTAGGTGGCCATGGTGTAGTCGCGCTCCCAGATCTCTCCATCGCAGGAGATCTCCACGCTCCAGCCGCGGACCTCCTTGGTCTTGCGTTGTGGCGGCTGCCGGGTCATCGGGCCTCACCGGACAGGATCCGCATCCACAGCTCCTCGGCCTGGCGGTAGGGCAACCGCGTGCTCTCGTGCCAGCCCCGGCCGTCTAGCCGGCCGATGAAGAGACGGCCGCCGCCCGTGTACAGGAAGTAGCGCGGCGCCCGGCACTTGCAGGTCCACCGGAGAGCTCGGCATCGCGGGCCCGGAGCAACCGCCTCATGCCACTCGATCGCCTCGCACGTGGCGAGGGCGTGCGCGACATGCGGTCCATGCTCCGCGTAGCCCATGAAGCTCACGCGCGGGCCTTCTCCAAGAGCCGCTCCTGCTCGGCCAGCTGCTCGCCGAGCTCCACGGCGTCGGCCGCCCAGAGGTTCATCGTCAGGTCCGGCTGTGCCTTGCGCTCCCAGTCGTCGAGCTGCTGGCGCCGGGTCGCTGATGGCGTCGGGTCGTCACGGATCACCCATTCGGAGCCGTACCGCTCCCTCAGATCACGGAAGGTCATGGTCCGGACCGTAGCACATGTACGTACAGGCAAACAGACTGTATAAGTGTCTATGCGGACAGGCGCACAAGATCACAATTTGGCTGTCTGCCCCTACCCTCATGTCTGTGGAGATCAATGTGCGAAGCCACACACCGGTTTACCTGCAGCTCGCCCACGGGCTGCGGGAGATGATCCGCGCCGGCGAACTGGCGCCCGGCACGGTGTTCCCCGGCGAACACGAGATGGCCACGCAGTACGGCGTCGGCCGCGAAGCCGTCCGTAAGGCGCTCGGCGTACTGCGCGCCGAGGGACTGGTCGCCACCAAGAAGGGTGAAGGGTCACAGGTTCGCGTCCAGCCTGAGCGTGAGACGCTCGCGATCGACTCCAAGACGCGGGTCTGGTTTCGCCAGACCACTCCGGAGGAGCGGATCACGATGGGGCTCGACGAAGGAGTGGGCCTGGTCGTCGTTGAGACCGAGGGCGTTGCGCCCCGGCTACTTCCCAGCGATGAGGTCATCATCACGGGTAAGTGATTGATGGCCCCGCCTCCCCCATGGAGGAGACGGGCCCATCCCCGGTTGGGCCGCCTCGGCGTGAGCTGGCCCACATAGGAGACGAGCGCCACTCATAATCGGTTTACTGACCTACCCCCTGTATCTTCTCAGCGCTGGGATGTAGCAGCTCAGGGGACCGACGAGATAGATCAATAGTCTCCCAGCGTGCTTGATCATGGATCATCGACACCCGTCTACGCCCAACTGGCGGCACTGCTGCGGGCCCAGATCAAGTCCGGCGAGCTCGCGCCCGGCCAGGCGATCCCCTCCGAGCCAGAGATGGTCCGCCAGTACGGCATCGCCCGCACGACCGCCCGCCGCGCCATCGGTGCCCTGAAAGACGAGCAGCTCGTCTACACGCTCCCCGGCGAGGGCACATTCGTCGGCTCATCGCCAGAGGCGGCCCCCCGGGAGCCGGCCAACCTCCCGCCGTACCGGAGGGTCGCGGCCGATCTCGTCGAGCGCATCCGCGCCGGCCGCTGGCAGCCGGAGCGCCCGCTGCCGAGCGAGCAGCACTTGATGCAGGAGTACGGCGTCGCGAAGGAGACCGTACGGCGGGCGGTCGCGCTGCTGCGCGAGCAGGGCTGGGTCTACACGGTGGCCCGGCGCGGCTCGTACGTCTCCCCCGTCGACCACTGGCCGGCCGAAGGCTGAACCCCGCGCACGACTGCGCCCCGTCGCCTTCTCGGCGGCGGGGCGTTTTTCATGATCGTGCGTCACGCATGCGCGGTGATCTTGGCTGACACTGGAGGACACTGGGGGACACTGGAGGATTCACATTGAGATCACACCAGCTCAGAGGCCATGTCGGCGCCTCTAACAGGGCCGACTCGAATAGGACAAGGTCCCGGTCGTCGATCACGTCAACGACATCATCCAGACCGCCGTGCGTCCCGCGTCCGGCGGCGTGGTCTTCAGCGCCACCACCGCCGCGGCGGAGCTGGACAACTCGGCCTGGATGGCCGAGCATCCCGCCGTCGGCTGGATCCTCGGCATCGCCGTCGCCCTCGCGGTGCACGCCGTGAAGGCGAGCGCCCGCCCGGTCGTGAACGTCACCACCGCCGGAGTGGGCGCCCCTGTCGTCAGCACGGTGGAGGACGCGGGCGCGCTCGGCATGAGCCTCATCGCGATCTTCCTGCCGGTGCTGGTCGTCGTGGCGGTCGCGGTGCTGGCCTTCGTCGGCTGGCGCCTCACCCGCCGCGTCCGCCGGTATCGCGCCTCGCGCAGGGCCGCCCGTACGGCGGAGCCGACCTGAGGGCGCTCGGACCCGCTCAGAGGTCGGCCGTGTCCGCCAGGAAGTCGAAGAGACGGGCCAGCTCCGCGTACGTCGCGCCCTTCTTGATCAGCGCGCCCATCCGCTGGGCGGCCTCCGTCGTGAAGTGGTGACCGGCCAGCGCGGGCGCCAGCGCCGCCCGGCGGCCCAGCAGATCGGCAGCCGAAGTGCGGTGCGGGTTGCGGACGATCGAGACGCTGACCCGGATGGCGTGCTCGTTGCCCCAGTGGACGCCGGGGCGGTCGGTCTCGACGGCCGAATAGCGGAAGCCGTGAGACCGGTCACAGGTGGGGCAGCCGACCGGCCCCCCGCCCAGGCTGCTCCCGCAGTCGGCGCAGACCAGCCGGTCCATGGCGGCGTCCACCACCCGCCAGTCATGCCGGTCGGGCTCGTCCACGACCATCGCGGCGATGCCGGGCTCCTCCTTCAGCGTGATCATGCCGAACTCCCGGGAGACGAACTCCCGCCAGCCGTCGTCCACGATCTCGTCGACCAGCACCCGGCACCGCGCGCAGTCCGGAGCCCCGCCGTACTCCCAGCAGTCGCACGCCGAGCAACGCCGGAGCCGATCACCCACCGCCGGCCGCATGTCCGTCACCCCGTCCTGTAGATCACCTGCGGACGTACCGTATCGGATCGGTCATTTCACCCCGGCTTCGCGCATGTCGCGAAGCTCGCGCTTGAGCTCCTTGATCTCGTCGCGCAGCCGGGCCGCGACCTCGAACTGCAGGTCGGCGGCCGCCGTGTGCATCTGCTCGGTGAGGGATTCGACCAGGGCCTCCAGCTGGGACCGGGGCATCTCCCCGACGATCGCCTTGGCGTGCTGGCCGGCCGTGCGGGACGCGAGTCCGGGCACCGGCGCCTTGCCGCGCGACTGCTGGCGCCCTCCGCCGCCGAGCAGTTGGGCCGTGTCGGCGTCCTCCCTGGCGAGGCTGTCCAGGATGTCGGCGATCTTCTTGCGCAGCGGCTGGGGGTCGAGCCCGTTCGCGGAGTTGTAGGCCATCTGCTTGGCCCGCCGCCGGTTGGTCTCCTCGATGGCCCGCTCCATGCTCGGGGTGACCTTGTCGGCGTACATGTGGACCTGGCCGGACACGTTTCGCGCGGCACGGCCGATCGTCTGGATCAGCGAGGTCTCCGAGCGCAGGAATCCCTCCTTGTCGGCGTCCAGGATGGCCACCAGGGACACCTCGGGCAGGTCGAGGCCCTCACGGAGCAGGTTGATGCCGACCAGCACGTCGAACTCGCCCATGCGCAGCTCGCGCAGCAGCTCGATCCGCCTGAGGGTGTCGACCTCGCTGTGCAGGTAACGCACGCGGATGCCGTTCTCCAGGAGGTAGTCGGTGAGGTCCTCCGCCATCTTCTTGGTCAGGGTGGTGACCAGGACCCGCTCGTCCTTCTCCGTGCGCACCCGGATCTCGTGCATCAGGTCGTCGATCTGGCCCTTGGTCGGCTTGACGACGACCTCAGGGTCGACCAGCCCGGTCGGGCGGATGACCTGCTCGACCACGTCGCCCTTGCTGCGGCCCAGCTCGTACGGCCCCGGCGTGGCGGACAGGTAGACGGTCTGCCCGATCCGCTCCAGGAACTCCTCCCACTTGAGCGGGCGGTTGTCCATCGCGGACGGCAGCCGGAACCCGTGCTCGACGAGGGTGCGCTTGCGCGAGGC
Organism: Microtetraspora glauca; assembly: GCF_040656155.1. Classification (NCBI taxonomy): domain Bacteria; kingdom Bacillati; phylum Actinomycetota; class Actinomycetes; order Streptosporangiales; family Streptosporangiaceae; genus Microtetraspora; species Microtetraspora glauca. The sequence goes on from NZ_JBFALK010000003.1 coordinate 335,304, forward strand.
GTCTCCCTCGTACATCGCGCCGATCTGCGGCACGGTCTGGTGCGACTCGTCCAGGACGAGCAGGAAGTCCTCGGGGAAGTAGTCGAGCAGGGTGTGCGGAGCGGTCCCCGGCCCCCGCCCGTCGATGTGGCGGGAGTAGTTCTCGATGCCGGAGCAGGTGCCGATCTGGCGCATCATCTCGATGTCGTAGGTCGTGCGCATCCGCAGCCGCTGGGCCTCCAGCAGCTTGCCCTGCTGCTCCATCCGGCTGAGGGACTCGGCCAGCTCCGCCTCGATGTCGCGGACGGCCCGCTCCATCCGCTCGGGACCCGCGACGTAGTGCGAGGCCGGGAAGATGTACAGCTCCGGATCCTCGGTGATCACCTCGCCGGTCAGCGGGTGCAGTGTGGCGAGCTTCTCGATCTCGTCGCCGAACATCTCGATGCGGACGGCGAGCTCCTCGTACTGCGGGATGATCTCGATCGTGTCGCCGCGCACCCGGAACGTGCCCCGCGTGAAGGACAGGTCGTTGCGCGCGTACTGCATGTCGACGAGCTTGCGCAGGAGCTGGTCGCGCTCGATCTCCTGGCCGACCTTGAGCCGGACCATGCGGTCGACGTACTCCTGCGGGGTGCCCAGGCCGTAGATGCACGACACCGAGGCCACCACGACGGTGTCACGGCGGGTCAGCAGCGAGTTGGTCGCCGAGTGACGCAGCCGCTCGACCTCCTCGTTGATCGAGGAGTCCTTCTCGATGTAGGTGTCGCTCTGCGGAACGTATGCCTCGGGCTGGTAGTAGTCGTAATACGACACGAAATATTCGACGGCGTTGTTCGGCAGCATCTCGCGCAGCTCGTTGGCGAACTGCGCGGCGAGCGTCTTGTTCGGCTGCATGACCAGCGCCGGGCGCTGCAGACGCTCGATCAGCCAGGCGACCGTCGCGGTCTTGCCGGTGCCGGTGGCGCCCAGCAGGACGTTGTCCTTGTCTCCCGCCTTGACCCGGCGCTCCAGGTCCGCTATCGCGGACGGTTGGTCGCCGGAGGGCGTCATGTCGGTGACCACCTCGAAGGGCGCCACTTTACGCTGCAAGTCGGTTACGGGCCTCACGTCTGCATAACCTACGCCGGGCCACCGACATTTCCGTACCCGAGCCGGACCTTCCCCTCCGCCACCGCGCGGGCGGCCCTCAAACGGCCCTCACACGGCCCCGGCAGGGGCTACGCCGCCTTGGGAGGGCTACACGGCCCTGGCCCGCAGGTCCTCCCAGAGCTCGGCCACCCGGGCGTCGAGATCCTCAAGAGGGCCCTCGTTGCCGATCACCACATCGGCGATCTTCAGCCGGTCGTCCCTGGCGGCCTGCGCGGCGATGCGCGCCCGCGCGTCCCGCTCGGACATGCCGCGACATCGCGTGAGGCGGTCCAGGCGGATCTCGTCGGACGCGTCCACGACGACGACGACGTCGTACATCGACGCGAGGTTGTTCTCCGCGAGCAGCGGGACGTCGTACACCACGATCGCGTCCTCGGACGCGGCCTCCTGGAGCTCGCTCACCCGTTCGCCGACCCTGGGGTGGACGATCCCGTTGAGCACGGCCAGCTTCCCCGCGTCCGCGAAGACGATGGAACCGAGCCTCTCGCGGTCGAGACCGCCGTCCGGGCGGAGCACGGTCTCGCCGAACGCCTCGACGATCTCCTTGAGCCCCTCGGTCCCGGGCTCCACCACCTCACGCGCGATCTTGTCGGCGTCGATGACGACCGCCCCGTACTCCGCGAGGCGCCTGGAGACCTCGCTCTTACCCGACCCGATGCCGCCCGTGAGGCCCACCTTCACCACGCCCGCAGCCTATCGGGAGCCTTCCGCCCCCGGTAGGCGGGCCCATATTGGGCAAAGAATGGCGCTTTATCGGGAGATCGCCTCGCGCCGCAAGTGGATCAGGGTGAGGTGATCCTGGACGCGCTCCCTGCGGGTCTCCCGGTACCCCAGGCGGCGGTAGAGCCGCAGGTTGCCCTCCGACAGGTGCCCGGTGAAGAGGTCGAAAGCGGTGGCCTCGGGCACCGCCGCGTGGAGAGCCTCGAGCAGGGCGGTGCCGATGCCCGTGCCCTGCCGGTCCGGAGCGACCACGAGGCGGCCCACGAGGCACGCACGGCCGGGCCGCCCGCCCGCCTCGTGCTCCGGCCTTCTCGTGGGTCCACGCCCCGCACCGCCGTCCTGAGCTCCGTCAGGCAGCCGTCCGCGCACGGAGCCGACGATGCGCGTGCCCTCGACGGCCTTGAGCACCACGCCGGTCTCAATCACCTTGCGGAGCTGTTCGAACGACTCGACGAGGGGGGCGATGAAGGGATCGCCGTACATCTGGGCCTCGGTCACGTACGCCGCGCGTTGCAGGGTGAGGATCTCCCCGGCGTCGGCGGGCGACGCCCTCTCGATGTCCGCCACGCCGCCACCCTATCGGCAGCGGGGCGGTGAAGAAGATCACGGAGAAGACGGCGGGAAACGCGAGAGAAGGAGGAAAACGCGAGAAGGCCCCGCCGAAGCGGGGCCTTCCCGTGCTTACTTCACATCCCGAGCGGTCAGCTCTGGCCGCCGGCCAGCTTCTCGCGCAGGGCGGCGAGCGCCTCGTCGGAGGCGAGCGCGCCGCCACCGGTCTGGGACGGGGTGGCGGTCTCGCCGGAGTAGGACGACGGAGCGGCCTCGCTGGCCTCCGCCTCCTCCTGGCGAGCCTTCTCGACCTGCGACTTGTGGGCCTCGAAGCGAGCCTGGGCCTCGGCGTACTGCCGCTCCCACTCCTCGCGCTGCTTGTCGAAGCCCTCGAGCCACTCGCCGGTCTCGGCGTCGAAGCCCTCGGGGTAGATGTAGTTGCCCTGGTCGTCGTAGGTCGCCGCCATGCCGTACAGCGTGGGGTCGAACTCGACGTCGGCGCCCATCGCGCCCTCGTTCGCCTGCTTCAGCGAGAGGGAGATGCGGCGGCGGTCCAGGTCGATGTCGATGATCTTGACGAAGATCTCGTCGCCCACCTGCACGACCTGCTCCGGGATCTCCACGTGGCGCTCGGCCAGCTCGGAGATGTGGACCAGGCCCTCGATGCCCTCCTCGACGCGGACGAACGCACCGAACGGCACCAGCTTGGTGACGCGGCCCGGGACGACCTGGCCGATCTGGTGGGTGCGGGCGAACTGCTGCCACGGGTCTTCCTGCGTCGCCTTGAGCGAGAGGGAGACGCGCTCGCGCTCCATGTCGACGTCGAGAACCTCGACCGTGACCTCCTGGCCGACCTCGACGACCTCGGACGGGTGGTCGATGTGCTTCCAGGAGAGCTCGGAGACGTGCACCAGTCCGTCGACGCCGCCGAGGTCCACGAACGCACCGAAGTTGACGATCGAGGACACGACGCCCTTGCGGACCTGACCCTTCTGCAGGGTGTTGAGGAACGTCTGGCGAACCTCGGACTGGGTCTGCTCCAGCCAGGCACGGCGGGACAGGACCACGTTGTTGCGGTTCTTGTCCAGCTCTATGATCTTCGCCTCGAGCTCGCGGCCGACGTACGGCTGCAGGTCGCGGACGCGGCGCATCTCGACCAGGGAGGCCGGCAGGAAGCCGCGGAGGCCGATGTCGAGGATGAGACCACCCTTGACGACCTCGATGACCGTGCCGGTGACGATGCCGTCCTCGTCCTTGATCTTCTCGATCGTGCCCCAGGCCCGCTCGTACTGAGCGCGCTTCTTGGACAGGATGAGGCGGCCTTCCTTGTCCTCCTTCTGGAGGACCAGGGCCTCGACGTGCTCGCCGACTTCGACGACGTCGGCGGGATCGACATCGTGCTTGATCGAGAGCTCACGCGAAGGGATGACACCCTCGGTCTTGTAACCGATGTCGAGCAAGACCTCGTCTCGATCGACCTTGACAACGGTGCCCTCAACGATGTCGCCGTCGTTGAAGTACTTGATGGTCTCGTCGATCGCGGCGAGGAAGGCCTCCTCGGAACCGATGTCGTTGACCGCTACCTGCGGGGTGCTCGAGGTGGCCTCAGTGCTGCTCGTCATGTGTGGAATTGCTCCGAACCGGACAGATGTCGTTGTGACCGAGGCGCGATGGGCTTGTTTTCCGTTCAACCACGGTGATGGTGATCGAGCGCGAGCCCGCTCCGTCCGAGGCGCACGCGAGCCCACGGCGCAGCGATCAGCATATGAGACGACGCGTCCCAGGTCAATCCGGCCGCGATGCTAGTAAGCGATGACCCTTTTCGCCGCCTTTGAAATGATATTACCTCGAAGCCTCTTCGGTATTGAGATGTGCTCAGGATCCCCATCGGACGTGTACCGCTCCCCCGGATGCTTGTCCAGCCAACCCAGCCAGTAGGCCGAACACCAGCGGCGGCACTCCCCCTTCTTTCCGTTGGACTGGATGCGCCAGATCGCGGAACGGTCAAAGCTTTTCGCGAACGGCGGCACCGAGGGCTCCGCCCCGGCGAGGAAGACCCCCTCGAACCGGTACGGGGTGCCGTCCCACTTGCCCTCTCGCGCTATCTTCGGCTTCCTCGGGCGGGAGCCGTACGGCAGGGCGAGGGTGAGGGACGGCGGGGCGCCGAGCTTCTTCAGCAGCCGCTCCTGCCGGACGATCTGCTCACCGACGCCCTCCTTGGACAGCCGGCGCAGGTCGGGGTGCGAGTAGGTGTGGTTGGCCACCTCGAACCCGTGATCGACCAGCCACTTCACCGCCGCCTCCTGCCGCGCCCGGTCGGGCAGGCCGAACGGGGCCCGGTTCACCCAGAAGGTCGCGGCCGGCCGGAAATCGGGATATTTCGCCGCGACCTCGTAGATGATCCCCACCGCGGTGTCCTTCTCGGGCATCCCGTTCGCGTCGAACGCGAAGTGCGAGGGGTGGCCGTCGTCGAAGGTGAGCACGACCGGATGCGCGCCCGCGGGGATGTCGATCTTCCCGGTCACGAACTCGGCCGCCGTGATGGGCACGTACCCGGCCTTGGCCAGCTTCTCCAGCTCGGACCGGAGTTGGGAGGGCGTCCGGTCGATCGAGGCGATGCGCTTCTTCAGCAGCCGGTGGTACATGATCACCGGCACCAGGCCGAGTTCGTTGGCCCCGACCGCGCGGGCCGACTCCACCGTCGCGGTGACCGGCGGCGGCGTGTGGCTCGGCACCACCGGCGCCGCTCTGGCCGGAACCCTCCCGTCTCCGGACTCGTCATCGCCCGCGGAGGGCAGCAGCGTCAACGCCACCAGACCCACCGCGATCACCGCCGCATTGGCGACCAACGTCGCCCGAGCAATTCTTCGCACAGTCATTTGACCTTACTGCCCGAAATTTGCAGAAGGTCATCTGTGCTCGACTTACTGATGAATCACGGCATACCGGCGGAGGATCCCGCCACCCGTCAGTGGCCGGCGTCCTCCCAGGTCGGGCCGACGCCCACGGACACGTCGAGCGGCACGCGGAACTCGAACGCCGCGCACATCTGCCCGACGACCGCGCTCTTGAGCTCCTCCAACTCGCCCGGGGCGACCTCGAAGACGAGTTCGTCATGGACCTGGAGCAGCATGCGGGAGCGCATGCCCTCGATCGCCTTCTGGACGTCGAGCATCGCGACCTTGATCACGTCGGCGGCCGAGCCCTGGATCGGCGCGTTCAGCGCCATCCGCTCCGCCATCTCGCGGCGCTGCCGGTTGTCGCTGGTGAGGTCCGGCAGGTAGCGGCGACGGCCGAGGATGGTCTCGGTGTAGCCGTCCTTGCGCGCCCGCGAGACCAGCTCCTCCAGGTAGTCGCGGACCCCGCCGAACTCCTGGAAGTACTCGTCCTTGAGCGCCCGCGCCTCCGGGACCGGGATGCCGAGCTGGCCGGACAACCCGAAGTCGGACAGGCCGTACGCCAGGCCGTAGTTCATCGCCTTGATCCGGGCCCGCAGATCGGCGTCCACCTGCTCGGGCGGAAGGTCGAAGACCCGCGCGGCCGTCGCCTGGTGGAAGTCGTGACCTGACTCGAAGGCCGCGATCAGCGACTCGTCACCGGACAGGTGCGCCATGATCCGCAGCTCGATCTGGCTGTAGTCGGCGGTGAGCAGCGTCTCGTAGCCCTCGCCCACGACGAACCCCTTGCGGATCCGGCGGCCCTCGGCGGTGCGGATCGGCACGTTCTGCAGGTTGGGCTTCTCGGAGCTGAGCCGCCCGGTCGCCGCCTTGATCTGGTTGAACGTGGTGTGGATCCGCCCGTCGTCGCCGATCTCCTTGATCAGGCCCTCGACGGTGGTGCGCAGCTTCATCTGGTCACGGTGCCTGAGCATGATCGTCGGCAGCTCGTGCTCGGTCTGCCCGGCCAGCCAGGCCAGCGCGTCCGCGTCCGTGGTGTAGCCCGTCTTGGTCTTCTTCGTCTTGGGCAGGTTCAGCCGGACGAAGAGGATCTCCTGGAGCTGCTTGGGCGAGCCCAGGTTGAACTGCTCGCCCACCGCCGCGTGCGCCGCCTCGACGGCCTGCTTCACCGCCGCGCCGAACTCGGCCTCAAGCGCCGCGAAGTACTGCCCGTCGGCGGCGATGCCGGCCCGCTCCATCGTCGCGAGCACCCGCAGCAGGGGCAGCTCGACCTCGGTGACCAGCCGGGTGCCGCCCCGGCTCGACAGGCGCTTCTCCAGCTCGTCCGCGAGGTCCCGTACGGCGTGGGCCCGCAGGGCGAGCTCGGCCGCGGCGGCGTCGTCCTCCTCGAACAGGCTGGTCTGACCATTGGCACCGGTCTCGCTGCGCAGCTCGCGATGGAGATAGCGCAGCACGAGGTCGTTCAGCGGGAACGAGCTCTGCCCCGGCATCGCCAGGTAGGCCGCCAGCGCCGTGTCACAGGTCAGGCCGCGCAGGTCCATGCCGAGGTCCCACAGGGCGAGCAGCGGCCCCTTCGCGTCGTGAACGGCCTTCGGCTTCGTCTCGTCGGCCAGCCACGCCCCGAGGGCCGCCTGGTCCTCCGGCGTGAGCTGGGTGGGATCCACGTAGGCGGCGCCCGACTCGCCGGAGATGGCGATGGCGTCCAGCCGCCCGGTGCCGCTGCCGTACGCGCCGCGGAACTCCAGACCGGCACGGCCCTCGGGCAGCGCGGCCAGCCACGCGCCCACCTCTCCGGGGCCGAGCACGGTCACCTCGACCTCGAAGCCCTCGCTCACCTCGGGCTCGGCGGTGCCAAGGGTCTTGAAGAGCCGGTCACGCAGCTCGCCGCGGATCTGGAGGGTGTCGAGCAGCTTGTTGATCTCCTCGCGGTCCCACTGGCCCATCAGCAGCTCGCCAGGGACGGCATCGAGGGGGACGTCGCGCCGCAGCTCGGTCAGCATCCGGTTGTGGATCACCTGGCCGAGGTGCTCGCGCAGCTTCTCGCCGACCTTGCCCTTGACCTCGTCGGCCCGCCGGACCAGCTCGTCGAGCGAGCCGTACTCCGAGATCCACTTGGTCGCGGTCTTCTCGCCCACGCTGGGAACGCTCGGCAGGTTGTCGCTCGGGTCGCCGCGCAGCGCCGCGAAGTCGGGGTACTGCGCCGGGGTCAGGCCGTACTTCTCCGCGACGGCGTCGGGGGTGAACCGCGTCATGTCGCTGATCCCGCGCCGGGTCATCAGCACCGTCACCCGGTCGTCGACGAGCTGCAGCGCGTCGCGGTCACCGGTGACGATCAGGACGTTCATGCCGGCGCCCGATGCCTGCGTGGCCAGCGTCGCGATCAGGTCGTCGGCCTCGTAGCCCGCGAGTGACAGGCGCGGGACGCGCAGCGCGTCGAGCAGCTCGAAGATGAGGTGCACCTGGCCGCGGAAGTCCTCCGGCGTCTCGGACCTGTTCGCCTTGTACGCCTCGAACGCCTCGTGCCGGAAGGTCGGCTCGCTCCGGTCGAAGCACACGGCGACATGGGTCGGCCGCTCGTCGCGGAGAATGTTGGTCAACATCGAGGTGAAGCCGTACACCGCTTCCGTGTGCTGACCGTCCGTCGTCATGAGGTTCGCGTCCTTCAGGGCGTAGAAGGCGCGGTAAGCAAGGGAATGACCGTCCAGGAGCAGCAGGCACGGACGGTCGGGGGTCGCTTCGGTGTTCGGCACATCCGCAGCCTAGTCTCCATCTACGACAGAATCCGCAGGCTCTTGCGCACAGGAGGCATCCCCTTGACCCTGACCAATCCCGACGAGTCCGTGTCCTTCCTCAACCAGATCAGCCGCGGGCACCTCCCGGATCGGATGGGCATCGAACTCCTCGAGGCGACCCCGGAGAAGGTCGTCGGGCGCATGCCCGTGGAGGGCAACACCCAGCCGTACGGCCTGCTTCACGGAGGCGCGTCGTGCGTTCTCGCCGAGTCGGTGGGATCGATGGGCGCCGCCCTGCACGCGGGTCCCGGACGGGTCGCCGTCGGCATCGAGATCAACGCCACCCACCACCGCTCGGCCACGTCCGGTCACGTCACCGCGGTCGCCACCCGCGTCCACGGCGGCCGCAGCCTCGCGACGTACGACATCGAGATCAACGACGACGAGGGGCGGCGGGTCTGCACCGCGAGGCTCACCTGCATGCTGCGCGATGCCGGCTGATCCGCCGGCGGATCGGAACGGATCCCGCCGTTTCTTTGCACGGCGGGTCGTGTCGTCGCTACCGTAGTCCGCTCGGAGCCCGTGGCGCGCCGAGTAGACAACGTGCGGAGCCGGGGAAGCTGTGCACGGCCCCAAAGGCCGCCACGGGCACGATGAGACGGGACGGCGCCGCCCCGCTCGGCCGCGAGATCACGCGGGACCTCACGCGAGAACGCCCAAGACATCGCACGAAGGAAACAATCCAAGAACGCCTTGGCGCACCCCGATGCGCCGGTTCGGTCGCGCGGGCTATCGTGCGGGAATGCCATGGTTCGGCCGGGTCGGATGCCTGATGGTCACCGCTGTGGTCATCGCACTCCTGTCCGGGTGCTCGGACACGCCGGCGAAACCGGCGGCCGCCCCCACCTACCCGTTACCCGCGCAGACGGCCCGCCCCGACGAAACCGTGATCACGGCCCCTCCCGTGATCGACGGCCAGATGCGGTTCCGCGTGATCGGCTACCGGGACGGCATGCCGAGCACGTTCGGCAGCCACGCGGAATGGAACGCCAAGGGGCAGTTCGTCCGGGTACGCGTGCTGATCGAGAGCACCGACCGGACCAACCAGAAGTTCGACGCGAAGCAGCAGCTGCTCGTCGCCTCGGACGGGCGCACCTTCCACGTCGACAACTTCTCGCAGGCGATGAAGCGCCAGCCCGACGAGCTCCCGGTCGGCAGCTTCGTGCGGATGGAGTTCGACCTCTGGTTCGACGTGCCGAAGGACGCCAGGATCGTCAAGGTCCGCTTCGTCGCGGATCCGCCGCTCGGGGCCAGCGGCCCGTCCAAGGGCGTGGACGTACCGGTGCGCTGACGCGCCCTTCGAAGAGAACAGGGCCCGGCGGGGGACGCCCCCCGCCGGACCCTCGTCCGTCGCTCCGCGACCCGCTCAGTGCGGCTCAGGAGCGGTCGTATGAGCGGGCCTTCCATGAGCGGCCTCCTGCAGAGGCCCCCATGGAGCGGCCCCTGTGGGGCGGCTCAGTGCTGGCCCAGTGATCCGCCCAGGTACGCCTCGCGGACCTGCGGGTCGTCGAGCAGGTCGGCCGCCGGTGCGGACTTGACCACCTTGCCGGTCTCCAGGACGTACGCCCGGTCGGCGAGCTGGAGCGCCTGCTGGGCGTTCTGCTCGACGAGCAGGACGGTGGTGCCGCGGTTGTTGATCTCCTTGATGATCGAGAAGATCTGGGCCACCAGCATGGGGGCCAGTCCCATCGACGGCTCGTCGAGCAGCAGCACCTTGGGCTTGCTCATCAGCGCCCGGCCGATGGCCACCATCTGCTGCTCGCCGCCCGACATCGTGCCGCCGGCCTGGGTCTTGCGCTCGGCCAGGCGCGGGAACAGCTCGAAGACCTCCTCCAGATCCTTGGAGAAGTCCCCCTTGCGGGCGTACGCGCCCATGAGCAGGTTCTCGGTCACCGTCATGCCGGGGAAGACGCCACGGCCCTCGGGCGACTGGCCGATGCCGACGAGCACCCGCTTGTGCCCCGGCAGGGCGCTGATGTCCCTGCCGTCGAAGACGACGCTGCCCGAGGACAGCGGGCGCAACCCCGAGATCGTCTTGAGCGTGGTGGTCTTCCCCGCGCCGTTCGCGCCGATGAGGGTGACGATCTCCCCCTCGTCGACTTCGAGCGAGACGCCCTTGAGAGCCTCGATCTTGCCGTAGTGGACGTGGATGTCCTTAATCTCAAGAAGCATCTGCGGGAGCTCCCAAGTACGCCTCGATGACCCTCGGATCGTTCTGCACCTCGGTCGGGAGCCCCTCGGCGATCTTCTGCCCGAAGTCCAGCACCCCGATGCGGTCGCTGATGCCCATGACGAGGGCCATGTCGTGCTCGATCAGCAGGACGGTGCGGCCGGCGTCGCGGATCCTGCGGATGAGCCCCTGGAGGTCCTCCTTCTCCGCGGGGTTCATGCCGGCCGCCGGCTCGTCGAGGAGCAGCAGCTTGGGCTTGGTCGCGAGCGCGCGGGCGATCTCCAGCCGCCGCTGGTCGCCGTAGGGCAGGTTCTTCGCGGTCTCCTCGGCACGGTGGCGGATGCCCACGAACTCCAGCAGTTCCAGCGCGAGGGCCTTGCCGTCCCGCTCCTCGTGCCGATGCCACGGCAGGCCCAGGGCCGCGCTGAACAGGCCCGTACGGTGGTGGGCGTCGGCCCCCACCATGACGTTCTCCAATGCCGACATGTTGTGGAAGAGGCGGATGTTCTGGAAGGTCCTGGCGATCCCGCGCTTGGTGACCTTGAACCGCTTCATGCCGTCGATCCGGTCGCCGTCGAAGACGACGTCGCCGCCCGTCGGCTGATACACGCCGGTGACGACGTTGAAGACCGTGGTCTTCCCCGCGCCGTTCGGCCCGATCAGCGCGAAGATCTCGCCTTCGTTGATCGTCAGTTCCACCTCGCGCAGCGCGGTGACACCGCCGAACTGCATCGTCACCTTCTCCAGCTGGAGAAGCGCACGGGGATCACTCACTTGGCCACTCCCTCACCCGCGGGCTGGTCCTCCGGACCGGGGACCTCGGCGCCCAGCGCGCCCATGCCTCCGGTGCCCTCCGCCAGTTCGGCTTTTCGGCGCCGCGACGGCAGCAGGCCCTCCGGACGGAAGATCATCAACACGACGAGGGCGGCGCCGAACACCAGGATCCGGTAGTCCGACAGGCCGCGGAACCGCTCCGGCAGCCAGGCGACGAGGAACGCGCCGAGTATGACGCCGGGGACGTTGCCCGAACCGCCCAGGACCACCGCCGCGACGATGGTGGCCGACAACATGAACAGGAAGTCGTTCGGGTTGATCGAGATCGTCTTGGCCGCCCAGACGACTCCCATCGCGCCACCGATCGCCGCGCCGATCGCGAAGGCCAGGAGCTTGAACTTGAACGTCGGCACGCCCATGACCTCGGCGGCGTCCTCGTCCTCGCGGATGGCGGCCCAGGCGCGGCCGACCCGGCTGCGCTCCCACCGCTTCACGAAGACGATGATCAGCACGGCGAGGGCGACCAGCAGGTAGTAGTACGGCCGCGGGTCCAGCACGCCGTAGTGGAAGATCTGCACGCCGAACAGCTCGATCCCGTCGATGTCCGGCGGATGCGGGATGCCGGCGATGCCGCGGGGACCTCCGATGGCGTCGGTGTTCTCCGCCGTCTGGCGGACGATCTCACCGAAGCCGAGCGTGACGATCGCGAGATAGTCGCCCCGCAGCCGCAGCGTCGGCGCGCCGAGGACCACACCGGAGGCGGCCGACAGGAGGACCCCCACGACGAGGATCTCCCAGAAGTTCAGCCCCATCCTGGTGCCGAGGATGGCCATCAGGTAACCGCCGATGGCGAAGAACGCGACGTACCCGAGGTCGAGCAGGCCGGCCTGGCCGACCACGACGTTGAGCCCGATGGCCAGGACGATGTAGGTGCCGATCGGGAAGAAGAGGATGCTCGCCCAGTCGTTGTACGGCGACATGAAGCCGCCGATCGACTCCGACGGCAGCAGCAGCGCCCCGACGATCAGGAGGATGTAGATGGTCCAGCGCTGCCAGCCGGGGGCCGTCGCCCACCGGCCGCGCACGCCGTCGACGAACGCCCCGAAGGCGTTCCTGCCATTTGTGATCATGGAGTTCGAGCTCATGCGCGCGCCTGCTGGAGAGATTCACCGAGAATGCCGGTGGGCCGGAACATCAGGACGAGGACCAGGACCGAGAACGCGATGACGTCCTTCCATCCCGACCCGAAGACCGCTGCGCCGTAGTTCTCGATCAGGCCGAGGAACAGACCGCCGAGCAGCGCACCGCGCAGGTTGCCGATGCCTCCGAGCACCGCGGCCGTGAACGCCTTGATGCCCAGGAGGAAGCCGATGGAGAACTTGGTGACCTCGAACTGGAGCACGAACAGCGCGCCCGCGACGCCGGCCATCAGACCGCCGATCAGGAAGGTCACCCGCACGATCTTGTCGATGTCCACGCCCATCAGCATCGCGGTCTGCGGGTCCTGCGAGGTCGCGCGGATCCCGCGGCCGATCTTCGTACGGTTGACCACCTGGTCGAGCAGCACCATCATGCCGATGGCCGCCACGAAGATCAGGAGCTGGTCGACCCGGACGTCCGCGCCGCCGATGGAGAACAGCACGTCCTTGTCCATGATGCGAGCCACACCCATCTGGTTGCGGCCCTGCTCCGGACGGTTGAAGGCGTGCGGGATGATCACCAGGGCGAAGAGCTCCTGCAGGAAGAGCGAGGCGCCGATGGCGGAGATGAGGGCGGCGAGGCGGGAGGCTCCCCGCTTGCGCAGCGGGCGGTAGGCGATGCGCTCCAGCAGCATGGCCGAGCCCGCCGAGGCGAAACCGCCCACCAGGATCATCAGGAGCAGGCCGCCGACGAGGGCGAAGCCGGTCAGCGGGTGGGTCAGGCCCATCGACATCACGACGAACGCCGACGCCATGGTGCCGATCATGAAGATTTCGGAGTGGGCGAAGTTGATGAGCCGCAGCACGCCGTAGACCATCGTGTAGCCGAGGGCGACGAGGCCGTAGATCGCGCCGAGGACCAGGCCGTCGATGGTGTACGGCCAGAAGGAACCGAGGAGATTATCGAACACGAGGTTTCGCTTTCAGGGGAGCCTTCACGCGATAACACAGAGGGCGGGGTCGCTGTGGCGTCCCCGCCCCCTCATTACCTGGTCGGTGACCGTCGACGACGGTTAGCTGAGCTTGGCCGTCGTGGTGTCGCCCAGCAGGCCGATCTCGCCGCCCTTGACCTCGTACATGTAGATGGACTTCGCCGAGGGCTCGCCGTTCGGGTCGAACTTGACGTGCTTGGAGACCCCGTCGAAGTCGGACTTGCCGACCGCGTCGTTGATCGCCTCAGCGGTGGTGGCACCCGACTCGATCGCCTTGAGGAACGCCGTCATGGCGTCGTAGCCCTCGGTGGCGTAGATCAGCGGGTCGGCGCCGAACTTCGTCTTGTAGTCCGCCGCGAACTTCTTGACGTTCTCGTCGGTCTCCGTCGCGGTGGAGATGCGGCACGGGCAGCCGATGAGCGCGCCCTCGGCCTGCGCGGCACCGGCGCCCTCGATGAGGCCCTTGTCAAGGGAGCCGTCGGCGGAGAAGAACTTCGCCGTGACACCCTTGTCCCGGAGCTGCTTGAGCAGCTTGCCGGCCGCGGCGTAGTAGCCACCGAAGAAGATGGCGTCCGGCTTGGTCGCCGAGATCTTGGTGACCGTCGAGGAGTAGTCGGTGGCGTTCGGGTCGAGCGCGTCGTCGCTGACCGTGGCGCCCTTGGTCTTGAGCTGGCCGCGGACCGCGTCGCCGAGGCCCTTGCCGTACTCGGACTTGTCGTCGACCACGACGACGTTCTTGGCCGCCGCCGCGCCGACGATGAAGTCGGCGATGGCCGGGCCCTGGACGCCGTCGTTCGGGACGACACGGTGCCAGAACTTCCAGCCCTGGTTCGCGAGGTCGACGTTCGTCGCCGAGGCGGAGATGCTCGGGATCTTGGCCTCCTCGAGCACCGGGCCGACCTGCTTGGACTCCCCGGAGAACGCCGGGCCGACCATGGCCACGACCTTGTCCTTCTTGATCGCCTGCTGGGCCAGACCCACGGCGACGGTCGCGTCAGCCCGGCTGTCATAGGGGATCATCTCCACCTTGACCTTGGGGTTCTTGGCGTTGTACTGCTCCACAGCGAGCTGCGCGCCGTTCCTCGGCGGGATGACGATGCCCGAGTTCTCACCGGACAGGTCGCCCATGAAGCCGATCTTGAGCGTGGTCGGAGCGGCGCTGTCGCCACCGCCGTCCGACTCCGTGCCACCGCCACAGGCCGTCAAGGCAAGGCTGGCAGCAGCCGCGATGGCCAGCACGCGCCCGAGTGAGGCAATGCGGATCATGAAGTGTCTCCTTCATCCAGGCCCGGGATTCGTCAGCTCCGCCGAACCGTCCCGATCGAATGTTGGAAACGTACATAGCTCAAGGGCCCCGCGAACAGGAATGCATCAGAACCGTCCGCATCTGGTTGCGGAGTCGTAATAACTCCTCAACATCAGCGCCGAACATGCCTTTTACCAGCGGCCTCGTCCCGCGCTCAGACGATCCGGTCGGTTACTCTCCGGTATGTTCACGCTTCCGGCTGAGCGTCCGCCTGCCCCTCGTTCACCACGATCTGGGCCACCTGCCGCATGCTCATGCGACGGTCCATCGACGCCTTCTGGATCGAGCGGAACGCCTGCGGCTCGGTCCACCCGTGCTGCGCCATGAGCAGGCCCTTCGCCCGCTCGACGAGCTTGCGGGTCTCCAGCCGCTCGGAGAGGCCGGAGACCTCCTTCTCCAGGGCCGCGATCTCCTCGTGACGGCTGACGGCCATCTCGATGGCCGGGACGAGGTCCCCCTTGGTGAACGGCTTCACCAGGTACGCCATGGCGCCCGCGTCCCTGGCCCGCTCGACCAGGTCGCGTTGCGAGAACGCGGTGAGGATGAGGCAGGGCGCGATCCGCTCGGAGACGATCCTCTCGGCGGCCGAGATCCCGTCGAGCACGGGCATCTTCACGTCGAGGATCACCAGGTCGGGGCGCAGCTCCATGGCCTTCTTGACCGCTGTCTCCCCGTCACCGGCCTCCCCGACGACGGCGTAGCCGTCCTCTTCGAGCATCTCCTTGAGGTCGAGGCGGATCAGGGCCTCGTCTTCCGCGATCACCACTCGCCGCTGCGTAGTCACGCACAAGAGGTTACCGATGTCCACTACAGTAGGACCACGCCTGGGGTCGTGTGGTGATCACTCATCCACTAAGCTCCGGAGCGACGGGTTCGGACGCGTCGTATAGTGTCCGAATTGAAGCCCCGGTACCCCAATTGGCATGAGGGAGCGGATTCAAAACCCGTACAGTGTGGGTTCGAGTCCCACCCGGGGCACTTTCATCAGTTGCGTCGAGCCGAAACCGTCGGTTCCGCTCGGCACGATCGAGGGCGTGTTGCGACTGCGGCACATGCCGACACCCTCCTCCGGCTGCTCGAGTCGGGCCTCAGCGGGCGGTCTCACGCCTCGCTGCCGGCTCAGACGGAGGACCTGGCTGCAATGAGCGGATTGTGCCAGATGAGCCCGGGAACCGGGCGGAGTCGGAGTCGGAGTCGGCAGAGCAGATCCCGACACCATGCTCGATCGCCAGAGCCGCCCTCGGCCACGTTGGAACCGTCCACTCGCAGGCCCAGAGGCCGGGTGCGCTGCACGAAGGGGCGGGTGGTCGGTAGTCGGGGCCGCATCAGGCGAGGCTGTCCACCCACGCGCGGTGCAGGCGGGCGAAGCGGCCGGATCCGCCGATGAGCCGCTCCGGCGAGCCGTCCTCGACGACGCGGCCGCTCTCCATGACCAGGACCCTGTCCGCGATCTCGACGGTGGACAGCCGGTGCGCGATGATCACGGCGGTCCGGTCGGCGAGGATGGTGCGCAGCGCCCGCTGGACGAGTCGCTCGCTGGGCACGTCCAGGCTGGAGGTCGCCTCGTCCAGGATGAGGACGGCAGGATCGGCGAGGAAGGCCCGGGCGAACGCGACGAGCTGGCGCTGCCCGGCCGACATCCGGCCACCGCGCTTGCCCACCTCGGTGTCGTAACCGTCCGGCAGCGCGGCGATGAAGTCGTGGGCCCCGATCGCCCGCGCGGCGGCGACCACGTCCTCGTCACCGGCCTCGGGACGGCCGAACCTGATGTTGTCGGCGACCGTGCCGGTGAACAGGAAGTTCTCCTGGGTGACCATGACCACCGAACGGCGCAGCACGGCCTCGTCGAGGTCGCGGAGGTCCACCCCGTCGAGCAGGACGCGTCCAGCCACCGGGTCGTAGAACCGGGAGATCAGCTTGGCCAGCGTGGTCTTGCCCGCGCCGGTGGTGCCGACGACCGCCACGGTCTGCCCGGCCGGGATCTCCAGGTCCAGCGCGGGGATGACCGGAGCGCCGCCCGTGTAGGAGAACTCGACGCCGTCGAACCGTACCGACCCCCTGGCGTACGGCAGGGCGGCGGGACGGCGGGGCTCCGCGACGGCGGGCTCCTCCTCCAGCACGCCGGACAGCTTCTCCAGGGCCGCGCCCGCGGACTGCAGGGTGTTGTAGAACTGGCTGATCTCCTGCATGGGCTCGTAGAACTGGCGCAGGTACAGCAGGAAGGCGGCCAGCACCCCGACGGTGACGGCGTCGTGCAGCGCGAGCCACCCGCCGTACAGCAGGACGGCCGCCACGGTCACGTTACCGATCAGCTTGATGCCGGGCATGAAGATGGCGACGATGCGTGCGGCCCGCATGTTGGCGTCGCGGTAGTCGTCGTTGAGCCGCTCGAAGATCTCCTGGTTGCGCGGCTCCCTGCGGAACGCCTGGACCGCCCGGATGCCGGTCATGGACTCGACGAAGTGGACGATGACCAGGGCGACGGCCTCCCTGGTCCGGCGGTAGGTGATGCCGGACTCGCGCCGGAACCAGCGGGTGAACAACAGCAGCAGCGGCAGCGGCAGCAACGCCACCACCGCGAGGTGCGCGTCGAGCACGAGCAGCATGACCGCGGTGCCCACGAGGGTCAGCACCGCCGTGACCAGCCCGTCGAGGCCGGACGCGAGCAGCTCGGCGATCGCCTCGATGTCGGAGGTGAGCCGGGAGATGACCCGGCCCGAGGTGTACTTCTCGTGGAACGACAGGGACAGCTTCTGGAAGTGGTCGAAGACGCGGCGGCGGAGTTCGAGGAGGATGTCCTGCCCGATCCGGCCGGACAGTCGCAGGAACGCCTGCCGGGTGAGCGCCTGGATCAGCGCGGCCGTGACGACCGCCACGACGATGACGAGCAGCGTGCCGCTTCCGTCGTCGCGCAGCATCGGCGGTATGCCGTCGTCGATGCCGGCCGCGACGAGATAGGGGATGGCGAGCCCGGCGCCGCTGGACAGCACGATGATCGCGAACAGCAGCGCCATCTGCCGCCTGTGCGGGCGGAGCAGGTCGCCGAGCAACCGGCGTGACCGGGTGCGCAGCAGGAGCGACACCGTGTCGGAGAGCTGGTCCTTGTCCTCGGCGGCGACCCCGCGCCACGTGTCTCCCGCTACTCCCTCGCTCACTGGAGCGCCTCCTCCGGGTCGAGTTCGGCGTCCTGGGCGAGGAGTGCCCGGTATTCGGGCACCTCGGACAGCAGGTCGGTATGCCGGCCGATGTGGGTGATGGTGCCCTCCCGCAGGAGCGCGACCCGGTCGGCGAGCAGCACGGTCGACGCCCGGTGCGCGACGACGAGCCCGGTGGCGTCGGCGAGGACGCCGCGGAGCGCCTCCTCGACCAGCGCCTCGGTCTCCACGTCGAGCGCCGAGAGGGTGTCGTCGAGGACGAGGATCCTGGGCTTGCCGAGCACCGCGCGGGCCAGGGCCAGGCGTTGCCGCTGGCCGCCGGAAAGGGACATGCCCTGCTCGCCGATCCGGGTGTCCAGCCCCCAGGGCAGGTCGTACGCGAAGGTGGCCTGGGCGATCTCCAGGGCCGCGCGCACATCGTCGTCGGTGGCGTCCCGGTGGCCGAGGGTGAGGTTCTCCCTGACGCTCATCGAGAACAGCGTGGGCTCCTCGAAGGCGGTGGCGACCACGGAGCGCAGCGATGGGAGGGACAGGTCGCGCACGTCGTGCCCGTCGACGGTGACCCGGCCGGCCGTGACGTCGACCAGCCGCGGCACGAGCGCGGTCAGCGTGGTCTTGCCCGAGCCGGTCGCACCGACGACGGCGACGGTCTCCCCCGGGCGCACGTCGAGCCAGACGTCGCGCAGCACGGGCCGGGCGGCGCCGGGGAACCGGAACTCCACCCCCTCGAACCGCAGGTGCCCGCGCGGGGCGGCGACGGTGTCCGAGCCGCCGACGATCTCGGGCATGGTGTCGAGCACCTCGACGACCCGGTCGGCCGACGTCATGGCCTCCTGGCCCATGGCGAGGATGTAGCCGAGGGAGGTGACCGGCCAGACGAGCTGAAGGACGAGCGTGGTGAAGGCCACCAGCGTGCCCAGGGTCAGCCCGCCGCCGCCGACGGCGAGCGCGCCGAGGAGCAGCACCATGGCGAGCGTGACGTTGGGCACCACTTCGAGGAACGTGAAGAACCGGGAGGACAGCCGCACCTTCGCGAGGGAGGTGCGGTGGACCTTCCCGGCCAGGCCGTCGTACGTCGCGGCCACGTGGCGCCGCCGCCCGAACGCCTTGATCGTGCGGATGCCCAGGGCGGACTCCTCGACGAAGGTCGCGAGGTCGCCCTGCTCGTCCTGGACCTGGCGCGAGATGCGGATGTAGCGCTTCTCGAAGCGCTGCGACAGGATGACGACGGGGATCGCCGACCCGGCCACGAGCAGGCCGAGCGGCCAGTACATCCGCAGGAGCACCACGATCACGGTGGTGAGCTGGAGGACGTTCATGACGAGGAACAGGACGCCGAACCCGAGGAACCGGCGGATCGTGGACAGGTCGGTGGTCGCGCGGGAGAGCAGCTGCCCCGACTGCCACTCGTCGTGGAAGCGCATGGGCAGGCGTTGCAAGTGGCGGTAGAGATCGTCGCGGATCGCCGTCTCCAGGCCGAGCACCGGCGCCGCCTGGGACCACCTGCGCAGGAAGGTGAGGAGGGCCTCGGCCACGCCGAGCACGAGCGCGAGCAGCCCGAGCGGGAGCAGCGCGCCCTGGTCGCCGTGCGCCACGGGACCGTCGATGATCTCCTTGCCGACGAGCGGGGTCAGGATGCCGGCCGCGATACCGAGGACGGCGGCCACCCACGAGACGACCAGCGGGCGGGTGTAGGGGCGCAGATAGGACCTCAGCCGCCACAGGGAGTTCCACGAGGATCGTCGAGCGTCGGAGGTGGAACCGGCTTGTGGGGGCATGGTCGGGCGTAACACTCCTCACCTGACGGGGGATGGTTCGCTTCCGTCATGGTTGCCCAGGAAGTCATGCCCGATCAAGCGGTTTTCCGCTACCTCCTGGGATGCCCGGTGACAGACCCGCGACCCCGCGGCGGGTCAGCTCACGGGGCCACGCAGCAGTTGCCGCACCCGTGCGGCCTCCCGAGTGAGGTGGTCACGCTCCGGCACGCTGGCAGCGGCGCGGGAGGCCTCGGCATACAGCTCGGCGGCGTGCTCGAGGTCACCGGCGCGTTCGTGCAGGTATGCCGTCACCGCGGCGTAACGGGGCAGGCCGGGGTTCACGTCAGCCAGCGCCGCCAGGCCGGCCCGCGGTCCGTCGGCCTCCCCGACCGCCACCGCGCGGTTGAGTCGCACCACCGGGCTGCCGGTGAGGAGCAGCAGTTCGTCGTACCACTCCACGATCTGCACCCAGTCCGTCTCGGAGGCGCTCCGGGCGTCCGCGTGCAGGGCGGCGATCGCGGCCTGTGCCTGGTATTCACCGAGCCGGTCGCGGGCCAGCGCGGCCTGCAGAATCGTCACCCCCTCGGCGATCAGACCGGTGTCCCAGCGCGATCGGTCCTGCTCACCAAGCGGCACCAGGCGACCTCCCGGGCCGGTGCGAGACGCGCGGCGCGCATGGTGCAGCAGCATGAGGGCGAGCAGCCCCGCGCCCTCGGGCTCGTCTGTCAGGGCGACGAGCTGACGGGTGAGGCGGATCGCCTCGGCCGCCAGGTCGACGCTTCCGCCGTACCCCTCGTTGAAGACGAGGTAGAGCACGCGCAGCACCGTGCCGAGATCGCCGGGCTGGTCGAGCGGCAGCCCCGCGATCCGCCGCTTGGCCCGGCTGATCCGCTGCGCCATGGTCGCCTCGGGGACGAGGTATGCCGTCGCGATCTGCCGCGTGGTCAGGCCACCGACCGCGCGCAGTGTCAGGGCGACGGCCGAGCCCTGCGGCAGGCTCGGGTGCGCGCACAGGAAGTAGAGCCGCAGCGTGTCGTCCGTGACGGGCGCCGGACCGGCGGGAGGCTCGACCTCCACGGCGAGTTCCCGCCCCCGCCGCGACGCCTCGGCACGGGCGGCGTCGAGGAACTTGCGCCACGCGACCGCGACGAGCCATGCCTTCGGATCGCGCGGTGGATCGTCCGGCCAGGTTTCGAGCGCCCGGATCAGGGCCTCCTGCACGGCATCCTCGGCCGACGCGAAGTCGGCTCCGCGTCGGACGAGGACACCGATCACCGCGGGCACGAGTTCCCGCAGCAGCGACTCGTTCACTCGGTCACCGTGGGCGGCTCGGTGAGAAAGGGTCGAACCTCGAGCCACTCGTGGATCGGCTCGCCGCCGGCGCCGGGAGCGGCGGACAGCTCCCCGGCCAGCTGGACCGCGCGATCCCAGGACTCCACGTCGATGACCATCCAGCCGGCGATGAGGTCCTTGGTCTCGGCGAACGGACCATCGGTCACCGGTGGGCGCCCCTCGCCGTCATACCGCACGAACGCGCCCTCGGGTGCCAGTGCCTGTCCGTCGACGAACTCACCCGTCTCCTCCAAGCGGGCCGCGAAGTCGCGCATGTACTGTATGTGCGCGTCGACCTCCTCCGGCGTCCATTGATCCATCGGCGCCCAGTCGACGGCGGGGGCCGGGCCACCTCGGTAGTGCTTCAGCAGCAGGTACTTCATCGTGGTTCTCCTTCTTCGTCGCGCGGCCCGTCGTGGCCACTCGTGTCCCTGGGACGGAGCCGGCGCCACATTCTCGACACCCGGAAGCGTGCTGATTTCCAGGTGCCGCCCAAGTGCCGCCTTCACCGGCCCCGACGACGACTCCGTCGGCCTGCCGAGCCCGTAAATCGTTCGACCGCCGTGCCCGCGGCTGCCACGATGAACCTGATGTTCCGAGCGTAGTAGCACATCGATTCCGCCAAGGGGATGGTCGCCGACCACCCCCCAGTCATCGATGTGCGAGAGCAAGGACTCATCATGCGAATTCACGAATACGCGGGCTTTGACGCCATCGGCCTCCGTGACCTGATCAAGGCGGGCGAGGTCACCGCCGCCGAGGTCGAGGCCGTCGCCCGGGAGGCCATCGCGACCGCGGACACCGAACTGAACGGGCTGGCGCTACCCCCGTTCGATCCCGCGCTCGGCCACGTTGCGGACGGCCCCCTGGCCGGGGTGCCGTTCCTGATCAAAGACCACGGGCCGGTGGCCGAGGGCGTGCCGTTCTTTCTCGGCAGCCGGGCACTGCCGGGCACCCTCGCCCAGCGCGACACCGACCTGATGACCCGCTTCAGGGGCGCCGGACTGGTCACGCTCGGCCTCACCACCGTGCCGGAGATGGTGCTCAGCTTCTCCACCGAATCCCTCAGGTACGGCCCCACCCGCAACCCCTGGGATCGTGATCGCGGCGTCGGCGGATCGAGCGGCGGCGCCGCGGCCCTGGTCGCGGCCGGTGCCGTCCCGCTCGCGCACGCCAGCGACGGCGCCGGGTCCATCCGGATTCCCGCCTCCTGCTGCGGGCTGGTCGGGCTCAAGCCGAGCCGGGGCCGGGTCCCGTGCGGTCCCGGCATGGGCGAGCCGATGCTCGGCATGGCGTATGAGTTCGGGCTCACCCGCACCGTCCGCGATGCCGCCCATCTGCTTGACGCCGTACACGGGCCCGGCATCGGCGACAAGTACACCGCGCCTCCCCCGACCCGCCGGTACGCCGAGGAGCTGGGCGTTGACCCCGGCTCCCTGCGGGTGGCGGTGACCACCGAGACCTGGTCGGGGGCGAGAGTGGACAGCGAGGTGGCCGCGGCGACCGTCCAGGCCGGGCACATGCTGGAACGGCTGGGCCATGCCATCACTTTCGGCCGTCCCGAACTCGACTGGGACGATGTGCTGACGAGCGCGACGGCCGAAGGCGTCGCGATCGCCTCAATGGTGCTTCGGGCGCCTCGGCGACCCGACCCCGACCACCTGGAGGCGGTCTCCCGGCAGTTGTTACAGGTGGCCGACGCGTACACGGCGATGGACCTGATGAACGCCTTCGACGCGCAGAACCGAGTCACCCGATCGGTGGCCGCGTTCCTCACCGGGCACGACCTGCTGATCACTCCGACGCTGGGTCGCCTGCCCGCGCCCCACGGCACCCTGCGCTACAACGACCCCGGCCACACCTTCGCCACGTGGCTGGACTCGCTGTTCGACTATGGGCCGTTCACGATGGTCTTCAACGTCTCCGGCCACCCGGCGATCAGCCTGCCACTCGGCCAGAGCGAGAACGGGTTGCCGATCGGCGTCCAGCTCGTCGCCTCCTACGGCCGCGAGGACCTGCTGTTCCAGATCTCCTCCCAGCTGGAACAGGCCATGCCCTGGCGCCGGCGAACCCCCGCCTTCTTCGTCGGGAGGAGTTGACCGGCGGCGCGGTCGGCGCTCCCGATCGCCTGTGCCGTCAACCACCAGACCCGGCCGCAGGGTCTGCTCCTGCTCGAAGACGCCGTGCACGACGGCCGTCACGTCCGCGCAGCCGTCACGTCCGCGCAGCCATCACGTCCGCGCAGCCGGCGCGGACGTGGCCGCCGGTCGTCTCCGGGTGCCACTGGAATGCGGCCGAGAGGGGCCGCGGCCCGCGCGCTCGCGGGCCGGGTTTCGCCGTGCCGGTCAGCGGGGGTGGGCGACCGCCGAGCCGATGGTGTGCACGCGGAGGAAGTTGGTCGAGCCCGGCGTCCCGGTCGGGGAACCGGCCACGATCACGATCTTGTCGCCCTTCTCGAAGTCGCCGAGCATGAGCAGCGACGCCTCCACCTGGCGCACCATGTCGTCGGTGTGGTGCACGAACGGCACCTCGAAGGTCTCGACGCCCCAGGTCAGCGCGAGCTGGCCGCGAACCTGCGGGTTGGAGGTGAAGGCGAGCAGCGGGATCGGCGAGCGGTAGCGCGCCAGCCGCCGCGCGGTCTCGCCCGACATGGTGAACGCGACCAGCGCCTTGGCGCCGACGATGGCGCCGACCTCGGCCGCGGCCCTGGCGATGGCGCCGCCGGTGGTCTCGGGCAGCCGCTCCAGGGTGTGCGTGGCGTGCAGCGTGGCGCTCTCGGCCGCGGTGGAGATGCGGGCCATCGTGGAGACCGACTCGACCGGATAGCCGCCGACGGAGGTCTCGCCGGAGAGCATGACGGCGTCGGCGCCGTCCATCACGGCGTACGCGACGTCGGACGCCTCGGCCCGGGTCGGCCTGGGGGCGCTCATCATGGAGTCGAGCATCTGGGTGGCGACGATGACCGGGTGGGCCTTGTCGCGGCACAGTTCGATGATGCGGCGCTGGACGATCGGCACCTGCTCCAGCGGCAGCTCGACGCCGAGGTCTCCGCGGGCGACCATGACGCCGTCGAAGGCGTCGACGATCTCTTCGAGGCAGTCGACGGCCTGCGGCTTCTCGATCTTGGCGAGCAGCGGGAGGTGAACGCCCTCCTCCTCCATGATCCCGCGCACGATCTCGGCGTCGTGGGGCGAGCGCACGAAGGACAGCGCGATCATGTCGAAGCCGGTGCGCAGCGCCCAGCGCAGGTCCCTCTCGTCCTTCTCGGTGAGCGCGGGCGCGCTGACCGCGACACCGGGGAGGTTGAGCCCCTTGTTGTCGGAGATCATGCCGCCGATGACGACGCGGGTGACCACGCGCGGACCGTCCACGGCCGTCACCTCCAGGTGGAGGCGGCCGTCGTCCACGAGGATCGTGTCGCCCGCCTTCACGTCGCCGGGCAGCCCGGAGTAGGTGGTGGAGACGATGTCGCGGTCACCGGGGACGTCCTCGGTCGTGATCGTGAAGACGTCTCCGAAGCCGAGGCGCACCGGACCGGACGCGAAGCGGCCGACACGGATCTTGGGCCCCTGGAGGTCGGCGAGTACGCCTACGGCACGTCCCACCTCGGCGGAGGCGGCCCTGACCCGGTCGAACACCTCCTTGTGCAGCTCGTGGCTGCCGTGCGAGAGGTTGAATCTGGCCACGTCCATGCCGGCGGTGATGATCTCGCGCAGCCGCTCCGGCGAGGAGGTGGCGGGGCCAAGGGTACAGACGATCTTTGCTCGACGACTCACGGTCCTAGCCTAATTGGTACAGACCACTTGATTGTGACGACGCATGGAGCTGTGGCCAAATTGTCAATGACATAACGCGCTCATCCAGGTGTCCCGATCGCCCCGCGTACGGGGGTGCTGCCGGGGCCCGTCGCCCGCCGTCGCGGCGCCGCCCGGCATGGCGCGTGCGCTGCACAGGGTACCCAATCCCGGGGAGGGCCACCCGAATTTCCGTCAGCGCGTGAACGTCGCGGCCCTGGAGGCGCTCACGACGCCGTGGCCGTAGAAGCCGTTGTGCGCCGTGCCTCCCTCGCAGGTCTGGATGTCGTTCTTGGCGTACTTGTACGCGCGGGGCTCGGGGCAGGGCTTCCTGACCGCCGTGGCGTACAGGATCCGCTCGACCTCGGCGGGGTCCATCTGCAGGCCGCCCCTGCCCGGCCTGCCGAAGCGCCCGATGATGATCGCGGCGACGCCGGTGGCGTGCGGCGCGGCCATCGAGGTTCCCTCCAGGTACTGGTAGTAGGAGCAGACCCCGCGTACGCAGTCCCGGAGCACGGAGGGATCCACGGGAATCCCGCGCTCGTCGATGAGCCCCTTCTTGCGCAGCGGCTTCGCCGGGACCGCCGCCAGGACCTCCCTGCGCACGCCCTTGAGCCGGGCGTCTTTGGCGAAGAGGTCGCCGCCGGGAGCGGCGATGTCGGTCTGCTCGACGCCGTAGTCGGAGTAGGCCGCCTTGCGCTCCGTGGGGCCGACCGCCGAGACCGAGACGACGCCCTCCAACTCGACCGGCACGTTGAGGCAGGTGTTGTCGACCTTGCGTTCACGCTCGGTGCCGAGCGGATAGTCGGGGCTCGCGGTGTCCTTCACCGGATGGCCCAGGTCGGTGGCGCTGTTGCCGATGGCGCTGATCAGGGTGACGCCGTGCCCGCGCGCGTAGGCCACGGCGCGGCGCATGCCCTCGACGATTCCGCGCTGCTCGAGCCGCTCGGCGGGCGAGTCCTTGGGGTTGTTCGCGCAGTTGAACGTCCAGGGATCGACGTAGAAGCTCATGTTGACCACGGCGATGCCGTTGTCCGCGGCGTACGTCAGGGCGTCCATGGTGGGTTTGAGGAAGAAGTAACCAGAGTCGCTGCCCGCCCGGAGGTTGACCAGCGACACCTCGGGGGCGACCCCGGCGACGCCGACGCCGTTGAGCGGGGAGCCGATCGTGCTGGCGACATGCGTGCCGTGGCCGTCGTCGTCCACGTCCACGGGGTCCTTGCAGCCCTTGTATTCACAGGGGCCGTCGAAGGTCTTGCCGTTCGGGTCCTTGGGCCGGTCGATGACGAAGTTGCGGCTCAGCGCGCGGTTGAAGTTGGGCGCGATGTCGGGGTGCTTCCCGTCGATCCCGGTGTCGATGACGCCGACGAGCACGCGGGCGCCCCGGGCCGTGGCGTACGACCCGTCGGCCGTGGCGCCGATCATCTTCATGTCCCACTGGAGGGCGGACAGCGGGTCGGCCAGGGTGGCCGCGTGGGTGGTGGCCGGTGCCCTGCCGGTCCCGGTCCGCGTGAAGGCCCCGGAAGCCCCCCAAGCCCCGTAAGCCCCGTAAGCACCCGACGCACCGGGAGTCCAGGAAGCCCCGGGCATCCTGAACGACCCGGAGGTCCCGGAGATTTCAGGCGCGGCGACGGGCCGGACGGCCGGCAGCGCGGCGGCCTCGCCGATCCGGCGGTCGGGGGTGACGCCGACGACCGCGGGACTGGCGCCGATCTTCTCCGGAGCGGAGGTCCTGACCAGGAGGTAGCCGAGTTTGGCCTCTTCTCTCATGATGACGCCGCCGCTGTCCGTGACCGCGCGTACCGCCGCGCCCCGGGCGCCTTCGGCGTAGAAGACGAGGTACTCCCCCGTCGGCCCGGCGGCGGGGCGTCCCGTCGATCTCGTCGCGGAGGCTCGCTCCGGTCGCGCGTCACCGGCCTCGGGACCGGCCGCCGAACACGCCGTACCCGCCAGCGCCACCGACACGACCGCCGCGGCGAGACGTCCCCGTACGTTCAACGACCCTCCTCGTTCCGGCCCGCGCGTTCCGGCAGGTGCCTGACAGCGAGAGCACACCACCGACCATAGTGGAGATACCCGTTTTGTCCGGTTTTCGCCAGCGGCGGGCAGCAAGAGACGAGCTCCGGCCCACAACAATAGACGTGATCACGCGGCCGGAGACCGCGTGATCACGCCTGTCGTACGGGCCTCAGACCAGCGAGCGCGCCGTCGGAGGGATGGCGACCGGCAGAGCCGTGCGCCCGGTGAGGTACTCGTCGACCGCGGCGGCGGCCGAGCGGCCCTCCGCGATCGCCCAGACGATCAGCGACTGGCCGCGGCCCATGTCACCGGCGGCGAAGACGCCGTCGACGGCGGTCTCGTACGAGGTGCCGCGGGCCACGTTGCCGCGCGGGTCGAAGAACTCGCGCGAGGCGAGCGCGGCCAGGTCGGTCAGCAGCGGGCCCTTCTCCGGGCCGACGAAGCCCATCGCGAGGGTGACCAGCTCGGCGGGGATCTCCCGCTCGCTGCCCGGGACCTGCCGGAACCCGCTCGCGGGCCCCTCGACCTCGACCAGGCGCAGCGCCCGGACGTCGCCGTCCTCGTCCCCGAGGAACTCCGTGGTGGAGACCGCGTAGACCCGGTCGCCCGCGCCGGCCTCCAGTTCCTCGTGCGCGCTCTCCATCTTGAACAGCATCGGGTACGTCGGCCACGGCTGGGAGTCGGGACGGGCCGCCGGCGGCTGCGGCATGATCTCCAGCTGGGTGACCGAGGCGGCCCCCTGGCGGATCGCCGTACCGATGCAGTCGGCGCCGGTGTCGCCGCCGCCGATCACGACGACGTGCCTGCCCTCGGCCGAGATCGGCGACGCGGCCATGTCACGGTTCGCGGGCGGGAGGTACTCCATGGCCTGGTAGACGCCCTTGAGGTCGCGACCCGGCACCGGCAGGTCACGCCAGGCGGTGGCCCCGCCGGCGAGCACGATCGCGTCGAACTCCTCGCGCAGCTCGGCGACCGTCACGTCCACACCGACGTTCACCCCGGTGCGGAACTCGGTGCCCTCGGCCTCCATCTGCTCCAGACGACGATCGACGTGCCGCTTCTCCATCTTGAACTCGGGGATCCCGTAGCGGAGCAGGCCGCCGATCCGGTCCGCCCGCTCGAACACGACCACGTCGTGCCCGGCGCGGGTGAGCTGCTGGGCGGCGGCCAGGCCGGCCGGGCCCGAGCCCACCACGGCGACGCGCTTGCCGGTCTTCGCCTCCGGAGGCTGGGGGGTGACCCAGCCCTCGGAGAAGGCGCGGTCGATGATCTCGACCTCGACCCGCTTGATCGCGACGGGGTCGGAGTTGATGCCGAGGACGCAGGCCGCCTCACACGGAGCCGGGCACAGGCGCCCGGTGAACTCCGGGAAGTTGTTGGTGGCGTGCAGCCGCTCGATCGCCTCACGCCAGTCGTCCCGGTACACCAGGTCGTTCCACTCGGGGATGAGGTTCCCGAGCGGGCAGCCGTTGTGGCAGAACGGGATGCCGCAGTCCATGCAGCGTGCGGCCTGCTTGGTCAGCGCGGGCTTGGGGAAGTCCTCGTAGACCTCCCGCCAGTCGCGGATACGCACGTCGACCGGGCGGCGCGCCGGCAGCTCGCGGTCGTGCGTGAGGAAACCCTTCGGGTCAGCCATCGGTGTACCCCCCTTATCCGTGTGCGGTGGACGTGTCGCGGCCCATGACGGCCCGGTGGTTGTTCATCGGCGTCACCCGTGCGAGGCGGCCATGACGGCCTCGTCGATGTCGCGGCCTTCGAGCCTGGCGGCCTCCGCCGCCTGGAGCACCCGCTTGTAGTCGGTCGGCATGATCTTGCCGAACCGCGGCAGGGCGGCGTCCCAGTCGGCCAGCAGCCCCTTGGCGACGGTCGATCCGGTCTCCGCGAGGTGCCGTTCCACGATCTCCCTGAGGAACTCGGCGTCCTCGTCGGTCAGCGGCTCGATCTCGACCATCTCGCGGTTGACCCGCTCGGCGTTGAGGTCGAGCACGTACGCGACGCCGCCCGACATACCGGCCGCGAAGTTGCGGCCGGTCGGTCCGAGGACGACGGCCCGGCCGCCGGTCATGTACTCGCAGCCGTGGTCGCCCACGCCCTCGACGACGGCGGTGGCACCCGAGTTGCGCACGCAGAACCGCTCGCCCACCACGCCACGGACGAACACCTCGCCGGAGGTGGCCCCGTACAGGCCGACGTTGCCGGAGACGACCTGGGTCTCGGCCTCGAACGGCGCGTCCGCGTGCGGCCGGACGACCAGCCGGCCGCCCGACAGGCCCTTGCCGAGGTAGTCGTTGGCGTCGCCGGTGAGCCGCAGGGTGATGCCGCGCGGCACGAAGGCGCCGAAGGAGTTGCCAGCCGAACCGGTGAAGGTCACGTCGATGGTGCCGTCGGGCAGGCCGGCCCCGCCGTACCGCCTGGTCACCTCGTGGCCGAGCATCGTGCCGACCGTACGGTTGACGTTGCGGATGGGCAGCTCCAGCGTGACCCTGTCCCCGTACTCCAGAGCGCCCTCGGCGAGCTGGATGAGCGTGTTGTCCAGGGCCCGGTCAAGACCGTGGTCCTGGTCGACGACCTTGTGCAGCGGGGTGCCCGCGGGCAGCTCCGGCTGGTGCAGGATCGGCGCCAGGTCGAGACCCGCCGCCTTCCAGTGGTCGACCGCCTCGGTGGTGTCGAGCATCTCGGCGTGGCCGATGGCCTCGTCGAGCGTGCGGAAGCCGAGCTGGGCGAGGTACTCGCGGACCTCCTGCGCGATGAACTCGAAGAAGTTCACCACGAACTCGGGCTTGCCGCTGAACCGCTTGCGCAGCTCCGGGTTCTGCGTGGCCACGCCCACCGGGCAGGTGTCCAGGTGGCAGACCCGCATCATGACGCAGCCGGAGACGACGAGGGGCGCGGTGGCGAAGCCGAACTCCTCGGCCCCGAGCAGCGCGGCGACGATCACGTCACGGCCGGTCTTGAGCTGGCCGTCGGCCTGGACGACGATGCGGTCGCGCAGGCCGTTGAGCAGCAGGGTCTGCTGGGTCTCGGCCAGGCCGAGCTCCCACGGCGTACCGGCGTGCTTGAGCGACGTCAGGGGCGAGGCGCCGGTGCCGCCGTCGTGGCCGGAGATCAGCACGACGTCGGCGTGCGCCTTGGACACGCCCGCGGCCACGGTGCCGACCCCGACCTCGGACACCAGCTTCACGTGCACGCGGGCCCGCGGGTTGGCGTTCTTGAGGTCGTGGATGAGCTGGGCCAGGTCCTCGATCGAGTAGATGTCGTGGTGCGGCGGCGGCGAGATGAGGCCGACACCGGGCGTGGAGTGCCGGGTCTTGGCGATCCACGGGTAGACCTTGTGGCCGGGAAGCTGGCCGCCCTCGCCGGGCTTTGCTCCCTGGGCCATCTTGATCTGCAGGTCGTCGGCGTTGACCAGGTACTCGCTGGTCACGCCGAAGCGGCCGGAGGCCACCTGCTTGATCGCGCTGCGCCTGGCCGGGTCGTGCAGCCGCTCGGGGTCCTCGCCGCCCTCGCCGGTGTTGGACTTGGCGCCCAGCCGGTTCATGGCGATGGCGAGGGTCTCGTGCGCCTCCATCGAGATCGAGCCGTACGACATGGCGCCGGTGGAGAACCGCCTGACGATGGACTCGACCGACTCCACCTCCTCGATCGGCACGGGAGCGCCCGGACGGAGCCGGAACAGGCCGCGCAGTGTCATGAGCCGCTCGGACTGGCCGTCGACCAGGGAGGTGTACTCCTTGAAGATCTCGTAGCGCCTGGTGCGGGTGGCGTGCTGGAGCTTGAAGACGGTGGTCGGGTTGAACAGGTGCGGCTCACCCTCGCGGCGCCACTGGTACTCGCCGCCGACCTCCAGACGCCGGTGCGCGTTCTCCGCGCGCGGGTAGGCCCGCTGGTGCCGCTCGAAGGACTCGCGGGCGAGGACGTCGAAGCCGACGCCGCCCAGCCGGGAGGTGGTCCCGGCGAAGCACTCGTCGATGACCTCGGCGCCGAGGCCGAGCGCCTCGAAGATCTGCGCGCCGGTGTACGAGGCGACCGTGGACACGCCCATCTTCGACATGACCTTCAGGACGCCCTTGCCGTACGCCTTGATGAGGTTGCGCACGGCGGCCCGCGGCTCGATCCCGGCGAGCTGCCCGGTCTCGATCATGTCCTCGACGGTCTCGATCGCGAGGTACGGGTTGACGGCGCTGGCGCCGTACCCGATCAGGAGGGCCATGTGGTGGCACTCGCGGGCCTCGCCGGTCTCGATGACCAGGCCGACGCGGGTGCGCGACTTCTCCCGGATGAGGTGGTGGTGCACCGCGCCGGTGAGGAGCAGCGACGGGATCGGCGCCTTCTCGCGGGAGGAGCCGCGGTCGGACAGCACGATGATCCGCGCGCCGTCCTCGATGGCACGCGAGACCTCCTCGCGGATCTCCCGCAGCCGGCGAAGCAGCGCGTCACCGCCGCCACCCACGTGGAACAGACCCGAGACGACGTACGGCTGGAAGCCCGGCAGCGCGCCCTCGTCGTTGATGTGGACGATCTTGGCGAGCTCGTCGTTGTCGATCACGGGGTAGGGCAGGACGAGCCGCCGGCAGGAGGCCGCGCCGGGGTCGAGCAGGTTGCCCTCGGGGCCGATGGTCGACTGCAGCGAGGTGACGAGCTCCTCGCGGATGGCGTCCAGCGGCGGGTTGGTGACCTGGGCGAAGAGCTGGCTGAAGTAGTCGAAGAGCAGACGCGGCTTCTCGCTCAGCACGGCGACGGGCGTGTCGGTGCCCATCGAGCCGATCGGCTCGTAACCGCTGCGGGCCATCGGGGAGAGGATGATCCGCAGCTCCTCCTCCGTGTAGCCGAAGGTCTGCTGCCGCTTGACGAGCGCCTCGTGCGTCGGGTGCTCGTGCTCGCGGGCGGGCAGCTCCTCGAAGCGGACCAGGCCCGCGTGCAGCCACTCGGCGTACGGCTCGGCCGCGGCGAGCTCGGCCTTGATCTCGTCATCCTCGATGATCTTGCCGCGGGCGGTGTCGACCAGGAACATCCGGCCGGGCTGGAGACGACCCTTGCGGACCACCTTCTCCTGCGGGATGTCGGACAGGACGCCCGCCTCGGAGGCCAGGACCACCAGACCGTCGTCGGTGACCCAGAACCGGCCGGGGCGCAGGCCGTTGCGGTCGAGCACGGCGCCGACGAGCGTGCCGTCGGAGAAGGTGATCGACGCCGGCCCGTCCCACGCCTCCATCAGGGTGGAGTGGAACTCGTAGAACGCCCGCCGCGCGGGGTCCATCTCGGTGTGGTTCTCCCACGCCTCCGGGATCATCATGAGCACGGCGTGCGGGAGCGACCGGCCGCCCAGATGGAGCAGTTCGAGCGTCTCGTCGAACGACGCGGTGTCCGAGCCGTCCGGGTCGCAGATCGGGAACAGCCGCTCCATGTCACCGGGGATCAGGCCGCTGGCCAGCATCGCCTCGCGGGCGCGCATCCAGTTCCTGTTGCCCTTGACGGTGTTGATCTCGCCGTTGTGCGCGATGTACCGGTAGGGGTGGGCGAGCGGCCACGAGGGGAACGTGTTGGTGGAGAACCGCGAGTGGACCAGGGCGATCGCCGTGGCGTAGCGCTCGTCGGACAGGTCGGGGAAGAACGGCTCGACCTGCAGCGAGGTCAGCATGCCCTTGTAGACGACGGTCCGGCTGGACAGCGAGGCGAAGTAGACGTCGGCCTCGTGCTCGGCCCGCTTGCGGAAGGCGAAGGCCAGCCGGTCGAGGGCGATGCCGGTCTCGCCGTTCGGCGAGGTGATGAAGAGTTGCGTGAAGTGGGGCATGACAGCGCGGGCGCTGGCCCCGGGGAGGGCGGCGTCCACCGGCACATCACGCCAGCCCAGGACGGTGACACCCTCCTCGGCGGCGATCTCCTCGATCAGGCCGACGGCCACGCCGCGGGCCTGCTCGTCGTACGGGAGGAACGCGAGGCCGGCGGCGTACGCGCCCTCGGCCGGGAGAGGGCTCTGCCAGCCCAACTCGGCCACGACCGCGCGGAAGAACGCGTCCGGGATCTGCGTCAGGATGCCGGCGCCGTCGCCGGTGTCCGGCTCGCTGCCACTCGCCCCCCGGTGATCGAGATTGCGGAGCGCGGTCAGGGCCTTCGCGACGATGTCGTAGCTGCGGCGGCCGGCGACGTCCGCCACCATGGCCACGCCACAGGCGTCGTGCTCGTTCGCGGGGTCATACAGGCCCTGAGGCTCGGGAAAGCCCCCAGGACGGCCAAAGCGGGCAGCAGGCATGAATCCCTCCCGTCGTCATCTTCTGCTCGAAACAGAGGGACGACGTTGGCCCTGCTGCGGTGATAGGTGCGTCAAAGATTACCGCATGCTGCCCGATTAGTCCCAACCAGGTCCGCTTCGCGAATCTTCACGTGTCGAATCGGGCGGAGAAAAGTGGGCACGGCGGCGGGCGCTTCACCTGCCGGGGAGACCGCCTCGTCGCGGTGGACCGTGAGTGCGCCGCCGCGTCGCTCCCCCTTGAGCACGGCAGTCGATCACGTCCGTATCCCGGCTGACCGGTTTTTACACTACAACAGCGTGATTCAAGCCGATATTTCGGTATCCAGCGTGGATGGCAAACCCTCCCGCGGCCGGGCCCTACTGGGGCGCCGGCGTCGGGGAGGCGGGCACCCCGGACGTCGTGGATCCCGTGGCGCCCGGGTCCGTGGGAGTCGGCTCGGCGGGTTGGGCCGTCTCCTCCCCCGGCGAGGGCTTGACCGTGACCGAGGGGACACCGGCGACGGCGACGACACGCCGGTAGAGGGCGCGCTCGACCTCGCGTACGGCCAGGCCGAGCGTCACGAAGTCGTCTCCCGCGCCCGGCTCGGCGCCGTCGGCCCGGCCGATCCAGACCAGGCCGACGTAGTGTCCCATCGCCAGGCCGCTGGACTCGGTGTAGTCGCCGAACTTCACCCTGGTCGACTCGATCGGCAGCGTCCAGCCGCCCAGGTGCAGCGTCTCCAGGCTCTCGACCAGGGCGTCGGCCGCCTTGACGTCGGCGAGGTTGAGCATGGCGTACTGGGCGACGTAGACGCCGTCGGCGCTCGTGTAGAGGCCGCGCGCGATCTGCGTGCATCCCGCGTCGGAGAGCTCCTCGACGAGGTCGGCGCCCCAGACGGCGGTGCGGCATCCCGCGTCGAGGTGGACCCCGGCCCGCCTGAGCGTGATCTTCCCCGCCTTGAGGCTGCGCGCCCCGAAGAGCTCCTGCAGAGTGAGGGGTTTGGAGTCGGCCTTGCGGTCCGCGATGGGGGTGAACTGCTTCAGCGACCGCCAGGACTGGTAGTCACCGGGCCGGGTCCCGCCCAGGGACCCGGAGCCCGCCCGCGCGGGGGCGACGTCACCGCCCCCGATCATGTTGATCACGAGCGTCAGGCCGAGCGCGGCGGCGATGACCGCCACCACGGAGCCGACGCCGATGACGAGCCGCTGCTGGATGACGCTCAAC
Source organism: Microtetraspora glauca (assembly GCF_040656155.1). NCBI lineage: Bacteria > Bacillati > Actinomycetota > Actinomycetes > Streptosporangiales > Streptosporangiaceae > Microtetraspora > Microtetraspora glauca. The sequence continues at coordinate 369,282 of NZ_JBFALK010000003.1, forward strand.
CCGAGCTCCGCCAGGGTGTCGCTGGTCCAGCGTTCCGATGGCACCGGCGCTGGCGCCCGGCGCTTGCGCTTCGTCACAGACCGCTAGCTCCGACCGCCGTCCCGAGGCCCCAGGTGAGGGCCGCCGCCACCGCGCCGACCACGAGTTGGCGCAACCCGCTGAACCACCAGGTGCGCGCGGTCACTCGGGACACGACCACGCCTGCGGCGAACAGCGCCACCATCGACACGATCGCTGACACCCACAGCCCCCGCACGCCCAGCAGGTACGGCAGGAGCGGGATCAGGGCGCCCACACTGAACGACAGGAACGAGGAGACAGCCGCGAGGATCGGGGAGGGCAGGTCGTGTGGGTCGATGCCCAGCTCTGCCCGCGCGTGCACCTCCAGCGCGCTCTCCGGATTACTGGAGATCTGGCGGGCGACCTCTCTGGCCGTCTCCAGATCGACCCCGCGCTGCACGTAGAGCTGCGCGAGCTCCTCCTCTTCGGCCTGCGGGTTGCGTTCGAGCTCCCGGCGCTCGATATCGATCTCCGCCTGGGCCATCTCGCTCTGGCTGGCGACCGAGACGTACTCGCCGCCCGCCATAGAGAAGGCCCCGGCCGCGAGCCCGGCCACTCCGGCCAGCGAAATGATCTTCGTGTCCGCCGTGCCCCCCGCGACACCCGCGATGAGGGCGAAGTTGGAGACGAGGCCGTCCATCGCCCCGAACACGGCGGGACGCAACCAGCCGCCGGTCACGTCCCGGTGCTGGTGGTGGATCTCGGCGCGAACCCCCGAATCTGCGCCGTTCATCGCGGGCTCCCTCCCTGCTCCGGCGTGGCGTACGCCTCACCGGAAGGAGCGGGATCGGCCGGACCGCTGCCGGCGCCTTCGGCCGCGACGCCACCGGAACCACCGCCGGACTCGGTTCCGGACTCGGTGCCGGAGCCGGTGCCGGTGCCGGTGCCGGTGCCGGAGCCGGTGCCGGAATCACCGTCCGCGGCGGCCGGCTCCTCCTTCGCGTCGGCCTCCGCCGGGTCGGCCTGGTCCTGGGGATGCGCCGGGTCGGCATGGTCGCCGCCCTGGCCGTCCCCGGTGTCCGCCACGGCCCCGAGGGGCTCGTCGCCGGTCTTGTTCCGGGTGAGCCAGAAGTACGCGATCGCCAGGACGAAGATCACCACGGAGGTCCACTGGTTCAACCGGAGCCCCAGGATGTGGTGGGCGGGGTCGACCCGGAGGCCCTCGATCCAGAACCGGCCGAGCGTGTATCCCGCGACGTACAGCGCGAACAGCCGACCGTGGCGGAGAGCGAACCGCCTGCCCGCGAGCACGAGGAGACCCGCGAGCGCGAGGTCCCACAACGACTCGTAGAGGAAGGTCGGATGGTAGGTCTCCACCCCGGGCATCGTGCCGGGACGGCCCGGGTCGATCTCCAGACCCCACGGCAGCGTGGTCGGGCCGCCGAACAGCTCCTGGTTGAAGTAGTTGCCCCAGCGGCCGATGGCCTGGGCCACCGCGATGGCGGGGGCGAGGGTGTCCGCGACCGCCGAAAACGCGATGCCCCGGCGGCGGCAGGCGATCCACACCCCGAGCCCGCCGAGCGCGATGGCGCCCCAGATGCCGAGGCCGCCCTTCCAGATGAAGAGGGCGTCGATCGGCCGGTTGGGCGCTTCGGAGCCGAAGTAGAGCTGCCAGTCGGTGATGACGTGGTAGAGCCGCCCGCCGACCAGGCCGAACGGGACGGCCCAGACGGCGAGGTCGGTGATCGCTCCCGGCGCGCCGCCGCGGGCGCGCCAGCGGCGCTCCCCTATCCAGACGGCGACGATGACGCCGAGCACGATGCACAGCGCGTACGCCCGGATGGGGAGCGGTCCGAGGTTCCAGACCCCTTGTGACGGGCTGGGAATCGAGGCGAGGGGCATGTCAGTGGACGTTACCGTAGACCGGACCGCTCCGACGCAATGCTGTGGAGAACGGGCCACGGAGATCCCGGGCCCGTTCCGTCCTACTTGGCGCCTGCGGCATTGAGGATCTCCTGGCGGAGCGCACTCGGCACGAAGATCGTGTTGTTGTCGATGGTGGCGCCGTTGAGCTTGAGCGTCGGGGTGCCCTGGAGCTGCTGGTCCGCCATCGTCTTGGTGGAGAACTGCTCGTGGGCCGCCTTGTGCGTCTGGTCCTTCACGCAGGAGTCGAAGCCGGGCGCCGTGACGCCGACGTCGTGGCCCCACTTGACCAGATCGTCGATCTTGAAGCCCTCGACGGTCTCGCTGGGCTGCTCCTTGAAGAGCCTGTCGTGGAAGGCGAGCCACTGCTTGCCGTCGGGCACGCACCGCAGCGCCGAGGCGGCGCGCAGGGAGTTCGACCGGGTCGGCTCCTGCGAGAAGATCGTGAGCGGGTGGTAGACGACCTTGACCTTGCCCTCGGCCGCGAGGTTCTTGATGGTGGGCCCGCTGATCTCCTCAAGCTGCTTGCAGACCGGGCACTGCGGGTCTTCGAAGATGTCCAGCACCGGTGTGGTCACGCCGGCCTTGGCCATCACGACGGAGCCGTCGCTCTGCACCGTCACCGGGGCGAGCCCCCCGGCGACCGTCTCGGACTTGGTCTGCTCGGCGGCGTACCACCAGCCTCCTCCGATCACGGCCAGCACGACGACCACAATGGTGATGATGGTGGCCAGGCGCCTGCGCTGCTCCTGCTTGCGCTGGGCTTCCCGTTGCGCCGCGATGCGCGCTCGCACCGAGGCGTCCCTCGCCGCCTTGCTCATGGTGGGTCTCTCCCTATGCGTCGGGCTCTTCGCCCTGGAATATGTCGCCTTCCGGCTGGTACGGCTCACGCGGCCCGGTCAGGCCGAGCGCCGAGTCCATCGCGAGGCGGCCCGGGGGGCGGATGACGATCCACGCGGCGACGATCACCAGACCGAAGTCACGAAGGATCTCCCAGAAATAGTTGGGATCCTGACCCGCACTGAGCTCGCCCCCTCCGCCGAAGCAGCCGCAGTCGATGCGCAGACCTCGCGCCCACGCGGAGGCGATGCCGACGACGAACGCCAGCATGAGCAGCCCGGCGACCACGGCCGAAACCCTGGTCAGCAGACCGACCGCCAGCAGCACCCCGACGACGATCTCAAGAATGGGCAGGCCGTACCCGATGGCGGTGGCCAGCGAGTCGGGCAGCAGCTGATAGGCCTTGACGGCCTGCACCGACAGCGCGGGCGCGCCGATCTTGAGTCCGCCCGCCGCGATGAGCACCGCCGCGAGGACCAGTCGAGCCACGGTCGTCACCCACGGTAACGCGGGATGTTCGGTTCGCGGTCGATCAGGTGCGGCCTTCTCGTAAGTCAACACCATCGTCTCCTCGCGGGTGGGCATCGCTGCCGGTCACGATGTCTGGCCGCAGCTCGGAGAGCCGCGGCCATGTTCTCTGCACACTACTTGGAGCCCACCACATCATGGACGACATAAGCGTCGGTTAAGCGCGCGACCCCCGTGGAAGGCGGACTTCGCCGGACTTCGGGGGACCCTGCCGAGGTCCCGCCGGTCAGCGGCGTACGCCCGCGGCGAGTTCGGCCGCGAGCTCGCGCACCGAGGCGAGGCCGGACGCCTCGTCCGGGGCGTCGAGGAGGCGCCGGATGAAGGCGGAACCGACGATCACTCCGTCGGCGTAGGCGGCCACCTCGGCGGCCTGCTTGCCGGTGCCCACGCCGAGGCCGACGCAGACGGGAAGCGAGGTGTGCCGCCGGGTCCGGCCGACCAGGCCCTCGGCGGCGGATCCGACCGACTCGCGGGCGCCCGTGACGCCCATCAGGGACGCGGCGTACACGAAGCCGGTGCAGATCTTGGCCACCTTGCCGATCCGGTCCTCGGTGGAGCTGGGCGCCACCAGGAAGACGGTGTCGATGCCGGCGTCCTTGCTCTCCTGGAGCCACGTGCCGGACTCCTCCGGCGTGAGGTCCGGGGTGATCGTCCCGACGCCGCCCGCGTTCGCCAGATCACGCGCGAAGCGGCCCGCGCCGTACTGGTCGATCGGGTTCCAGTACGTCATGACGAGGGTCGCCGCGCCCGACTTGGCGACACCCTCGACGGTGCGCATCACGTCGGCGATGCGGGTGCCGTTGGTCAGCGAGCGGTGGACCGCGTCCTGGATGGTGGGACCGTCCATCAGCGGATCGGAGTACGGCAGACCGATCTCGATCACGTCGCAACCAGCCTCCACCATGGCGGTCGCGGCGGCGACGGCCCCCTCCTTGGTGGGGAAACCGGCCGGCAGGTAGCCGACGAGGGCGGCCCGGTTCTCGGCACGCGCCTTCGAGAAGACCGTCTGAAGAGTCGTCATCGGATTTCCGTTCGTCTGTGTCGGATCCACCTCGCCCTGCGTGTGGGGCCGCCGTCTCCGCTCCGCCGTCGCCGGCTCGGCTCCTTGGTCAGCTGGAGTCGGCTTAGAGGTTGAAGTACTTCATCGCGGTGCCCATGTCCTTGTCGCCGCGGCCGGAGAGGTTCACCAGGATGGTGGCCTCGGGGCCGAGCTCCCGCCCGAGCTTCAGTGCGCCGGCGAGGGCGTGCGAGGACTCGATCGCCGGGATGATGCCCTCGGTGCGGGCCAGCAGGGCGAACGCCTCCATCGCCTCGTCGTCGGTGACGCCGTGGTAGGTGGCGCGGCCGGAGTCCTTGAGCCAGGCGTGCTCGGGGCCCACTCCGGGGTAGTCGAGGCCGGCCGAGATCGAGTGGGACTCGATCGTCTGGCCCTCGTCGTCCTGCAGGACGTAGGTGCGCGAGCCGTGCAGCACGCCGATGGTCCCGGCGGTGAGGGTCAGGGCGTGCTCGCCCGACTCCAGCCCGCGCCCCGCGGCCTCGTAACCGTGGAGCCGGACCTCCTCGTCGCCGATGAAGGCGTGGAAGATGCCGATCGCGTTGGAACCGCCGCCGACCGCCGCGGCCACGGCGTCGGGGAGCCGGCCGGTCAGCTCGATCATCTGGCGGCGGGCCTCGACGCCGATGATCCGGGCGAAGTCGCGGACGATCTCGGGGAACGGGTGCGGGCCGGCGACCGTGCCGAACAGGTAGTGGGTGCGGTCGACGTTGGTGACCCAGTCGCGGAACGCCTCGTTGATGGCGTCCTTGAGGGTCTGGCTGCCGTTGGTGACCGGCACGACGGTCGCGCCGAGGAGCTTCATCCTCGCGACGTTGAGCGCCTGGCGCTCGCAGTCGACGGCGCCCATGTAGATCACGCATTCGAGGCCGAGCAGCGCGGCGGCGGTCGCGGTGGCGACGCCGTGCTGGCCCGCGCCGGTCTCGGCGATCACCCGCGTCTTGCCCAGGCGCCTGGTCAGCAGGGCCTGGCCCAGCACGTTGTTGATCTTGTGGGCGCCGGTGTGGGTCAGGTCCTCACGCTTGAGCACGATCCGGGCGCCTCCCGCGTGCGCGGCGAAGCGCGGCACCTCGGTGAGGGTGGTCGGCCGGCCCGCGTAGGTGCGCAGAAGGTGGTCGAACTCGCGGAGGAACTCCTCGTCGTTCTTGGCCTTCTCGTACTCCACGGCCACCTGGTCCAGCGCCGGGATCAGGGCCTCCGGCACGAACCGGCCGCCGAAGACGCCGAACTTGCCGTGGCCGTCCGGGTCGTCACCGTAGACGCCGTTGCCGGCGAGGTCCGCCGCGGTGAGGATGGGTGCTTCTGTGGGGCTCACGACTGCCTCTCCTGCCGAGACGATGGGTGGGCGCCGGCGGTCACCAGGTCGTTCACGGCGGCCCTGGGGTCCTTGCCGGTGACCAGGCTCTCGCCGACCAGCACCGCGTCCGCCCCGGCCCGCGCGTAGGCGAGCAGGTCGTGCGGGCCGCGCACACCCGACTCGGCGATCTTGATGACGCCGTCGGGGATCTTGGGCGCGATCTTGGCGAAGACGTCCCGGTCCACTTCCAGGGTCTTGAGGTTGCGCGCGTTGACGCCGATGATCCTGGCTCCGGCGGCGAGCGCGCGGTCGAGCTCCTCCTCGGTGTGCACCTCGACCAGCGCGGCCAGGCCGATCGACTCGGCCCGCTCGATGAGCGAGACCAGCGCGTTCTGGTCCAGTGCGGCCACGATGAGCAGGGCGAGGTCCGCGCCGTACGCGCGGGCCTCCCAGAGCTGGTAGGAGGTGACGATGAAATCCTTGCGGAGGATCGGGATGTCCACGGCGGACCGGACCGAGGCCAGGTCCTCCAGGGTTCCGCCGAACCTGCGCCGCTCGGTCAGCACACTGATCACGTGCGCGCCGCCGGCCTCGTAGTCCGCGGCCAGGGCGGCGGGGTCGGCGATGGCGGCGAGCGCGCCCTTGGACGGGCTCGAACGCTTCACCTCGGCGATCACCGACACCTTGTCGCCGCCGAGCGCGGCGTAGGCGTCCTTCACCGCGGGCGCGCGTCCGGCGCGATCCTTGAGAAGGTCGATCGGCACGGCCTTCTGCCGGGCCTCCAGGTCCTCCCGGACACCGACGATGATCTCGTCGAGAACGCTCATGAGCCCTCCTCGCCATCGGCTCGGAGCCCGCATGAGTGAACACTGCCGCGCAAACCTGTTCGCTCGCTACGCTCGCTCACGAGAAGCGGTCCCTCCGGTCGCTGCTGTCGCTACCTTGCCCTGCCGATGCTATCGGCCTCGCCGGGGCCGCTCGGCCATCGGGTCTCGTCAGGGTGCCAGGAAGCGGCCGAATGGGAGGTTTCGCACCACCCAATAAACGATCACCAGGGCGAGGAAGGCCCAGAGATAGATGGGGTTCGCCAGATCCGTACGCGCGGGCCGGCCCTGCCAGGACCGCACCGCCCAGCGCCCCCACCAGAACAGCAGGAACGGGATGGTGGCCACCGCGAGAGGGTTCAGCCCGAGGGCGGTGACCGGGTCGGCGTGCGCGAGCGCGTGCATCGCGCGCAGGGTGCCGCATCCGGGGCAGTAGAGCCCGGTCAGGAAAAGGAAGGGGCAGGTCGGATAGTGGCCCGGCTGGTTCGGATCGACGGCGCCCACGAACGCGAAGGCGGCGCCGGTGACCGCCGCGACGCCGAGCGGCGCGAGCACGGACCGGAGCCGGTCCGCGCCGCGCCGCCCGTGGACAGCGGCCGTCGTGCCCTCAGTCATGCCCTCAGTATGACGAGGTGCTGACGGTGGCGCTGAACACGCCGAGCACCACGACGAGGATGATGTACAGGACGATCAGGACCACGCCCGTGATGATGGACGCGAGCCACCACTTCTTGGCCGACTCCGAGGCGGCCATGGCGCCCTGGTAGTCGCCCTGCGCCCACTTCGAGTTCACCTGGGTGGCGTAGACGATCGACACGACGCCGAGGGGGAGGCAGCACAGGACAGTGGTGATGATGGCCATCACCAGGTGGTTGTTCGGGGGGGTCGGCGCACCGCCGTACCCGCCGGGCGGCGGATAGCCCCCGGGCGGCGGGTAACCACCGCCGGGCGGCGGATAGCCGCCGTCGCCGGGAGGCGGCCCGTATCCACCGCCAGGCGGCTGGGCTCCGTAGCCCCCCGTGTCGCCCGGCTGGTTTCCGTAGCTCATTTAATGACTCCTAATAGGTCATGAGTTGCGGTCGGGAAGCTTAGCGACATATGAGACTGGCGTTGCGGAAGTATCCAGTTCGTGGACAACTTGTGATGTTGCCGCAAAGATGGAAACCCCCACGCCACATGGTGCTTTTCTGTTATTCGCTTTCGTTTCCGGAACGATCATCTGGATCGAGGGTGGGGTCCGCGCCTTCGTCGATCGCGTCCCACAGCGCACGGTCGCCCGTGACCTCACGGCGCGGCCGCCTGGCGCCGGTACGGCCCGCGTCCCCCGAACGGCGCTCGTACTTGCCCGACATGCCCGGCCAGCCGCCGCCGAGCAGGACGGCCACCACCCCGCCCAGGGCGAGCAGAACGCCACCGGCGACCCCGGCCCACGGCCACGCCGACACGGTGACGTGCGCCGCCTGCCCGGCGAGGGAGCGCAGGGTCTCCGCGACCTCGACCGCCCTCGCGGGCACCCGCGACGGCCAGGCCAGTGCCACGACGGCCAGGCCGCACGCGGCCAGCACGACGCCGACGACGCGGCGCCACACGCCGCGGGTGGCGAAGACGGCGAGGACGGCCGCCAGCGCGGCCAGCGCGAGGGGCGTCAGACCGGGAACGGCGTCGCCCCCGCTCACGGGGACGGGCGCGGCACCGGCCGCGCCGCCGTAGTTCACGGACGCCCACTCGCGGCCCCCGGCCAGCAGCACCAGGCCCGCGCCGGCCGCGCAGGCGGCCAGCCAGGCCGTCAGCGAGCGCCGTGCCGTACGCGGACGAGTCGAAGGCGCGGGCGGTCCGGCCTCCGGCGCCCCGGCGACCGGGTCACCCGCGCGATCGGGCGACGTCATGACCGATCGCCGGCCCGCGTCCCGGCGCCCTCGTCGTCATGGCCCCGGACCGCGTCGAGGACCCCGGCGTCGAAGCAGGTGCGGTCACCCGTGTGGCAGGCGGCGCCCACCTGGTCGACCTTGAGCAGGATCGTGTCGCCGTCGCAGTCGAGGCTGACCGACCTCACCCACTGGACGTTTCCGGAAGTGTCGCCCTTGATCCAGTACTCCCCGCGGCTGCGGGACCAGTACGTCGCGCGGCCCGTGGTGAGCGTGCGGTGCAGCGCCTCGTCGTCCATCCAGGCGAGCATCAGCACCTCACCGGTGTCGTGCTGCTGGACGATGGCGGGCACCAGCCCGTCCTGAGTGCGCTTCAGCCGCGCGGCGATCTTCGGGTCGAGGGACATGCGCCAATTCTGCCGCAGGCCGGGACCGGTCTACCGGGCGGTGCCCTCCACGAGCGACAGCGGGAGGCCCGGCACGGGGCGCACGGCGAAGCCCTCGGCCCCCCGGTAGACGGACCCGGCGATCCATCGGGCGGTGTTGGAGGCGACCACCCGGCCCTGGGCGTTGACCAGGAACGCCGGGACGGGGACGTCCCTGAGCGCGGGGACCACGGCGGCCTCGAACCGGCGCACGAAGACGTCGGCGGCGGCCACCCCGAGGAAGACGCCGTCGAGCGTGACCGGCACCGACAGGGTGAGGCTGTACTCGTCGGTGCACAGGTAGTCGACGTACGGCCCGCAGATCGTACGGTCGGCGCCCGACTCGGGGCCGGCGTACCAGTCCCAGTGGGTGTAGTCGTAGAACGCGCTGCTCGACGGGTCGAGATCGCGCAGGAGTTGCACGGGCGTCCCCGTGGGGTTCTCCTGCCACCACTCCAGGTACCAGGGCGCGTCGGCGAGCAGTCCTGGGGCGGCGATGAAGCCGATCCCCGCGATGACGGCGCCGAGGCGGCCGAACAGCAGGGGACGCAGCGCGGCGAGGTCGGCGCTGACCAGGCGGCGCCCGCCGCGCCGTACGGCACGGGCCCGCCCCCTGGTGGCGGCGCGGATGTCGTCGAGTGCGGCGAAGATCTCCTCGGCGGTGTCGCGGACCCGCGCGAGGGCGCAGGTCACGGCCGCGGCGGTCGCGCCGGCCGGCGTCGGGTCCGGAGGCGCCAGGTCCGAAAGCGCCGTTGTCGACCCTGTGATCATCGTCTTACTCCCGGAGCCGCAGCCGGAGCTCGATCAGGTGGTCCGTGGCGTCGAGCACGTGCCGCTCGGCGAGGGCGCGCGCCCGGTCGGCGTCGCCCCCGCCGATCGCCTCGGCGATGGCGCGGTGCTGTGCCGCCGTCTCATCGTGCCCTCCGAGGTTCTCGTGCGAAAGCCACAGCAACGGTCCGATGTCGGCCTGTAACCGGATCTCCTCCCGAGTGAGTCGCGCGGACTGGGAGGCCGCCGCGACCTCGATGTGGAAGCGGCCGTCCAGGCGGCGCAGGTGGGCGTTCGACTCGGCGCCGGCCATCTCGTCGAGCGACCGCCACAGCGGCGCGACGTCGGAGGGGAGCGACCGCTGCGCCGCGAGCCTGGCCGCGGCTCCGGCGATGGCGGCGTAGTGATCGCCCAGGTCGCGCAGCTCGTCCACGGCGAAGGCGCGCAGCCGCTCGGTCACGTCCAGTTCGGAGGGGGCGCGGGCGAAGCTGCCTCCGCCCCTGCCGCGGCGGGTCTCGACCAGCCCTTGCTGCCGCAGCGCCATGAGCGCCTCGCGCACCGTCACGGTGGAGACGCCGAGGCGTCCGGCGAGCTCGGCCTCGCTGGGCAGCTGCTCGCCGTCCGCGAGCAGGCCGAGGGCGATCGCGTCGGTCAGGCGCCGGACCACGACGTCGACCCGCGCGGTGCTGTCCACCGGGGAGAAGACCGCCAGGCGCGCGACGTTCACGGCCACGCCCAGTCGGTCTCTCGCCCGCCGGGTCCGGTGTGTCGCGTCGCAGTCATCGTGCCCACCTGCCCGCTTTCCTGTGTTCGATCACGTTCGCCCGATAGTTAACACAGTGATACCGGATCGCGGCTTTACCAGAAACATTTAACCCCATATGTTTCCGTTCATGCCACAGCAAGCAGTGACACCCGTCACCATCCCGGCATCCGAGCACGCGGTGCGCCTGCGCGGGCTGCGCAAGAGTTTCGGGAGCGTCGTCGCGGTCGCGGGGGTGGACCTCGACGTCGCCGACGGCGAGTTCTTCGCGATGCTGGGACCGTCCGGTTCCGGGAAGACCACCGTCCTGCGGATGATCGCGGGGTTCGAGTCCCCCACCGGCGGAACCGTCGAGCTGGGCGGCCGGGACGTCACCCGGCTCGCGCCGTTCGAGCGGGACGTGAACACGGTCTTCCAGGACTACGCGCTGTTCCCGCACATGAGCGTGCTCGAGAACGTCGAGTACGGCCTGCGGGTGAAGCGGGTCCCCAAGACGGAGCGGCGGACGCGCGCGCTGGAGGCCCTGAAGTCGGTACGGCTCGACGGTTTCGAGAAGCGGCGCCCCGCGCAGCTCTCCGGAGGGCAGCGCCAGCGGGTCGCGCTCGCCCGCGCCCTGGTCAACCGGCCCCGCGTGCTGCTGCTGGACGAGCCGCTCGGCGCGCTCGACCTCAAGCTGCGCGAGGAGATGCAGGTCGAGCTGAAGGCCATCCAGCGCGAGGTCGGCATCACGTTCCTGTTCGTGACCCACGACCAGGAGGAGGCGCTCACCATGAGCGATCGGGTGGCGGTGTTCAACGAGGGCGGGATCGAGCAGGTCGGGACGCCCGCCGAGATCTACGAGCGTCCCGCGACCGCGTTCGTGGCCGGATTCGTCGGCACGTCCAACCTCATCACCGGAGCGGCGGCGCGGTCCGTGCTCGGCAGGGACGGCACGTTCAGCGTCCGGCCGGAGAAGCTGCGGGTGGTTCCCGCCGATCCCGGCGCGCCCGACCCGGTGAGCTCCGACGAGCACAGCGCCGAGGGCACGGTCTCCGAGGTCGTGTACGCGGGCCCGGCGACCCGGTTCGTCGTGGACCTCGACGTCGGCGGCCGGCTCATCGCCCTCCAGCAGAACCTGGAGGTCTCGTCGATGGACGTGATGGGCCTGCGCGGCCGCCGGGTGCGGCTCGTCTGGCAGCGCCGTCACGAGTTCGCGATCGGCTCCTCCTAGCCCCCTTGACCACACCCGCTTCGTCACGTTCGTCACCACGCGCACTGATCTGTCACACAGCAAGGAGAGACAGCATGCGGTCCACCTCCCCCCGGCCCGTGTTCCTCACGCGCGGCCTCGCCGTCACGGCCGCGCTCGCGCTCGCCGCCCTGACCGCCTGCGGCGGCTCCACGTCCGGCAGCGGCGGCAGCGGCGGCGGCGGCACCGCCGCCGCGCCCGGGCAGGGCGGCTTCAACCCGCCCGCGATCGAGGCCCTGAAGTCCCTCGGCGCGGGAGAGGGCCAGGTCAACCTGATCGCCTGGGCGGGATACGCCGAGGACGGCTCCAACGACCCCAAGGTCGACTGGGTCCACCCGTTCGAGCAGTCGACCGGGTGCAAGGTCAACACCAAGGTCGCCGGAACCTCCGACGAGATGGTCAACCTGATGAAGACCGGCGAGTACGACGCCGTGTCCGCCTCGGGCGACGCCTCGCTGCGGCTGATCGCCTCCGGCACGGCCGCGCCGGTCAACACCGACCTGATCCCCAACTACGCGGACGTCTTCGACGGCCTCAAGCTCAAGCCGTGGAACTCGGTCAAGGGCGTCGCGTACGGCGTGCCGCACGGGCGCGGGGCGAACCTCCTCATGTGGCGGACCGACGCGGTGAGCCCCGCGCCCGACTCGTGGGGCGTCGTCTTCGACCCGGCCTCGCCGCACAAGGGGAAGGTGACGGCGTACGACTCGCCGATCTACATCGCGGACGCGGCCGTCTACCTGATGTCGGCCAAGCCCGAACTCGGCATCAAGAACCCGTACGCGCTGGACGACAAGCAGTTCCAGGCGGCGGTCGACCTGCTCAAGCAGCAGCGGCAGATCATCGGCGAGTACTGGTCGGACTACACCAAGGAGATCCAGGCGTTCAAGGGCGGCGACACCGTCGTCGGCACCACCTGGCAGGTGATCGCGAACCTCGCGAAGGCGGAGAAGGCGCCGGTCGAGGTGACCCTGCCCAAGGAGGGCGCGACCGGCTGGTCGGACACCTGGATGGTCGCGGCCAAGGCGAAGAACCCGAACTGCGCCTACAAGTGGCTCGACTGGATCATCTCCCCCACGGCGAACGCTCAGGTCGCGGAGTGGTTCGGCGAGGCCCCGGCCAACGCGAAGGCGTGCGCGAAGACCTCGGACGCCTCGTTCTGCGACACCTTCCACGCCACCGACGAGGAGTACTTCTCCAAGGTGCGCTTCTGGACCACTCCGATCGCCCAGTGCCTCGACGGCCGCACGGACGTGACGTGCAAGGACTACTCGGAGTGGACCCGCGCCTGGACCGAGATCAAGGGCTGACCGTCCCCCGGCGTCCCGCTCCCGGCCCGGTTCCGTACCGGCCGGGGGCGGGGTCTTTGGAGAGATCACATGACTACTTCGGCTGCTCTCAGCCGTCCCGGTCCGCGCGGGCGGCTGGCCGCCTTCCTGCACCGCCACGCGCGCGTACGGCTGTCGCTGCTGCTCTCGGCGCCGCTGGCCTGGCTGGGACTCGCCTACCTGGGGGCGCTCGCCGCCCTCTTCGTGACGGCGTTCTGGTCGACCGACACGTTCACCGGCGACCTGGTCAGATCGTTCACCTGGGCGAACTTCCAGGACCTGGTGACCGGGGACGTCTACCGGACGATCGCCCTGCGCTCCCTGGGCGTGGCGGTCGCGGTCACGCTCATCGACCTGATCGTCGCCTTCCCCATGGCGTTCGCCATGGCCAAGCTGGCCTCGCCGAGGGCGCAGCGCTGGCTGGTGATCCTGGTGCTCACCCCGCTGTGGGCGTCCTACCTCGTCAAGGCGTACGCGTGGCGGGTGATGCTGTCCTCGGACGGCGTGCTCGGCTGGGGGTACGGGCTGACCGCGACCATCGCGACGCTGTCCTACCTGTGGCTGCCGTACATGATCCTGCCGATCTACGCCGGACTGGAACGCCTGCCGTCCTCGCTGCTCGACGCGGCGGGCGACCTGGGCGCGCGCGGGTGGCGGACGTTCCGCACCGTGGTGTGGCCGCTCAGCTTCCCCGCCGTCGTGGCGGGCTCGATCTTCACGTTCTCGCTGTCGCTCGGCGACTACATCACCGTGAAGATCGTGGGCGGGAAGTCCCAGCTCATCGGCAACGTCGTCTACGACAACATCGGCGCGGCGAACAACCTGCCCTTCGCGGCGGCCGTCGCGACGGTGCCCGTCGTGATCATGCTGGTTTACCTCACGGCGGTCCGCCGTACCGGCGCCCTGGAGAACTTGTGAAGGAGACCGTGAGCGAGCGCGGCGAACGAACCCGGGAGCGCGGCGATCCGCTTCACCGGCCGGCGAAGGAGTCACGATGAATCTGTCCCGTACGGCTCGCGCGTCGTTGTGGACGGCGCTGGTGCTCGGTCTCGGCGTCATCTACGTGCCGCTCGGCGTGGTCGTGCTGAACTCCTTCAACTCCGACCGCACGTTCGGATGGCCTCCTCCGGGGTTCACGCTCCAGTGGTGGGGCGCGGCCTGGCGCTCCACGGGTGTGCGCGACGCGCTGTGGACCTCGGTCCAGGCGGGGCTGGGCGCGACCGTGATCGCGCTGCTGCTGGGGACCATGGCGGCGTTCGCCGTGCAGCGCTACCGGTTCTTCGGCCGGGACACCGTGTCGCTGCTGATCGTGCTTCCGATCGCGCTGCCCGGCATCGTGACCGGCATCGCGCTGAGCAACACGTTCCACTCGGTGCTCGGTGTCCCCCTCGGGCTGTTCACCGTGATCGTCGGGCACGCGACGTTCTGCGTGGTGACCGTCTACAACAACGTGCTGGCGCGGTTGCGGCGCATGGGCCTGAACCTGGAGGAGGCGTCGGCCGACCTGGGCGCGGACACGTTCACCACGTTCCGCCTGGTGACGTTCCCGATGATGCGCTCGGCGCTGCTCGCGGGCGGCCTGCTGGCGTTCGCGCTGTCGTTCGACGAGATCATCGTGACCACGTTCACCGCGGGCGCCGGAGTGCGGACTCTGCCCATCTGGATCTTCGAGAACCTGTTCCGGCCCAACCAGGCGCCGGTGGTGAACGTCGTCGCCGCCGCGCTGATCGTCGTGTCCGTCGTCCCGATCTACCTCGCCCAGCGGCTGTCCGGGGGCGATCCCCAGACGCGCTGAACGCGCCCGGATATCGATTCGGGCAGCCCGCTGTCCGGGGCGCACTCAAGGGGCCATCCTGACGGTGGGTCCCCGGCGCGGGCGTGAGGAGGCGCGGAATGCCCGAAGAGGCGGTGGAGACGCGGCCGGCCACGGTGGGGTTGTCCGTTCCACCGGAGCCGGCCCTCTCGCTGGGCTGGCAGCCGTTCCGCTGGGCCGGGGCGCTGCGTGCGCACCACGGGCTCCTGGTGGATCACGCGCTCGCGCTCAAGCTGAGGGCCCTGTCCCCCTACCTGGACGACCTCGACGCCGCGGCGCGGCGGCGGGTCCGGGAGTCGGTGGAGGCGGGCGTGCGCCGCGCGCAGCGGCTCGAGCAGGTCCAGACCGTCATCGAGTCCCTGACACCCGCCCTGCTGGGCTGGACGGTCGCGCTCGCGACGCTCACGGCGACGGCGTGGCCGCCCGCCGGCCCCTGGTACGGCTATCTCGCGGCGCCGGTCGCCGCGGTCGTCGCCGCCGCGCTCACCTGGCTCGCCATGATGTGGGGTGAGCAGCGACGGTCCAGGTGGGGCCGCTGGCTGGCCACGCTCCTGATGGTGAGCGTGATCGCGCTGTGCTTCGCGGCTCTGTTCCCGCCGCGCGTACCGGACTGGCTGGTGCGCCCGCTGCGCGGAGCCGGCGCCGCGTCGGCCTCCCTCGTCGGCACGTACTTCCTGGTGCTGATGGGCGAATGGCTCACCCGTGCGGGGATCTGGCGGCGCAAGGACCGCGCCTTCCCCGTGGAGAGCCTCCTCGACAACCTGGCCTGGCTGATCAGGGAGACGGCGGCGGTGTCGGCGGAACCCGGCCTCTACGCGGCCACGCCTGTGGTGGGGACCGTGAGCCTGAGTGTGGAGACCCGTCGCTGGTTCGTCCGGCAGCTCGACTACATCGCGGGCGTGTACCAGACGTGCGCGCCCCGGGCACTGCGTACCGGGGCGCCCGCGGTGGACGCGGTGATCCTGGACCAGATCCGGCGCACGGGGTCGGCGATCCGCCGCGACCAGGTGGACTTCTTCTACGGTCGCCGATCCGTGGCCGAGCTCGGCGAGACGCTCTTCGACGTCCTGCGGCGGCTGGCGCTGGACGGCGGGCTCTTCGACGAGGCGGCCGACCGGCCCGGCGCGGAAAGCCCGCCGTCGTCCTCGCGCTGGGCCGGGTTCCGCACGCTGCTGCGGTTCCTCCTCGCCTGCGCGCCGGGGGTGGTGATCATCCTGGTGGGTTTCTGGGCCTATGCCACGAAGGTGCTGGGCGAGGAGATGGCCGGGGTCGTGATCACCGGAGGAGGCACGCTGATCCTGGCCTTCCTCCAGCCGCGGCTCTCGGCGGGCCCGAGAACCGCGCGCTCCCGTTCCGAGCAGAGCGGCCCGCTCCACCGCCGCTGACCGCTCGGAAACGCCGACCGCTCGGAAACGCCGACCCTTCAGGAACGGGTGGCGGAGGTCCAGGACGCGTAGAGGTCGGCGTAGACGCCCGGCTCCTCGACCAGCTCGGCGTGCGGGCCGCGCTGGACGATCCGGCCGTGCTGGAAGACCAGCACCTCGTCGGCGGCCTCGGCCGTCGAGAGGCGGTGCGCGATCGAGACGGCCGTGCGACCCCGGGTGACCCCGTCGAGCGCCCGCGCGATCCGCACCTCGGTGGCGGGGTCCACAGCGGAGGTCGCCTCATCGAGAAGCAGCAGGTCGGGGTCGGCGAGGTAGGCGCGCGCGAGGGCGAGGAGCTGGCGCTCCCCCGCCGACAGGGACTCGCCGCGCTGGCCGACCGGGGTGTCCAGGCCGGCGGGAAGCCCGTCCAGCCAGTCGGTGAGCCCGAGCTCGGTCAGCGCCAGCCGGATCTCCTCCGTGGTGGCGGACGGCCGGCCGAAGCGGATGTTGTCCTCCAGGGTCGCGTCGAAGAGGAAGCCGTCCTGGGGCACCATGACGATCCGCTCGCGCAGCGAGGAGAACTTCACGTCCCGCAGGTCGATGCCGTCCACGAGGACCTGGCCGGACACGGGGTCCATCAGGCGGGTGAGGAGCTTGGCGAAGGTCGTCTTGCCGGACCCGGTCTCCCCGACCACGGCCACGCGGGTGCGCGGCGGGATGTCGACGGAGACGTCGTGCAGGACCGGAACGCCGCCCGGATAGGAGAACCCGACGCCCTCGAACGACACGGAGATCGGCCCGCGCGGCAGCGTCACCCCGTTCTCGGGGTCGGCCACGTCTGCCGGGGAGTCCAGCACGCCGAGGATGCGCCGCCACCCCGCGATCGCGTTCTGCGCCTCGTTCAGAACCTCGGTCGCGGTCTGCAGCGGGCTGATGAACAGCGTGATCAGGAACAGGAAGGCGACCAGCCGCCCCTCGGTGATCGAGCCGTGCAGGCCCAGCTCGACGCCGAGCAGCACCACCCCCGCCAAGGCGACGGACGCGACCAGCTCAGTGACCGGGAAGGTCAGCCCGACGATCTTCTGAGCCCGGGTCTGCGCCGCGCGCTGGCCGTCGACCGCGGCGTCGACGCGCCTGGCCGTCCGGTCCTCCGAGCCGTACGCCCTGATCACCGCGCTGCCGACGACCGACTCGCTGACGGCCGCGAGCACGTCGCCGGTGCGCTCGCGTACGGCGGTGTACCCGGCCGCCACCAGCCGCTGGAACCTCGGCAGCACGAAGATCAGCGGAAGGAAACAGGCCCACACCAGGAGCGTGAGCTGCCACGAGAAGACCGCCATGACGATCGTCGCGATCAGCAACTGCCCGGCGGCGACGATGACCATCAGGCCGCCCCACTGCATGAAGTTGCTGATCTGGTCCACGTCGCCGGTCACCCGCGAGACGAGGGAGCCGCGCCGCTCGCTGTTCTGGGTGAGCACGGACAGGTCGTGCACGTGCCGGAAGCCCTTGCCGCGCAGCGTGGCGAGCCCCGACTCGGTGGCCCGGTAGAGCCGGACGTTCATGAGGTATCCGGCCAGCGCGGTCAGCAGCACGGCCAGGCCGCACAGGAGGACCATGTTCCTGATGAACGGCACGTCGGGCGCGGCACCGCGCAGGCCGTGGTCGATGACCTGCTGCACGGCGAACGGGATGATGACCTTGCCGAGGGTGGCGAGCACGGCGAGGACCGCGGTCCCGCCGAGGCCGCGGCGGAATTCCGGCGACAACCGCAGGCCATGCCGTAGGGTCTCGAGCGCGGACCGCTCTGCGGCCCGCATGGCGCCGCCGGCCGCGACGGCCTCCCGCTCCTCTGTCACGGCGGTCACGCCACGACCTCCTCGTCGCTCTCGATCGCGGCCCGCTCGGCCTCTTCCCGCTCGTACGCGGTGACGAGGTTGCGGTAGCCCTCGCAGCGGGCCAGCAGCTCCTCATGGGTGCCGTGGTCGGCCACCGCCCCGTGCTCCAGGTAGACGACCTCGTCGGCCAGGGCGATGGTGGCCATCCGGTAGGCCACCACGATGACCGTGGACCGGGCCGATCCCTCGCGCAGGCCGTACAGGATGCGCTTCTCGACCTGCGGGTCCACGCTGGAGGTGGCGTCGTCGAGGATGAGCAGGCGTGGTTCCCGCACGAGGGCGCGGGCGAGCGCGATGCGCTGGCGCTGGCCGCCGGACAGCGTGGCGCCGCGCTCACCGACCCGCGTGTCGAGGCCCTCGGGGAGCGCGGCGACGAAGCCGTCCGCCTGCGCGAGCCGCAGCGCCGCCCAGACCTGCTCGTCCGTCGACCGGTCGTGCGTGTCCCGGTCGAGCGCGATGTTGCCGCGCACGCTGTCGTCGAACAGGAAGGTCTGCTGGGGCACGAGCGCCACCACCTCGCTGACCGCGCCGCGCGCCGCCTCGCGCAGGTCGGTCCCGTCGACGCGCACGGCGCCGCGGTCCGGGTCGATCAGGCGGGCGAGGAGCTGGGTGAGCGTGGACTTGCCCGACCCGGTCGGGCCGACGACGGCCACGGTCCTTCCCGGCGTGACGCCGAGGCCGACGTCGCGCAGCACGGGCGCCTCGGGGTCGTATCCGTAGGTGACGCCGCTCATCTCGATCTCGGCTGGGCCGTGGCCGTCCAGCCGGGCCGTGCCGTACTCCATGGAGCCCGAGGCGTCGAGGACGTCCTGGACCCGGTTCCAGCCGACGACGCTGCGCGGCAGCTCGGCGAGCACCCAGCCGAGCGCGCGGATCGGGAAGGCGAGCAGCGTGAACAGGTAGGCGATCTCGATCAGCTCGCCCGCCACCATGCCGCCGCTCTGCAGCCGGAGCGCGCCGACGAGGAGGACGGCCAGCACACCGAGGGTGGGCAGGGCTTCGAGCATGGGGTCGAACAACCCGCGGACCCGGCCGACCGCGATGTTGGCGTCGCGCAGCTCGTCGGCCTTGGCCTGGAACCTGGCGGTCTCGGCGTCCTCCCTGCCGAGGGTCTTGACGACGAGGGCGCCGTCGAAGCTCTCGTGGGCGATCTCGCTGACCTCGGCGCGCAGCTGCTGCGCCCGGGTCGCCAGCGGGGACAGCTTGCGCTGGTAGATCAGGTTGAGCACCGCGATAGCCGGAAATATCAGGAAACCGACGATGGCGAGCACCGGGTCCGTCACCAGGATCGCCACGGCGGCGGTCACCAGCATGACGATGACGCCGACGGCCATGGGCAGCGGCGCGAGCGGCCCCCAGGCGGCCTCGGCGTCGGAACTGGCATTGGAGAGCAGTTGGCCGGTCGGGTGGCGGTGGTGCCAGGCGAGCGGCAGCCGCAGGTATTGCCGCGTGACGGCGCGGCGGGACGCGGCCTGCATGCGGTACTGCATGATCCCGGCCAGGATGCGCCGCCCCATGATCCCGAGGGCCTTGAGCACGGCCACGCCGATGATCAGCAGCGCGGCGGTCGTCAGGGCGCCGGCGCTGGTCCGGCCCTCGCGGAAGGCGGGCAGCACGACGTGTTCCGTCGCCCGGCCCAGGGCCCAGGACGAGGCGACCGTCATGACGCCGTAGAGGCCGCTGGAGAGCACCGCGGCGGTGAAGACGCGCGGCTCGGTCCTGATCGCGACTCCGATGACCTTGAGACCCTGGCGCATGACGGCGGTGGACACCTTGGACGACACGCGTGAGGTCCTCTCGATCGTGGCGGCGCGGTTCGACCGGCTCGCTCCCGGCAGGTTCCGGCCCGGAGCCGGTTTTTCCGGACGGGCACCCGAGACGTTACCCCGCCCGCGCGGAGCCCCGGATCCGTCCTCGGACCGACACCTTCCCAGGTAATTGGTCCTAGATACTCCTTATCATCCTGATCAACCGGAATATTCCGCAGATCGGATCGTTCGTTGCGGCTCGGTTAGGCTCGGGGCGTGACCCACACCCGCGCGGAGCGCGCCGCGCTCTGCGACCTGCTCGACGACCTCGGCCCCGACGCGCCCACGCTCTGCGAGGGCTGGACGACCGCGGACCTCACCGCCCACCTCGTGCTCCGCGAGCGCCGCCCGGACGCCATGGGCGGCATCGCGGTCAAGGCGCTCGCCCCCTACACCGCGTCGGTGCAGGAGGGGCTCAAGGCCAGGCACCCCTACCCCGAGCTCGTCGATCTCGTACGGCAGGGCCCCCCGAAGTGGACGCCGTACGGCTTCGTCCCGGGGGCCGACGAGCTGGTCAACACGGTGGAGATGTTCGTCCACCACGAGGACGTCCGCCGGGCACGGCCGGGCTGGGAGCCCAGGGAGCTGCCCGCGGGCCTGGACGACGTGCTGTGGAAGCGGCTGCGCACCATGGCCCGGGTGTTCTTCCGGAGGTCGCCGGTCGGCGTGGTGCTCCGCCGTACGAACGGGGAGAAGGTCGCGGGCCGCATGGCCGAACCGGCCGTGGTGGTCACCGGCGACGCGCAGGAGCTGCTCCTGCTGGCCTTCGGCCGCCAGGCCCACGCCCGAGTGACCTACGAGGGCGATCCGGGCGCCGTGGCCCGCCTGCGCGAGGCGCGGCTCGGCATGTGACAGGGGCGGCTCCGCCTCACCGTTCTCTCCAATCTCGGGCACTCCTCGCGAAACACGCACATATCACGACGTGATGCGGCAGCATGAGGGCCAGCGATCGGAGAAGAAAGGGGGGCGGCGCCTCCTCACCCGTCACGGCGGGGGCCGCGCCAGAACTCTGATGAACATGAAGAAGTTGCTGACCTACGCCGCTGTCGCTTTCGTGGTCTTCTACCTGTTCACCCAGCCCGCGGGGGCCGCCGCCGCCGTCAGGGGCGTGTTCGGCAGCATCGGCACGGGCGCCGATCGGCTGTCGGCCTTCTTCACGTCTCTGTTTTCTGGCTGAAGAGTTAGGCCCCGGAAGGGCCTCGTGGCTTCCCGGCTAGTTATGATCATTCGCGTCGCTGGGTATGTACAGCCGGGAAACTGACTGCAGGAGGCCCCCCAATGCAGGTCAAGAAGGTTCTTACGTACGCGGCCATCGCGTTCGTGGTCTTCTACCTCTACAATCAGCCAGCCGCCGCCGCGGGCGCAGTGAAGGGTGTGTTCGACACGGTGACCACAGGCGCCACGCGATTGGGGCAATTCTTTACAACTGTTCTGAGTTGATATGTGGCGTCTCTGCTTTGTGACGTGACGTGACGTGACGTGATGTGACGTGACGTGACGTGATGTGACGGCATCACGATGACACCCGGCCCCGACGGTGTGGCCGGGACGGCGCGGCGGCACTTCCGCGACGGCGCCCGGCGTGTTACGCAGGCATGATGAGGGATCGCCACAACGTCTCCGACGTGCGGCAGCTCGAACCCGCGGCACTGCGCGTCCTCGAACGCGCGGAGGTCGAGGGCGTCGAGCTGGTCCGCTTCATCTATGCCGACCACGGCGGGGTGATCCGGGGCAAGGCCGCCGCACGAGCGCGTCTCGCCGAACGGATCACCACCGGCATCGGGCACACGGTGGCGATGATGGCCATGTCGATGCTGGACCACCTGCAACCGGTGGAGGGCATGGGTCCCGTGGGCGAGGTGCGCATCGTCCCCGACCCCGCGACTTTCGTGATCCTCCCGTACGCCCCGGGAGCCGCGGCGATGCTCTCGGACCTGCGCGACCTCGACGGCGCCCCCTGGGCGGCCTGCCCGCGCACGTTCCTGAAAGACGCGATCGCCACGCTCCACGACGAAGGGTTCACCCCCGTGGCGGCGTTCGAGCCCGAGTTCACCCTCGGCCGGCGGCTCCCCGACCCGACCGGCGGCCCGGACCGGCTCATGCCCCTCGACGACAGCCTCTGCTACGCCACCACGGGGTTCGACCTGGCCCACGACTACGCCGTGCGGCTCGTACGCGATCTCGACGCGCAGGGCCTGCGGGTCGAGCACTACTACCCGGAGCTCGGCGCCGGCCAGCAGGAGCTGTCCATCCGGCACGCCACCGCGCTGAAAGCGGCCGACAACCACGTCCTCTACCGCGAGACCGTGCGCGGCGTGGCCTTCCGCATGGGCCTGTGGGCTTCCCTGGCGCCCAAGCCGATCCCGGCGCAGGCGGGCAACGGGACGCACCTGCACGTCTCCCTGTGGGACGAGGAGCTGCAGCGCAATCTCTTCGCCGGCGGGCGGGACGGCCTGTCGGACACGGCCCGCCACTTCATCGGCGGCATCCTGCGCCACCTTCCCGGTCTCGTCGCGCTGACCTGCGCGAGCGTCAACAGCTACCGGCGGCTGGCCCCGCGGGCCTGGGCCAGCGCGTACACCTGTTACGGGATGGACAACCGGGAGGCGGCGGTCCGGATCTGCTCACCCATGGCGGGAAACGTCGAGGCGTCCACCAACCTGGAGATCAAGCCCTCCGACTCCACCGCCAACCCGTACCTCTCGCTCGGCGCCGTCCTGCACGCCGGGCTCGACGGGATCAGGCGGCGGCTCGATCCGGGCGAGGCGGTGAACGTGGACCCCGCGACGCTCACCGACGACGAGCGCGCCCGCCTCGGCTGCGTCCGGCTGCCCGAGTCGCTCGACGAGGCGCTGGACGCGCTCGAGGCCGACGAGCTGCTCATGGAGGCACTCGGTCCCCTGCGCCGCCGGGCCTACCTCGCCGTCAAGCGTTCCGAGGCCGCGGACTTCGCCGGCCACGACGCCGAGTACGAGACCTTCCACCATTTCCGGGTGTTCTGATTCCCTCCGCCCCGGGTGGCGCGCGAGGACAGCAGATCATGTCCAACCCGAGCTGATGATCCGCGAGTCCACCCGCCGGCGCGCCGCCGGACGGTGTGACACTGGACGGATGACCTCTGATCTCATCGCCGTGACCGGAGCGACCGGTCAGCTCGGCTCGCGGGTGGCGCGCAGGCTCGCCGCCGCCGGAGTGGAGCAGCGCCTCGTCGTACGCGACACCTCCCGCGCGCCGGTCCTGCGGGGCGCCCACGCGGTCGCCGCGTCGTACGAGGACGCGGACGCGCTGCGGGGCGCGCTCGACGAGGTGCAGACGCTGCTGCTGGTCTCCGCCACCGAGACGGCGGACCGCGTGGCACGGCACACCACGGCCGTGGACGCGGCGCTGGACGCGGGCGTCTCCAGGATCGTGTACATCTCGTTCCTCGGCGCCGCGCCGGACGCGACCTTCACGTTCGCCCGCGACCACTGGCACACCGAGCAGCACATCCGCCGAAGCGGCATCGCGTTCACGTTCCTGCGCAACAGCCTCTACATGGACCTGGTGCCGTCCTTCGCCGGTGAGGACGGTGTCATCCGGGGGCCGGCCGGGCAGGGCCGCGTCGCCATGGTGGCGCGGGACGACATCGCGGACGTGGCGGCCGTCGTGCTGCGGGAGCAGGGCCACGGCGGCGCGACGTACGACGTGACCGGGCCGCGCGCGCTGACCCTCGCGGAGGCCGCCGAGACGATCAGCCGCGTCACCGGCAGGACGACCCGGTACCACGCCGAGACGATCGAGGAGGCGTACGCGTCCCGTGCCCGGTACGGCGCCCCCGAATGGGAGGTGGCCGGATGGGTGACGTCCTACGCCGCGATCGCCGCGGGAGAGCTGGACGTGGTCTCCGACACCGTGGAGAAGCTCGTCGGCCATCCGCCGATGAGCTTCGCCGAGTATCTCCGTACGACCTCGGCCCTCTGAGCGGCCCTCTGAGCGGCCCTCTGAGCGGCTATGTCAGTGGCCGGGGTCGCGTGGCCGGTCAGCGGACAGGATGTCCCGCGGCGCGGAGGGTGTCCTTGACGTCGGCGATCTTGAGCTCGCCGAAGTGGAAGACGCTCGCCGCGAGCACGGCGTCGGCGCCCGCCTCGACCGCGGGCGGGAAGTGCTCGAGCGCGCCCGCGCCGCCCGAGGCGATCACGGGGACGGTGACGGCCGCGCGCACGGCCCTGAGCATCTCCAGGTCGTAGCCGTCCTTGGTGCCGTCGCCGTCCATGGAGTTGAGCAGGATCTCCCCCACGCCCAGGTCCTGGCCGCGGCGGGCCCACTCGACCGCGTCGATGCCGGTGCCGCGGCGGCCGCCGTGGGTGGTCACCTCGAAGCCGGAGGAGGTGGGCGGCCCGTCCACGACGCGGCGCGCGTCCACGGACAGCACGATGCACTGGGCGCCGAACTGCCGGGACAGCTCGGTCAGCAGCTCGGGCCGCGCGATGGCGGCGGTGTTGACGCCCACCTTGTCGGCGCCCGCGCGCAGCAGCCGGTCCACGTCCTCGACCGTGCGCACGCCCCCGCCGACGGTCAGCGGGATGAAGACCTGCTCGGCGGTGCGGCGGACCACGTCCAGCATGGTCTCCCGCTCACCCGACGACGCGGTGATGTCCAGAAAAGTCAGCTCATCGGCGCCCTCGGCGTCGTAGCGGCGGGCCAGCTCGACCGGGTCACCCGCGTCCCGCAGGTTCTCGAAGTTGACGCCCTTGACCACCCGCCCGGCGTCCACGTCCAGGCAGGGGATGACGCGTACCGCGACCGTCATGGCGCCTCCTCGCTCCGCTCCTCGCGCGTGCCGTCGTTCAGGTAGGCCTCCACCTCGACCTCCACCAGCATCCTGGGGTCGACCAGACCGGCCACCTGGATGCTCGTGCACGCCGGCCGGACCGCGCCGAAGACCTCTCCGTGCGCCCGCCCGACGGCGTCGAAGTCCTCCGCCTTCACCAGGAAGATGCGGGTACGGACGACGTCCTGCAGGCTGCCGCCCGCCTTGCCGATCGCGTCGAGCGCGATGGAGATCGCGGTGAGCGTCTGCCGGTACGCGTCGCCGACGTGCCGGACCTCACCGTCCACGGTAGCGGTGCATCCGGAGACCCACACCCGGGGCCCGGCGACGACGGCACGGGCGTAGCCGTACCTGTCCTCCCACGGCCCGCCCGAGAAGATCCTGGTGCTCATCGGGGACTCACCGCCGCCAGGGCCTCCTCCAGGGTGAACGCCTGGGCGTACAGCGCCTTGCCGACGATGGCGCCCTCGACGCCCTCGGGAACGAGGGTCGACAACGCGCGCAGGTCGTCCAGCGAGGACACGCCACCGCTGGCGATCACCGGCTTGTCCGTACGGCGGCAGACGTCACGGAGCAGGTCCAGATTGGGCCCGCGCAGTGTGCCGTCCTTGGTGACGTCGGTGACGACGTAACGCGGGCAGCCCTCCGACTCCAGCCGGTCGAGCACCTCCCACAGGTCGCCGCCCTCCTGCGTCCAGCCGCGCGCCGCCAGGGTGGTGCCCCGGACGTCGAGCCCGACGGCGATGCGGTCGCCGTGCTCGGCGATGATCTTCGCGCACCAGGCCGGGTCCTCCAGGGCGGCGGTGCCGATGTTGACCCGGCGGCAGCCGGTGGCCAGGGCGGCCTCGAGCGAGGCGTCGTCGCGGATCCCACCGGACAGCTCGACCTGCACGTCGAGGGCGCCCACCACCGACGCCAGCAGCTCACGGTTGCTCCCGCGGCCGAACGCGGCGTCCAGGTCCACCAGATGGATCCACTCGGCGCCGGCCTCCTGCCAGGCGAGCGCCGCGGCGAGCGGGTCGCCGTACGAGGTCTCCGTGCCCGCTTCACCCTGGACCAGGCGAACCGCCTGGCCGTCGGCGACATCCACGGCGGGAAGCAAAACGAGCGACATCAGTCACGACCTCCGGTCAAAGACGACGGTGACGAGCACCGGGATCAGCAGAATCGACAGAACGAGCACGGCGAGCCTGGCGGCCCAGCCGTCGAGCAGCAGCCAGGCGAGGACCTGCGTGATGAACCACAGCACGGCGATCACAGCGTTCTGGTCACGGCGCCTGCGGGCGCGGATTCCGCCCTGCCTGGCCACCCGGACCCGCCGCGGCAGGACGGCGGTCACCCGGCCGCGCAGCTCCCGCCGCCTGGCCGCCCGCGCCTCGCGGAGCGCGTGTTCCGCCGCGCGGCGCTCCCGCTCGGCCTCGCGCTCCGCCCGGCGCCTGGCTCGTTCCCTGCTCACGTGGCCTCCCCTCGCGACGGTCCGGGGCTCGCGCCCGGGAGGCCCCGCGGGTTCACAGCGTGCTCAACCAGTTGGAGAGCAGTACGGCTCCCGCGTCCCCGGACTTCTCCGGGTGGAACTGGGTGGCCATGAGCGGCCCGTTCTCGACGGCCGCGACGAACGGCACGCCGTGCTCGGCCCAGGTGACCAGCGGGTCGGCGAACCCGGGTCCGGCGGCGAGCTCCCATTGGCGCACGCCGTACGAGTGGACGAAGTAGAAGCGGGTCTCGGCGTCGAGCCCGCGGAACAGGACGCTGCCCTCGGGGGCGGTCACGGTGTTCCAGCCCATGTGCGGCAGCACGGGGGCCTCCAGGCGCTGGACGACGCCGGGCCACTCGCCGCAGCCCTCGGTGTGGACGCCGTGCTCGACGCCCTTCTCGAAGAGGATCTGCATGCCGACGCAGATGCCGAGGACCGGACGCCCCGCGGCCAGCCTGCGGCCGACGATGCGGTCGCCGTGGACGCTCTTCAGCCCCGCCATGCACGCCGCGAACGCGCCGACCCCGGGGACGACCAGGCCGTCCGCTTCGAGTGCCGCGTCGTAGTCGGCCGTCACCGTGACGTCGGCGCCCGCGCGGGCCAGAGCCCGCTCGGCCGAGCGCAGGTTGCCCGATCCGTAGTCGAGGATCACGACCCGCTTCGCTACTGCCACCACAACGCCCCCGCGGTCAGCGCCAGCACCGCTCCGGCGCCGGTGACGATGGCGAGCCCTTTCAGGCCCTGGCGCACGGCGGAGATGACCCCGCCGATGAGGAAGAGCCCCACGAAGATCATGCCGACGGACGCGAAGGTCATAGCACGCCCTTGGTGCTCGGCACGCCGGTGGCGCGCGGGTCCCGCTCCGACGCCTCGCGCAGCGCGCGGGCCAGAGCCTTGAACTGCGCCTCCACGATGTGGTGGGCGTTTCGCCCGTACGGCACGTGCACGTGGAGGCAGACCGCGGCCTGGGCGACGAACGACTCCAGGATGTGCCGGGTCATGGTGGTGTCGTACTCGGGGCCGATCATCGGCGCCATGCCCTCGGGCTCGGTGTGCACGAGGTAGGGGCGGCCGGACAGGTCCACCGTGACCTGGGCGAGCGACTCGTCCAGCGGGCACGCCGCGGTGCCGAACCGCCGGATTCCCGACTTGTCGCCGAGGGCCTCGCGGAACGCGGCGCCCAGCGCGAGCGAGGTGTCCTCGATCGTGTGGTGGGAGTCGATGTGCAGGTCGCCCTGCGTCTTGACGGTCAGGTCGAAGAGACCGTGCTTGCCGAGCTGGGCGAGCATGTGGTCGAAGAACCCGACGCCGGTGGCCACGTCGACGAGGCCGGTGCCGTCGAGGTTGACCTCGACCAGCACGGACGTCTCCTTGGTGGCGCGCTCCACCCGGCCGATGCGCCCCGTGCCGCCGAGCCCCGTGCCGCTCGCACGCGCGTCGCTCATCCGAGGACCCCCTCCAGTGCGGCGCGGAAGGCCGCCATCTCGTCGCCTGTCCCGATCGACACCCGCAGCCAGCCGGCCGGACCGGTCTCCCTGATCAGCACGCCGCGGTCGAGAATGTCCTCCCACACCGCGTGCCGATCCGGAAACTTACCGAATAGCACGAAATTGGCGTCGGAGTCTGCGACGGACAGGCCACGTTGCCGTAGCCAGTCCACCGTCGCGTCCCGCTCGGCGCGCAGCGCGTCCACCGTGCCGAGCAGTTCCTCGCGGTGCGCGAGCGCGACCCGGGCCGCCGCCTGCGTCAGCGTCGACAGATGGTACGGCAGGCGGACCAGCAGCAGCGCGTCGATGACGGCGGGGTCGGCGGCGAGGTATCCGAGCCGGGTGCCCGCCATCGCGAACGCCTTGGACATGGTGCGCGTCACGATCAGCCGGGGGTTGCCCGGGAGCAGCGACAGCGCCGACGGCGTCCCCGCGCGCGCGAACTCGGCGTACGCCTCGTCGACCACGACCATGCCGGGCGCGGCGGCGAGGATCCGCTCGATCACGCCGAGGGGCAGCGCCGTGCCCGTGGGGTTGTTCGGCGATGTGAGGAACACCACGTCGGGCCGGTGCTCCTCGATCAGGGCGACGGCCCGCGCCTCGTCGATCGCGAAGTCCTCCTCGCGCGCGCCGTCGATCCAGCGGGTGCCGGTGACGCCCGTGATGATCGGGTGCATGGAGTAGGAGGGCTCGAAGCCCATGGCCGAGCGTCCCGAACCGCCGAACGCCTGGAGGATCTGCTGGATGATCTCGTTGGAGCCGTTGGCCGCCCACAGCTGCCCGGCGGTGAGGCCGTGGCCGAGGTAGTCGGCGAGGTCCTTGCGCAGGTCGAGCGCGTCCCGGTCGGGATAGCGGTTGAGCGTCGCCGCGCCGTGCCGTACGGCACGGGCCAGGTCGTCGACCAGGCCGGGCGACGGCGGGTAGGGGTTCTCGTTGGTGTTGAGCTGGACGGGCACGTCGAGCTGGGGGGCGCCGTAGGCCGTTTTCCCCCGCAGGTCGTCCCGGATCGGCAGGTCGTCGAGTGTCGTCACGGTGCTCTCTCGCTGGCTGTCCTGTCGGGCGGGATCCGTCATGAGGGGATGCCCCAGTCGAACCGGGCGCGGATCGCCGCGCCGTGCGCCGGGAGGTCCTCGGCGTCGGCGAGCACGCAGACGTGCGGCGCGGCGCCGGCGAGTGCCTCCCGGGTGTAGTCGACGACGTGGATGCCGCGCAGGAAGGTCTGCACGGACAGTCCCGACGAGTGGCAGGCGCAGCCGCCGGTGGGCAGCACGTGGTTGGATCCGGCCATGTAGTCGCCGAGCGACACCGGGGAGTACGCCCCGACGAAGATGGCGCCCGCGTTGCGCACCCGTGCGGCCACCTCGGACGCGTCCGCCGTCTGGATCTCCAGGTGTTCCGCGGCGTAGGCGTCGACGACGCGCAGGCCGTCGTCGAGGGTGGAGACCAGCACGATGCCGGACTGGCGGCCGGACAGCGCCTCGGTGACCCGCTCGGAGTGGCGGGTGGCGGCGACCTGGCCGGGCAGCTCCTTCTCCACCGCGTCGGCGAGCTCGACGCTGGTCGTGACGAGCACGGAGGCGGCGATCACGTCGTGCTCGGCCTGGCTGATCAGGTCGGCGGCGACGTGCACCGGGTCGGCGGTCTCGTCGGCGAGGATCGCGATCTCGGTCGGACCCGCCTCGGAGTCGATGCCGATGCGTCCCTTGAGCAGGCGCTTCGCCGCGGCCACCCAGATGTTGCCCGGCCCGGTGACCATGGTGGCCGGGGGGCACTCCTCGGTGCCGTAGGCGAACATCGCCACGGCCTGTGCCCCGCCCACCGCGTAGACCTCGTCGACGCCGAGCAGCGCGCAGGCGGCGAGGATGGTCGGGTGCGGCAGCCCGCCGAACTCCTTCTGGGCGGGCGACGTCACGGCGAGCGACGGGACTCCGGCCTCCTGGGCGGGGACCACGTTCATGACCACGCTGGAGGGGTAGACGGCCCGCCCGCCCGGCACGTAGAGGCCGACGCGGTCCACCGGGACCCACCGCTCGGTGACCGTGCCGCCCGGCACGACCTGCGTGGTGGTGTCGACGCGCCGCTGGTCGCGGTGGACCAGGCGGGCCCGCCTGATCGACTCTTCGAGGGCGGCGCGCACCGCCGGGTCGAGACCGGCCAGGGCCCGGCCGAGCTCCTCCACCGGAACGCGGGTGGACTTCAGCTCGACGCCGTCGAATCTCGCGGTCAGCTCCCGTACGGCTGCCGCGCCACGATGGCGCACGTCCTCACATATGGGCCGCACCTTGTCAAGGGCGGCCTCGACGTCGAGTTCGGCGCGGGGCAGCACATCGCGCAGGTCATCGGGCAGGGACCCACGCAGGTCGATACGGGAAATCACCCACCCAGTCTACGGACGGCGCGAGGCTGATCCCGTTACGTCCAGCATGCGGACAACGCGTTTCGTTCCGGTGACCGACTCTTGACATCTTTCGGGCACTAATCCACAATTCCGGGCAATAGCAGTCAATTTCGGTCAAGTGGATGGTGTCCATGCTTCCGGCCCAGCGCCATCAGCGCATCGTCGAGGCACTGTCGCAGGCCGGCACGCTGCGCACCGAGGATCTGGTCGACCTGCTCGGCGTCTCGCACGAGACCGCCCGCCGCGACCTGCACACCCTCGAACAGCGCGGCCTGCTGGTACGGGTGCACGGCGGGGCCACGGCCATCACGTCCGGCACCGGCGAGGAGTCCTCCTACCTGGAGCGCTCCACCGCGCAGGCGGAGGCGAAAACGGTCATCGGCGCGCTGGCCGCCCAGGTCCTCCGGCCGGGCCAGACGGTGATCATCGATGTGGGCACCACCGCCGTGCACGCGGCGCGGGCGATCCCGCCCGGGTTCCACGGGGTCGTGGCGACCTGCTCGCTGCTGGTCGCCGCGGAGCTCGCCGGGCGGCCGGGCGTCGAGGTGCTGACCGCCGGAGGCCGGGTCAGGCAGGGCGACCTCGCGGTCTGGGGCGCCCAGACCGTGGCCTTCTTCCAGGACCTGCGGGCCGACGTGGCGCTGCTCGGCTCCGGCGGCGTGACGGCGCGGGCCGGGCTGACCGACTACTACCTCGACGAGGTCGCGACGAAGCGGGTCATCCTCGCGAACACGGCGCGCACCTACGTGCTGGCCGACAGCACGAAACATGGCAGGGTCGCCGCCTACCGGGTGTGCGGCCTGGACGGGTTCTCCGGTCTCATCACCGACGGGGAACCGCCACCCGAACTCGCATCCGCCCTGGTCAGGGCGGGTGTGGAGGTAATCAGGCCGTAAACTCGGCCCGGCGGCGCTGCAACGCCACCGGGCCAGGACCGCTCACTTTCTTCGCAGCAGGAGACGATCCATGTCCCATCGTTCCACGCCCCCGACGGGGGTCACGACCGGGAGCGACAGCGCCGCCGACGCGGCGATCTCGCACGCCGGGTACTCCCAGCAGTTCAAGCGCACCCTGAAGTCGTTCGAGTCCTTCGCGGTCGCCTTCTCGTTCATCTCGATCACGACCGGCCTGTTCTCCACGTACGGCACGGTGCTCAGCTCGGGCGGCCCGGCCGGCATCTGGACCTGGCCCATCGTGGGCGCGGGCACGCTGATGGTGGCGCTGGTCTACGGCATGCTCGCCAGCCGGATCCCGCTGTCCGGTTACAGCTACCAGTGGGCGAGCCGGCTCGCCTCCCCGGTTCTCGGCTGGTGGTTCGGCTGGGTGTCGTTCGCGTTCCTCGCGATCGTCGCCGTCGCGGTCGACTACGGGCTCGCCCAGGCGGCCCTGTTCCCGCTGTTCGGCTGGACCTACACCCCGCTCAGCGGCGCCCTGGTGACCCTGGTCGTGCTGCTGGTGCAGATGGTCCTCATCATCTGGTCGACCCCCATCACCACCAAGATCAACAACCTGGCGGTCAGCGCCGAGGTCATCGCGATGATCGGGCTCACGCTGCTCATCGCCGGATTCGCGATCTTCGGCGGGCACGCCGAATGGTCCAACCTGACCTCCACCGGCGTCGCGTCCGGTGACGGCTACTTCGGCTGGCTCGGGCCGTTCATGCTCTCGGCCCTGCTCGGCGCGTTCACCCTGGTCGGCTGGGAGTCGGCGGCCAACCTCGCCGAGGAGACCATCAACCCCAAGCGGGTCGTCCCCCGGGCCATGGTCCGCGCGATCCTGGTCAGCGTGATCATCGGCATGGTGTTCCTGATCGTGGTCACCGCCGCCCTCGGCACGGACGTCGCTGGCATCAGCGCCTCCTCCGCCCCCGTCGCGCAGGTCATCGAGAACGTGGTCGGGGCCGGCATGGCGCGCGCCTTCCTCGTCGTCGTGAGCGTGGCCATCTTCGCCTGCGGCCTGGTCATCATGGTGAGCTGCAGCCGCCTCGTGCACGCCATGGCCCGTGACGGCAGGCTGCCGTGCTCCACCGCCCTGAGCCGGGTGCCGCGCGCCACCGGCGGCCCCACCTGGGCCACCGTCGTCGCCGCCGGCGCCTCGATCCTGATCGTCCTCGCCTTCTCGGGCAACGCCGACGCCCTGTCCCAGCTCCTGGGTGCGGGCACCCTGATGCCGGCCATCCTGTACGCCGGGACCGTGGCGCTCTATCTGGGCACCCGGCACAAGTACCGCCCGCAGCCGGACGACTTCCGGCTCGGCAGGTGGGAGAAGCCCGTCGTCGCGGGCGCCGTCGTCTGGCTGCTCATCGAGCTGAGCATCTTCATCATCCCGTCCGACTTCCGTACGGCGCAGCTCTACGCCCTCGGCTCGCTGGTGCTCGGAGCCATCGTGTTCGCCTTCGTCTGGGCCACCCGCAGGGACCGGCTGACCGCGGAGGTCGGCACGGAGGTGGATGAGCTGTGACGACCATCCTGGCCATCGACCAGGGGACGTCGGGCACCAAGGCCGTCGTCGTCGGGCCGGACGGCGCCGTCCTGGCGCTGGCCGAGGTCCCCGTCCGCCCGGCGTACCTGCCCGGGGGCCGGGTCGAGCAGAACCCGCAGGAACTGCTCGACTCGGTGCTCGCGGCGGGCCGCCAGGCGGTCGCCCAGGCGGGCCGGCCGATCGACGCGGTCACCCTGGCCAACCAGGGCGAGACCGTCCTCGCGTGGGACCCCGACACCGGGCGGCCGCTGACGACCGCGCTGGTGTGGCAGGACCGCCGCGCGGAGGACGTCTGCGCCGATCTCGCCGACCACGCCGCCCGGATCGCGGAGCTGACCGGGCTTGTGCTCGATCCCTACTTCTCCGCGCCCAAGATGGCGTGGATCCGCCGCAATCTCACCGCCGACGGGGTGGTGACCACCAGCGACACCTGGCTGGTGCACCACCTCACCGGCGAGTTCGTGACCGACGCCGCCACCGCCAGCCGGTCGCTGGTACTCGACCTGGACGCCGTCGACTGGAGTCCCGAGCTGCTGCGCCTATTCAAGCTGGACGGTGAGCGGCTGCCCCGGATCGTCGCCTGCGACGAGGTCGTCGGCACCACCCGGGCGTTCGGCGGGGAGATCCCCGTCGGCGGCCTCATCGTCGACCAGCAGGCCGCCCTCCTCGCGGAGGGCTGCCTGCGCCCCGGCGAGGCCAAGTGCACCTTCGGCACCGGCGCGTTCCTGCTGGCCAACACCGGCGAGCACGCCGTACGGTCCACCTCCGGCCTGACCACGTCCGTGGCGTGGCGGGCCAGGGGCGGCACGCCGTACTGCGTGGACGGGCAGGTCTACACGGCGGCGTCGGCGGTGCGCTGGCTCGGCGACCTCGGCTTCATCGGCGGCGCGACCGACCTGGACGCGCTCGCCGCGCCGGACAGCCAGGGCGCGCTGTTCGTCCCGGCGCTCGCCGGGCTGGCCGCGCCCTGGTGGCGCCCGGAGGCGACCGCCTCGTTCCTCGGCATGACGCTGTCCACCCGCCCCGGCCACCTGGTCCGGGCGGTCCTCGAAGGAGTGGCCGCCCAGGTGGCCGACCTCGCCCAGGTCGTCGCCCGTGACCTCGGCGCCCCCCTGACCCGGCTGCGGGTGGACGGAGGGCTCACCCGGTCGGCGACGCTGATGCAGGCGCAGGCCGACCTGGCCCAGATGCCGGTGGACGTCTATCCGTCGCCGCACGCGACCGCGCTCGGCGCCGCCGCCATGGCCCGGCTCGCGGTGGAGCCCGCGCTCAGCGTGGAGGAGGCCGTTCCGGCGTGGACGCCGTCCATGACGTACGAGCCGCGCTGGTCGGGCGACCGCGCCGCCGAGTTCCTGGCCCGGTGGCGCCAGGGAGTCGACGCGGCCGTCGACCGGGTCGCGGAGGGGGCCGTGGACAGGGCGGACGGCGCCGACGACATGGGGAGTGACGCATGAACGCACGGCAGATGAGGTACGGCCCGCTGCCGGTCGAGAGAGTCGACGTGGCGGTGATCGGCGGCGGGGTCGTCGGTGCCGCCGTGGCCCGCGCGCTGGCCGGGCACGAGCTGTCGGTCGCGCTGGTCGAGGCGCGCTGCGACGTCGGCGACGGCACGAGCAAGGCCAACACCGCGATCCTGCACACGGGGTTCGACGCGACGCCCGGAACGCTGGAATCCCGGCTGGTACGGCGGGGCTGTGAGCTGCTGGCCGAATACGCCGGCGCCACCGGCATCCCGGTCGAGCGGACGGGGGCGGTGCTGGTCGCCTGGACCGACGAGGAACTGGCCGCGCTTCCCGGACTGGCCGCCAAGGCGGTCAAGAACGGCTACGAGCGGTGCGAGATCATCGGCGCGGAGGAGGTCTACCGGCAGGTCCCGGCGCTGGCGCCGGGCGCGCTCGGCGGCCTGACCGTGCCGGACGAGTCGATCATCTGCCCGTGGACCACCACGCTGGCGTTCGCCACGGAGGCCCTGTCCCGCGGCGCGTACGTGCTGCTCAACACCAGGGTCGAAGGCGTGGAGAGCGGCGGGGACGGCGACACGGTGCTGCGCACCGGCCGCGGGACGCTGCGCGCGGGCTGGGTGGTCAACGCCGCCGGGCTCGGATCCGACGTGATCGACGGTCTCTTCGGGCACCGCCGGTTCACGGTCACCCCGCGCCGGGGCGAGCTGTTCGTGTTCGACAAGCAGGCGCGGCCGATGGTGAACCGGATCGTGCTGCCGGTGCCCAGCTCACGGGGCAAGGGCGTGCTGGTCAGCCCGACGATCTACGGCAACGTCATGCTCGGCCCGACCGCCGAGGACCGGGACGACCGGACGGACACCTCCACCTCGGAGCACGGCTTCGACTTCCTGCTGGAGAAGGGCAGGAAGCTCATGCCCGCCCTGCTGGACGAGGAGGTCACCGCCTCCTACGCGGGCCTGCGGGCGGCCACGGAGCACGGCGACTACCAGGTGCACCTGGACGCCGGGCAGCGTTACCTCGTGCTCGGCGGCATCCGCTCCACCGGGCTGACGTCGGCCATGGCCCTGGCCGAGCACACGCTCGGCCTGCTCGGCGATGCCGGGCTGCGGCTCGACGCGAAGGCCACACTGCCGGACCCGCCGCGCATGCCCAACATCGGCGAGGCGTTCCCTCGGCCCTACCAGCGCGCGGACCTCATCGCCGAGGACCCGGCGTACGGCACGGCCGTGTGCTTCTGCGAGCGGGTCACCGAGGGGGAGATCAGGGACGCGCTCGCCTCGCCCATCCCGCCCGCCGACGTCGACGGGCTGCGCCGCCGTACGCGGGCGCTGATGGGCCGCTGCCAGGGCTTCTTCTGCGGGGCCGAGGTCGAAAAGCGCCTGCGCGCGGGGGAGTCACAGTGAGCGGCACGGGGAGCATGACAGAGAACGTCCTCCTGGAGACACCGGACGTCGCCGTCATCGGCGGCGGGCCGTCCGGCCTGACCGCGGCACGGGAGCTCGCGGCCGGAGGGCTGGATGTGCTGGTGCTCGACCGGGAGCGGCAGGCCGGGGGCATCCCCCGGCACAGCGACCACACCGGGTACGGCGTGCGCGACCTGCACAGGGTCATGACCGGTCCGGCGTACGCGCGGCTGCTCGTCGAGCGCGCGCTGGAGGCGGGCGCCCGCGTCCGGACGTCGGCGATGGTCACCGGCTGGAGCGGCGAGCGCGCCCTGGACGTCACCACGCCCGAGGGCCGGGTCCGTGTCGACGCCCGCGCCGTCGTGCTGGCGACCGGGGCCAGGGAGCGGCCCAGGACGGCCCGGCTGGTGCCGGGCGACCGGCCGCCCGGTGTGATGAACACCGGCCAGTTGCAGAACCTGATCCACCTCCACCATCGCGAGGTCGGCACGCGGGCGGTGATCGTCGGCGCGGAGCTGGTGAGCTGGTCGGCGGCGCTGACCCTGCGCGAGGCCGGGTGCCGCACCGTGCTGATGACGACGGAGCAGCCGCACGCCGAGTCCTACGCCGCGTTCAGCGTGCCCGGACGGGCCGTGCTGCGGGTGCCGGTGGCGACCCGGACCCGGGTCGTACGGATCATCGGGCATCACGCGGTCGAGGCGGTCGAGGTCGAGGACCTGGCGACGGGAACGCGCCGCACGGTGCCGTGCGACACGGTGATCTTCACCGGTGACTGGATCCCCGACCACGAACTGGCCCGCGCGGCCGGTCTGGACATGGATCCCGGGAGCAAGGGGCCGCTGGTCGACAACGCCCTGCGCACCAGCCGTCCCGGCGTCTTCGCCGTGGGCAACCTGATCCACCCGGTGGACACCGCCGACATCGCGGCGCTCGACGGCCGGCACGTGGCCCGGCACGTCCGGGACTACCTCGCGGGCACCCTGCCGTACGGGCCGGGCATCCCGCTGCGGGCCGAGGCACCGTTCACCTGGGTGTCCCCCGGCCTGATCCGTCCGGGTGCGGGCACGCCGCCGCGCGAGCGGATCCTGCTCTGGTCGGCGGAGCCGCGGCTCGTCGCCCGGGTCGAGGTGACCCAGGACGGACGGCGGATCGCCCGCCGGACACTCCCCTGGCCGGTCTCCCCCGGCCGGGTCTTCCGGGTGCCGTCCTCGATGCTCTCCGGCGCCGACCCGCACGGCGGCCCCATCACCATCGCGCTGGCCTGAGCGGCCGGAGGCGTGCCGGGCTCGCCCCCGGCACCTCCACCCAGCCGTCGACGTCGAACGCCAGGCCGGTCCACGCCCGGTGCGTCCAGCTGATCGGGTCGTGCTGGACGAACTCCGGCCAGTCGTTGGGCATGTCCCACAGGCGGTCGCCGAACTCGGGGCCGCTGCTCAAGACAGACGATCTCAATATTCATCACGGGAGGCTATCCACGGGCCCTGGGGGCCCAAGCTGATTTCCGGTCACGCCCGGGACCGGGAGGCACGGGTGGTCAGGCAGCCGAGCAGCGCGATCAGAGCGAAGCCGAACAGCAGGTAGTGCGCCGAGCGGAGGGTGGACGGCTCGCCGAGGTTGACCAGCACCCCGGCGAGAGCGGAGCCGAAGGCGCTGGCGATGAGCTGCACGGTGTTGATCGCCGTGGTCGCCCGGCCCGCCTCCTCCGGGTCGTCCGTACTGCCCATCACCGCGGTCGCCAGGTGCGGGAACGCCATGCCGATCCCGGCCCCGGCGATCATGTACGTCACGATCCACAGGATCATGGTCGGCCCGCCGGCGTTCTCCGCCTGCAGGAGCCCGGTGAGCGCCAGGCCGGTGGCGAGGACGGCGGGGCCGGCGACACGGATCCGCCGGATCGCCGCCGGGCGGACGGCGTTGGCGCTGAGGAACTGGGCCGTGGACCAGCCGAGCGACAGCGCGGCGCCGAGGAACCCGGCCGCCACCGGCGCCAGGCCGCCGAGCCGCTGCCCGAACAGGGGAATGAAGGTCTCGGCGGTGGAGCCGATCGCGAGGACGACGATCGTCAGATAGATCCACTTCAGCGACGAGCCGCCCGAGAACGTCAGGGCGGGCAGCACCCGGACCTCGGCGCGGCGCTCGTGAAGGAGGAACAGAGCGACCAGGGCGAGCGAGCCCGCGACGGCGAGCGCGGTGAGCGCTCCGCGCGGCAGGACGCCGGCCAGGCTGATCAGCGCCGCCGCCCCGGTGAGCAGGGCGAGCGACATCCCGGGAATCGGGCCGGCGGCGACGCCGCGCTCGCCGCGCGGCAGTGCCCTGGGCACGATGAAGGCGATCGCCACGGCCAGGGCCGCGAGCGTCCCGAACGCCAGCCGCCACGCGCCGATCTGGGCGAAGAGCCCGCCGAGCGCGGGCCCGACGAAGGCCCCGATCCCCCACATCGCCGACACGAGGGCCGCGCCCCTGGTCCACAGGTGCGGGGGCAGGGCGGAGCGCATGACGGCGAAACCCAGCCCGGCGAGGAGCCCGCCACCGAGGCCCTGGATCGCGCGCCCCGCGAGCAGGAGCTCCATCACCGGGCTCGCGGCGCAGATCACGGTGCCGAGTGTGAAGGCGCCGAAACCGGTCAGGTACGCCCCGACGGCCCCGCGCGACGCCAGAATCCTGCTGACGAGCATCGAGGAGATGACCGAGGCGATCAGGAAGACCGTCGCGTTCCAGGCATAAAAGCGTTCCCCGCCGATGTCGCGCACTGCGGTCGGCAGCAGGCTGGTGGTCACATAAACGTTGATCGCATAGAGGGCGACCCCGCCGGCGAGGACGACGGACGTCCCGATGTGCCCGGGTCCGAGCAGTTCACGCCAGGTCCCGACCCTGGTGCCATCATCAAGCAAAGTCATGGCACGGACCTTAGAATCTCCAGCGCACTTGAGGTCAATTGGAGGTCCGGTGAACCGGAGATCCGATGACTTACTCGCCGTCGGCGACGCCTCGCGCCGCCGCTCCGGCTGGGGGCCGAGCGCCTGGAGCTCGCCGCCGGGACACCCGGGGACGTCGAGGCTGTTTCCGGACAGGACGTCTATTGATTGGAGCCGCCGGAACGGGATGCCCTACCCTTCGAGAGGTGAGCAAGACCAAGGGCAAGGGCGGGCAGGGCACCCCGGCGACCATGGCACTGGCCAAGGCCGAGGTGGACTTCACCCTCCACCCGTATGACCACGACGCGGGCTCCCAGGCGTACGGCGAGGAGGCGGCGGACGCGCTCGGCCTGCCGTACGAGCGGATCTTCAAGACGCTGGTCGCCGAGACCGAGGGCGGCCTCGCCGTGGCCGTCGTCCCGGTCTCCGGCAAGCTGGACCTCAAGGCGTTCGCCGCCGCGCTCAAGGGCAAGCGGGCCGCGATGGCGGACGCGGCCAAGGTGGAGCGGGTCACCGGATACGTCGTCGGCGGGATCAGCCCGCTCGGCCAGCGCAAGAAGCTGCCCACCGTGGTCGACGAGTCGGCGCTCGGGTTCGAGACGATCTACTTCTCCGCCGGACGGCGCGGCCTGCAGATCGAGACGGCGCCGGCGAACCTGATCGAGCTGACCCGGGCCGTCACCGCCCCGATCGGCAAAACCGGCTGATCCGCCTCGGCGAACCTTGCCATCGCGGTCCGGCGACGGCTCCGCGAGACTCGGAGGGCCAGCCGTACGACCGTCCTTGGGGGCCGCACCGATGACCGATCTGCACTACCTGACCGCGACCGAGATGTCGGAACTACTCCTGGCGAAGCAGATCAGCGCGGTCGAGCTGGCCGAGGCGCACCTGCGCCGCATCGAGGAGGTCGACGGCCGGGTCAACGCGATCGTCACCCTGACCCCCGAGCGGGCGCTCGACCAGGCGCGGCGGGCCGACGAGGCGCTGGCCAGGGGCGAGGTCCTCGGCCCGCTGCACGGGCTGCCGGTCGCGCACAAGGACCTGGCCGACACCGCCGGTGTCCGGACCACCTACGGCTCCCGCGTGTTCGCCGACCACGTTCCCGACACGGACGACATCCTGGTCAAAAGGGTCCGGGCGGCCGGCGGCGTCATGATCGGCAAGACGAACACGCCCGAGTTCGGCACCGGGTCGCACACGGTCAACGAGGTGTTCGGCGTCACCCGCAACCCGTACGACCTGTCCAGGAGCGCGGGCGGCAGCAGCGGCGGCGCCACCGCCGCCCTGGCGTCCGGCATGGTGCCACTCGCCGACGGATCCGACATGGGCGGGTCGCTGCGCAACCCCGCCTCCTTCTGCAACGTGGCCGGGCTGCGGCCGACCCCCGGCCGGGTTCCGGCCAGGTCGGCGCACGCCGCCTGGTTCACGTTGAGCGTTCCCGGGCCGCTGGCCAGGACCGTCGCCGACCTGGCCCTGTTCATGCGGGCCATCTCCGGCTTCGACCCCTCCTCCCCGTACGCGGTGCGAGAGGACGGCGACAGGTTCGGCACCGGGCTGGACCTGGACGTCACCCGGGCCAGGATCGCCTACAGCCCCGACCTCGGGGGCCTTCCTGTGGACGCCGAGACCGCCCGGTCGACCGCGGAGGCCGCCGGGACGCTGTCCGAGATGGGAGCCCGGGTCGAGTTGGTCGACCTCGACCTGTCCGACGCCGAGGACGCCTTCCGGATCCTGCGGGCGTGGTACTACGCGCTCAGCTACGGCGACCTGCCCGGGGTGGGTCCCAACGTGGCGTGGAACGTCGAGGAGGGCCGCAAGGTCACCGGCGACGATCTCGCCCGCGCCGAGCGGCTGCGCACCGGGTTGTTCCACCGGATGAACGCCTTCTTCGACGACTACGACTTCCTGATCGCTCCGGTCAGCCAGGTGCCGCCGTTCCCGGCGGACGACCCGTACGTCACGGAGATCAACGGGCGGCCGATGCCGGACTACCTCGCGTGGATGCGGTCCTGCTACTGGGTCAGCGTGTTGCACGCGCCGGCGATGTCGGTGCCCTGCGGGTTCACCTCCGGGGGGCTGCCCGTCGGCCTGCAGATCGTCGGCAGGCCGTGGGCCGACCTCGACGTGCTCCGCCTCGGCCACGCGTTCGAGCGGGCCACGGGGTACGGCGCGCGGCGGGCCGGACTCTGATCGGACGGCGTCCGCCACACCCCCGGCGACCCGCCGTCGGACGGCTTCCGGCACGCTCACATGGTCGGCCACCGCCAGGAGAGACCGCGGCAGCGGGCCGAGGTCGCCGCGCGGCTCGGTGCGCTGAAGCCGGCCGACGTACCGGTAGACGTACCGCTAGGGGTGGTGGACCTCGCGATAGGTCAGCATGAACTCCAGCACCCAGAAGATCCCTGCGGCGAGGAGCGGCCAGATCAGCAGCACCCCGTGGGCGGTCAGGCCAAGGGAGTCGGTGATCCTGATCCCGCCGGGCCCGGCCGCCTGGATCGTGGTCCCCGTCACCGTCGAGCCCACCTGGTAGGCGACGTACGCGCCGAGCAGCCCGCCTCCCGTCACCCCCAGCACGGCGCCGACGGGGGCGCGGCCGCGCGTCACGAAGTAGGCGGCCGCC
Source organism: Microtetraspora glauca (assembly GCF_040656155.1). Lineage (NCBI taxonomy): Bacteria > Bacillati > Actinomycetota > Actinomycetes > Streptosporangiales > Streptosporangiaceae > Microtetraspora > Microtetraspora glauca. The sequence continues at coordinate 410,056 of NZ_JBFALK010000003.1, forward strand.
CCGGAGGCCAGGCCGAGCGCTCCGGTGATCGCGGCGAACCAGCCGTCCGCGGCGATGAGCGTCTGCGACTCCGGATCGGCCAGGTGGAGTCCCGAGTCGGTCAGCGCGAACCTGGACGTCGGCGCCACCGCCGACCATGTGAACCCGGCCGCCACGCCGAGGGCGCCCAGCACCAGCACCGTCACCGCCAATGTGGCCAGATCGACTCTCAGATGCCGCACCGTCACGATGCTACCTACGCGGACCGGGAGCAGAACGCCGTTACTCTTGCCACGTGAGCGAAGAGGTGTGGCACATCGAGCCGTCCGGGCCGCTACGCGGCGACGTCGAGGTGCGCGGGTCCAAGAACGCGGTGTCCAAGCACATGGTCGCGGCCATGCTCGGGACCGGTCCAAGCACGTTGCACAACGCGCCCGAGGTCGGCGAGGTCGGCCTGACGGCGGCCATGCTGGAGGCCCTGGGCATCCACGTGGAGATCACGCCCGGAGAGATCAAGATCGAACGCGGCGCGGAGATCCGGCCCCGCGTCCCGGAAGAGTACACCGGGCTCAACCGGATCCCGATCCTGATGCTGGGTCCGCTGCTGCACCTGGCCGGCGAGGCGTTCGTCCCCCTCGTCGGCGGCGACCCGATCGGGCGACGGCCGGTCAACTTCCACGTCGAGGCGCTGCGGCTGATGGGCGCCGAGATCGAGGTCGGCGAGACCGGCATCACCGCCAAGGCGACCCGGCTGCGCGGCAACCGGATCACGCTGCCCTACCCCAGCGTCGGCGCCACCGAGACGATCCTGATGACGGCCGTGCTCGCCGAGGGCAAGACCGTGATCAAGGGCGCCGCGATGGAGCCCGAGGTGGTCGAGCTCGCGCTGTTCCTGCAGCGGATGGGCGCGATGATCGAGCTCAGCCCCGACCGGCGCATCGTGATCGAGGGCGTCGAGCGGCTGCGCGGCGCCTCCACCTGGCTCGCGGGCGACCGCATCGAGGCGTTCTCCTACCTGGTGGCCGGCCTGGTGTCCGGTGGCGAGGTCCGGGTGCACGGCTGCCCGCAGGACCGGCTGGTCACCGCGATCACCACCCTGGCCCGCATGGGGGCGCGGTTCGACATCACCGACGAGTGGCTGACCGCGTCCGCGCCCGGCGGGCTGCGCGCGGCGGCGGTGCAGACCGACACCCACCCCGGGTTCATGACCGACTGGCAGACCCCGCTCATGGTGCTGTTCACCCGCGCCGACGGCATGTCCGTGCTGCACGAGACCGTCTTCGAGAACCGGCTCGTGTACGTGCCGGCCCTGCAGAAGATGGGCTGCGAGATCGAGGTGTTCGCCCAGTGCCTGGGCGGCCCGGCCTGCCGCTACCACGACAGCAACGCCAAGCACTCCGCGGTCGTACGGGGTGTCTCCAAGTTGCGCGGGGCGGACGTCACGCTGCCCGACATCCGCGCCGGATTCTCCGCCGTGCTGGCCGCGGCGGTCGCGGAGGACACCTCCACGCTGCGCGGCGTGAACCACATCGAGCGCGGCTACCACCGTCCGTTCGAGCAGTTCACCTCCCTCGGGTTGAAGATCAGCCGGGGAATGTAAAAGCTTCCGCGCGCCACCGTTTCGAGGGCGGCGCGCGGTCGTAGGCATTACCTCGTGACCATTCGACTCGCGTACGCCGGGGCGCTCGGGACGGCCGGTGCGCTCGGCGGCGTTCTGGTCGCCACGCTGGTCCTTCCGGCGGTGGGCGGCGTCGGTCTGGCCGCCAAGGAGGCGGCGAGCACCTTCACCGACCAGCTCCCGGCCCCGCCCGAGGATCCGCTGCCGGAGATGACCCGGGTGCTGGACCGCGACGGCAAGCAGATCGCCCAGTTCTACCTGCAGAACCGGGAGTCCGTGCCGATCAACCGGATCGCCCCGGTCATGCGGCGGGCGATCGTCGCCATCGAGGACGCGCGCTTCTACGAGCACGGCGCCCTCGACATCAAGGGCACCTTCCGCGCGCTGGTGACGAACGCCCAGGCGGGCGGCATCCGGCAGGGCGGCTCCTCCCTCACCCAGCAACTGGTGAAGAACCTCCTGGTCAACCACGCCGAGACGGACCAGGAGCGGCGGCTCGCCCGGGTCCAGAACGTCGACCGCAAGATCACCGAGCTGCGGTACGCCCTGGCGCTGGAGCGGAAGTACTCCAAGGACCAGATCCTGGAGCGCTATCTCAACATCGCGTACTTCGGGGCGGGCGCGTTCGGCATCCAGGCGGCGGCCCAGCGGTTCTTCGGCGTGAACGCGTCACGGCTCACGCTGCCCCAGGCGGCGACGCTGGCCGGGGCGGTGCGTACGCCGTACAGCACCGACCCGTCGCTGGGAGCGCCGCAGCGGCGGGCGCTGCGCGAGCGGCGCGACCTGGTCCTGGAGCGGATGGAGCAGCTCGGCGTGATCCGGGCGACCACCGCCAGGTCGGCCAGGTCGAAGCCGCTCGGCCTGGACATGCGGTCCGAGGGCGGCGGCTGCGGCCAGAGCCGCTACCCGTACTTCTGCCTGTACGTGCAGCACGAGATCCTCACGAACCCGGCGTTCGGGTACACCGCCGCCGACCGGGAGCGGACCCTGCGGCGCGGAGGGCTGATCCTGCACACCACCCTCGACCCGCTGGCACAGCGGTCCGCGGAGCGGGCCATCGCCGCGCGCGTGGCCCCCGCGGACACCGAGGTGGCGGCGGAGGCGATGGTGGAGCCCGGCACCGGCCGGATCCGCGCCCTAGCGGCCAGCAAACGCTACGGCCGCAACCCGGGCAACAAGAAGAACGGGCCGAACACCACCTACAACCTGCCGGCGGACCAGGCGCACGGCGGCGGCCTCGGATTCCAGGCGGGTTCCACGTTCAAGGCGTTCACCTTGGCGACCGCGCTGTCGCAGGGCTGGCGGTTCGGGCAGGGTTTCCAGACGCCCGGCCGGTTCGTCCCGCGTGAGGGGTACACCGACTGCTCGGGCAAACCGGTGAACGACCCCCGCGCGAGGATCTTCAACGCGGGCGGTGAGGGCAGCGGCGGGCCGTACAGCCTGGAGCTGGGCACGTGGAAGTCCGTCAACATCTTCTTCATGAAGCTGGAGCGCAGGGTCGGGCTGTGCAACGTCGTCAGGACGGCGCGCAGGCTCGGGATCGACCGCGCCGACGGCACTCCCCTGCACGAGGTGCCCACGTTCACGCTCGGCGTCAACGAGATGGACCCGACGACCGTGGCCGCGGCGTTCGCCGCCTTCGGCGCACGCGGCCGCTACTGCCGGCCGGTCGCCATCACCGAGATCGTGGAGCGGGACGGCACTCGCGTCCCCGTTCCGCCGAGTTGCTCGCGCGCGCTGGAGCCGCAGGTCGCCGACGCCGTCAACCACGTGCTCCAGGGCGTCTTCACCCGCGGCACGATGCACGGGCAGTCGATCGGCCGACCGGCGGCCGGAAAGACCGGCACGAACAACGGCTACACCTCGGCGTGGTTCGCCGGGTACACGCCCGACCTGGCCGCCGCAGTCAGCGTCGGCGACATGCGCGGCTCGTACCGGTACCCGCTCACCGGGGTGACGATCGGCGGGGAGTACTACGGATCGGTCCAGGGCGCTTCGCTCCCCGGCCCCATCTGGGTGAACTCCATGATCGGCGCGCTCAGGCGCACCCCGCCGAGCGGCTTCAACGGACCCGACATGGCGAGGTTCGGCGGCGGCTACACCCCCGGCCTCAAGGAGATGCTGGAGGCCGCACGGAAGAAGGCGCGCGAGGCCCGGCGCAAGGAGCGGCACCGGGGCGAACACGAGCGGGACGCCCGCCCGGCCATACCGGACATCTTCCAGATCCTGGAAGGAGCCCAGCCGACCGGGACCACCGGGGACGGCGCACCGGCGACGGCCGGTCTGGACCCGGCGACCGTGTTCCCGGCCGGACAGCCACCGCGCCTCATCCCGAGCAGGTAGGCGACGCCCTGCCTGGTTTCGGTGTTATTCCCTGCGGGCGCCGTTCCCGGCCAGGAGCGTGTCCGCAAGCCGCAGGACCTCGGCCTCCGTGGCGAAGGACTCGGCCGCCGAGATGAAGGTCAGCAGGCGGATGGTGCGCCCCACCGCGGCGGCCGTCTTGTGGTGACCGTCAAGGAGGTAATGGAACAACCCCCAGTGGCGTTCGCTCCGGAACCATGGCCTGTGGATGTCGAGCAGACCGAAGGCGACCGCCGTGGGATGGCTGTCGACGGCGCCGGCGTAGCGAGCTGTGGTGGCCGGGTCGGCCTGCGCCGGGTCGGTGATGGGGACGGCGAACTGGAACAGTTCGTCGTGCTCGTCGACGTGATCGCGGCCGAGCCGGTAGTAGGCACTGTTGGCCGGGTCGAGCGGACACTCGAATTCCTCGTTCTGCCAGGCATCGGGACCCTCCGCGGCGAAATAGTCCTCGGCTGATCCGGGCATGACGAGGCTCGGACGGACATCCAGCAGCATGACGAGGTAGTCGCCGTAGGGCAGCTGAGCCGAGAAGGCGCCGACGACCTCGGAGTCCAGTGCGTCGAGTCCCGCGTTGAGCCGGTCGCGCACCTGCTCCGCGGGAGGTCGGCCCGGAGTCGTTCCCGGCTCGCGGCGGAGGACCAGCCCGCAGGTGCCGCACGAGTAGGCAATCTGGTACGCGGGCCTGCCGTCGATCGTCAGGTAGCGCTTGGGACGGTCTGTCCAGTCGACCCTGAGCCGGGGCGTCTCCGTTCCGAGGGTCATGAGCTCGTGGGCGAGGACCTGGGTCACGGCCCAAGTCTGCCGTCATGCCGATCCCCGTGGCATCTGCGTTCGCCGAATACGGGGACATCAGGGGCGGCGTGGCGGCACGTCAGGGCGGCGTGGCGGCACGTCAGGGGCACCCGCGCTCCTCCTCGGCCAGGTGGAGACCGGCCTCGATCACCGCGTTCATGACGGGCGCGAGCCGTACCTCGCCCAGGCGGGGGGCGCGGTGCGCCATGGCGGCGACCAGGCGGCGCTCTCTGTCCATGTCCCGGCCGGCGAACCCGCCGACGGGCTTGAGCCGCTGTACCGTGCCGGCCAGCGCCGCCCGGCGCTCCAGGAGCGTGGCGAGCGCCGCGTCCACCCGGTCGATCGCGTCCCTGGCCCGTCCGACGGTCTCCGGGGCTTCGTGCCGTACCAGCGCGGCCAGCACCGTGGCGGCCTCCGCGGCGGCGGCGACCGCGGCGGCGGGAGCGTCCGGCGCGAGCAGCAGGCCGTCGGCTCCGGCCGCGACGGCCGCCGCGGCGAGCGTCGCGTCATCGCCGAGGTCGGCGAGGACCGGCCGCCCCGACCGCTCCCGCGCCGCGCGCATCAGCGCCATGTCGAGCACACCGGCCGAGCCGTGCGTACGGCTTCCGCTCTCGCACAGCACCACCTGGTCGTTGCCCTCGGCGACGCAGTAGTCGGCGATCGCCAGCCACTCCTCGAGCGTGGCGGCCGGGCCGCGCTGCACGACGATCGGCAGGCCGAGCCTGGCCGCCGCGCGGACCAGCTGGAAGTCCTGCATCCAGGCCGCTCCCACCAGGACGCCGTCCGCGCCGGCGGCGACGGCGTCGAGGTCTTCGGCCGAGAACGGTTCCACGAGCAGCGGGCCGGACCAGCCCGCGCGCGCCTCGGCGACGGCCTCCGCCGCCGACCTGCGGCCGTGATGGCCGCGCAGGCTCAGCCATCGGGCGTCGCCACCGCCGATCACGGCGACCGGCGACCCTTCTCCCACGATCAGGGTCCCGATCCGTACGGCGGAGCGGTCGGGCGCGCCGCCGGTCGTGCCGTCGGGCGGCGTTGTGACGAGTGGGACGGCCTGGGACATGTCGGCTCCTCGGTTAGGCCGGCACTCGACCGGCTCGTTGACAACGAAAAAGGCAGAGACGCTCGTCTCTGCCTCAGCCGGCTCCGGATGGTCGCTAGATCACGCGCCTGCGACCGGCCCTCCCGGAGCCGGCTGCGTAAACGTGAAATACCGAGCCATACCTCGACCCTACCAGGCGCCCTCCGCTGGCCGGAACGATCTGTCTCAAATATCGGACACGGCGTCATCGGCCGGGTTGATCCCTTTGTCATCCATGGGACGATCTATGCGTCCAGGAGGGGATTTGATGGCGCATGCGGAAGGCCGGCTGGTCGGCGGCCGGTACCAACTGATCGAACCCATTGGCCGAGGTGGCATGGGAATCGTCTGGCGAGCCCATGACGAGCTGCTCGATCGGACCGTGGCGGTCAAGGAGGTCCGCTACGACAGCGCGATGGGCGACCAGCTCGACGAGCTCAATCGCCGGACCATGCGCGAGGCACGCGCGGCCGGGCGGCTCACCCATCCGAACGTCGTCGTCGTCCATGACGTGATCGAGGAGGACGACCGGCCCTGGATCATCATGCAGCTCGTCCAGTCGCGCTCCCTCGGGCAGGTGATCCGCGAGGACGGCCGCCTCTCCCCCGAACGGACCACCGAGATCGGGCTGCAGGTCCTGGACGCGCTGAAGGAGGCCCACGCGCAGGGCGTCCTGCACCGTGACGTCAAGCCGGAGAACGTCCTGATCACGGACGACGGGCGGGTGGTGCTGACCGACTTCGGCATCGCGCGCCTGGAAGCCGACTCCACCATGACCAGGACCGGGCTCATCGGCACGCCCGCGTTCATCGCCCCGGAACGGCTGCGCGGCGACGCGGCCCAGCGCGAGTCCGACCTGTGGTCGCTCGGCGCCACGCTGTACGCCGCGGTGGAGGGCAAGCCGCCGCACGACCGCGGCATGCCCATGGCGACCATGCACGCCGTGCTCAACGAGGCACCCGCTCCCGCCGTACACGCCGGGGAACTGCGCGTCGTGCTCGAGCGCCTCCTGGACAAGGACCCGGCGGCCCGGCCCGGCTATGACGAGACGGCCGAACTCCTGCGGCGTTCGCTCACCGGTACGGCACGGCCGAAGCCGGGAGCCACGCCATCGTCCAGGGCGTCCGCGCCTCCGGCCTCCCCCGCGCCGCGATCGGCCGAGCCGCGGGAGGCGGGCGACGCCGGAGAGAGCGCTCGCCCGATCCCCGAGACGGGCCAGAGCGCCTGGGACGGCCCCGCGCGGGAGGGCCGGGCGGGCGGTGAGGCCCGGCGGCGGCCGTACGAGCAGCCCCGGGCCGCGGCGCGGTTCAGCGAGCATGACACCCAGCCGGAACTCGCGCGCCCGCCGCTCGCGCAGCCGGAACCCGAACGGCCGGGCGGATCGGCGGCAGCGCGGCCCGGGTCCGGCAAGCCCGGCGCGGGGACGGGGCCGACGTCCGCCAAGGGATCCGGCACGGGATCCGGCGCCGGGTCTGCCGCGGGATCCGGTTCCGGGTCCGCCGCGGAGTCGCGCGCAGGGTCGGGCGCGGAGTCGGGCGCAGGGTCGGGCGCCGCCGGATCGGCTGCCGGGGGTGCGTCGTCCGCCGCGAAGCCGGAGACCGGTACGGCCGGGCCCGCGTCCGCGACCGCGAAGTTCGGCGTCGAGAAGCCCGGATCCGGGACCGGCACGCCCACGACCACGCCCACGTCGCCGGGAACCGGGGGCGCTGCGGGATCGGGCGCCGGGCGCGCGTCGTCCGGCGCGGCGAAGCCGGGCGCGGGGACGACGCGGCCCGAGACGGACGCCGCCGGGTCCTCCTCCGGGACCCCGACCGCCTACTCCGCGCGGCGGCCGGGCGGTGCCATCGACCTCTCCGGCGACGGCCCGCTGGACCGGTTCTTCTCCGCCGAGCACAAGGAGGCCGTACCGGCCGGGCAGTCCGGAGGCGGCCAGGAGGCGACCCAGCTGAGCGCCTCCTGGGGGAACGACCCGGCCGCTCCGGCCAGGTCACGGCCGGTGCCGCTGCTTCGCGCCGCACTGGTCATCGTGCCCGCCCTCCTGATCGTGGCGGGCGTGGCCGGTTTCATCGGCCTGCGGCAGGGCGAGCAGGATCCCCCCGCCGTCGGCGGGGCGGCGCGGAACTCCAGCGCGCCGGGTCAGGACCACACGTCGGCGAAGCCATCCGGCTCCGCGAGCCCGTCGCAGTCCACGTCCTCGCCGTCGCCGAGTCCCTCGCCCTCGGAGACCGCGGAGATCCCCAAGGGCTGGAAGCGGTACAAGGACAAGACGGGCTTCTCGATCGCGCTTCCCAAGGGCTGGAAGGAGTACAAGCGGGACGGCGGCAGCGTGTGGTTCCGCGGCTCGGACCGCAGCCAGTACCTGCTGATCGGTATGACCAGCAGTCCCAAGGACGACGCGGTGAAGGACTGGAAGAGCCAGGAGAAATCCGCCCCGTCCCGCTTCGGCGGTTATGAACTCATCGACATCAGGCGGGTGGACTATTTCAAGGAGGCCGCCGACTGGGAGTTCACCTGGCGGACCTGGAGCGGCAAGGCCCACGTGATCAACCGCGGTTTCGTGACCGACAAGCGCCACGGCTACGCCATCTACTGGCACACCCAGGACAAGCGCTGGAAGAAGGAGTACCACTACTTCGAGACCTTCACGGCCACGTTCAAGCCCGCGAAGTGACCGGCCTGATGTCGCGTTGAACCGCCCGGCCGGCGTTCCACTGACCCGGCCGACGGGCCCCGAGGGAGGAGAGGGGCGCCGCCGGCCGGGGCAGGGCTATCACCAGGCGGACGGCTTGCCCTTCTGGAAGACCCACACGTCGAAGAAGGCGGTCAGGTCCATGCCCGACACCTTCTCCGCGCTACGGATGAACGCGGCGGTGTCCGCGTTGCCGTACCGGTTGTCGGCGGCCCAGTCCTTGATCAGCTTGAAGAAGGCGGTGTCGCCGATCTTGCCGCGCAGCGCGTGCAGCGTCATCGCCCCGCGGTTGTAGGGCACGTTGCCGAACATGTCGACCGTGCCGGGGTCGGTCAGGACGGTCTGCCAGAACGACGACGTCGCCGCGCGCCCGTAGTTGCTGGAACTGTTGAACGTCGTCTGCGCCGAGGCGCCCCCGGTGTGCTCGGTCCAGAGCCAGGTGGCGTACGTCGCGAAGCCCTCGTTGAGCCAGATGTCCGACCACCGGGTCGGCGTGACGCTGTCGCCGTACCACTGGTGCGCGAGCTCGTGCGCCATCGTGCCGACGCTCGCGGTGTTGGAGAAGATCGGCTTGGTCTGGGTCTCGAGGGCGTACCCGACGTTCGGCGCCCGGTCGACGATCGCGCCGGTCGAGGCGAACGGATACGGCCCGAAGATCGAGGAGAAGTACTCGATCATGTCCGGGATCTTGGACACGGCGCTCGCCGACCCGGCCACCAGGCGCGGATCGACCGCGGTGTAGACGGGGATCCCGCTCGGGGTCCTCGACTCGTTGACGACGAAGTTCCCGATGGTCATCGTGGCCAGGTAGGTCGCCATCGGCTCGGTCGAGTCCCACACGAAGGTGGTCGTGCCGTTCTCGGTCTTCTGCGACAACAACTGGCCGTTGCCGACCGCCGTGACGCCCTCCGGCACGGTCACGCGGAAGGTGAAGGTCGCCTTGTCGGTCGGGTGGTCGCTGCCGGGGAACCACGCCGGGGCGCCCTGCGGCTCTCCGGCCACGAACGCGCCGTCGTCGGTGGGCACCCAGCCCTCGATGGAGCCGTCCGGGTCGGTGATGACCGGCGGTGTCCCCGCGTACTTCACGGTCACCGTGAAGACCTGCCCGGACTTGAGCTTCGGACGCGGGGTCACGACGAGTTCCTGCCCGTCGCGCGTGAACGAGGCCGGGTGCTTGTCCACCTTGAGCTCGGTGATCTCCGGGCCTCGGAAGTCGAGGTTGAACTGGTCCATGTCCTGGGTGGCGACCGCGGTGATCGTCGTGGTGGCGTCCATGTGCCGGCTCGCGGGGTCGTACGTGAAGGTGATGTCGTAGTGCTTCACGTCGAAGCCGCCGTTGCCCTGGTCGGGGAAGTACGGGTCCCCGACGGAGGCCGCGCCCGCCGAGTAGCGCGGCGCGCCGGGGTTTCCAGGTGCGGCGAGCGCGGGGTGCGCCACCTGGGCGCCGAGGAGGGCGCCCACCGCGGTCGCGAGGGCCGCGCCGCGGATACGGGAGATTCTCATTCGGTTCCTTCCACACGGGTTCCGGCCGGGCACGGCCCGGCCGGAACCACTCGTTCTGCTTCGGGGATGGCGTCGGCGTGGTGAGTGACGTCAGCCGACGACGGAGCGTAGCGGGATGCCCGCACCGTTCAGGTCACGGACAAGATCGCGCAGGAACGGATGCTCGTCGGCCGCCAGACCCTCAGGGTTCGGGATCGTGATGTACGACGAGCCGTCGGCGGAGGCCGTCCGGCCGGTGTCGGTGTACGTCCTGACCAGGGCCTCGGTCCGTGCCGCGTCGGCGTCGGCGACCTGGATGACGATGGGGCGCCACTCACCGGCGAGGTCGTCCGGCTCCGCCGCCTTCGCCGCCGCCGCCCGGAGGGCGTCCGCGCCGCCGCCCGGGGTCGCCGTGAGCTGCCGCTGCTGCGCGCTCCCCGCCGGCTGGAGCAGGGCGTTCGCGACCAGGTGGATGCCGTTCTCGTTGTAGGCGCGGAACAGCGGGTTGTAGGCGAAGAGCACGGCGTGGCCGGCCCCGGTCGGCTCGTCGACCAGCGCGACCGTGCCCTTGAGCGCGTCGGCCTTCATCGTGTAGCCGTTCGACCAGAACGCGTCGTCGGACGGATAGGTGAGGACGTTCGTGCCCGTCTGGCTCGGGTTCAGGATCGGGTCGCCGTTGTTGAACTGGAAGTCCTCCGCCGGACGGCCGAGCGCGACCGCGCTGCCGGTGTTGACGTTCACCCGGAAGTGCGAGCCGATGACCTGGTAGCCGGTCGGCTTGGTCTTCTCCGTGGTGGAGGTCAGTCCGGCGGTGCGGGCGACGCGGGTGCCCTCGTTGCGCAGGCCCACGTACGTGCCGCCCGCGGCCACCCATGCCTTGAGGTTCGCCAGGCCCTGCGCGTTCAGGCCGCCGTTCGCGCTGCTGCCGTCCGGCACCAGCACGACCGTGCGCTCGGTGAACGCCGGGGTGTTGTCGTTGATGTCCGCCGTCGTGACCGTCTTGGGAGCGAGGCCCCAGCGCTCACTGAGGACGTAACGCGCCTCGCCGTACGAGCCGGAGGTGGTGGAGATCCCGGTGCCGGCGAACAGGCCGACGTCGGGTGTGCGCAGCGCGGTGCCGGAGGCCGGCGTCGCGCGGCCCTCGACGGCCACGCCGTACGACTGGGCGAGCTTGTCGAGCTCTCCGCGGGTCACCGCGCGTGCGGGCAGGCTGACCACGCCCGTCCCGAGGTCGCGCGACAGCGGCACGCCGGAGCCGAGGAGGCGGAAGGTCAGTTCGGACGCGGCGGCCGAGTCCATCGGGTAGGTGTACGAGCCGGTGGACGGGGCCGCGGAGACGACGCCGCCGTCCATGCGCTTCACCAGGTCGGCCTTCGGCGACAGCGCGTCACCGGTGGAGACGGTGCCCACGCCCATCAGCAGCGGGTTGCTCCACGAGGAGACGTCGTAGAAGTACGGGAAGGGGACGTAGGGGTCCTCCGCGATCAGCGCCTGGATCCAGTGCTTCTGCGGCTGGTCCATCGGGATCCAGTACGCCCCCGCCGGAACGGACAGGTTCGTGGCGGAACGGCCGCCGAAGACCTGGGCGGTGGGCACCGTGACCGGCTGCTTGAGCCGGTAGACCTCGACGTCCATGTCGCGCAGCCGTTCGACCAGCCGGCGCACGTCGCCGATCTGGCGGTCGGGCAGCAGGAAGTACGACCGGACCTTGACGTCGGGGACCGGGAACTGGACGGTGTTGGTCGGCTGTACGACCTCGTTCGGCTCCAGCGTGCCCGCGGCGCCCTGCTCGATCGCGGTCTGCCAGATCTTGTAGTAGCCGTCCAGGATCTCGCGCTTGTTGTCGGCGGCCCAGCCGATGGTGGCCCACTGCGTGTTGAACTGCTGCTGCACGCGGTCCTCGACGGCCGAGGAGCTGCCCTTCTCGAAGGTCATGCCCGCGGCGCCGAAGCCGGTCGCGGGCACGGTGTCGCCGTACCCCATGTAGAACATGTCGTACGTCGCGTAGTTGAAGTAGCACTCCGTGGTGACCGCGCCGCCGCAGGCGCCGTTGTAGCCGAAGCCCGCCGCGTTGGCCGCCCCGATGCGGTTGATCCAGTCAACCGGCTGGGAGGCGATCTCGTGGTGGATCGGGTCGGCGTTCGGCGGGAAGAAGTACTGCCGCCCGCCCATCTCGTGCGCGTCGACGAAGACCTGCGGCGGGTAGTCCCGCAGCATGTCGATCTTGCCGCCGGTCTCCGGCTGGGTCCGGGCGAACCAGTCCCTGTTGAGGTCGAACCCGTAGTCGTTCTGGCGGCGGTTCGCCTCCCTGCCGTCCGGGTTCTGGGTCGGCACGATGATCGTGACCAGGTTCTCGTTGCGCTTCGCCACGTCGCAGGAGAGCCCGCCGGCCAGCTCGTACAGCGTCTTGAGCGCGGCGTCGGCCCCGCTCTTCTCGCCGCCGTGGACGTTCCCGGCCACCCACACGATCGCCGGGGAGTCGTCGGCGAGTCGCGCCGCCTTGTCCTGACGCAGCGACCGGGGATCCCGCAACGACCGGATCTGCGACGCGATCTTCTTCAGCTGTCCCGGCACCATGTGGTGACGGCTGGAGACGATGGCGTACGGCAGCTCCTGGCCGGAGACGCTGTGGGCCATCGTGCCGGTGACCACGCGGTCGGACGCGTGTCCCACCGCCTCGACGTACTTCCTGATCTCGTCGGACGTGAGGGTCCGGGACTGGCCCTTGCCGAGGGGGAAGCCGAAGAACTGGTCGGGGCTCGGCACCGAGGTCGCGTGGGCGTTCGGGTCCGAAACGCACTGCCGGTCGCCCGGGTCCGCGTACGCGGGCGGGGAGGCGAGTGGGAGGACGAGCGCGGTCAGCGTGAGGACCGCCGCTCCTGCGATCTTTCCGTACGGAGATTTTCTGCACGTCGTCGTGCGTGGCCGCATGATCTTTTTCTCCTGGGGGGTAAGGGGAAGGGTTTTGCGGGCGATGGCGTCCTGAGTGAGACCGATGAGGTGAAAGTAAAAGTTGCTGCGGATCGTATAAGTTGGGAATAAAGCGGGCAAGAGATATCAAAGTTCAAATTCCGGATGTCCGAATGTGCGGACGTGGCGACATGCCGCCGGGGAGTCGGGGAACCCGTCCCGGCCAGCGGGCACCCGGACGCCAGGACCGCGGCGCGGGAACGATCCAGGGACACCGAATGGCGGGTGCGGAGATCGCCGGAACGCCCGAGGCACGGCACAGGGCCCCGCTCGGGCCGAATCCCCACCCCCCGGCCCACCTCGTGAGCACATGACCCGCGGCCCGCTCCCCCGCCGCTCCGCCCCTTCTTCCGGCTGTCTTCGGACTGTCTTCGGACTGTCTTCCGACTGCTGACACGCTCGTGAGCTGTGGGACGATTCAGAGGTTTCTGAGGAGGAGGGCTGGTGGAGGCAGGGCATCGTGTGGCGGGCAGATATCACCTGCTCGAAACCATCGGCCGGGGCGGCATGGGGGTCGTGTGGCGTGCTCACGATGAGCTGCTCGACCGTGCGGTGGCCGTCAAGGAGGTTCTCTACCAGCCGATGACCGAGGAGGACCGGGCGGCGTTCAACCGCCGGACCATCCGCGAGGCACGGGCCGCCGGCCGGATCTCCCACCCCAACGTCGTGGTCGTCCACGACGTGATCGAGGAGGACGGCCGCCCCTGGATCATCATGCAGCTCGTCCGCTCCCGTTCCCTCGGCCAGGTGGTCCGCGAGCACGGCCCTCTCGTTCCCGAACGCGTCGCCTCGATCGGCCTCCAGGTGCTCGACGCCCTGTGCACGGCCCACGCCTCCGGGATCCTGCACCGCGACGTCAAGCCGGAGAACGTGCTGCTCACCGAGGACGGCCGGGTGGTCCTCACCGACTTCGGCATCGCGACCATGCCGGAGGAGGCCGGGCTGACCATGACCGGCGTCGTCACCGGCACCCCGGCGTTCCTGCCCCCTGAGCGGCTCAACGGTGACCCCGCGACCCCCGAATCCGATCTCTGGTCGCTCGGCGCGACCATCTACGCCGCTGTGGAGGGCAGAGCGCCCTTCGACCGGACCTCGCCCATCGCCACCATGGCGGCCGTGCTGCACAACGACCCCGATCCGGCCAGGCGCGCCGGGCCGCTCGCCCCCGTGATCGACGGCCTGCTCATCAAGGACCCCACGCGACGGATCGACGCCGTGGAAGTCTCCGCGATGCTCCACGCGGTGGCCACCGGAACGGCCGCCGCCCGCGACCGCCACGCCGGACACCGGCCCGAGCCGTTCCCTCTGGCCGCGGCCTCACCGGACTCCGGAGCCGGTCCGCACGCTCCCGGTGCCGCTTTCGGTACGGCTACGCCCCCCTCGACCGGCGCCCACGCCGTCGGCATCCCCGGATCCGGTGTCCCCGGGCCCGACGGTTACGGACCCGGCGGTTATGGACCCCAGAGCCACGGGTCCGGCGGTTACGGACCTGGCGGTTATGGACCCGACAGCCACGGGGCCGGCGGCCACGGCTTCGCCGTCCCGGGGGTGACCGGTCCCGGGTCCGCTCAGGGGGTCGGCAACCACAACGGCGTTCAGGGACCCGGCGTCCCCGGCGGCGCATTTGGAGCCTCCGGTCCCGGGCCGGTACATGGAGCCGCCGGTCCCGCGGGCGTGCACGGGATGGGCACCGTTCCGCCCTGGAGCGGCGCACCGACCGGCGGCCCGTCCCAGCCGCCCGCGCCGCCGCAGTCCGGGCGGCGCTCGTCCGCGACGCGGGTGGTCCTGCTCATCCTTCTCCCGGTACTGCTCGCCGGTGCCGGGGTCGGCGGCTGGTACGGCTATCAGGCCCTCACGGCGGATTCCGGCGGCGGGCCGTCGTCAGCCGGTTCGTCCGGGGCATCCGGTTCGTCCGGGGCATCCGGTTCGTCCGGGGCATCCGGGTCGTCCGGGTCGTCCTCTGGGCCGTCCGGGGCGCCCTCTCCCGCCCCGTCCGCGAAGCCGTCTACCGGCAGCGGATCTCCCGTCCCGTCGGCGTCACCGTCTTCCGCGAGCAGGCTGCCGCGCGGGTGGGCGATGCGCAGCGACAAGCTGGGCTTCTCCATCGCGGTTCCCCAGAACTGGACGGAGGAACGAGGGGCGACACGAGTACGGTTCCAATCTCCCACGTCCAGGACCACCTATCTGGTGGTCGACTTCACGCGCTGGGTCGACACCGACCAGGATCCGATGCTCCACGCTCAGCAACTGTCGGAGAATCCCAAGACCACGAGCGCCTTCCCCGGCTATCAGCGGCTCGGCCTGCGGTCGGTGGTCTTCCAGAGACTTCCCGCCGCCGACTGGGAGTTCACCTGGCAATCGGAGCAGGGCACGGTGCACGCCCTCGACCGCTCCTTCGTCACCGCCGACAAGCGGGACGTCGCGATCTACTGGCAGACCTCCGACAGCCGATGGGCCCAGGAGGGGCAGTCCTACTTCGCCTGGTTCACCAAGACGTTCCGGTCGGGCCGGTGACGCTCGCCCTCACCGCGACCGGTCCGGCCGGTAACGCTCGCCCTCACCGCGACCGGTCAGTCCGCACCGCCCCGTGATCGCGTCGTCCGGCACGCTCAACGCGAGCACGCTCAACGCCGGCACGCGGCCACGCGACTGAGCACCGAAATCGGAGCGGTCCATGGCTGGCGGAACGCGGCCGCGCGTGTGCATCGTTGACCATGAGCGATCCTCTGCACGAACGCGACCAGGCCGCCGCGGCGCTGGACATGGTGGCCAAGGCCGCCGGCCCCTACCTCGACTCGCTCGGTGACCGTCCCGTTCACGACCACCGCGCGGACATCCTTCTCGACCTGCTCGACGGCTCGCTTCCGGAGCACGGAGAGGGCACCCTCGACAGCGTCGAGCTGCTGCTGCGCGTCGGTACCGAGGCGGCGACCCACTCCTCTGGCCCCCGTTTCTTCCACTTCATCGTCGGAGGATCGACGCCGGCGGCCCAGGCGGGCGACTGGGTGACCTCGCTGCTGGACCAGGCCGGCGGGCTCTGGCTGACCTCGCCGTTCGCCGCCCGGGCGGAGACCGTCGCGCTGCGGTGGCTGAAAGACCTGTTCGGACTGCCGCAGTCCTACGGCGGCGTGCTGACCCCGAGCGCGACCTTCGCCAACCTCACCGGGCTGGCCTGCGCACGACAGTGGTGGGGCGAGTGTCACGGCCGTGACGTGGCGGCCGACGGGCTCGCCGGACTGCCGCCGATGCCGGTGCTGGCCGGAGGCTACCTCCACCCGAGCAGCCGCAAGGCGCTGCTGACCCTCGGCTGCGGCCGGGACAGCGCCCGGATCTTCGCCCGGGACGACGCGGGGCGGGTCGACCTTGCGGCCATGGAGCGTGAGCTCGAACGCGTCGACGGCCCGGCCGTGATCGTCGGGAACGCGGGTGAGGTGAACACCGGCGACTTCGACCCCATCGGCGACCTGGCGGACCTGGCCGAACGGTACGGCGCCTGGCTGCACGTGGACGGCGCCTTCGGGCTGTTCGCGGCGGCCTCCCCCCGGCTCTCGCACCTGGTCGAGGGGGTGGAACGGGCGCACTCGGTGACCGCGGACGGGCACAAGTGGCTCAACGTCCCCTACGAGAGCGGGTTCGCGTTCGTCCGAGAGCAGGGGCTCATGGGCCGGACCTTCGGCCCGTGGGGCGCGGCCTACCTCCCCGCCGAGGACGACCCGCACCTCAACTACAACTGCCTGGGCCCTGAGTCGTCGCGGCGGGCGCGGGCACTGCCCATCTGGGCGACCCTGCGGGCGTACGGCAGGCAGGGCAACCGCGAGATGGTCGAGCGCCACCACGCGCTGGCCCTGCGGCTGGGCGAGATCGTCGAGAGCGCCCCCGACCTGGAGCTGCTCGCTCCGGTACGGCTCTGCGTGGTCTGCTTCCGCTACCGCCCGCCCGGCGTTCCCGAGGAGGAGGTGAACGCGCTGAACGCGTGGATCGGCGAGGAGTTGCTCGCCGACGGCCGCGTCTACGCCGGGACCACCACCTACCGTGGGATGACCGCCCTGCGCCCCGCCATCCTCAACTGGCGCACCACCGAGGCCGACATCGATCTGCTGGTCTCGGTCGTCCGGGAGATCGCCGCCCGCCGTACGAGATGACCGGGAGCCGGCCCGGCGTGACGTGGGACGGGCGGGCTCCGATCCGTGAGACGGGTGAGACCCGGGGTCGCACTAGCTCTCGTCGCTGACGATCTCCAGGGCGCGGGCCAGGTCCTCGGGATAGGGGCTGGTGAACGAGACCCACTCCCCCGACGCCGGGTGTTCGAAGGCGAGGGAGACCGCGTGCAGCCACTGCCGGGTCACCCCGAGCCGCGCCGCCAGCGTGGGGTCGGCGCCGTACATGAGATCGCCCACGCAGGGGTGGCGCAGAGCCGACATGTGCACCCGGATCTGGTGCGTCCTGCCGGTCTCCAGCTTGATGTCGAGCAACGACGCCGCGCGGAACGCCTCCACGGTGTCGTAGTGGGTGACCGACTCCTTGCCGCCCGCCACGACCGCGAACCGGCCGTCACCGGACGGGTGCCGGTCGATGGGCGCGTCCACCGTGCCGCGCAACGGGTCCATGTGGCCCTGCACCAGCGCGTGGTAGCGCTTGTCGACGGTGCGTTCCTTGAACGCCCGCTTGAGGTGGGAGTAGGCGAACTCGCTCTTGGCGACCACCATCGCGCCGGTGGTGTTCGCGTCGAGCCGGTGAACGATGCCCTGGCGTTCGGCGGCGCCGCTGGTCGCGACCTTGTGCCCGGCTCCCAGCAGCCCGCCGATGACCGTGGGTCCGGTCCAGCCGACCGTCGGGTGGGCGGCCACTCCGATGGGCTTGTCCACCACGACGATGTCGTCGTCCTCGTACAGGATCGTCATGCCCGGCACGGGTTCCGCCACGGGCATCGGTGTGGCCGGCGGCGGGGGAATCGTCACGTCGAGCCAGGCCCCGGCGTGCACGCGGTCCGACTTGGCCGCGATCGAGCCGTCGACGAGCACGTCACCGGTGGCGATCAGCTCCGCGGCCCTGGTCCGGGAGAAGCCGAACAGCCGGGCCAGGGCGGCGTCCAGGCGCTCGCCCTCCAGGCCCTCCGGCACGGGAAGACTGCGCTGCTCACCCATCGGACTCCTCCCCGGTGTGCCGTGAACCGTCCACCTGGTAACCGCGCCAGGCGAGGAAGACGGCGAGGATGCCGCCGCAGACGATCGCCGAGTCGGCGATGTTGAACACCGGGAAGCGGGTGGCCGGGAAGACCTGGATGAAGTCGACCACGTGTCCCTGCAGCGGGGCGGGCGCGCGGAAGAGGCGGTCGGTCAGGTTCCCGAGCGCGCCCCCGAGCAGCAGCCCCAATGTGATCGCCCACGGAAGGCTCCGGAGCTGCCGTGCCGTACGGAGGATCGCGATGACCACACCGAAGGCGATCACCGTGAAGACGATCGTCATCCCGGTGCCGATGCTGAACGCGGCTCCGGAATTGCGGATCACGTTCAGCAGCAGCACCTCGGGGATGACCTCCACCGGCTCCTTGTGCTCGAGGAAGGTCACCACGAGCGTCTTGGTCACCAGGTCGAGGACGTACGCGAGAACCGCCACGACGCCGAGGACGGCGATCCTCCGCGCGCGGACGGGGCCGTCGGCGGTCCCCGCTTCGGCCTGGTCGCTCAGCGGCGCTCCTCCCGCTGCTTGCAGGCCACGCACAGCGTCGCCCTCGGGAACGCCTGAAGGCGCTCCTTGCCGATCGGCTTGTGGCACGATTCGCACACTCCGTAAGTCCCTGCGGCGATGCGGGCGATCGCCCGCTCGTTCTGCGCGAGCAGGTCGCGCGCATTCAGGGTAAGGGCGATCTCACGCTCACGCTCATACGTCTTGGCGCCGGCGTCCGCCGGATCATCTCCGGCGCCCTCACTGGCGTCCCCTGACGCGAGCTGTTCCTCGGCCCGGGAGATGTCGGCGACGAGTTCCTCGATCTCGTGCCGGAGCCGCTCCCGCACCTCGGCGAGCTCTCCTTCTGACCAGGTCTCTTCGCTGGTGGCGGTTCTCGTCGCACGCGTCGTCATGAGGGCCTCCCGTTGTAAGGCGCAGTGATCAAACACATGAGCAGTCCGGGCAGCATAGGTCGCCCGAATCGGCCCGGCAATCGACGCGCCGGGCGCTTTACCTGCCCCATAAGCGAACGATGCACCTGTTCCTCAGGCGAACGGGACACCCGCCCCGCGAGCGAATTCCACCCGTGTGCGGACGGCTCACCCGGCCCGCAGGCGAGCGGCGCGTTCCGCGATCTCCTCATCGTTCCCCTCGATGTCCACGACCTTGTCGCGACTTGTCGTACCCGTGACAAGCCGGATCGCGCCCCGCGACACCCCGAAAGCGGAGGCGACGGCCCTCAGGGCCGCCTCCGTCGCCTTTCCGTCCACCGCGCGGGCGCACACCCTGACAACAATCGCGGTGTCTCCGTATGTTCCGCCCACGCCCTCGCGGGCGGAACCCGGCTTCACCCTGATCGACAGCCGCATTTCGGGAAGCCCCTATCGTGTCTCTGCGTTATCGTTTTAGTTTGCAAGGCGCTGATGGGGACGAGTACCTCCGTACCCACTCGCAGGAGCGACCCGGGGACGGTGCGAGCCCGGGGCGAGTCACGGAGAGAAGATCACCCCGGAGCCGCCGGAAGAAAGGCCCACAGCCGAGTAGACCCGGCCGCGACACGAATGAGAGGGCCCGCCCACGAGGCGGGTCAAGAAGGGTGGTACCGCGGAGCCGTCCGGCTTCGTCCCTTCACGCCATGTCAGTCACGCGTGGAGGTCCCGCCCGACGATGTCTTCCCATTATTTCCGCTCTCTTCCCGCGCAGGTAGACCTGCCGGCCCTCGAACGCGAGGTCCTCGAACGCTGGCGGGACGGGAAGGTATTCGAACGCTCTCTCGAACAGAACGCCGGCGGCCCGTCCTGGGTCTTCTTCGAGGGTCCGCCCACCGCGAACGGCATGCCCGGCGTCCACCACATCGAGGCGCGCGTCTTCAAGGACGTCTTCCCCCGTTACAAGTCGATGCGGGGCTACCACGTTCCCCGCAAGGCGGGCTGGGACTGCCACGGCCTGCCCGTGGAGGTCGCCGTTGAGAAGGAGCTCGGCCTCTCCGGCAAGCCCCAGATCGAGGCGTACGGCATCGCCGAGTTCAACGCGAAGTGCCGGGAGTCCGTCCTCCGGCACGTGGACGCGTTCGAGGAGATGACCGAGCGGATGGGCTACTGGGTCGACATGTCCCAGGCCTACCGCACGATGGATCCCCAGTACGTCGAGGCCGTCTGGTGGTCGCTGAAGACCATCTGGGACAAGGACCTGCTTTTCCGCGACTTCCGCATCACGCCGTACTGCCCCCGCTGCGGCACCGGGCTGTCCGACCACGAGCTCGGCCAGCCGGGCGGGTACGAGACCGTCTCCAGCCCCTCGGTGTACGTGCGGATGCCCGTCACGTCCGGCCCGCTGGCCGAGATGGGCGCCGCGCTGCTGATCTGGACGACCACGCCGTGGACGCTGGTGTCCAACACCGCCGTGGCCGTGCACCCCGACGTGACCTACGTCGCGGCGCGTACCGGCGGCGAGGTGCTCGTGGTCGCCGAGCCGCTGCTGGCGCAGGTTCTCGGTGACCACGCCGAGGTGCTCGCCACGTTCACCGGAAAGGACCTGGAGCGCACGTCCTACCGCCGCCCATTCGACCTGGTCGCCTTCCCTGAGGTGCCCGGACAGGACGGTCCCGGCGCGCACTATGTCGTGCTGGGCGACTACGTCACCGTGGAGGACGGCACCGGCCTGGTCCACCAGGCCCCGGCCTTCGGCGCCGACGACATGGCCGTCTGCAAGCGGTACGGCATGCCGGTCGTCAACCCGATCGGCCCTGACGGGCGCTTCCTGCCCGACGTCCCGCTGGTCCGCGGCATGTTCTTCAAGGACGCCGACGAGCCGCTGACGGAGAGCCTGCGCGAGCGCGGCCTGCTGTTCCGCGGCAGCCACTTCGAGCACAGCTACCCGCACTGCTGGCGCTGCCACACGGCCCTCCTCTACTACGCGCTCCCGTCCTGGTACATCAGGACGACCGCGATCAAGGACGAGCTGCTCGCCGAGAACGAGCGGACCAACTGGTTCCCCGGCACGATCAAGAACGGCCGGTACGGCGAGTGGCTGCGGAACAACGTCGACTGGGCGCTGTCGCGGTCCCGCTACTGGGGCACGCCACTGCCGCTGTGGGTCTGCTCCGAGGATGACTCGCACGTCACCTGCGTCGGGTCGCTCAAGGAGCTCGGCGAGCTCGCCGGGCAGGACCTGTCCGGGCTCGATCCGCACCGCCCCTATGTGGACGACGTCGCCTTCCCCTGCCGCGAGTGCGGTGCCGAGGCGAGGCGCGTGCCCGACGTCATCGACGTCTGGTACGACTCCGGCGCCATGCCGTTCGCCCAGTGGGGCGCGCCGCACGTCGGCAAGGAGACCTTCGAGCAGGCCTATCCCGGGCAGTTCATCTGCGAGGCCATCGACCAGACCCGCGGCTGGTTCTACTCGATGATGGCGGTCGGCACGCTGGTCTTCGGCCGGTCCTCCTACGAGAACGTGCTCTGCCTCGGCCTGATCCTCGCCGAGGACGGCCGCAAGATGAGCAAGCACCTGGGCAACGTGCTCCGGCCCATGCCGCTCATGGAGCAGCACGGCGCCGACTCCCTCCGCTGGTACATGGCCACCTCCGGCTCGCCCTGGGCGCCCCGCCGGATCGGTCATGCCGCGCTGGAGGAGATCATCCGGAAGGTCCTGCTTACCTACTGGAACACCGCGTCGTTCTTCACGCTCTACGCCAACGCCGAGTCGTGGTCGCCGTCCAGGCTGGCGGCCGCTCCGCCGAGCGCCGAACGCCCGCTGATCGACAGGTGGGCGCTGGCCGAGCTGCACCGGACGGTCGCCGAGGTGACGGCCGCGCTCGACGAGTTCGACACGGCTAAGGCCGGTCGCCGGGTGACGGAGTTCCTGGACGATCTGTCGAACTGGTACGTCCGGCGCTCCCGCCGCAGGTTCTGGTCCGGCGAGGCCGCCGCGTTCGCCACGCTGTACGAGTGCCTGGAGACCGTGACGCGGCTGATGGCCCCGATCGTGCCGTTCCTCACGGACTACGTGTGGGATGTGCTGCGCGGGGTCGACGCGCCGCAGTCGGTGCACCTGACCGCGTGGCCCGAGGTCGACGAGGCGGCGCTGAACCCGGCGCTCTCCGAGCAGATGGCGTTGGTCCGCCGCCTGGTGGAGCTCGGCCGCTCGGCCCGTGCCTCCTCCTCGGTCAAGACCCGCCAGCCGCTGGGCCGCGCGCTCATCGGGGCTCCCGGCTGGCCCGCGCTGCCCGGCGAGCTGCGCGAACTGATCGCCGACGAGTTGAACGTCCAGGCACTGGAGGACATGTCCGGATTCTCCGCCGACCTGGTGACGTTCACCGTCAAGCCGAACTTCCGATCGCTCGGCAAGCGGTTCGGCGCCCAGACCAAGCTGGTCGCCGCCGCCGTCGGCGCCGCCGACCCGGCGGCGCTCGCCCAGGCCCTCAGGTCCGGTACGGCCGCCGCCGTCGAGGCCGGTGAGCTGGGCACGGTCGAGCTCGGGCCGGACGACGTGATCGTCACCGAGCAGCCGCGCTCGGGCTGGGCCGTGGAGACCGGCGCGGTGGACACCGGCACCGGGGAGACCGTCGCGCTCGACCTGGAGATCACCGATGAGCTGCGCCGCGCGGGCCTGGTCCGCGAGGTCATCCGGCTCGTCCAGGACGCCCGGAAGTCCACGGGGCTGGCGATCACCGACCGGATCGAGCTGTGGTGGTCCGCGAGCGGTGACGATTTGGCCGACGCCCTCCGCGCCGGGGGCCGGGCCATCTCCGACGAGGTCCTCGCCTCCGGTTTCGCCGAAGGCTCCCAGGACGGCCTCCCGCGGTTCGAGGACGCCGACCTCGGGCTGGTCTTCCAGCTCCGCCGCGCCTAGGCCGGCCTCCTCATCCTGCGGCCGTCCGGCCGCAGGATGAGGAAAACCCGGCAGCGGAACCCGTACGCGGGTCCTGCTGCCGGGTGAGGGCCGGGATCTAGGCGGTGCAGACGGGGCAGGGTGTGAGCCCGGCCCCTTCCGCGTCCGGCCTGGTCTTCGTCTCGACGCTGTCCTCGGGAGCGGCCTTGATCAGGGGGCACTCGGGCAGGTGGTAACGACGGGCACCGATCATGATCTTCACGATGTCCGTCTCACCCGGCTGTGCCACGGGATCCGGCTGCACCACGGGGTCGAAGAAAGAACGCGACACGGGTGCCGTGGTGGAACCGGCCGGGTCCGCTGACCCGGCGCGCCCGGGATCCTCGGTCTCGGCCGGGTCCGCCGGCTCCGTGTTCTTCGTCATGCTCTCCGCCCGTGGGGCGGTCTCTCCGGCGGATGCCCCGGTCTCCGCGACCGCGGGCTCACCGGGTGTGCTTCCAGAGGGTGTGCCTTCCGAGGGCGTGTTCTCGCCCGCCGTGCTCTCCTCCGCGTCGGCCGCGACACGCGCCGCCGCCTCGGGGACGCAGGCGGTGCAGGGCGTGAACCCTTCCTCGCGAGCTTCCTCGTGCGTCAACTCCTCGACCTCGCGCCCCTGGAGCTGCCGGCAGTCCGCCAGGTGGAACCGCTTCCTACCGGGGATGACCAGCACGATCGCGTCAGGCCCCAGGTCCCGCCCGGCCGAGGCCGGTGGCCTCGACAGCGGCCGCGTCGGCTGCTGCTGCGGGAAGGCGTGCGACATCGGCGCCCCGGGAGGCGGAACCGGTGGGACCGCCATCATGGGGGGCGCCGCCGGATGCGCCGGGGGCCCGCCGAAGGCGGGAAGCCCGACGTGTCCGGGAAGAGGGGCGTGTCCGGGAATACCCGAATGCCCGGGAACGCCGGCGTGCGCCATCTGGGGAACCGCCGCGCCGCGAGGAGCCTGAACCGGTTCCTCGGCGGCGCGACCGCCGGCGGGGAACAGCTCATGGCGCCTCAGCAACGCCCCGATCAGCAGGCAGACCGCGGACAGCACGCTGACCACGATCGACCACATCACGAGGAACGGCTTCGCCAGCACCACACCTGCGATGAGCAGGCCGATGGCGACGAGCACCAGCGCGGCACTGATAAGGATCACGGGGGGATCTCCGAGAAGCGGGTCGTGAGGAGGGGACGACCCGTCGCCTTACCGGCGGTCGTTGTGGGGGCCGTCGGGGGTCTGGAACGCGCCAGAGTGCTGCGGAGGCTCCTGGCCGAAGGGGTTGGGGTTGCCCTGCATCGGCTGGGGACCCGGGGCGACCGCGTGGGCCATCGCCGGGGCCGCGCCCACGATCGGGAAACCGCCGCTGTTCTCGGCCGAGACGTTCAGGTCCGCGAGCTGCTGCTCGAGGTACAGCTTCAGGCGGCTGCGGTACTCCCGCTCGAAGCTGCGCAGTTCCTCGACCTTGCGCTCGAGCTCGTCCCGGGTCTGCACCAGGGAGCCCATGGCCTGACGGTGGCGCTCCTGCGCGTCGCGCTCGAGGGTCTCGGCGCGGGCACGGGCGTCACCGATGATCTGCTCGGCCTGGCGGCGAGCCTTGCCGAGGATGTCGTCGGCCTCGCGGCGGGCGCGGGTCACGGTCTCGTCCGCCTCGCGGCGGGCGTCGGCGATCGCCTGGTCGGCGGTCTGCTGGGCGAGGGCGAGCACCCGGGCCGCGGTGTCCATGTTGTCCTCGGCGGGCGGCATGCCCATGCCGACGGGGACGGGCTCGGGACGGACGGGCTCCGGAGGCTTGATGGGCTCGGGCTGCGGCACCATCATCTCGGGCTTCGGCTCGGCGACCGGGGCGGGCGCCATCTGCATGCCACCGGCCATGCCCATGCCGCCCGGCACCTTGCCGCGCAGGCACTCGGCCAGTTTGGCGCGAAGCTCCTCGTTCTCCTGGATGAGGCGGTCGAGTTCCGCCTCGACCTCGTCAAGGAATGCGTCGACCTCCTCCTCGTCGTACCCCGGCCTCAGCCGGGTGGTACTGAACTGCTTGTTCCGCACATCGGCGGGCGTCAGCGGCATGTGAGTCTCCTTGGCGCGCTTGGAGTCTGTCCGGAGGGACGGTTCCCGATCAACGAAGCGCGGACACGACTTGGATCAAGACCAAGACCACAATGAACAGCACTGTGAAGCTTAGGTCAAAGGCCACCGTACCCAACCTCAGGGGCGGAATGAAACGGCGGAGAAATTTGAGAGGCGGGTCGGTCAGTGTGTAAGTGACCTCCGCCACTACCAGGACGACCCCGGAAGGCCGCCAGGAGCGGGCAAAAAGCTGCACCGTATCAAAGATCATTCTGCCGATCAGCAGAACGAGATAGAGAGAGAGTACAGCGACCAAGATCTCACTGACGATCCCCACGGTCGAGCCTCACCTCCGTCCCGTTCCGCAGTCTCCGGTCCCCATGGGCACCGCTCAGCCGGTCACTGTCCATACATGGAACTCTAGCTCTGGTTGAAGAAGCCGCGTTCCGCGATTCTGGCCTTGTCTTCGGCGGTCACCTCAACGTTGGCGGGGGACAACAGGAACACCTTGTTCGTAACACGTTCGATGCTGCCGTGTAGGCCAAAGACGAGACCTGCCGCAAAATCGACAAGACGCTTGGCGTCACTGTCAACCATTTCCGTAAGGTTCATGATGACCGGAGTGCCCTCACGGAAGTGCTCCCCGATCGTGCGCGCCTCGTTGTACGTGCGGGGATGAAGGGTCGTGATCCGCGCCAGATCGGTCGTACGACGCTCGAGCACGGTGGTGGAGGGACGGGGCGCGGGGACGGACGCGTCGCCGTCCTCATCGTGCTCCTGGGACGCCGTATGTCCTCCCTGCCCCCCGGCGGAGAAGCCCCGGCGCGCCGACTCGTAGTCGTCGTCGGCGTAGTCCTCGTCGTTCGCGTACTCGGTCACGTACCTGTCGTCGTAGCGGTCGTCCTCCACGAGACCGAGGTAGACCGCCATCTTGCGCATCGCGCCGGCCATCTCTCGTCGTCCTCCGTGTCACCGGGGCGGGTTCACCGCGCCACACGCCGTCCGGTACTGCCACGCAGTCCCGGCCGATGCCCGGCCCGGCTTCCTCCCCTTCATGCCTTCTAGGTCCCTGTCGGAAGGCCAGGGCGGTAGCCGTACCCCCGTGGAGCTCACCGCTGATCGACCTCTACCTGGATGCGGACACCAAGGTCCACTTGGGGGACATTACCTGACGAAGGGCTTCCTGCGGCCGAGCAACGCCGTACCGACACGCAGGTGTGTCGCGCCGTTCGCGATCGCCTCGTCGAGGTCCCCGCTCATACCCGCCGATATGACGTCCGCGCCGGGGTGTTCCTCCTGTACGGCCCGCGCCGTCCGGGCCAGGCGGGCGAACGCCGGGCCCGGCTCCTCCCCCAGCGGCGCGACGGCCATGACACCGCGAAGCCGCAGGTTGTCGGCTCGGGCGATGGCGGTGGCCAGATCGGGAACCGCCGCCGGAACGACGCCACCGCGCTCGGCGACTCCTCCGGAATCAGGCGGCGCGGTGTCCAGCGACACCTGGATGAGGCAGCCGATCTCCCGGCCGGCCTTCACCGCCTCGCGGCTCAGCGCGTCCACCAGCCGGGGACGGTCCACAGAGTGGACCAGGTCGGCATACGCGACCACGGAGCGGACCTTGTTGGTCTGCAACTGGCCGATGAAGTGCCAGGTGAGGCCGAGACCGGCGCATTCGGCCGCCTTGGCGGCGGCCTCCTGGTCCCGGTTCTCACCGACGTCAGTCACTCCGAGCCCGGCGAGCAGCCGTACGTCGGAAGCGGGGTAGGTCTTCGTTACCGCGATGAGTGTGATCTCGGAACGGTCCCGGCCGGCGGCGCGGCACGCATCGCGGATGCGTGACTCCGTCTCGGCCAGGCCCGCCGCGAGCTCCTCGCGTCGTGCGTCGTTCACATGTACTCGCGTGTGGGGAGGGTCACTTGAGGAAGTCGGGCACGTCGAGCTCCTCCTCCTGCTCCTCGAACACCACCGGCCGGCGGGTTGCCGGCTGGCTGACGCGCGAGGTGATCGGAGTCGGCGGCTCGGGCGTGGGGCGCGGAATCGAGAAGGGTCCCGTTGCCGTGCTCTGCTCCGAGCGCGACGCCTCCGCCGTGCTCTCACGTGAGAACGGTCCAGCGGGCTCGGAAGTTTCCGGAGCGCGATCGGAAACCGGCGTCACCGCGGGCTTGGGCGGCTGGACCGCCTCGACCTGGGAGACCGGCGGCGCGGGCGGGGTCACCGGAGTGGACGGGGCGGACATCGGCCGGACCGGGGCGGACTGCTCCGCACGCGGTTCGGGCTTAGCCGGGGCGGACGCCGCGGCCGGCCGCGCGGGCGGCGTGGCGGCCGGGCGGGCCGGTTCCGGCCGGGCGGGCTGCGGCCGCGCGGCGGACTGGGACGGAGCGGCCGCCGGCTTGGCCGGCGCCGGCTCGTCGAAGCCCGCGGCGATGACCGTCACGCGCACCTCGTCGCCGAGGGCGTCGTCGATGACCGTGCCGAAGATGATGTTGGCGTCCGGAGCCGCCGCGTTGGACACGAGCTGGGCCGCCTCGTTGATCTCGAACAGGCCCAGGTCCGAGCCGCCCGCGATCGACAGCAGCACGCCGTGCGCGCCGTCGATGCTGGCCTCAAGCAGCGGGCTGGACACCGCCATCTCGGCGGCGGCCACCGAGCGGTCGTCGCCGCGGGCGTGTCCGATGCCCATGAGCGCGGACCCCGCGCCGGACATGACCGACTTCACGTCGGCGAAGTCCAGGTTGATGAGTCCGGGGGTGGTGATCAGATCCGTTATGCCCTGCACACCGGAGAGCAGCACCTGGTCGGCGGCCTTGAACGCGTCCAGCACGCTGACCTGCCGGTCGGAGATGGACAGGAGCCGGTCGTTCGGGATGACGATCAGCGTGTCCACCTCCTCGCGGAGGGTCTCTATGCCGGCCTCGGCCTGCATCGCCCGGCGCTTGC
This sequence comes from Microtetraspora glauca, assembly GCF_040656155.1. Lineage (NCBI taxonomy): Bacteria > Bacillati > Actinomycetota > Actinomycetes > Streptosporangiales > Streptosporangiaceae > Microtetraspora > Microtetraspora glauca. The sequence continues at coordinate 438,044 of NZ_JBFALK010000003.1, forward strand.
CCTCGAAGCTGAAGGGCCGGGTCACGACACCTATGGTCAGGGCGCCGAGCGAGCGGGCGATGTTCGCCACGACGGGCGCGCCACCGGTGCCGGTGCCGCCGCCCTCGCCCGCGGTGACGAACACCATGTCGGCACCCTTGATGACCTCCTCGATCTCCTCGCGGTGGTCTTCGGCGGCCTTGCGGCCGACCTCCGGGTTGGCGCCGGCGCCCAGGCCGCGAGTGAGCTCGCGGCCGACGTCAAGCTTCACATCGGCGTCACTCATCAGCAGCGCCTGGGCGTCGGTGTTGATGGCGATGAACTCGACGCCCTTGAGTCCCTCCTCGATCATCCGGTTGACGGCGTTCACTCCGCCGCCGCCGATGCCGACGACCTTGATGACCGCGAGGTAGTTCTGCGGTGCTGCCACGACGAGGGGCCTTTCCGCTCGTTTGCGTTGGATGCGGGCGGTGCCCGCGCTGTCTCAAAACTCTCACCCTCAAGTTGAGATTTAGAGTTATGTCAACCTGAAGATTGATACGGACAGTAGGGTTGCCCCTCCCCCAGGGTCAACTAACCTCGCCGCAAGCGCCGTCCGGCGTGTCGCGGCCTGTCCGATTCGCGCGCGCGTCTGATCACTCCTGGCCAGGTTGATCGCGCGCTCCGTGAGAAATGTCACTTCACCGTCACCACGTCGGGTGAGCTGACGTCGTAACTGGCGGCCCGGGTCTTGAGGAGGGACTGCAGGACCCGTGTCTTCTCCGCCGACCGCCCGGCGTCTCCCCACGTGACCTCACGGCCGTCGGCCAGGAGCAGCGAGACGGACGAAGGCGACGGCGCGCCCACCTCGCTGACGCGTGCCCTCAGCCTCTCGGGAAGGGCGGTCAGCACGGTCAGCGCGGACCGGGTGGCGACGTCGTCCGGGGCCGGCCGCTGGACGCGCAGCAGGGGCAGCCGGGCCGTCACGCCCGCCTCGCCCAGGACCACCCCGTAGCGGTCCATGGTCATGGCCCTGCCGTTCACCTTGGCCACGGCCACGGGGGTGCGCTCGACGACCGCGACCTGGAGCGTCCCCGGCCAGCCGCGGTCCACGCGCACCGACTCCACCTGGGTCAGCGCCGCGACCCGCCGCTCGACCTCTTCCAGGTCGACCCGGGCCAGCGGAGTACCCGGCGCCACTCCGGACGCGCGCCGCACATCGTCGGCGGGCACCCTCGCGCTGCCGGTGACCCGAACGTCCCGCACCCCGAGCACGGAGGAGAAGAAGACCAGCCACGTCGCCGCGCCGACCACGCCACCGGTCAGCAGGGTCGCCAGACCCACTCGCCAGATGGTCGCCCTCACGTCTCACTCCGATCGGCGGGCGGCGAGCCTCCAGGTGGGGTACCAGGTGCCGTACTCGCCGGTTCGGCTCACCACCTTCGCAGCCCGGAGGCCGTCACGCGCCGCGACTCGCCGGACCAGTGGCCCGCGACCGCCGCCACGACTCACCCGGCGGACAGTTCCTCGACGATCCGCGGGCCCAGCTCGGTCACGTCACCGGCGCCCATCGTGAGGACGATGTCCCCGGGACGCGCCCGTCCCGCCACCAGCGCGGGCACCGCCGACCGGTCCGGCGCGTACGCGACCCGCTCCTCGGGCAGCGGCACCTTCCCGGCCACCAGCGCGCCGGAGACGCCCGGCTCCGGATCTTCCCGAGCTCCGTACACGTCCAGGACGATCGCCTCGTCCGCGAGTCCGAGAGCCGCGCCGAACTCGTCGGCGAAGAAGCGGGTGCGGGAGTAGAGGTGCGGCTGGAAGACCGCGATCACCCGGCCGCCCTCCGCCACGACGTCACGCGCCGCGCGCAGGTCCGCCGCCAGCTCCGTCGGATGGTGGGCGTAGCTGTCGAACACCGAGACGCCGTGTGCCTCTCCCTTGGCCTCGAACCGCCGCTTGGCGCCGGTGAACACTGCCAGGCCGTCCCTGATCTCGTCGAACGGCAGGCCGAGTTCCAGGGCCACCGCGATGACGGCCGTCGCGTTGAGCGCGTTGTGCCGGCCAGGAACGGCGAGGCGCACGGTGCCGTGGCCGTCCACGGTGAACTCCAGGCCGAGTCCTCTCGGGACGATGTCGACGGCGCGGAGGTCGGCGCCCTCGACCTCGCCGTACGTGACGACCTTGAGGCCGCGCTCGCGGGCGATGGGCTCGAGCGCCGCGGCGCCCGGATCGTCGGCGCAGAGCACGAGCACCGACCCGACCCGCTCGGCGAAACGCGCGAAGCTGTCGTAGACCGCCTGCGGCTCGCCGTAGTTGTCCAGGTGGTCGGGCTCGACGTTGGTCACCACGGCGATGCCCGGCGCGAGCATGAGGAAGGACCCGTCGCTCTCGTCGGCCTCGGCCACGAAGACCTCGCCGTTGCCCTCGTCCGCGCCGAGGCCGGTGGTGACGAGCTGCCCTCCGACGCAGTACGACGGGTCGGCGCCGCACTTCTGCAGGGCGACCGTCAGCATGGAGGTCGTCGTCGTCTTGCCGTGGGTGCCGGCGACGGCGATCCCGGTCCGCCCGGCCATCACCGCGGCCAGCGCCGCCGCCCGGGGGATGACCCTCAGGTTCTGCCGCAGCGCCTCCCCCAGCTCGGGGTTGGAGTCGCGGATCGCGGTGGAGACGACGACGGTGTCGACGTTCTTGATGTGCGAGGCGGCATGGCCCACGTGCACGACGGCTCCGAGGTCGCGAAGCTCGCTCAGCATCTCGGAGGTGCGGGCGTCACTGCCGGACACGGGGACACCGCGCTTCAGCAGGATGCGCGCGATGCCGGACATGCCCGCGCCGCCGATGCCGATGAAGTGCACCCGTCCCAGCTCCTCCGCCGGGACGGGCTGTACGAGCTTGACAAGACTCACTGGTGGTTCCCCGCTCCTCGGGTCGTCTTCGTTCTCATCGGGAAGCGATCTCCAGGACCTTGCGCGCCAATATGACGTCGGCGTCCTTGCGGCCCATCCGGGACGCGGCCTCGGACATCATCGCGACACGTTCGGGGTCCTGCAGGATGGGCAGGAGCATCCGGACGATCCACTCGGCCGAGAGGTCGGCGTCGTCGACCATCAGGCCGCCGCCCGCCTGCACGATCGGCTGCGCGTTGAGCCGCTGCTCGCCGTTGCCGTGGGGCAGCGGAACGTACGCCGCCGGAAGCCCCACCGCGGTCAGCTCCGCGCACGTCATCGCGCCGCTGCGGCACAGTACGAGGTCGGCCGCGGCGTAGGCGAGATCCATCCGGTCCACGTAGGGCAGGATCACGTACTGCGGGTCGCCGGGCGGGGGCTCCATCTCGACCGTGTTCTTCGGGCCGATCACGTGCAGCACCTGGATGCCGGCCGCCCTCAGTATGGGCGAGGCTTCGAGCGCCGCCCGGTTGACGGAGCGGGCGCCCTGGGAGCCGCCGAACACCAGCAGCGTCGTGCGGTCGGACTCGAGACCGAAGTAGGACCTCGCCTTGTCCCCCAGGGAGAAGCGGTCCATCATCACGACCTCGCGGCGCAGCGGGATGCCGACGCACTGGGCGCCCGGCAGCGCGGTGTCGGGATGGCCGGTGAAGACGTGGTCGGTCAGCCGGGCGCCCAGGCGGTTGGCGAGCCCGGGCCTCGGGTTGGCCTCGTGGACCACGATCGGGACGCCGCGGCGGCGCGCCGCGAGATAGCCCGGAGTGGCGACGTACCCGCCGAAGCCCACCAGGACGTCGGCCTGGACGCGATCGAGGACGCCGGCCGCCGCGTTGATCGCCCCGGCCAGCCGGCCGGGCACCGTGAGCAGCTGCGGCGTGATGGCGCGGGGCAGCGGCACGGCGGGGACCAGCGCCAGCTCGTATCCCCGGGCCGGCACCAGGCGGGTCTCCAAGCCCCTCTCGGTGCCGAGGCAGGTGATCCCGATCGCCGGGTCCTGCTGGCGAAGCGCGTCGGCCAGCGCGAGCGCCGGCTCGATATGGCCGGCCGTGCCTCCGCCGGCGAGGACCACCCTCATGTCACTCCCTGCCCTCGGGTCGGATCGAGCGCCGGGTCATCGGCTCGCGCGGCGAGATCTCACCGCCGGACGACCCAGGCCAAGCCAGCTTAGAGCCCGAGCGGCCGGTCCCGGTCCACGGGCGGCGAGGGCCTCGGCCGCTCCGGGCTCCTGCTTGGCGAACGACAACAACATGCCAAGCGCGGCGAGAGTCGGCAACAGGGCAGACCCTCCGTAGGAGACCAGCGGAAGGGGGATGCCGGTGATGGGCAGTACCCCGATCACCGCGCCGATGTTCACGAGCGCCTGGCCGGCGATCCACGCGACCGCCGCGGCGGCGGTCAGCCGGATGAAGGGGTCGTTGACCCGCGACGCGATCCGCAGCCCGGCGTAGCCGAGCAGGCCGAACAGCGCTACCACGACGAGCGTGCCCATCAGGCCAAGCTCCTCGCCGAGGATCGAAAAGATGAAGTCGCTCTCGGCGTGCGGCACCCAGTCCCATTTCGCCCGGCTGCTGCCGAGGCCGAGCCCGAACCAGCCGCCCGTTCCCATCGCTATCTGTCCCTGCGCCGCCTGGTAGCCCTCGCCCTGGGCGGAATCCCACACATGCAGGAACCCCGTGAGCCGGGCCATCCGGTACGGCTCGACCATGATCATAATCGTCGTGGCGAGCACGAGCAGCCCGAGAACCGCGGCGAACAACCGCACCGGCGCGCCGACCACCCACAGCAGGGTCAGGAAGATCAGCATGAGCACGATCGTCGTGCCGAGGTCGCGACCAAGCATGACCAGGACCGCGAGGATGGCCACGCCCGGCATCAGGGGGACCAGGAGGTGCCGCCACTCGATCAGGCCGCCACGCGCCTTGCGCGCCAGCATGTCGGCGCCCCACAGGACGAGCGCGAGCTTGGCCGGCTCCGAGGGCTGGATGGTGAAGCCGCCGATGTAGAGCCACCGCTGCGCGCCCAGCTCGGTGGCCCCGATGAAGATCACCATGACCAGGCCGATGATCGAGATCGCCAGCAGCGGATATCCAGCGAGCTGGAAGATGCGCCGCGGCAGCCGGGAGCAGATCCACATGATCGGAAGGCCGAGCGCCACCGCGCCGATCTGCCGCAGGAACAGATAGAACGGCGAACGGCCCGGACTGATCTGCATCGACTCGATGCTGGACGCCGAGAGGACCATCATCAGCCCGAGCGCGAGGAGCAGAGCGCTGCACCCGAGGACCAGGTAGTACGAGACCAGCGGCCGTCCGAGGAGCTCACGGAGCCGGGCCCGCCACCGGAGTATGTCGTGCGCGTCTCCGGCCTTTTCCGCCGCCTCACTCGTCATATGTGCTTTCGTCCTCGTTTTCCCCGGCGTGACGTCTAGCCGGAAAGCCCGCGAACCGCTCGCGCGAAGGCGTCCCCTCGTGCCCCGTAATGCGGCCACATGTCCAGCGACGCCCCGGCGGGCGCGAGCAGGACGGTGTCCCCGGGAGAGGCGAGCCGCCGGGCTTCGCCGACGACGCGGTCCATGACACCAGTGTCTTGCCCGGGGACGTCCACCACCGGGACATTCGCGGCGTGTCGCGCCAGAGCCCGCCTGATTCGCTCGCGATCCTGGCCGAGGAGCACGGCTCCGCGCAGTCGCGGGGCGGCCCGGCGCACCAGGTCGTCGACGTCCGCCCCCTTCAGCTGGCCTCCGGCGATCCACACGATCGACGGGTAGGCCGCGAGCGAGGCGGCCGCGGCGTGCGGGTTGGTGGCCTTGGAGTCGTCCACGTAGTCGACCCCGCCGACCGTGGCCACATGCGCGATCCGGTGCGGGTCGGGCGTGAAGGCCCGCAGGCCGCGCCGTACGGCGTCGGCGGGCACGCCGTACGCGCGGGCGAGCGCGGCGGCGGCGAGCGCGTTGGCGACGTTGTGCGGCGCGAACGGCGTGATGTCGTGGAGATCGGCCAGTTCCTCGGCCTCATGGACGGGATCGGCCACGAACGCCCGGTCGACCAGGAGTTCCTCGACCACGCCGAGCTGCCCCGGCAGGGGCGTGCCGAGCGTGAAGCCCACGAGCCGGGCGTCTCCGCCGCGGACCTCGCCCGGCCGGTACGGCCCGGCCAGGCGCTCGGACCACTCGTCGTCGGCGTTGTAGACGATCACACCGGCGTTCTCGAAGATCCGGGCCTTGGCGGCGGCGTACTCCTCCATGGACCCGTGCCAGTCGATGTGGTCGGGGGCGACGTTCAGCAGCGCGGCGGCGTACGGCGCCAGGCTCGACGACCAGTGCAGCTGGAAGCTGGACAGCTCGACCGCGAGCACGTCGTACGGCTCGCCCACGGCCTCGGCGATCGGGACGCCGACGTTGCCGACGGCGGCGGCGCGGTGCCCTGCCGCGATCAATATCGAGGTCAGCATCCGCACGACGGTGGTCTTGCCGTTGGTGCCGGTCAGGGCGAGCCAGGCCGCGGCCGAGCCGTCGGTCGCGCGGAGCCGCCAGGCCAGCTCGACCTCGCCGATCACCTCGACGCCGGCCCGCGCGGCGGCGGCCAGCAGCGGATGGCCGGGACGCCAGCCGGGCGAGGTGACGAGCAATGACGTCCCCTCGGGGAGGATCGGCTCGCCGAACCGCACCTCGACGCCGAGGGCGGCCAGCTCGGCGGCGGCCGCCCGCTGGCGCTCCCCTTCGTTCGCCTCGAGCACGATGACGCTCTCGCCGCCCGCGGCCAGGCCGCGGGCCGCGGCTGCGCCGGAGACCCCGAGCCCGGCGACGACCACGCTCACTGTCTGGGCATCCATTCGAGGTAGAAGAGGCCGAGCGCGGAGGCGGCGCAGAGCGCGGCGATCAGCCAGAAGCGCACCACGATGGTGGTCTCGGCCCAGCCCTTCAGCTCGAAGTGGTGCTGGAGCGGGGCCATCCGGAAGACCCGTTTCCCTGTCAGCTTGAAGAAGCCGACCTGGATCATGACCGACGCCGTGATGACCACGGGCAGGCCCGCCAGGACGACCAGCAGGAGCTGGGTGCGGGTGGTGAACGCCAGGCCGGCGATGACGCCGCCCAGGGCGAGCGACCCCGTGTCGCCCATGAAGATCTTGGCGGGCGGGGCGTTCCACCACAGGAAGCCGACCAGGGCTCCGAGGACGGCGGCGGCGACCACGGCCAGGTCCAGCGGGTCACGCACCACGTAGCAGTTGGGGCCGAGCGCCGCGGTGCAACTGTTGCGCAGCTGCCAGTTGCCGATCAGCACGTACGACGCGAGCACGACGCCGGTCGCGCCGCTGGCCAGCCCGTCGAGGCCGTCGGTGAGGTTCACGGCGTTCGAGAAGCCGACGATGATGAACAGCACCCAGATCGTGAACCCCACGAGTCCGATGGACGGCCCGAAGTCGCGCAGGAAGGACAGCTTGGTCTCGGCCGGGGTGATGTCGTACGCGTTGGGGAACTGGACGCAGAGCACGGCGAACACGGCGCCGACGACGAGCTGGCCGAGCGCCTTGGCGCCGCTCCGCAGGCCCAGGCTGCGCTGCTTGTAGATCTTGATGAAGTCGTCCAGGAACCCGACGAGGCCGAGACCGGTCATCAGGAACAGCACCAGCAGGGCCGACACGGTCGGCGGTTCCGGCACCGAGGAGAAGAACGTCATCAGGTGCGCGCTGAAATATCCGATCAACGCGGCGATCACGATCACGGTGCCGCCCATGGTGGGGGTGCCCCGCTTGTCGTAGTGCCCCGAGGGTCCTTCCTCGCGGATGTTCTGGCCGTAGCCGCGCCGGGCGAAGAGCCGGATGGCCAGGGGTGTGCCGGCCATGGACAGCAGCAGCGACACCATGGCGGCGATGAGGATGTTCCTCACCGGTCGTCACCTCCGAGCAGTGCCTCGGCGACCCGTTCGAGACCGGCCGCCCGCGGCCCCTTGACCAGGACCACGTCTCCCGGGGCGAGCCGCGTGGACAGTTCCGCGGCTGCGGTGGCGGCGTCGGGGACGTGCAGCGCGTCCGGCGCTCCGGCCAGGACCGGTCCTGCGTCCTCTCCGCCGACGACGATCAGGCCCTCGAGCCCGGCGCCCGCGGCGAGCCGCCCGACGTCCTCGTTCAGCGCGACGCTGTCCTCTCCGAGCTCGCGCAGCGCGGCGATCACGGCGAAGCTGCGCCGCCCCTCACCGAGTACGGCGAGGCTGTCGAAGGCGGCCCGCATCGAGTCGGGATTGGCGTTGTACGCGTCGTTGATGACGGTGACGCCGTCGCTCCGGTCGGTGACCTCCATGCGCCAGCGGCTGCGCGGCTCCGCCTCCGACAGCTCCTCGGCGATCGTCCCCACCGGGAGCCCCAGCTCGTAGGCGGCCGCGGCGGCGGCCAGGGCGTTCTCGACGGCGTGCGCGCCGTAAAGGCGGAGCCGTACGGGCGCGGCGCCGGACGGCGTGCGCAGCGTGAAGGAGGCGCGTCCCCGGCCGTCGAGCGTCACGTCCTCGGCCCGCACCTCGGCGTCGGCGGACCGTCCGAAGAAGGTCACCCGGGCACGGGTGCGGCCGGCCATGGCGGCCACCAGGGGGTCGTCGGCGTTGAGCACGGCCACGCCGTCCTCGGGCAGCGCCTCCACGAGCTCGCCCTTGGCCTGCGCGATCGCCTCCTTGCCGCCGAACACGCCGAGATGGGCGGTGCCCACGTTCAGCACGACACCGATCCGCGGCGGCGCGATCCGCGCCAGGTCGGCGATGTGGCCGACGTTCCTCGCGCTCAGCTCCAGGACCAGGAACCGGGTGCCCTCGTCCGCCCGCAGCACGGTCAGCGGGTGGCCGATCTCGTTGTTGTACGAGCCGACGGGGGCCACGGTGGGGCCCATCCGGGCGGCGAGCCTGGCCAGCAGGTCCTTGGTCGTGGTCTTGCCGGCGGAACCGGTCACCCCGACCACGGTCGCGCCGGGCAGCTCGGACACGACGGTGGTCGCCAGCGCGGCGAGGGCGGCCAGGACGTCACCGACGATCACGGCCGGCGCCTCGACGGGCCGGGACGCGAGGACGGCGACCGCCCCGTCCGCGCACGCCCGCGCGGCGAAGTCGTGGCCGTCCGCACGCTCTCCCTTGATCGCGACGAACAGCGATCCCGGCTCGACGGCCCGCGAGTCGATCACGACGGGGCCGCGGACCACGGCGCGGGCGTCGGCCATGCCGGTGAGCGCACCCGAGGTGATCTCGGCGACCCGGGCCAGCGGCAACGGGATCATGCGTCTTTCCTGCTCTCTATCACGTTTGATCGGTCGACTCCGCCTCGCCTCACGCACGCTGCGGCGGCGCGTCCCGCCCCGCGTCGTGCCCGGCTCGGCTTCCTCTCCTGGAGATGGCCTCGGCGACCACCTCACGATCGTCGAAGGGGATGACCTTGCCCTCGACGTACTGCCCCTGCTCGTGGCCCTTGCCTGCCACGACCACCACGTCTCCCGCTCCCGCCCCCGCGATGGCCAGGTCGATCGCGGCGGCCCGGTCGGGCTCCACGATCACGTGCGCTCGTTCGCCCTGAGGCACCCTGAGCGCTCCCTCCATCATCGCGGCCAGGATCGCGAGCGGATCCTCGCTCCTGGGGTTGTCGCTGGTGAGAATCGCGACATCGGCCAGCCTCGCGGCGGCCTCTCCCATGATCGGGCGCTTGCCGCGGTCGCGGTCGCCACCACAGCCCAGCACGACGACGAGACGGCCCTGGGTCACCTCGCGCAGCGAGCCGAGGACCGACTCTACGGCACCGGGCTTGTGAGCGTAGTCCACGATCGCCTGGAAGCCCACCGAGCCGGGAACGCGCTCCATCCGGCCGGGAACGCCGGTGAACGCGCCGATGCCGTCCACCGCCGTCTGCAGGCCGACGCCCGCCTCGACCAGTGCGACGATCACGCCGAGGGAGTTGGCCACGTTGAACGGGCCGGGCAGGGCCACCGAGGCGTCGGCTTCGACTCCCCCGGGGCCGACCACACGGAAGGTGCTGCCGTCGGCGCCCAGCCGCACGTCCTCGGCCCGCCAGTCGGCCTCGGCGGCTCCCTTGGCGGAGAACGTCGTCGTCGGAACCTTGGCCCGGCCGAGGAGCTCGCGGCCGTACGGGTCGTCGATGTTGACCACGCCGACGCGGGACAGCTCGGGGGTGAACAGCCGGACCTTGGTGGAGAAGTAGTCCTCCAGGTCGCTGTGGAAGTCCAGGTGGTCCTGCGACAGGTTCGTGAATATCGCGACATCGTAGAAGATGCCGTCCACGCGCCCGAGCGCGAGGGCGTGGCTGGACACCTCCATGGCGGCGGCGGACACGCTCTGCTCCCGCATCAGCGCGAACAGCCCGTGCAGGTCGCTGGCCTCGGGGGTGGTGAGCTCCGGCGTGAACCGCAGGTCGCCCGCGCGGATCTCCACGCCGCCGACCAGGCCGGTGCGGTGACCGGCCGCCCGCAGACCCGCCTCCAGCAGGAACGTGGAGGTCGACTTGCCGCTGGTGCCGGTGACGCCGATGACCATGACGTCACGCGCCGGCCGGCCGTACACCCACGCGGAGACCTGCCCGAGCAGGGCCCGCGGGTCGGGCACGACGAGCACCGGCAAGCCGGTGGCCGCGGCGGCGTCACGGCCCTCCTCGTCGGTGAGGATCGCCACCGCCCCCGCCGCCATGGCCTCGCGGGAGAACGCGGCGCCGTGGGCGTTCTTGCCCGGGAGCGCGACGTACAGGTCGCCCCGCCGGATACGGCGGGAGTCGATGCCGATGCCGGTGACGGCGCCGCGGGGCGCCTTCGAGCCGGGTGAGGGCACCACGGAGGACGTGCCGAGAACGGCCGCCAGGCCGGAGAGCGGGCGGGCCGGCACGGCCTCGGGACGCATGGAGAACGGGGGACGCACGGCGAGAGCGTACCTTCCCTGGTCACTCTCCGGCGCGAAGGACGACCTTGGGCGCCTTCGTGCCGGTCGGCGGGATCTTCTTGGTCTTCAAGGCGAAGCTCATGACCTCCTTGAACACGGGCGCGGCCACCATGCCGCCGTAATGACCCTTCTTCGGATCCTGGATGACGGCCAGCGCCACCAGGCGCGGCGCGTCCGCCGGGGTGAAGCCGACGAACGTGGCCGTATAACCGCAGTACCCGCCGCACTTCTGGTCGTACCGCATGGCCGTGCCGGTCTTTCCCGCCACACGATATCCGGGGATCGCCGCCTCCGCTCCCGTGCCGTCGTTGCCCACGGCGGCTTCGAGCATCCCGGAGATCTGGCGCGCGGTCGTCTCGCTGATCACCCTCGTCTGCTTGGCGGTCGGCGCCGGGACCAGGTGCCCGTTGCCGTCGGTGGTCCCCGCGACGAGCGAGGGCGTCACCCGCACGCCGCCGTTGGCGATCGTCTGGTAGACGCTGGCCATCTGCAGCGCGGTGACCGAGACGCCCTGGCCGTACGCGACGGTGCAGCGCTGGCTGCCGGACCAGGACTGCCACGCGGGCAGCAGGCCGGCCTCCTCGCCGGGCAGCCCGGAGCCGCTGGTCGCGCCGAACCCGAACGCGCGGATCGTGTCGTAGAGCCGCTGGTCGCTCAGCCGGCGCGCCGCCATGATCGTGCCGACGTTGCTGGACTCCGCGATGACCCCGGTGAACGTGAGCCGCTCGGGCGCGTGCGGGTGGGCGTCCTTGAGCGTCCGGTCCGCGCACTGGATCTGGTCGGGCACCCGGAAGACGGTGTTCGGGGTGACCCCCCCGTGCTCGATCGCGGCGGCGGCCGTGATCACCTTGTTGGTGCTCCCCGGTTCGAAGACCTCCGACACCGCCCGGTTGCCCCGGTCCGCCTCGGACACCGTGTCCCAGTGGTTCAGGTCCACTCCCGGCGAGTTCGCCATCGCGAGGATCTGGCCGGTCTTGATGTCCATCACGATCACGCTGCCGCTGAGCGCCTTGCTCGCCTGGACCTGACGGTCGATCGCCTGCTCGGCCGCCCACTGGACGTCCCGGTCGATCGTCAGGCGCACGTCACGGCCCGCCACCGGCTCCTTGCGGGTGCTGCGCGTCATCGGGATGCGCTCTCCGCCCCGGCCGATCTCGATGCTCTGCTGGCCGTCCTGCCCGGCGAGGATCTTGTCGTACGTGCGCTCCAGCCCCTCGAGGCCGTGCCCGTCGAAGCCGACGAAGCCGAGCAGCCCGCCGGCGAGCCTGCCTCCGGGGTACTGGCGGCGGTAGGTCGGCTTGGAGCCGACACCCTTGAGCCCGAGACTCATGATCTTCTTGGCGCGCAGCGGCTCGACGTCCCGGTCGAGGGGGATGTACCGCTGATCGGTCTTCGCGAGCGCGGCGGCGACCTTCTCCTTGGGCAGGTTCAGCTCCCTGGCCAGGGTGGTGCCGACGAGGTCCCGCTTCTTCGGGTCCACGTCGTACGGGTCCACGTAGATCTCGGCCGCGTCCATGGTGAGAGCCAGCTCGTTGCCGTTCACGTCCGTGATCGAGCCGCGCTTGGCCGGCAGCGTCTCCGGCTGGACCCGCTGCTGGGCCGCCTTCGCCTGCAGCGCCTTCGAGTCCAGCCCCTGGAGCTGGACGAGGCGCCCCGCGAACAGGGACAGCACGAACGCCATGGCGATCAGCCCGGCGTGCAGGCGCCGCTCGGGGTTGCCCAGGCGCAGTACGGCGGGCGGCCGGGGTTGCGGGGTCCTGGGCGGCTGGTTCCTCGGCTGCCGGCTCCGGGGCGGCTCGTCGCCCGGAGGCCGGCCGGGCGGGCGGAGGCCGCGCGAGCGCATGGTCTCCTGCCGGTCGTCCCCCCTCGGGGCGCGTGGCCCTCCGGAACGCGGCCCACCGCCCTGCCCGCCGGGCGCGGGACGCGGCTTACCGTTCTGCCCGCCGGGCGACGAGGGACGAGGCTTACCGTTCTGCCCGCCCGGCGTCGCGGAACGCGGTTCACCGCCCTGCCCGGCGGCCTTACCGGGGTCCTCGCCCGTACGGCGCGGCCCGCCGGGACGTGAGTCCCTCGGAGTGCCTCCGGAGGCGCCGGACCTGCCGCCCCCGGGGCCGGACCGTCCACCGGCACCGGGGGCGGGCCTGCCGGACCCGGAGGTGCTCCTGCCACCACCGGAACCCTGCGGGCCACGCCTGCCCGAGCCGCTGCCGCCCGGACCCTGGCCGCCGCGCCCGCCCGTACCGCCCCCCGGACCCTGACCGCCGCGGCCACCGGAGCCGCCGCGGCCGGGCCCCGGGTTCCGGCCGCCGCCTTCCCTCACCGAGCCGTGCCCTCCGCCTGACGCTCACCCTCGCTGCTGATCCGGGCCCCGGGCTCGGGGTCGGTACGGACGAAGTTCGGGGAGGATCCGTTGGGGCCCACCCCGGAGCCGCCGCGAGCCTGCTCGTCGAGCGCGTAGGGCTGGGTCAGCGTGCGGACCTGGTTGTCGAGCTGGTCCGCCTGCTGGCGCAGCCGCTCGGTGCCCGACCGCAGGTCGCTCAGCTCGAACGAGTCCTGCGCGAGCACGGTGTTCAGCAGCAGCAGGCTGACGAGGCCGCCGCAGAGCAGGCCGACGACGAGCAGGACGAACGGCGCGCGCGGCGGCCGCCTTCCGCCCCGCGCGGCGGCCGCCGCGGTCTTCGGGACGGCACCGCGCCGCACCGGGCGCCGCCTTCCCCTGACGACGACCGGCTCGGTGGTGACCGTCGTGGAAAGCTCGGCGTCCGCGGGGACCGTGCCGGCTGCGGGCGCCTCGGTGGTCGTCGTGGCCCTCGGCGCACGCCCGGAGGGAGGTGCGGCAGGACGCGCGGACGGGCTCGCGGTGGGACGGGCGGACGACCGTGCGGACGTGCGGGCGGACGCGCTCGCGGTGGAAGCGGAGGCGCGTGCGGACGGGCTCGCGGTGGGGGCGGAGGGGCGGACGGACGTGCGGGCGGACGCGCTCGCGGTGGGAGCGGAGGCGCGGGCGGACGCGGGCTGCGCCGTCGCGCCCTTCGCCGCGCTCCGGCCCTTCGCGGCGCTCGCGGTCCTCGAAGCACTCGCATTCTTCGAAGCACCGTCACCCCTGGAGGCTCCGGCGCTCTTCGCGGCGCTCGCTCCCCTGGCACCGCCGGGGGCCTTCGCGGCATCGGTGGCGGTGGCGCCACGGCCGCCCGGCCGCACCGGCGGGTCGGCCGGAGGGACGGCGCGCGCCGCCGAGGCGGGCCTGCGGGTCCCGCTCGCGGGCGGGTCCACGGCCTCCCCTCCGCGGATCTGCCGCCCGTCGCGCCCGTTCTGCGCGCGGCCGGCGGCGTTCGCCGCCGTGCGCCCCCTGGCGGGAACGCGTCGCGCCAACTGCCGGTTCTCCTGCTCTGTCCTCATCCCTGGCGGATCCTCTCTGCCGCCCGCAACCGGGCCGACGCCGCCCGCGGGTTGCGGGCCACCTCGTCTTCGTCCGGGAGCTCCGCTCCCCTCGTCAGAAGGCGGAACCTGGGCTGGTGAGCCTCTAGCGGGACGGGCAGCCCGGGTGGGCTGGTGTCCCTGGTTCGCGCCGCGAGGACCTGCTTGGTGAGCCGATCCTCCAAGGAGTGGTAGGCGAGCACGACCACGCGCCCGCCCAGCGCGAGCGCGTCGAGGGCGGCGGGCAGTGCCCGCTCGAGAGCGGTGAGCTCCTCGTTCACCTCGATGCGCAAGGCCTGGAAAGTCCTTTTCGCCGGGTTACCCCCGGTACGCCGGGTCGCGGCGGGGATCGCCGCCCTGACCAGCTCGGCGAGCTGCTTGGTGGAGGTGATCGGCCGCTTGGACCGTTCCTTGACGATCAGGCTCGCCACGCGCGAGGCGAAGCGTTCCTCGCCGTAGTCGCGCAGGATGCGGGCCAGGTCCGCCGCGGAGTAGGTGTTGACGACCAGCTCCGCGGTGAGCTCCTGGTCCCGGTCCATCCTCATGTCGAGGGGGGCGTCGTAGGAGTACGCGAAGCCGCGCTCCGCCTCGTCGAGTTGCGGTGAGGAGACGCCGAGGTCGAACAGGACGCCGTCGACCCTGGGCCGTCCGATGCGGTCCAGGACGTCGGCCAGCTCGTCGGAGACCGCGCGCACGATGGTGGTGCGCTCCGCGTAGGGCGCGAGGCGCGCGGTGGACCGCTCGATGGCGGTCGGGTCGCGGTCGATGCCGACGAGGTGGAGGGAGGGGTGGGCGGCGAGCAGTGCCTGCGCGTGCCCGCCCAGGCCGAGGTTCGCGTCGACGACCACGGGATCCGGCCCGGACAACGCCGGCGCCAACAGATCCAGAACGCGATCGAGCATGACCGGAACGTGACCGGACGTCTGCTCGGAGAACTCCGACAACGCTGTAACCCCCATAAAAGCTGCCGCTGCAAAGCTCGCGGATGTGCGGCTGCCGCCGGTGATCTTCTTCTGGATCCCCCACCCAAAGGACCGGCTCCGGCGGGGAACCGACCCGCCCGGCCAGGTCCCCATCCGCGTCGCCTTCCGCGGAACCTGACACCGGGGAAGGTGCATCAGGTGCCGCCGGGAGCGGGTGGAGACCTCGCCGAACGTCACCGACGGGTCTTTCCTGGTCTCACGCGTCGGCGAAAGACCAGCTGTCACGAATTCACAGGACTCCGGGCAACACCTCCTCGGAAAGATCGGAGAACGCCTGCTCCTGATCCGCCAGGTAGGCCTCCCAGGCCGCGGCGTCCCAGATCTCCAGGCGGGTGTTGGCTCCGATGACGGCGCAGTCACGTTCCAGGCCGGCGTATTGCCGCAGGCTCGGGGGAATCGTGATCCGTCCCTGCTTGTCCGGCGTCTCGTCGGACGCGCTCGCGAAGAAGACCCGGCTGTAGTCCCGGACCGCCTTGGCGGTCACCGGCGCGGTGCGCAGAGCCTCGGTGATGCGCTGAAACTCCTCTACGGGGAAGACGTAGAGGCAGCGCTCCTGGCCCTTGGTGATCACAAGACCCTCCGCCAGCTCCTCGCGATACTTCGCCGGCAGGAACAGCCGTCCTTTGTCGTCCAGACGCGGTTGGTGGGTGCCGAGGAACACCGGCTCCACCTCCCGTGCCTTGCGGAGCGCTCAGCGCTTTCGCCCCTGCCCTCCACTGGGCACCACCATACTCCACTTCTCCCCACCGTCAACTGATTCCGGTCCTCCACGCGCCGCATTTCCTTCGCATTTCCGCAGGTCAATTGAGGTGGTGCGGAGTGGGGCGCCCCGGGGCGCCGAGCCCCTCTCCTGGGCGTGTCGGAACGGGCCTCCGGGCGCCTGCAAGCCCGGCGCGGGCGGGCTTTCCGCGTACGGCCGCCGCCGGGTGGAGGAAAGTGGAGCAGTTATGTCACGGGATTCGGACGGGCACGCGACCTCAACGAGAAACGAACTCATAACACTATGGGCAGTTCAACCGGATTTCTGGACAAAGTCGCCCGCGAACCTGAGGCGTCATAAGGTCGGTACACAGAATGGATAAGGAACGCCAAACGCCCCATTCAGGGGGGCACTTCCTCATGGAGGCCAGGTGGCAGTAACTTCCGACGTCGCCCCCGACGCTGGCAACCGGCTGGACGACCTGGTCGACGTCGCGCATCGAATCCGCCGGGCGATCGAATCGGTGATCGAGGGCAAGTCCGACGTGGTCCGTCTCACTCTCACCGTTCTCCTCGCGGAGGGCCACCTGCTCATCGAGGACGTGCCGGGAGTCGGTAAGACGATGCTGGCGAAGGCGCTGGCACGATCCATCGACTGCCCCGTCAGGCGCGTGCAGTTCACCCCCGATCTGCTGCCGAGCGACATCACCGGTGTCAGCGCGTACAACCAGCAGACCCGGGAGTTCGAATTCAAGCCCGGGCCGATCTTCGCCAACATCGTGGTCGGCGATGAGATCAACCGCGCCTCCCCCAAGACGCAGTCCGCGCTGCTGGAGTGCATGGAAGAGCATCAGGTCACGGTGGACGGCGTCACCTATGAGCTCGAGTCACCCTTCATGGTGATCGCGACGCAGAACCCGATCGAGATGGAGGGCACCTATCCGCTTCCCGAGGCGCAGCGGGACCGCTTCACCGCGAAGATCGCGATGGGCTACCCCGAGCCGACGGCCGAGCTGGAGATGCTCGACGTGCACGGCGCCTCCCAGCCTCTCGGCAAGCTGGAGCCGGTGGCCACGACCGCCGAGGTGCACGCGCTCATCGAGGCGGTCCGCGCGGTCTACGTCTCCCAGGCGGTGAAGAAATACGCCGTCGACCTGGTCACCGCGACCCGGCGCTCCCCGGACCTGCGCCTGGGCGCCTCGCCGCGCGCCACCCTTCACCTGGTGCGCGGTGCCAGAGCGCACGCGGCGCTCGCCGGTCGGGACTACGTGATCCCGGACGACCTGCAGGAGCTGGCGGTGCCCGTGCTCGCGCACCGGCTGCTGCCCAGCCTCGAGGCGCAGGGACAGCGCCGCCATCCGGAGCAGGTTCTGGCCGAGCTGGTACGCCGCGTCCCCGTGCCGGACACGAACTGACGTCCTTCCCGGGCCGGAGGCTTCGGGCCCGCCGCCCCGGGAGAGTTCAAGGAGATTCGATGACCGGGCTCAAGGCGCTGACCTCGCGCGGCAGGTCCTTCCTCGCGTCCGGGGCCGCGGCGCTGCTGTGCGCCCTCGTCCTCGGCGAGCACGACCTGCTGCGCATCGCGGTGATGATCATCGCGATGCCGCTCCTGGCCGCGATGGTCGTGGCCAGGACCCGCTACCGGCTGACCTGTGCCAGGCGCCTGGACCCCGCCCGCGTCGAGGCGGGCACCGACAGCACGGTGACCCTGCGGCTGGAGAACGTCACCCGGCTGCCGACCGGGCTGCTGCTCGTCGAGGACAACCTCCAGTACGCGCTGGGGACGCGGCCCCGGTTCGTCCTCGACCGGGTGGAGTCGCGCGGCGTCCGGGAGGTCGACTACAAGGTCCACTCCGACCTGCGGGGGCGCTATCCCATCGGCCCCCTGTCGGTCCGCATCACCGACCCGTTCGGGATGGTCGAGCTCACCCGGTCGTTCACCATCACCGACACGCTGGTGGTCGTCCCCGAGGTGATCCCGCTCCCCCACGTGCGCCTCTCCGGCGAGTGGAGCGGTGGGGGCGACAGCCGTACCCGGTCGGTGGCCGCGGCCGGCGACGACGACGTGGCGCCGCGCGAGTACCGCCAGGGCGACGACCTGCGGCGGGTGCACTGGAGGTCGACCGCACGGCGCGGCGAACTGATGGTGCGGCGTGAGGAGCAGCAGTGGCAGAGCAGGGGCG
Source organism: Microtetraspora glauca (assembly GCF_040656155.1). NCBI lineage: Bacteria > Bacillati > Actinomycetota > Actinomycetes > Streptosporangiales > Streptosporangiaceae > Microtetraspora > Microtetraspora glauca. The sequence continues at coordinate 456,142 of NZ_JBFALK010000003.1, forward strand.
CGCTCCTGCTGGACACCCGGAGGCACGCGCACCGGGGCGACGGGCCGCGTTCGTCGTTCGAGGTGGCGGTCTCCGCCGCCGCGTCGATCGGCGTGCACCTGGCGCACGAGGGCCTCGGCCTGCGCCTGGTCACCGACCAGGGCCCGCAGCACCTCGCCGATGGCGGTGTGTCGTGGTCGCTGCTCGACACCCTCTCCGTCGTACGGCAGAGCTCGGCGCGCTCGCTCGAACACGGTGTGGCGGCGCTGCGCCAGGGCGGCGGGGACGGGCTGATCGTGGCGGTCCTCGGGGCGATCGACATCGAGGAGGCTCAGGCGCTGGCCCGGCTGCGGCACACCGGGGTGACCGGGGTCGCGGTCCTGCTCGACGTGACGAGCTGGGACTCCGTCCCCGACGAGTCGTTCGAGGCGGCGCAGGGTGTGCTGGCCGGCGGCGGGTGGCGGGTGCTGCGGCTTCCCTCCGGCACGTCCCTCGCCACCGTCTGGCCCGAGGCGGCGTACAAGAGGAGCGCGGCGTGAGACGGAGCGAACCCGACGTGGCGAGTGAAGTGGACCGCGAGGAACGAGCGGCCCGCGCGGCGAGCGAGGAACGGTGAGCGACCGATGAGCGCGGTCATGCGGGCGAGAGGCGAGGGGCGAGGAACGGTGAGCGGGCGATGAGGCTGCCGATCGCGGCGGGGCTGGCCACCGGCTCAGTCGCCCTGACGCTCTATTCGCTGTTCGACGGCGGCGCCTGGTTCTGGGCCGGTGTGGGCACGCTCCTGGTGACGACGACCGCGGCGACTCTGGCGTCGCGGTTCGCCGTACCGAGGTGGGCGGTGCCGCCCGTGCTCCTGCTCCTGGTGGGGGTGTACCTGTCGGCCACGTTCGCCAAGCAGGAGACGTGGGCCTGGGTGGTCCCGACCAAGGCGTCGGTGCTCCGGCTGGGCGAGCTGTTCGCCGAGGGGTTCGCCGACATCCAGCGGTTCGCCGCGCCTGTGCCCACCGAACCCGGCGTCACCCTGCTGACGGCGAGCGGGATCGGCCTGATCGCCGTCCTCGTCGACCTGTTCGCGGTACGGCTGCGCCGCGCGGCGCTGGCGGGGCTGCCGTTGCTGGGCCTGTTCACGGTCCCCGCGGCCGTGCTGACCGAGCCCGTCGCCTGGCCCGCGTTCGTGATCGCCGCGATCGGTTATGTCGGGCTGCTGGTGGCGGACAGCCGCGAGCGGCTCAGCCACTGGGGCCGCGCGGTCCTGGTGCGGCGGTCGCGGACGGCTGGGGCGGACAAGGCGGACTCCGGCCGGCTGGCTCTGTCGGGCAAGCGGATCGGCGCGACCGCGATCACTCTCGCGATCGTCGTGCCCGCCCTGATCCCCGCGCTGAGCCCGGACCCGCTGTTCGGCTTCGGCGTGGGCAACGGCTCGGGGCGTGGTGGCAGCAGCATCGGCATCCCCGACGCCATCGCCAAGCTCAGCGGCCAGCTGGCCCAGCAGGAGAACGCGACGGTGCTGACGTACACCAGCGCCGACGATCAGCCGCGTTACCTGCGGATCTATTCGCTCGACGTCTTCGACGGGCTGAAGTGGACGGTGAGCCCGCTGCGCGGGCGTCCGGAGGACCGGGTGTCCGAGGGGCCGCTTCCCCCTCCGCCCGGCCTGGGGCCCGGTGTGGCGACGAACCGGGTGGAGAGCCGGATCAGCGTGAGCGACGACATCGACTCGCTGCTGTTCCTTCCCCTGCCCTATCCGGCGGTCCAGGTCGACGCCGATGGCGACTGGCGTGCCGACCAGGCGTCCCGGATGGTGTTCTCCACCAAGGACGAGGCCGCGGGGCTGGACTACCGGGTGGTGGTGACCGAGCCGAGGCCGACGCACGCCCAGCTGGAGGTGATGGGGACGCAGTCGCCCGACGCCCGCTTCGTGGCGCTTCCGGATCAGCTGGATCCCAAGATCAAGGCCATGGCGGAGCGGGTGACCTCCGGGGGCGGCACGCAGTACGAGAAGGCGGTCCTGCTGCAGGAGTGGTTCACCAAGAGCGGCGGATTCACCTACAGCCTGCGGACGAAGGGGTCGGGCGGCGACGCGCTGTCGCGGTTCATCCTCTCCGGCCGTGCGGGCTACTGCGAGCAGTTCGCCAGCGCGATGGCCGTGATGGCGCGGATGATCGGCATCCCCGCCCGGGTGTCGATCGGTTACACGGGCGGCACGAAGGTCGGTGACTCCTGGTCGGTGCGCACGCATGACGCGCACGCCTGGCCGGAGCTGTACTTCGAGGGCGCGGGCTGGCTGCGCTTCGAGCCGACGCCGGCCGGCGGCGCGGGTCAGGGCACGGCCCGTGTGCCCGACTACTCGCTGCCGCTCGCGCCCGAGGCCACGCCGTCGGCGGATCCGTCCACGGGCCCGTCGTCGGAGGATGACGACACCACCGGCGGCGGCGCCCCGGTCCGCCGCAATCCGCGGGACTTCGACCGCGATCTCGGCGCCCTCCCCGTCACCGTGGACCCCGGTCTGCCGGTGTCCGCCAAGGTCGGGATGGGAGTGGCGGCGGTCCTGCTGCTGGCGCTCGTGCCGGCGGCGGCGCGGTCGCTGGTACGCCGCCGGAGACGGACGCTGATCCGGCGCGGCGCGGCGGGACCGGTGCCCACGGCGCCCCGGGGACAGCACGCGGCCGCGACGGCCGGGGCGTCGGCCGCGATCAGGGCGGCCTGGGCCGAGCTGTGCGACACGCTGACCGATCTCGGCATGGCGCGGGAGCCGAGCGAGAGCCCGCGCGCGCTCGCCAGGAGGCTGGCCGAGATGTACGAGTTCGACGCGGACACGGGGGCCGCGGTCACGAGCATCGCGACGGCGGAGGAGCGGATGCGTTACGCCCCGTCGCTGCCGGCCACCGGGCCGGGGACCGACGAGCTTCGGCGGGTGCGGCGGGCGCTGACGGCCACGGTTTCGAGGAAGAGGCGGGTCGGGGCGGTGCTCGCTCCCAGGTCGACCCTGCTGCGGTTGCGGGCGGCCGGCACGGGGGTTCTGGACGTCTTCGACCGGCTGGAGGGCGTCCGGCTCTGGCCGTTGTCACGGAGCGGGGCCGGCCCGCGGTAGGGCACGCGCTGCGTAGGCCACGCGGTAGGGAAACCGTCGGGCACCGCGCTGCGGTAGGGCACACAGTAGGCACGCGGTAGGCCATGCGGTAGGGAAACCGTCGGGCACCGCGCCCCGGGATCAGGGGCGGCTCACTCCGGGTGAGCCGCCTCGGGGGGCTCCGGGCCGGCCGCTGTCGAGGGTGTGCTCACCGCTCGTCGGTGCGGCGGCGCCAGCGCTCCTCCATGCGGTCCATGAACCCCCTCCGCTGCTGGCGCCTGCCCCGTGCTTGGGCGGGCGGGCTCTCGCCGCCGAAGCCGTTCATGCGCTTCCAGCTGGACAGGCCCCACAGGCAGGTCGCCAGCATGACCACGAACCCGGCGACGCCGATGATCGGATTCGCGATGACGCCGACCATCAGCAGGACGACACCGAGTGCGAAGCCAATGGAGGCCTTCACCAGGCGGCGCTTGTAGTGGCTGCGTGGATCACTGATCCGAACGGCGTTGGCCCACTTCGGGTCCTCGGCATAGAGGGCCTGCTCGATCTGGTCGAGCAAGCGCTGCTCGTGCTCAGACAGCGGCACGGCGCCTCCCAAGGACGGCCCCATTTCGGGGAAGACGGCAACGGACGACACGGGGTGTCCGGACCTCGCGGTCGGTTATCCCCAGAATACGAGGCTGTAGACGTAGACGAAAGAAAACGTCCAACGTGGTCCAAACCGGAGGTGACGTCATAGATCCATTGGACCAAACGGACGCTGAACGAGAGAGGCCGGGCGGACCGCATCGGGACCGAAGCGCCGGATGGCCTTGTCCATCGCCTGTTCCGCCTCCCGCCAGCCCGTCTCCCGCTCGCCGAGGCTGAGTTGACGGGTGGCCGTACCGGCCGGGCGGAGGTTCTCCACCCGCACTCCGACCAGCCTGAGCCGGACCCGATCCAGCCCGGCGGCCTCGAAGAGCTCGCATGATGTGGTGAATATCTCCTTGGCGACGTCGGTCGCCTCTCGCAGTGTGCGCGACCTGGTGATCGTGGTGAAGTCGGAACGGCGCAGCTTGACGCTGACCGTCCGGCCGACGTGACCGCTCGCCCTGAGCCGGGCGGCGACCCGCTCGGACAGCCGCAGCAGCTCGCGCTTGATCGCCTCGGGGTCGTCGACGTCGAAGGGGAACGTCTCCTCGTTGCCGATGCTCTTGTCGGGGGTGTGCGGCACGACCGGGCGCTCGTCCCGGCCCCAGGCGAGCGCGGCCAGGTGGGCGCCCGCGGCGCCGAACTCACGCTGGAGGGTGGAGACGGGCACCTGGGCGAGGTCGCCCACGGTCCGGATGCCGAGGCGGACCAGGGCCTGCTCTGTGCGCTCTCCGACGCCCCACAGCGCGGCGACGGGCAGCGGGTGGAGGAAGTCCACCACGCCGTCGGCCGCGACGACCAGCAGCCCGTCGGGCTTGCACTGGCGGGAGGCGAGCTTGGCCACGAACTTGGTGCTCGCGACGCCGACCGAGCAGGTGATGCCGTATCTCTCGGCGACCTGCTCGCGGATCATCGCGGCGATGGCCGCGGGGCGGCCGAGCCGGCGCCGGGCTCCGCCGACGTCGAGGAACGCCTCGTCCGAGGCGATCGGCTCCACCTCGGGGGTGATCGACCGGAAGATCTCCATGACGCCCCTGGAGACCTCGGCGTACTTCCCGTGGCTGGGCGGGATGATCGTCGCCCGGGGGCAGAGCCGCATGGCCCGGGTCATCGGCATCGCCGAGTGCACCCCGAACCGCCTGGCCTCGTAGGTGGCGCTGAGCACCACCCCGCGGGCCCCGGCGGCGCCGACGATGACCGGCAGGCCGCGCAGTTCGGGCCGGTCGAGGAGCTCGACGCTGGCGAAGAACGCGTCCATGTCCACGTGCAGGATCGGGCAGCCGCTGTCGTCGGCCAGCCCGCCGCCGCCTTGGGGGAGCATCTGCTTCCGGGACACGTTCGCGATCCTATCCGAACATCCGTTCTATCGATAGGCGATGACGTGCACCTGCGTGGCGATGTCGCGTAGCACGGGATGGGCCGCGGCCACCTGCTCGAGCTCGATGAGCGCGGCGGGATCGCCTTCGGCGAGCCTGCTGGGCACCAGGTCGGCGAAGACCCGGACGCCGTGCACCTCGCCGACGGTGAACCCCGCCTTGGCCAGGAGGCCCGTCACGGCCTCCCTGGTGAACCTGCGGGGCGTCGGGTCGCGGTCGCCCCAGCGCCCGGCCGAGTCGGCGAGCACCTGGCGCGCCTCGCCGAAGTTCCCGGACAGGGCACGGTGGATGGCCGTGGCGACCGGGTTGGCGGCCAGCACGCTGACCACGCCGCCCCGGCGCAGGATGCCCGCGGCGGCGGTGAGGGCGGCGGCGGGATCCTCGACGTACTCCAGGACGCTGTGACAGAGCACCAGATCGACGCTGCCCGGCTCCAGGAGGTCGCCGAGGTCTCCGGTGTCCCCCTGCAGGCCCTTGACGCTCACGCCCGTCTCAGCGGCCCGGCGCTCCAGGGCGGCCAGCGAGTCCGGTGTCGGATCGACCACGGTGACGGCGTGCCCGAGCCGGGCCAGCGGCACCGCGAACCCGCCCGTGCCACCCCCCGCGTCCACGATGTCCAGCGACCCGCGTCCCGTGGCGGCCATCCGGTCCGCCAGGACCGCGCGCAGCGCCTCCCAGACGACGGTCTGCCGCGTGGCGTCACGCACTTTCGCCCCTCCCTCGTACGGCTCCCGCCAGCCTAACGGCACTGCCGGGCACCCCCGGGCGGTGCGGCCGGTCTGCCGGGAACGGCCCGGAAGCGGAGACCGCACGCGGGCGGTCAGAGCGAGAGCGACGGCTTGAGCTGCTTGAAGCGGGCGAGGAGGCCGTTGACGAAATGCGGCGACTCGTCCGTGGACAGCTCCGCGGCGAGATGGACCCACTCGCTGATGACGACGCCCTCGGGGACCTCGGCCGACCAGAGCATCTCGTAGGTGCCGCCGCGCAGGATGTTGCGGTCGACGGCGGGCATGCGCTCCAGCGTCCAGCCCTCGGCGTACGTCGCGAGGAGCTCGTCGATGCGGGTCAGATGCCTCGCCACGCCTTCGACGAGGGTGGACGTGTACTCGTTGACGGGCGGCTCCGCGCGCTCGACACGCTCGGCCAGGACGTTCAGCGGGCTCTCGTCGCGCGCCTCCGCCTCGAAGAGGATGTCGAGCGCGCGCCGGCGGGCTTTGCCGCGAGCCGACACGTCAGGCCCGACCGAGGTATTCGCCGCTGCGGGTGTCGACCTTGACCTTCTCGCCGGTCGTGATGAAGAGCGGGACCTTGATCTCGGCGCCGGTCTCCAGCTTGGCGGGCTTGGTGCCGCCGGTGGAGCGGTCGCCCTGGAGGCCGGGCTCGGTCTCGGCGATGGTCAGCTCGACGGCGGCCGGCAGGTCGACGTAGAGCACGTTGCCCTCGTTGATCGCGACCGTGGCCAGCATGTTCTCCAGCAGATAGTTGGCGGCGTCGCCCACGGCCGCACGCGAGACGTTCAGCATGTCGTAGGTCTCGGTGTCCATGAAGACGTAGTCGTCGCCGTCGAGGTAGGAGTACTGCATCTCGCGCTTGTCGACGTTGGCCACCTCGACCTTGACGCCCGCGTTGAAGGTCTTGTCCACGACCTTGCCGGACATGATGTTCTTCAGCTTGGTGCGGACGAACGCGCCGCCCTTGCCGGGCTTGACGTGCTGGAACTCCACGACGGTCCAGAGTTCACCGCCGTCGAGCTTGAGCACCAGTCCGTTCTTCAGGTCGTTCGTCGTCGCCACGTGGTTCTCCTGAGTGCGGCTGCCCTAGAGGACGAGCAGCTCCTTGGTCGTCAGTGTGAGGAGCTCCGGCCCGTCGGCACGAGTCACCAGCGTGTCCTCGATGCGCACCCCGCCCCTGCCGGGCAGGTAGACCCCCGGCTCAACGGTGAGCGGAACCCGATCGTCTATTCTACCGGTCTTGCCGGGGCCGAGGAACGGCAGCTCGTGGATCTCCAGGCCGACCCCGTGTCCCAGGCCGTGGCCGAAGTGCTCGGCGTGCCCGGCCTCCTCGATCACACCGCGCGCGGCCGCGTCCAGGTCATGCGCCGTCGCCCCCGTCCGTACGGCACGGCGGCCCGCGCGCTGCGCCTGCCGTACGAGCTCGTAGAGGTCGCGCAGCCAGTCGGCGGGCCGGCCGACGGCCACGGTCCGGGTCATGTCGGCGTGGTAGCCGTCGACGCGGGCGCCGAAGTCCATGGTCACCAGATCGCCGGGCTCGATCGCGCGGCCGGACGGCGAGTGGTGCGGGATCGCCCCGTTCGGGCCGCTCGCCACGATCGAGTCGAAGGCGGGCTTCTCCGCGCCGAGCTCCGTCATGGCGGACTCCAGCCAGCGGGCGACCTCACGCTCGGTGACGCCGGGGGCGATCCGCTCGACCACCTGGGAGAACGCGTCGTCGGTGATCGCGCAGGCGCGGCGGAGCGCCTCGATCTCGCCCTCGTCCTTCACGGTCCTGACCTCCTCGACGAGGCCGCTGACGGGGGTGAGGCCCGGATGGTCGCCGAGGAGCCGGTGGTACTCGGCCACGGACATGTCGTGGGCCTCGATCGCCACCCGCCCCGAACGCCCGGCCAGCGCGCCCGTGACGTCGCGGGCCTCGATCGGCCCGGCGTCCGCGCACTCGCGCCTGGCGGTCTCGATGTAGCGGGAGTCCGTGGCGAGCACGGCCTCCCCGTCGGCGGTGACGAGGACCGCCGCGTTGGAGCTGGACAGGCCGGTGAGATAGCGCACGTTGACCGGTCGCGTGACGAGCAGCGCGGTCACGTCGTGCTGGGGCAGTGCCGCGGCGACCCTGGCGCGGCGTGAGACGAATGGCATGGAAGTCCTCCGATCCGACGGATCGGACTCTACGCGCCCGCCGGGCGGTTTCCGACCCCCGTGACCGGCCGCGGGCTCAGGAGTTCTCGGCGTGGGCGGGCCGCCGGGTCTGGGCCCCGCCCGAGGACCGCAGCGGCACCTCGCGCAGGAACAGCACCGCGACGACCCCGAGGAGCGCGGCGGGCACACCGACGAGGAAGACCATCTGCATGCCCCGGGCGAACGCCTCGAGCACGATCGCGCGGATGGGGTCGGGGAGCTTCCCGATCGCCTCGGGGGTGCCGAGGCTGAGCGTGGTCCCGGAGCCGGACGGCCTGATGTGCGCGGCCGTCATCAGGGACGTCATCTCGCTCTTGACCTTGTTGGTGAGGATCGCGCCGTAGGCGGCCACGCCCACCGCGCCTCCGAGGCTGCGGAAGAACGAGACGCCGGAGGTCGTGGAGGCCATGTCGCGCAGTTCCGCGGCGTTCTGCGCGGCGAGGATGAGCATCTGCATGGTCAGGCCGAGGCCGACGCCGAAGACCGCGATGTCCAGGCCGATCACGAGGTAGCCGGAGTCCACGTGCAGCCGCGAGAGCAGGCCGAGGCCGACCGCGACCAGCACCATGCCGGCCACGGGAAAGAGCTTCCACCGGCCGGTCCTGGTGACGATCCGGCCGGAGACGATGGAACCGAGGAACAGGCTCACCACCATGGGCAGCGTCATCAGACCGGAGTCCGTCGGGCTCATGCCCTTGACGATCTGGAGGTACTGCGGCAGGTAGATCATCGCGCCGAACATGGCGATGCCGACGAGGAGGGAGGCCAGGCTCGCCAGCACGAAGGTCCGGTTCCCGAACAGCCGGGGCGGGAGGATCGGACTGGTGGCCCGGCGCTCGGCGACCACCGCGAGCAGGATCATGATCACGCCGAGCGCGCACAGGCCGTACGTCCAGGGGGAGTTCCAGTCGAACTCGTGCCCGCCGAGGGAGAGCACGAGCATGAACGAGGTGGCCGCCCCGGTGATGGTGAAGGCCCCCCACCAGTCGATGCGGGCGTCGCGGTGCTCGTGATCGAGGCGGAGGACCTTCTGGATGACGGCGAACGCGATGACGGCGAGCGGGATGCAGACGTAGAAGCACCACCGCCAGCCGAGCCAGGACGCGTCCACGATGAAGCCGCCGAGCAGCGGCCCGGCGACGGTGGAGACGCCGAACACCGCGCCGACGTAACCGGAGTAGCGTCCCCGTTCCCTGGGCTCGACCACGTCGCCGAGGATCACCTGGGTGAGCGCGGAGAGGCCGCCCGCGCCGAGGCCCTGCGCGGCTCTCGCCGCGATCAGCATGCCCATGTTCTGCGACAGGCCGGCGACAACCGAGGCGGCCACAAACAGCACCAGGGCCGTCTGGAACATCAGCTTTCGCCCGAAGATGTCGGAGAGCTTGCCCCACAGCGGGGTGGAGACCGTCATCGTGAGCAGCGTGGCGCTGGCGACCCAGGAGAGTTGGTCCTGCCCGCCGAGGTCGCCGACGATCGTGGGGAGCGCGGTGCCGACGACGGACGTCGAGATCATCGAGGTCAGGAGCGCGAGCAGCAGGCCGGAGAGGATCTCCATGACCTCTCGATGTGTATACGTCCGGCGGGTTCCCGCCCGATTCGCCACGTCAGTCACGGATCCCCCACCTTAGTTAGTTCTTCTAAGGATTAGTAGACGCTTGTTTACATGTCAAACCCGTTAAGGTGGCCCCTCATGGCGAGAGATCGTGCCGCGACCAGCCGGCGGATCCTGGAGGCGGGCAGGGAGCTGTTCGCCGAACACGGCTACGAGCAGGTCACGATGCGGATGATCGCCGCCGCGGCCGACGCCAACGTGTCCCTGATCAACCGCTACTTCGGCACCAAGGCGGGCCTGTTCGCCCAGGTGGTCGCGACGGGCTCGACGCTTGAGGCCGTCATAGAGGGCGACCCCGAGGGACTGCCCGCCCGGCTGGCGGCTCGGATGGCGGCGCGGCTGAGCACCGGGACGGTCGAGCAGCTCACCCGCACGATCGACCGCGCGGGGAACAGCCCGGAGATCAGAGCGGTGCTCCGGGCGCGGGTCGAGGACGCCATGATCGGCGCGATCGCCGAGCGGCTGACCGGCCCGCGCCCGAGGGAGCGGGCCGCGCTCGCGGTGACGTTCATCCTCGGCGTCAGCTCACTGCGCCGCCTGCTCGGCCCGGAGCCGCTCCGCGACGCCGACCAGGCGGCCGTGGAGGCCAGGCTCACCGCCGTCTTCTCCGCCTGCCTGCGCCCCTGAGCCGTGACCGCCGGCCTCCGGGCCGGCGCCGCGACGACCTTGTCATCACCACCAAGGTCAGGTACGGCACAGGTGACGCCGCCGGGCGGGCCGTTACGCCGCGATGTCCCTGATCTTCTCGATCAGGGCGAGACGTTCCGCGTGGGTGCCCGCGATCGGCGCGACGTTGATGGTGGTCACCCCGGCCTCCCGCATCGCCGCCACCCGCTCGCGCACGTGGCCCTCGGAGCCGATCAGGGACATCCGCTCCAGCAGCTCGGCCGGGACCAGGGCGGCGGCCTCGTCCTTCTTGCCCTGGAGGTAGAGCTCCTGGATCTGCTCGGCCTCCTTCTCGTAGCCGTAGCGGCGAGCCAGGTCGTTGTAGAAGTTCTTGCCCTTGGCCCCCATGCCGCCGATGTAGAGCGCGGCCATCGGGCGGCCCAGCTCGCGGATGCCCTCCACGTCGTCGCCGATCGCGAGGAACGCCTGGGCGATGACGTCGAGCTCGCCGAGCGACGGGTCGCGCCGCGCCCGGCCCGCGGCCAGGGACGCGCCCCACACGTCGGCCGCCTTCTCCGGGACGAAGAAGATCGGCTCCCAGCCCTCGGCCAGTTCTGCGGCCAGCTCGACGTTCTTGGGCCCGATGGCGGCGAGCACGATCGGGATGCGCTCCCGCACCGGGTGGTTGATCAGCTTGAGCGGCTTGCCGAGGCCGGTGCCGCCCTCCAGCGGCAGCGTGTAGTGCTTCCCGGCGTACTGCAGCCGCTCCCGCCGCCAGACCTTGCGGCAGATCTCGATGACCTCGCGGGTACGGCCGAGCGGCGCGGTGTACGGCACCCCGTGGAAGCCCTCGATGACCTGGGGACCGGAGGCGCCGAGGCCGAGCGTGAAGCGGCCGTCGGAGACGTAGTCCATCCCGGCGGCCGTCATCGCGAGGAGCGCCGGGGTGCGGGAGTAGATCGGCAGGATGCCCGAGGCGATCTGGAGCCGCTCGGTCCTCGCGGCGATGTAGCCCATCTGGCTGACCGCGTCGAAGCTGTACGCCTCGGCGACGAAGACGACGTCCAGCCCTGCCTTCTCGTAGTCGGCCAGCTCGGCGACGGTCTCCTTGAAACCCCCGGCGTAGTTGAGGGCCATTCCGATCCGCATCCCGTACGTCCTTCCGCGCGCAGCACCGAAACCGAATGATGTTCCGTTTCCTCGGGCCAAGGCTAACGATTCGCGTGCCCGGCGGCCAACCTCGGCCACGGCAGGCGGGGAACGCGGACCACTCCGCCGGGCACGGCAAGGTGTCGCCCCCGGATCGCGGGAACCGCGGAACCGGAAGACGCCGCCGCCTCGGGCGATCGGGTGATTCGCGGGAGTCAGCGGCCTTCCATCGCGCGCAGGTCCTCGGGGGTGTCGAGGTCGGCCGGATCCCCCACGTCGTCGCAGGGCACCCGGGTCACCAGCTCGCCGCGCGCGCGCAGGAAGGGGCGGGCCCCCACGTCTCCCTCCGCGAGCGCGGACACCTCGGCGAAGTGCTCGCGCGCGATGAGCACGGGGTTGCGCGGCGCGCCTCCGTACGCCGCCACGGCGACGGTGGCGCCCGCGCGGAACGCCTCGATCAGCCGGCGCACGGCCTCCGGGCGGACCAGCGGCTGGTCCACGAGGGCGATCACCACCGCGCGGGCCGAGCCGGGCAGCGCGTCGAGGCCCGCGCGCAGCGACGAGCCCATGCCGGTGGCCCAGTCCGGGTTGGGCACGGCAATCGCGCCCGCCACCTGGACCGCGACGGCCCCGACCACGATCAGGACGGGGTCGCAACCACCCTCCGCGAGCAGCCGCACGCCCCGGTCGGCGAGCCGCTCGCCCTCGAACTCGACCAGAGCCTTGGGCGCGCCCATCCTGCGCCCCGACCCCGCCGCCAGCAGGAGGCCCGCGACGGCGCCCCGGTCAGCCGTGCCCATGTGCCTCGCCGTCGCCGTGGATGCGGCCCGTGGTCTCGGTGAGCGCACGGCCCGAACCGCCCCACCGGAGCTGGATCAGCTCGGCCGCGATCGACACCGCCGTCTCCTCGGGCGTACGCGCGCCGAGGTCCAGCCCGATCGGCGAGCGCAGCCGGGCCAGCTCCGCCTCCGCGATGCCCGCCTCGCGCAGCCTGCGCAGCCGGTCCTCGTGGGTGCGCCGCGACCCCATGGCCCCCACGTACGCCGCCGGAGTGCGCAGCGCGACCTCCAGCAGCGGGACGTCGAACTTGGGGTCGTGGGTGAGGACGCAGATCACGGTCCGCTCGTCCACCACGGCCGTGGACAGGTAGTCGTGCGGCCACTTCACCACGACCTCGTCGGCATCGGGGAAGCGCCTGGCCGTCGCGAAGACCGGGCGGGCGTCGCAGACCACCACGTGGTAGCCGAGGAACTTGCCGATCCTCGCGACCGCCGCGGCGAAGTCGATGGCCCCGAACACCAGCATGCGCGGGGACGGCGCGAACGACTGCACGAAGACCTGGAGGTCGTCCAGCCGCCGCTCGCCCTCGGGCCCGTACCGGCGGACCCCGGTGAGTCCCTGCGCGAGCATGCCGCGGGCGTCGTCGTCCACCGCGTCGTCCAGCCGGGAGGAGCCGAGCGTGCCCGAGGCGCCGTCCGCCCGGACGACGCGGCGGGCGCCGATCCGGCCCGGCCCGGAGACGATCGTCGCCACCGCGACCGGTTCGCGGCGCTCGATGGAGGCGGCGATCTCCCCCAGCTCCGGATAGGTCTCGCGCGAGACCGGTTCGACGAACACGTCGATGATGCCGCCGCAGGTCAGCCCCACGGAGAACGCGTCGTCGTCGCTGACGCCGTAACGCTGGAGCACGGGCGTGCCGTCGCCGACGACCTGCTGGGCCAGCTCGTAGACCGCGCCCTCGACGCAGCCGCCGGAGACGCTGCCGGTGGCCTCGTCGCCGAGCACGGCCATGGACGCGCCGGGCGGGCGTGGCGCGCTACGGAACGTCCCGACCACCGTGGCGAGGCCGAACCGCTCCCCCGCCTCCCACCAGCGCACGATCTGGGACAGCACGTCACGCATCCGGCCTCCCCGCGTCGCCGTCGGGCCACGACCCGCCCTTGTCCTTGTCCATGCCGCCCATGCCCTTGCCGTTGCGGTTGCCGTTGCCGTTGCGGTTGCCGTTGCCGTTGCGGTTGCCGTTGCCTTTGCCGAGCAGGGCCGCGAGCTCCTCGAAGGCCGCCAGGCTGTGCCCGGCGACGAAGTCCGTGATGTACGGCAGCGCCGCCCGCATCCCGGCGGTCAGCGGCCGGTAGGCCGGGTCCCCCTTGTGTGGGTTGACCCAGATCACCCGGTGCGCGAGCCGCGACAACCGCTCCATCTGCCGTCCGAGCAGGCTCGCGTCTCCTCGCTCCCAGCCGTCGGAGGCGATCACCACGATCGCTCCGCGTACGTCGGACAGCCGGAGCAGTTCCTTGAGCTCCTCCCCCAGCCGGGTTCCGCCGCTCCAGTCGGGGATCGCCGCCGAGACGGCGTCCATGGCGACGCCGGGGTCGCGGTGGCGCAGCTCCGCGGTCACCCTGGTGAGGCGGGTGCCCACGCTGAACACCTCGGTGGCCCGTGGTTCGGCGCGGACGAGGGCGTGCGCGAAACGCAGCAGCGTGTCGGCGTAGGCGGCCATCGAGCCGCTCACATCCACCAGCATGACGACCCGTCTGGGCTTCTCCCTGCGGGCGCGGAACCGCAGCCGGGCGGGCTCCCCACCGCGGCGGACGGCCTCGCGCACGGTCCTGCGGCCGTCCATCGCCCCCCGGTGGGACGGCACGCGGCGCCGCGACCTGCGCTGTTCGCGGGCGCTCCTGAGCATGCCGAGCAGCCGGGCCACCTCCCCACGCTCGGCGGCGGTCATCCTGGCGACGTCCCGGTGGCGCAGCACCTCGATTTCGCTCGCCGTGGCGGCCGTCGTGTCCACCTCGCGTCCCTCACCCCGGTCGCCGGAGTCCCCCGGCCGCAGAGCGAACCGGGTCACGGTCACGGTCGGCACGCGGTGGGCGGGGCCCGGCCGCTCGCCCCCGAAGTAGGCGGCGAAGCACCGGTCGTAGCGGTCGAGGTCGTCGGGACCCGAGCACAGCGTGAGCCGCCCGGCCCAGTAGACGTCACGCCGCTCGCGCACATCCAGTTCGCGGAGCGCGGCGAGGAAGCCCTGGGTCCGCTGGTGGTCCGCCGCGACCCCGGCCGCCCGCAGCGTACGGGCGAACCCGGTCATCGTCGACACGAAGGCGTCTCGCTCGTCACCCGTGGTCCCGGCGTGGAGATCAGGCCCGGCGTGGAGATCAGGCCCGCCGTGAGGTTCAGACACGGCCGCCGCCCGCGCTTCCCGGGAGCGCGGCGCCCAGCAGGCCGTTCCGGCGTACGGTCTCCTGGTCCTCGCGGTATTTGAGCAGCGCGCCGAGGGTGACCGCCGCCAGGTCGGGGCTGAGCCGGGAGGCGCCGAGCGTGAGCAGCGCCTCCGTCCAGTCGAGCGTCTCGGCCACACCGGGCGGCTTGACCAGGTCGGCCCCGCGCAGGCGTCCCGCCGCGTCGGCCACCTCGGCGGCGAGCTCCTCCGTACACGCGGGCAGCCGCCGCAGCAGGATCGCCACCTCGCGCTCGAACCCGGGGTGCTCGATCCAGTGGTACAGGCAGCGCCGCTTGAGCGCCTCGTGCACCTCGCGGGTGCGGTTGGAGGTCACGACCACGACCGGCGGCGTCTCGGCCCTGATCGTGCCCAGCTCGGGCACCGAGATCGTGAAGTCGGACAGGACCTCCAGCAGGAACGCCTCGAACTCGTCGTCCGCCCGGTCGATCTCGTCCACCAGCAGCACGCACGGCCGGGTCTCCAGAGCGCGCAGCAGCGGCCGGGCGATCAGGAACCTCCGGTCGTAGATCTCGCCCTCCAGCGCCCGGACGTCGGTGACCCCGGCCGCCTCGGCGGCCTTCAGGTGCAGCAACTGGCGGGCGAAGTCCCAGTCGTAGAGCGCCTGGGCGGCGTCCAGCCCCTCGTAGCACTGCAACCTGATCAACGGGGCGGAAAGGATCGCCGAGAGCGTCTTGGCCAGCTCGGTCTTGCCGACTCCCGCCTCGCCCTCCAGGAAGAGCGGGCGTCCCATCCGCAGGGCGAGGAACGCCGCCGTCGCCAGCCCCTCGTCGGCCAGGTAGTCGTGCTCCTCCAGCAGCGTGGCCAGCTTGCCGGGCGAGTCGATCTCCGCCGCCCTCCCGGTCATCCGATCGGCGCCCGCCGCCGGTGCCCGGTCCGTCCGCTGGTCCATCGGCTGGTTCGTCTGCGACACACAGTCAGGCTACGTCCACCGCCCCTCGCCTGACTGTGGTCGATTTCGCCAAACACCGGATGGATTCGTATGAGTTGCTCTGCACTCCGGCCGTTCTCGCGTTAGAGAGCCACCAGCCGTCCGCCGCGGCCCCGCAGGCGTGCCGAGGCCAGAGCGCCACAGGCCAGAGCCACGGCGAGCAGCGTGCCGCAGGCCGCGGACGGCCCAGTAGCCAGGGGAGATCGGGGCCGCGGCCGCGCCCCAGTGCGGCAGGACGGCGAGCAGCGGGAGCGGATGTGGAACGCTCAGGCCGAAGGCGCGCACCCCTCGGGGTGCGGCATCGGGCCGCGTTTCCTCCCCCGCCCGAAGGCGGGGGTCTCCACGCTCAAGGAGATCTGATGACCGGCCGTCCCCGAGGGGATTGCCCGGATTCGGCGATAAGGTCGCGGGCATGGAGCAGCCCGCCCTCCGTCCTCCGGCGTCCCTGGACCTCGCCGCCTCCCCGTGCGCGGACGCGCTGCGCGCCGAGCTGATCGCGCGCTGGGCGGAGCCGCACCGGCGCTACCACACGACCGCGCACCTCGACGCCGTCCTCGCCGCCGTCGAGCCGCTCGCCGGGCACGCCGACGACCCGGGCGCCGTACGGCTGGCCGCCTGGTTCCACGACGCGGTGTACGACGGGCGGCCCGGATGGGACGAGGAGCGGAGCGCCCAGCTCGCGCAGGCCCGGCTGGCCGCCTGCGGGGCGCCGGACGACCTCGTCCGCGAGGTCGCGCGGCTGGTGCGGGTGACGTCGGCGCACGCCTACGAGCCCGGTGACGCCAACGCCGCCGTTCTGTGCGACGCCGACCTGTCCGTCCTGGGCGGCGCGTGGCCCGGCTACACGGCGTACGCGAACGCCGTACGCGAGGAGTACCGGGACGTGCCCGACGCGCTGTTCCGCGCGGGGCGCTCGCACGTGCTCCGGCGACTCCTTGAGCACCCCCATCTGTACGGCACGGCCACCGGCCGGGCGCTCTGGGAGGCCAGGGCCAGGGAGAACATCGCCAGGGAGCTTGCCTCACTCGCCTGACCGGCCGCCTGGGAGCACCGGGGCGGGGAACCGGTCCCGCTCGGCTGACCACCGCGCATGAGGGGGGGCCGGGCGAGGGAGCCGGAGTCACTCGGCCGGCGACCGCCCGGCCAGGGGAAGCCGCTTGGGCCGGCGCAGGCCGGAGGCCCTGAGGCGGAAGACGAGCTCCCGGCTCGACACCGCCACGGCGCCCAGCAGGACGGCCTGGTCGTAGACGGTCTCGGGGACGTCGTAGTGGTCGCGGTCGAAGGCGCGCGGCGGCACGCCGAGGACGCGGGCGAAGCCGTGCAGCTCCTCGTACGAATGATCGCTGACGAGGTGCGACCAGAGGAGTCCGCGGGGTCCGGGCCAGTTGGGCCGGTCGATCAGCACGCTCATTCGCAGCCTCGCCAGGTCGGACGGATGTTCACGCGGAACTTTACGGCGAAACCCGACACCGCTTAAAAACCCATTGACCAAGTAGGGAATATGGGTAATCCTGTGGATGACCGATCCACCGGCCCCTGCGAGGTTTCCCGATGTCCGTCCTCGAACTGGGGACACCGGCCAGGACGACATCACGTCCCGGCCCTCGTCCCCGGCCCCGGCGGCTGCCCGGCAACGCCTGGCGGCGCTGGATCAGCCCGCTGGCTCTCGTGGCGGTCTGGCAGCTCGCCAGCGCCACGGGACTGCTCCCGGAGCGCCTGCTCGCCGCCCCATCCGTGATCGCCACGACAGCCGTCGACCTCGTCCGGCAAGGAACGCTCCCCACCGCCGTCGCCGTCTCCTTGCAGCGCGTCCTGATCGGCTTCGCCGTGGGAGCGGTCGCGGGCGTCGGCCTCGCCCTGCTCGCGGGACTGAGCCGCAGGGGCGAGAACGCGATCGACCCGATCATGCAGATGCTGCGCGCGCTGCCGTTCTTCGGGCTGATCCCGCTGTTCATTCTCTGGTTCGGCATCGGAGAGGCGCCCAAGATCCTTCTGGTGGCCCTCGCCGTGTCGTTCCCGCTCTACCTGAACACCTACTCCGGGATCCGCGGCGTGGACGGCAAGCTGGCGGAGGTCGCCCGGACGATCAGACTCGGCCGGGCCCGGCTCATCCGGCACATCGTGCTACCCGGAGCGCTCCCGCAGACGCTCGTCGGCCTCCGGCAGAGCCTGGGGGTCGCCTGGCTCGCGCTCATCGTGGCCGAGCAGGTCAACGCGAACGCCGGCCTGGGCTACCTGATCAACGACGCCAGGGAATTCCTCCGTACCGACGTGATCGTGGTGGGCCTCCTCGTCTACAGCGCCCTCGGCCTGCTGACGGACGCACTCGTACGACTCATCGAAAGGAGGGCCCTGGCATGGCGACGGGAATTCATCGCGGCGTGACCCTTCCGGCGGGCCGGGTGGCCGCCGTCCGCGACCTCACCAGGGAGTTCGGCGACCGCACCGTGCTCGACCGCCTCGATCTGGAGATCGCCGAGGGCGAGTTCATCGCGCTCCTCGGCCGCAGCGGCTCGGGCAAGTCGACCCTGCTCCGGGCGCTCGCCGGACTGGACGACGAGGTCGCGGGCGAGGTGGCCGTCACCGGATCGGTCGCGGTGGCGTTCCAGGAGCCGCGGCTGGTCCCGTGGCGGCGGGTGCACGCCAACGTGACGCTCGGCCTCCACGTGCCGGACGCGAAGGCGCGGGCCGACGCGGCCCTGGCGGAGGTCGACCTGACCGCGCGGGCGGGCGCCTGGCCGCTCACCCTCTCCGGCGGGGAGGCGCAGCGGGCCAGCCTGGCG
This sequence comes from Microtetraspora glauca, assembly GCF_040656155.1. Taxonomy (NCBI): domain Bacteria; kingdom Bacillati; phylum Actinomycetota; class Actinomycetes; order Streptosporangiales; family Streptosporangiaceae; genus Microtetraspora; species Microtetraspora glauca. The sequence continues at coordinate 474,422 of NZ_JBFALK010000003.1, forward strand.
CGGGCCCTCGTGCGTGAGCCGGAGCTGCTGCTCCTCGACGAGCCGTTCAGCGCCCTGGACGCGCTGACCCGGATCACCATGCACCACCTCGTCCTCACGCTGTGGTCCGTCCACCGGCCCGCGGTACTGCTGGTCACCCACGACGTGGACGAGGCCCTGCTGCTCGCTGACCGCGTCCTCGTCCTGGACGAAGGGCGCATCGCGCACGAGTCGCTCGTCACGGCCCGGCGGCCCCGGCACCGCGACGATCCCGAGCTCGTCTCCCTCCACTCGACCCTGCTCGCCGCACTCGGCGTGTCCCCCCAAGGAACGGCGACGTGACCGGGAGAGTCCTCGCCGCGTTGCTGCTCGCCGCCTCGGTCGGTACGGCCTGCGCCCCGGCCGGATCAACGTCCGGATCCGCGGCCGGCCGGCCAGGAGCGTCCGGGCCGGATGGCGCCTCCGTGACATTGCGGATCGGCGATCAGAAGGCCGGATCCGAGGCGCTGCTCAAGGCCGCCGGGGTCCTCGACGGCACCTCCTACAAGGTCTCCTGGGCCCAGTTCACGTCCGGTCCGCCGCTCCTGGAGGCGGTGAACGCCGGGGCGGTCGACATTGGTGGCGTCGGCAACACCCCACCGGTCTTCGCCGCAGCCTCCGGGTCGAGGATCACGGTGGTCGCCGCCTACCGGCAGCCCCTGTCCGGGGCCGCGATCCTGATCCCCGGCGGCTCCCCCGTCACCGCGCCCGCCCAGCTCAAGGGCAAGAAGATCGCGGTGGCCAAGGGCAGCTCCGCGCACTATCACCTGCTCGCCGTACTGAAGAAGGAGGGACTGTCCTTCACGGACATCCAGCCGCAGTACCTCCAGCCCGCCGACGCGCTCGCCGCGTTCGCCTCAGGCACGGTCGACGCCTGGGCGATCTGGGACCCCTTCACCTCCCAGGCGCGGCTCGAACACGGGGCGAAGGTCCTGGTGGACGGCGACGGCTACGTCAACGGCCTCAACTTCCAGGTCGCCGCCCCCGCCGCCCTGCGGGACCAGGGCAAGGAGGCCGCGATCCGGGACTACCTCTCCCGGCTCGCCCGCGCGAGGAAGTGGGCCGTCGCGCACCAGGCCGAATGGGCGGAGGTGTGGGCACGGGAGACCGGCCTGCCCGTGAAGGTGACCAGGGCCGCCGTCGCGAACACCGTCACCACGCCGATCACCATCGACGACACCGTCACCGATTCGGAACAGCGGATCGCCGACGCCTTCACCGCCGAGGGCCTGATCCCGGGCAGCGTGCGGTTCTCCGATTTCATCGACAGCCGGTTCAACGACGTCGTCGGAAAGGGCCAACCATGAGATTCCACTGGTTTCTCCCCACCTCGGGTGACGGGAGGGCGATCATCGGCGGCGGGCACGGGCTGCGCCGCGGGTACGGCCTCCCGGTGACCGGGGCGTTCCGCCCGCCCTCGATCGACTATCTCGGCCAGATCGCCAGGTCCGCCGAGCAGCTCGGCTTCGAGGCGGTGCTCACGCCGACCGGCACCTGGTGCGAGGACGCCTGGCTGGTCACCGCCGCGCTCACCCAGGTGACGACGCGGCTGAAGTTCCTCGTGGCGTTCCGGCCCGGGGTGCTCTCCCCGACGCTGGCCGCCCAGATGGCCGCCACCTACCAGCGGATCTCCGGGGGACGGCTGCTCCTCAACATCGTCACCGGGGGCGAGGGCGCCGAGCAGCGCCGGTTCGGCGACCACCTGGACAAGGTCGAGCGGTACGCGCGGACCGACGAGTTCCTCTCCGTCGTCCGGGGCGCCTGGGACGGGCTGTTCGACTTCCAGGGCACCTACTACGACGTCGAGGAGGCGACCGTCGCCGAACGGCCCGACCCCCTTCCCGAGCTGTACTTCGGCGGGTCGTCGGCCGCGGCGGGCCCGGTCGCCGCCAGGCACGTGGACGTGTACCTCACCTGGGGCGAGCCGCCCGCGCAGGTCGCGGAGAAACTGGAGTGGGTGCGCTCGCTGGCCGCGCAGGAGGGCCGCACGCTGCGGTTCGGCGTCCGGCTGCACGTGATCACCCGGGACACCTCCTCCGCTGCCTGGGCTGAGGCCGGACGGCTGCTCGACCAGATCGACGCCGAGGACATCGAGGCCGCCCGCGCCGTCCTCGGGCGCAGCGACTCCGTCGGGCAGAAGCGCATGCTCGCCCTCAGCAAAGGCTTCCGGGGCGGGGCCGTACGGGATCTGGAGATCCATCCGGGCCTGTGGGCGGGGGTCGGCCTGGTCCGCGGCGGCGCGGGAACGTCCCTGGTCGGCAGCCACGCGGAGGTCGCCGACCTGATCGAGGAGTACGCCTCGGTCGGCGTCTCGGAGTTCGTGCTGTCCGGCTATCCCCACCTGGAGGAGGCGTACTGGTTCGGCGAGGGCGTGCTGCCCGAGCTGCGCCGACGCGGCCTGCTCGGCGGCCCGGCGGCGGGTGCGGCGAACGGCACGGCGGACCCCGCCGCGGAGGGGCCGGTACGGCTGACGGCCTGACCGGCGGCCTCCGCGTCAGTCGTGGTCGGGGGCCTCGCCGCGGGCGCGGATGAGGGCGCGCAGCTCGGAGACCGCCTTCCGGGAGCGCGCCTTCTCCGTTCCCTGGATGCCCATCGCGCCGACGCTGTATCCGTCGGCCAGGTCGAGCTTGGGCCAGGGATCGCCCTCGGCCAGGTTCACGTCGAGCACCTCGGCCCACTCGAAACGGTGGGTCCGCAGCGCGTTGACGACCTTGATGCCCCGCTCGTCGGCCTCGACGCGGAGCCTGCCGAGCAGGTGCAGCACGGCCGCCACCGCGCAGCCGAAGAGGACCATGCCGATGCGATCGGGCAGCTTGAACTGCTCGGGCAGGATCACGGCGAGGATCAGCGCGCCCACGACCATCACCGCGGCCATGCCGTACGCGATGACGCGGGCCCGCCTGGGGCGCCAGGTCACCGGCAGCGGAGGCGGCGTCATGTCAGCCGTCATGGCTCACCACCCACTCGCCGAGGGCGTCGTGGCCGGTCAGAGGGGCGTCTGAGAACTTCTGCATGATCACCGAACTGCGTTGGTCGGAAGGGTCGCATGCAAGCTACTGCATGGATCAGGTGCCCAGGAGCGCGGGGCCACGCAGCAGGAGCGCGGTCTCCAGCGCGGCGACCGTGGCCTCGTATCCCTTGTCCTCGTGGCCGCCCGGCACGCCGGAGCGGTCGAGCGCCTGATCGAGCGTCTCACAGGTGAGCACCCCGTTGCCGACGGGGGTGGACTCGTCCAGCGACACCCTGGTCAGTCCGGCCGTGACCGAGTCGCAGACGTAGTCGAAGTGCGCCGTCTCGCCGCGGATCACCGCCCCCAGCGCCACGACCGCGTCGCACCTGCGCGCCAGGGCCTGCGCCACGACGGGGATCTCCAGCGACCCGGCGACCCTGATGACGGTCACCTCCGCGCCGCAGTCCCGCGCCGCCTGCTCGGCCCGCTCGACCAGACGGTCGGTGATCTCCGCGTGCCAGCGGGCCGCGACGATGCCGACGGTCAGCCCGCCCGCCTCGACCGGCGCCGCCTTCGGACGTCCAGCACCGCTCATTCCGAGTCCTCCCTGGGGATGTCGTGGCCGAGGCGGTCGCGCTTGGCCGTGAGGTACTTCTCGTTGTACGGGTTGACCGCCACGGGCATGGGCTCGCGGCCGATCACCTTGATGCCGTAGCCGTCCATGCCGCGCACCTTCGCCGGGTTGTTGGTCAGCAACCGCACGGATTTCACGCCGAGGTCGGCGAGCATCTGGGACGCGTTGGAGAACTCCCGCGCGTCCACCGGCAGGCCGAGCTCCACGTTGGCGTCGACGGTGTCGCTGCCGTTGTCCTGCAGGCCGTACGCGCGGAGCTTGGCGAGCAGGCCGATCCCCCGGCCCTCGTGCCCGCGCAGGTAGACCACGACACCTCGGCCGTCCTTGGCGATGGCCTCCATGGCGTGGTCGAGCTGCACGCCGCAGTCGCAGCGGAGCGAGCCGAGCACGTCGCCGGTGAGGCACTCCGAATGCGCCCGCACCAGGACGTTCTCCCCGTCGTCGAGGTCGCCGTAGACGAGGGCGAGGTGCTCGCCGCCGTCCAGGGCGCTGGAGTAGCCGTAGGCCCGCCAGACGCCGTACCGGTTGGGGATCCGGGTCTCGGCGACTCTGGCGACCATGCGCTCGGAGCGCTTGCGGTAATCGATGAGCTGCTCGATGGACACCAGCGCGAGGTCGTGCTCGTCGGCGAACTCCCGCAGGGCGGGCAGGCGCTTCATGGTGCCGTCGTCGTTGACGACCTCGGCCAGGGCGCCCGCCGGGGCCAGCCCCGCCAGCCTGGCCAGGTCCACCGACGCCTCGGTGTGGCCGGGGCGTACCAGCACGCCGCCGTCCCGGTACCGCAGCGGGAAGATGTGGCCAGGCCGGACCAGCTCGTACGGCTCGGTGGCCGAGTCGCAGAGGGTGCGGATCGTCCGCGCCCGGTCGGCGGCCGAGATCCCGGTGGTCACCCCGTCCCTGGCGTCCACACTGATCGTGTACGCGGTGCGCAGGCGTTCCTGGTTCTCGTGGACCATCAGGGGCAGGCCGAGCCGGTCCAGCTCGCCTCCCTCCATGGCCACGCAGATCACGCCGCTGGTGTAGCGGATCATGAACGCGACCAGCTCGGGCGTGGCCTTGGCCGCGGCGAAGATGAGGTCGCCCTCGTTCTCGCGGTGCTCGTTGTCGACGACGACGACCGGCTTGCCCTCGCGGATGTCGGCGACGGCCCGCTCGATCGGGTCCAGGCGGATGGTCATGCGGTGACTGCCTCCAGAGTGCGGGACTGGCGCAGCCAGTCGCGGAACCCGATCAGAACCATGACGAAGAAGACGGCGTAGACAGCGCCGGAGACGACGAGTCCCGACCGGAACGCCAAGGGGACGCCGACCAGGTCGACGGCGACCCAGAGCAGCCAGAAGTCGACCAGCGCCCGGCCCTGCGCCCAGGTCGCCACCGCGCTGCCGACGAAGATGTACGCGTCGGGCCACGGCGCCCACGACACGTCCAGGCCGCGGGCGTTGAGGAACTGGAAGAGCAGAGCGACCACGACCGTCCCCGCGGCCAGCACGGCGAGCAGCGCCACGCGCTCCCTGGCGGTGGCCGACCTGATGGCCAGGGGGGCGCCGTCACGGAGGCGGCGCGACCAGCGGATCCACCCGTAGACGGCGAGCACGCCGAACAGCGCCTGCTTCAGCGCGTTCCCGGTGATGTGGGCGCTGATCGAGGCCGCGAACAGCAGCACAGCGCCGGCGAGCTGCACCGGCCAGGTCCAGATCGTCTTCCTGATCGCGAGCCAGACCGTGGCCAGCGCGCACACGTTGCCCACGAGGTCGGCCCAGCGGACGTGCTGGCCGAGCACGCCGAAGCCCGCCTCCGCCCAGTTCACGGCCGGGTCCCCAGACCGTGCGCGCCGATGAGCTTCTCGACGTACTTGGCGATGACGTCGACCTCCAGGTTGACCGGGTCCCCCGGCTGCTTGCGGCCGAGGGTGGTCAGGTCCAGCGTGGTCGGGATCAGGCTGACGGCGAAGCCCCCGGAGTCCACCCCGGACACGGTCAGGCTGACGCCGTCCACCGCGATCGAGCCCTTCTCGACCACGTACCGGTCGAGGACGGCGGGGAGCGAGATCCGTACGATCTCCCAGTGCTCGGCGGGCTCGCGGGAGAGCACCACGCCGGTGCCGTCCACGTGCCCCTGCACGATGTGACCGCCCAGCCGCTGGTCGGCGCGTACGGCACGCTCCAGGTTGACGCGGGACCCCGGCACCAGCACGCCGAGGCAGGAGCGGTCCAGCGTCTCCTTCATCACGTCGGCGGTGAACACGTCGCCCTCGACGTCGACGACGGTCAGGCAGACGCCGTTGACCGCGATCGACCCGCCATGGACGGCGTCGGAGGTGACGACCTCGCCGCGCACCGACAGGCGTGCCGAGTCGGCGAGCGGCTCGACCGCGGCGATCTCGCCCAGTTCCTCGACGATTCCGGTGAACATCTCAGTTCTCCTTCGATGGTGCCGGCCGGAGGGACGCGGCGGCGCTCCCGGAGCCCTGACGGCCTCCCGGGCGGAGCACGACCCGCAGGTCCGGCCCGATGGGGGTGACATCCTCGATTTCGAGGCGGTGGATCTCGCCGATCGTGGCGACCCCGGCCGGGCCGAGCGCCGCCGCCCCCGCCCCGAGCAGCGCCGGGGCGAGGTAGCCGACGACCCGGTCCACCAGGCCCTCCCTGACGAAGGACCCGGCGAGCCTCGGCCCGCCTTCGAGCAGCACACTCACGACCTGCCTGCGGTGCAGTTCGGCCAGGAGCGCGCGGAGGTCCAGCCCGTACGGCGTGCGCGGCAGCCGTACGACGTCCCGGAGGTGCGGCGGCACGTCGACGTCGCTCGCCACGGCGACCAGGGTGGGCGCGGGGCCGGAGAGGACCCGGGCCCCCGCCGGGATCCGCCCGTCCGAGTCGACGACGACGCGCAGCGGGAGCCGCTCCGGCGGCTCCGCCTCCCCGGACGGTCTGGCGGTGAGCAGCGGGTCGTCGGCGAGGACCGTGCCGATCCCCGCGACGACCGCGTCGCACTCCGCCCGCAGGCGGTGCACGTCGGAGCGGGCCTCGGGCGAGGTGATCCACTTGCTGGTGCCGTCCTCCGCGGCGGACCTGCCGTCCAGGGTGGCCGCGAACTTCCAGGTCACGTACGGCCGGCGGGCCCGGACGGAGGTGAGCCAGGCCGCGTTGCCCCGCTCGGCCTCCTCGGTCAGCACGCCGGTGTCGACCCGGACGCCGCGTTCCCTGAGCCGGGTCACGCCTCCGGCGGCCACGGGGTTGGGATCGGTGACGGCGACCACGACCCGGGCGACGCCCGCGGCGAGGAGCGCCTCCGCGCACGGCCCGGTCCTGCCGGTGTGGTTGCAGGGTTCCAGCGTCACGTACGCCGTGCCGCCCCTGGCCCGCTCACCCGCCTCGCGCAGCGCGACGACCTCGGCGTGCGGCCCTCCGGCGTACGCGTGGAACCCCTCGCCCACGACCGAGGCGGCGGCGTCGAGGACGACGCACCCGACCACGGGGTTGGGGCTGGTCGTGCCGAGGCCGCGGGCCGCGAGCGCGATGGCGCGCCGCATGTGCGGGACGTCTCGGGGGTCCGCGGGATCCGTGGGAAACGCCTCATCGGCACGCGCGGGGATCTGCTCGCTCACCCCGGTCATTCCTCCTCGCCTGTGTCGCCAGGCGGGCCCCGGGGTGGATTGACGCGGCCACGCGTATGGCCACGTCAACGGATGACGCCCTCACAACCTGCCCGGCATCGCCGGACGGCCGTGGATCGGCCCCACCCGTTCGCGCGCTTCCTCCCATCCGGACTATGACCGTCGGTCCTGGAATCGCACCAGGTCCACCGGCCGATGGCTTCGGCCGGGTCGCGGACTTCACCGCGTTCCCGTGAGGAACGGATGTCACCGCCGGTTCGGAATTTCACCGACCCCGGAGCACGCTTGCTCTCTGTCTTCGATGGTCGCGGACCCGCGTATGGGTTCGCTACCGCTTATCAGTGTGCCATGGCCGGGCAAACCGGTCCCAACCCACCCCCCAAAGGTTTCCCGATCAGGTGCGGACGCCGCCGTACGCGGCCATGACCTCCCTGGCCCGCCGCGCGGACGGCGAGTAACGCATCTGGGCGGGCACCAGGCCGAGGCCCCGGTGCAGTGTCTTCAGTGTGGCGCTCGCCCACAGGTCGCCGAGCGGCGTGGCGGGCAGGCCGTACATGCGGCGGGCCCAGCGGGGCAGCGAGGCGAAGGCGAGCATCATGATCACGGGGAACGCGGGCTTGAGCGGGGCCAGGCGGAGCGGCAACGGCGCGTTGAGCGACAGCAGCAGCGGATGCGACGCCTCGGGCACGAAGTAGAGACCCGGCCGCTGCGCCTCCATGTAGTCGCGCAGTTCGGCGACGGATCCGGGGACGTCGTCGCCGCGCAGCCCGACGACCTCGGCCGCGCGCCGCCACTCGGCCACGAACCGGTCGGCGTCGGCGTCGCTCAGGGGGACGCCCGCCCGGCGGGCCACCGAGAGGTAGGAGTCGACCTCGCCCACGTGGACCCAGCGGAGGGCGTCGGGGTCGTCGAGGCGGAACCACTCGCCCCGGTCCGGATCGAACGCGGTCAGGGTGGCGTGGATCCGCCTGACCCTGGCCCCCGCCTTGGCCACCTCGGCGGTGGTACCGAACGTCCGCACGCGGACGAAGTCGGTGGTCCGCTGGAACCGCGCCCACGCCTCGGCCGGATCGAGGAGCGCGGAGTTCTGCGTGACGCCGCGCATCGCGCGCGGGTGCAGTCCCTGGAGCAGCAGCGCCCGGAAACCGCCGATCAGAAGGATCGGCTCGCCCATCACCCGCCAGGTCACCGACTCCGGCCCGAAGAGCCCGTTGTCGAGTCCGTTGTCGAGCCCGTCGCCGAGCCCGTCGTCCGCGCCGCCCGTACCGCCTGTGCCGCGCATGCCGGCCTCCCACCACGCGCCGAGAACGAAGCCGCCGGGCCCCTTACGGCCACCGGCCCCGCGATCGGCCTCCGGTAGGTACCCCAACAGGGCGATCACGACACCCGTGAAATCCGGATATCTCGGACTGCGCGCCGCTATTTCCGCATGTCTCGGTGATGTTGGAGTTGTGTCACGAATCTGTGACACAAATGCATTTACGTAACAGACATGATCGGGTACCACGTCCGCCCAGGTCAAGCATTCCCTCGGACACAAGCTGATTTACTTTGGGGCACAAAGTAGGCAAAAAATAGATGGCGGCGGCTCTCAGATTGACCTACGGAAAATAACTTGCCAAAGTTCCCTCAAGTCGGGCTTTCTTCCGATCTTTAATGTCCCTCCCGGGAGCACCTGCGCGATGACGATCCCTTCAGAGACCACCTCGGAGCCGGCCGCGGCGATCGCACCCGTCGCATCCGGCGGAGCCCCGGTCGGACGGTCCCCCGGTCAGCTGATGTGGCGGCGCTTCCGCCGGGATCCCACGGGCATGATCTCGGCGGTCATCGTCCTGTTCTTCATCCTGGTCGCCGTCGCCGCCCCGCTGATCTCCATGCTGTACGGCAAGGACCCCTACACGACGTACGGCCAGGACCGGCCGGACCTGCTGAACGAGTTCGGCTTCCCGCTCCTGCCCAACGGCGGCATCAGCTCGGAGTTCTGGTTCGGCATCGAGCCCGGCCTCGGCCGCGACGTCTTCATGCAACTCGTGTACGGCATCCGCACGTCGCTGCTGATCGCGCTGGCCGCCACCATCGCCACGACGCTGATCGGCATCGTGGTCGGCATCGTCGCCGGCTACGTGGGCGGCAGGACCGACTACTTCATCGGCCGCGTGATCGACGTCCTGCTGTCGTTCCCCTCCACTCTCTTCATCATCGCCTTCATGCCGGTGCTGGAGAACCTCATGGTCAAGCCGGACGAGGAGACACCAGTCTGGCTGCGGGCCACGGCGCTGATCATCTTCCTGACGGTCTTCGGCTGGGCCGGACTCGCGCGCCTGCTGCGCGGCAACGTCCTGTCGCTGCGCGAGCGGGAGTTCGTCGAGGCGGCCAAGGTCACCGGCGCCTCTCCCGCGCGGATCGTCTTCAAGGAACTGCTGCCCAACCTGTGGACCCCGATCCTGATCCAGTCCACGCTCCTGCTCCCCGCCCTCGTCACCTCCGAGGCCGCGCTGTCGTTCCTGGGCGTCGGCATGATCGAGCCCACCCCCGACTGGGGACGCATGTTCCTTCGCGGGACCGAGGTCTACACCGACGACATCACCTACCTGATGTTCCCCGGCATCGCCCTGCTGATCTTCGTGGTCGCCTTCAACCTGCTCGGCGACTCCGTGCGCGACGCCTTCGACCCCAAGATCAGACGCTGACCATCTCCGCCGCAGATCCCCCAGATTAGGAGCGATATGTCCATCCGAAAGCGGTCGACAGTGGCCGTTCTCGCCGTAGGCGTCCTGGCCCTCACCGGCGCCTGCGCCAAGGGCGGCAGCGGCGGGACGCCCGCCGGCGACGCCAAGCCCAGCGCCGCCTCGACCAACGGGCCGTCCGTCAACACGGCACCGAAGATCACCATCGGCACCGCGGACGACTCCAAGGGTCCCGCGATCGCGCCGGAGGGCGTCGTCAAGGGCGGCACGATCAACCAGATCGGCCGTGACGACCTCGCCCACCTCGACCCGGGCCGCATCTACAGCAACGTCGAGTCCAACTTCGCCCTGCTGTACGCCCGCCAGCTCACCGGCTACAAGCGCATCGCGAAGAACGACTACAAGCTGGTCGGCGACCTCGCCACCGACACCGGTGAGGTGTCCGACGGCGGCAAGACCTGGAAGTTCACGCTCAAGGACGGCGTGAAGTGGCAGGACGGCACCCCGGTCACCTCCGCCGACGTGAAGTGGTCCATCGAGCGGCTCTTCGCCGACTACAGCACCGAGGGCGCCCCCTACGTCCAGCAGTGGCTGACGGAGGAGGACTACAAGAAGGCCTACAAGGGCCCGTACGACGGCAAGGGCCTCGACAACCTCGAGACTCCCGACGACAAGACGATCGTCTTCAAGTTCAAGGAGCCGCACGCCGACGCCAACTACGCGCTGGCGATGACGACGTACGGCATCGTGCCCAAGGCTAAGGACACCAAGGAGAAGTACGACAAGGAGCCCTTCTCCAACGGCCCGTACATCATCGCCAACCATGTCACGGACAAGTCGATGGAGCTGGAGCGGAACCCGCACTGGGACCCGGCCACCGACCCAATCCGCGGCGCGTACCCGGACAAGTGGCACCTGGAGTTCGGCTTCCAGGCCCTCCAGGTCACCGACCGGTTCATCGCCGACGCTGGTGACGACAAGAAGACATTCAGCTTCTACACGTCGGTCGCACCGGAGCGGCTGCAGCAGGTGCTCTCCGACCCCACCTTCAAGCCGCGCCTGATGACCCAGGCGTCGCCGTACACCAGCTACTTCTACTTCAACCTCGACCGCGTCAAGGACATCAAGATCCGGCAGGCGATCAACTACGCGTGGCCGACGAAGCAGACGCAGCAGATCGCGGGCGGCCCGTCCTCCTCGGTGATCTCGACCAGCATCCTCAACCCGACCGTGTCGGGCTTCCAGGACTACGACCTCTTCAACAAGAAGACCAAGCCCGAGGGTGACATCGAGAAGGCCAAGGAACTGCTCGCCCAGTCGAGCAACCCGAACCCGACGATCGTCTACGCCTACAACCAGACGCCGACGCAGGAGCGCATCACCGTCGCGATCAAGACGGCGCTGGAGAAGGCCGGCATCAAGGTCGTCGCCAAGCCGCTCAACACCAAGACCTGGTACGACTCGGTCACCAAGGTGGACAACGGGTTCGACCTCTACTGGGGTGGCTGGGGCGCCGACTGGCCCACCGCCGCCACGGTCTTCCCGGTCATCTTCGGCCCGGTCACCGACGGCGCGCAGAACATCTCCCACCTGAAGGACCCGGCCATCCAGGCGGAGATCAAGCGCATCCAGGGCCTGAGCGACGCCGAGGAGGCCAACAAGGCCTGGGGCGCCCTCGACAAGACCATCATGGAGACGGTGACGCCGCTGGTCCCCGACCTGAACGACATCGCCAACTCCCTGCACGGCTCGCTGATCGGCGGCGCCGAGATCGACCCGATCAGCTGGGTCGTCACCCCGAACACCATCTTCGTGAAGCAGTAAGCCACGCCTCCGGGGCGCCCCTCACGGGGCGCCCCGGAGCACCGCACAGGAGCTCCAGTGCTTCGTTTCCTGACTCGTAGAAGTCTCGGCGCGGCGTTCATCCTGCTGATCGTCGCCGCCGTGACGTTCTTCCTCTTCTTCGCCGTGCCCGGCGACCCAGCCAGGCTGGCCTGCGGCAAGGTCTGCCCGCCGGAGACGCTCGCCCAGGCCAGGCACAACCTCGGCCTGGACCAGCCGATCTTCGTCCAGTTCGTCGAGTGGTTCTTCGGGATCTTCGCCGGCCGTGAGTACGAAGGGCTGGGGCACTGCCCGGCGCCCTGCCTGGGCTATTCGTTCGTGAACCGGGAGCCGGTCTTCAGCACGATCGTCGACCGGTTGCCTGTGACGATCTCGCTGACCATCGGCTCGGCGATCATCTTCCTGATCTTCGGCGTCGGCACCGGTATCATCGCCGCGCTGAAGCAGGGCAAGCCCCTCGACAAGATCGCCAGTATCTCGTCGCTGATCGGCGCCTCGGTGCAGATCTACTTCATCGGCACCCTCGCCATGTACTTCCTCGTCTTCCAGTGGCAGGTCATCGAACGGCCGCGCTACGTGCCGATCACCGAGGACCCCATCGGCTGGGCGTACGGCCTGATGCTGCCGTGGGTCGTCCTGGCGATCATCTTCACCGCCAACTACACCCGTATGACGCGCTCGACCATGGTCGAGCAACTCGGCGAGGACTACGTCCGCACGGCACGGGCGAAGGGCATGTCCGCGCGCACGGTGGTGCTGCGGTTCGCGCTGCGCGGCACGCTCACCCCCATCGCGACGATCTTCGGCATCGACCTCGCCGGCCTCATCGGCGGCGCGATCATCACCGAGACGACGTTCAGCCTGCAGGGCATCGGCCGCCTGTCGATCCAGTCGGTCAACAACAGCGACCTGCCCATGCTGATGGCCACCGTCCTGCTCGCCGCCGCCGCGATCGTCGTACTCAACGTCATCGTGGACGCGCTCTACGCCGTCATCGACCCGCGCGTCCGCCTCAGCTAGGAGCAACAGCTTGACCGCCGTCACGCTCACCGAGACAGGCCCGGGCCGCCGGGGCGACTCCTTCCTGTCCGTCCAGGACCTGCACGTCTCCTTCTCGACCGAGGACGGGACCGTCAAGGCGGTCGACGGGCTCTCCTTCGAGGTCGAGAAGGGCACGACGCTCGGCATCGTCGGCGAGTCCGGCTCCGGCAAGTCCGTGACGAACCTCGCGATCCTCGGACTGCACAACACCGAGCACGCCGAGATCGGCGGCGAGATCTGGTTCGAGGACCAGGAGTTGGTCGGCGCGAGCCGTACGACCCTGGAGCGGCTGCGCGGCAACCAGATCGCCATGATCTTCCAGGACCCGCTGACCGCGCTGTCGCCGTTCCACACCGTGGGCCGCCAGATCGGCGAGGTCTACCGCAAGCACAAGGGCGCGAGCAAGCGCGAGGCACGCGACCGGGCGATCGAGATGCTCGACCGGGTCGGCATCCCCAACGCCAGGGTCCGGGTGGACGACTACCCGCACCACTTCTCCGGCGGCATGCGGCAGCGCGTGATGATCGCGATGGCGCTGGTCTGCGACCCCTCCCTGGTCATCGCCGACGAGCCGACCACCGCGCTCGACGTGACGGTGCAGGCCCAGATCCTCGACCTGCTCAAGGACCTCCAGGACCAGATGGGCACCTCCATCATCCTGATCACGCACGACCTCGGCGTGGTGGCCCAGGCGGCCCACAACGTGCTGGTGATGTACGCCGGCCGGGCCGTGGAGCGGGGCACCGTCCGCGAGGTGCTCGGCGCGCCCCGGCACCCGTACACCTGGGGGCTGCTCTCCTCGGCGCCGCGGCTCGGCTCGTCGGTCGACGTGCCGCTCAAGCCGGTGCGGGGAACGCCCCCGAGCCTGCTCAACCCTCCCTCGGGCTGCCGGTTCCACCCGCGATGCGACTACCTGAAGCAGGTCGGCCCCGACCTGTGCTCCACGGAGCAGCCGGAGCTGTCGCCGGAGACCGGGCACGCCGACGCGTGCTACCTCACGCTGAAGCAGAAGCAGGAGATCTACACCGAGCTCATGGAAGGCCGCTGATGGAACCGCTGCTGGAGCTCAAGGGGCTCACCAAGTACTTCCCCGTGACCGGCGGCTTCGTCATCAAGCGCCAGGTCGGCAACGTGCACGCCGTGGACGGCGTCGACATCAAGGTGGGCGAGGGCGAGACGGTCGGCCTGGTCGGCGAGTCCGGCTGCGGCAAGTCGACGCTCGGCCGGCTGGCCGCCCGCCTGTACGAGCCGACCTTCGGCAAGGTGCTCTACCGGGGCCAGGACATCAGCCACGCCTCCCGCCGCGCGCTGAAGCCGATCCGGCCCGAGATCCAGATGATCTTCCAGGACCCGTACAGCTCGCTGAACCCCCGCCAGACCGTGGGCACGATCATCCGCGGCCCCATGGAGATCAACGGCATCAACCCGCCCGGCGGCCACGAGAAGCGGGTCAGGGAGCTGCTGGAGACCGTCGGACTCAACCCCGAGCACTACAACCGGTTCCCGCACGAGTTCTCGGGCGGCCAGCGGCAGCGCATCGGCATCGCCAGGGCTCTCGCGCTGAACCCCAAGCTGATCATCGCGGACGAGCCGGTCTCCGCGCTCGACGTGTCCATCCAGGCCCAGGTCGTCAACCTGCTCCAGGAGCTCCAGCGCGACCTCGGCATCGCGTTCCTGTTCATCGCGCACGACCTCGCCGTGGTCCGGCACTTCTCCCAGCGCGTCGCGGTGATGTACCTCGGCAAGGTCGTGGAGGTCGGCGACCGCGAGTCGATCTACGAGCGGCCCCGGCACCCGTACACGCACGCGCTGCTGTCCGCCGTCCCCGAGGCCACGGTGGACGACGAGCCGCGCCAGCGGATCCGGCTCGCTGGCGACGTGCCCTCCCCGATCAACCCGCCCACCGGCTGCCGGTTCCGCACCCGCTGCTGGAAGGCCCAGGACCGGTGCGCCGAGGAGGTGCCGCCGCTGATCCAGGTCGCGGGCAACCGCGAGGGCCACCTCACCGCGTGCCACTTCCCCGAGGCGCCCACGACGCACGGCGAGGACGTGGTGCTCGACCCCGCCCTCGCCTGACCGACTCGCCCTCACCTGACCGACTCGCCCTCACCGGACCGGCCACGCTCCCGCCTGACCGGTCCCGGCGCGGTCGAAGCGCGGGCGCCGTCCGCCGGGGCCCGCGCCCTCCCGGGCCGGCCGGGCCTACGACTGCTGGGCGCCGGCGGCGAGTGCCCGCAGGTCGCGTACGGCCTGGGCGGCGTCGTGCGCCCCGTAGACCGCGCTCCCGGCCACGAACACGTCGGCCCCGGCCTCGGCGCAGCGCTCGATCGTCTCCGCCGAGACGCCGCCGTCCACCTGGAGCCACACCTCGCCGCCGTGCTTCTCGATCAACGCACGGGCGCGGGCCAGCTTGGGCAGCACCACGTCGAGGAACTTCTGGCCGCCGAAGCCCGGCTCGACCGTCATCACGAGCAGCATGTCGATCTCGGGCAGCAGATCCTCGTAGTAGTCGATCGGCGTCGCCGGGTTCAGCGCGAACCCCGAGCGCGCCCCCGCCGACCGGATGGCGCGCAGCGTACGCACGGGCGCCTTGGCCGCCTCGGCGTGGATGGTCACGCTGCCCGCACCCGCCTCCGCGTACGACGGCGCCCACCGGTCCGGGCTCTCGATCATGAGGTGGCAGTCGATCGGGAGCGACGTCGCCTTGAGCAACGACTCGACGATGGGCAGGCCGAGGGTGAGGTTGGGCACGAAGTGGTTGTCCATGACATCCACGTGCAACCAGTCGGCGATGCCCTCCACCCGCGTCGCCTCGTCGGCGAGCCTGGAGAAGTCTGCGGACAGGATGCTGGGCGAGATCTGTACGGCCATGATGCCCGAGTTTAGCCGGGACCGCCCCTGGTCCCGCCCCTGGTGCCGCCGCGGGAACCCCCGCGGCGGGACCCGCCTCAGCCGCCCGCGCGGCTCACCCCACCGGCGGCGGAGCGGCGCGCGTCACCGGCGGCGGAGCAGAGCGAGGAACATCGCGTCGGTGCCGTGGCGATGCGGCCAGAACTGGGCGTACGGGCCGTCGCCGAGGCCGGGAACCTCCGGGAGGAACTCCCTGGCGTCCAGCAGTTCGGCCCGCCCGGTCCCCTCCCCCGTGAAGTCGCCCACCACCGCGCGCGTCTCAGCGAGATGCGGCGAGCACGTCACGTAGGCCACCACCCCGCCGGGCCGTACGGCGTCGAGCGCGGTGGCGAGCAGCCGGCGCTGCAACGCGGTGAGCTCGGGGATGCTGCGCGGGTCACGCCGCCAGCGCGCCTCGGGCCGGCGGCGCAGCGCGCCCAGGCCGGTGCAGGGGGCGTCCAGCATCACCCGGTCGAAGGCGCCGGGCCGCCACGGGGGCTCGGTGCCGTCCGCCACGATGACCTTGGCCTCGGCGGTGGCCCGCCAGACCAGCCGGGCACGGTGGTACTGCACGTCGGCGCCGAGCAGGTGTGCCCCCCGCTGGGTCGCCACCGCGTCCAGCAGCCCGGCCTTGCCGCCCGGCCCCGCGCACATGTCGAGCCAGCGCGCGTCCCGGTCCAGCGGAACCCTGGTGAGGGCGAGGGCGACCAGCTGGCTGGCCTCGTCCTGCACGGCCGCCCGCGCCTCGCCCACCGCCACGATCGCGCCCGGGTCGCCCTCGGGCAGGTAGGCGCCGTACGGCGAGTACGCGGCGGGTTCCGCCCCTGCGGCGACCAGCTCGTCCAGCGAGCACCGGCCGGGCCTGGCCACCAGAGCCACCCTGGGCCGGTCGTTGTCGGCGGCGAGGAGGGCGGCGGTCTCGTCGAAGTCGCCGCCGACGGCGTCCCGCAGAGCGCCCACGACCCAGCCGGGATGGCTGTAGGTGACCGCCAGGTTGCCGACGGGGTCGTCCTCACGCGGCGGCGCGACGATGGGCAGCCACTCGTCGAGCGTCCGGGTCGCGACCTTGCGCAGCACGGCGTTGGCGTACCGGGCGGGGCCGCCGCCGACGCGGAGCCGTACCAGGTCGATCGTCGCGCTCACCGCCGCGTGCGGAGGGATGCGGGTCCGCAGGAGCTGGTGGACGCCGAGCCGGATCGCGTCGAGCAGCGGCGGGTCCACGTCCTCGGGAGCGCGGTCGCTGCACATGGCGATGATCTCGTCATAGGTGCCGAGCCCGCGCAGTGTCCCGTACGCCAACTCGGTGGCGAGCGCGGCGTCCCTGCCGGTGATCTTCCGCTGCCGGAGCATCGTCGGCATCAGCAGGTTGGCGTACGCGTCGCGCTCGTCCACCGCCCGCATCAGGTCGTAGGCGGCGTTGCGCGCCTCGTCCCTGACCGGCCTGGACGGGCGGCGCGGCCCACCACCGCGGCCCGGCCGGTTCTGGCCGCCGCGCTCCTGGCCGCCGCGGCTCTGGTTGCCCCGTTCCTGGCCGCCGCGGTTCTGGCCCGGACGGTTCTGGCCGCGGTTGTCGCTGTTCACGGTCACTCAGTCCAGCCGATCCTGATCGGTGACGCGTACGCCGCGCGCCCACTCCGCCGCCGTCATCACGCGCTTGCCCTGGGGCTGCACCTCGCCCAGCTCGACCGGGTGGGTCGCCGTACCCACCAGGACGCTGTTCTTGGCCGCCCTGATCTCACCGGGGCCGAGCCGGTCCACACCGTGCTCCACACCATGCGGATCCGCACTGTGCGGTTCCACGGCGGGCGCGAGCCGTACCGGGCCGAGCTTGACCCGCTGGCCGCGGAACTCGGTCCAGGCGCCGGGAGCGGGGGTGCAGGCGCGGACCAGGCGGTCAACCCGCAGGGCGGGAGCCGTCCAGTCCACCCGGGCGTCGTCCACGCCGATCTTCGGGGCGAGGCTGACGCCGTCCTGCGGCTGCTCGCGGGCCTCCAGGGTGCCGTCCTCGATGCCGTCGAGGGTCGCGAGGAGCAGCTCCGCGCCCGACTCGGCGAGGCGGCCGAGCAGGTCGCCGCTGGTGTCGTCGGCACGGACCCGCTCGGTGACCACACCGAAGACGGGCCCGGCGTCGAGCTCCTTGACGATGCGGAACGTCGCCGCGCCGGTGATCTCGTCGCCGTGCAGCACCGCGTGCTGGACCGGCGCCGCCCCGCGCCAGGCCGGCAGCAGGGAGAAGTGCAGGTTGATCCACCCGTGCGGGGGGATGTCGAGCGCGGACTGCGGCAGCAGCGCGCCGTACGCGACGACGGGGCAACAGTCAGGGCCGATCTCGCGCAGGCGGTCGAGGAAGTCGGGATCCCCGGCCTTCGCCGGCCTGAGCACCTCGATGCCGACCTCGTCGGCGAGCTGGGCCACGGGGCTCGGGTGGACCTTGCGCCCGCGGCCGGACTGCGCGTCCGGGCGGGTGACGACGGCGGCCACCTCGTGCCGGGGTGAGTCCAGCAGCGCGCGCAGCGAGGGCAGCGCGGTGTCCGGGGTGCCGGCGAAGACGAGGCGCACTACAGGGCCCTCCCCCGCGTCGCGTGCGGCGAGAACTTGACGGCCGGGGCGGACAGCCCGCTCCACTCGGCCTCGCGGATCGCCCGCATCGCCATCTTGCGCTGCTTGGCGTCCATACGGTCGATGAACAGCACGCCGTCCAGGTGGTCGGTCTCGTGCTGGAAGCAGCGCGCCATCAGGTCGGTGCCCTCGAGCACGACGGGCTCGCCGTGCATGTTGAAGCCCTTGGCGACGGCCCTGATCGAACGCGGCGTCGGGAAGGACAGGCCGGGGAAGGACAGGCAGCCCTCCTCGCCCTCCTCGTCGAGCTCGGCGGAGAGGTCGAGATCGGGGTTGATCAGGTGCCCGAGCTGGTCATCGATGTAGTAGGTGAACACGCGCAGCCCGACACCGATCTGCGGCGCGGCCAGACCGGCGCCCGGCGCGTCCATCATCGTGTCGGTGAGGTCCTTGACGAGCCTGCGCAGCTCCTTGTCGAAATCCACCACCGGCTCCGCCGGGGTGCGCAGCACCGGGTCGCCGAACAGGCGGATCGGCTGAATGGACAACAGACGGCTCCGTTCACATCAGGTCATGTCAAGTTCCAGGGATCAGCCCAGTTTACGGCCCTCCGGCACTGGTGCCGAAAGGCGAGCGCGACGCGTGGCGGGCCCGCGCGAGCGCCGGAACCGCGCTCAGGCGTGCCGGGAACGGACCTTCATGGCGGTCTTGCGCGCCGCCTTGGCGATGACCACGTCGGGGTGATGCCGGCCCAGCATCTCCAGGACGGCGAGGGCGTCGGGATGGTCGGCGCGGCCCATCTCGGGGACCAGCGTGAGCAGGTCCTCTCCCAGCATGTCGATCTCCCCGGCCGACTCGCCGGCGGCACCGATGTAGAGCAGGGCGGCGAGCGTGTCCACGGCCACCCACGCGCCGTCCCCCTCGCTCAGCGCGGGCGCCTCCAGATCGCGGACGCCCAGCCAGGCCGCGGCGTACCGCCACATCAGCGGCTCGCCGAGCGCCTCGCGCACGGCGGGCTCGGCCTCCGGGCCCAGTTCCTCCAGGATCGTGCCGGCGGTCCCCCGCTGCGCGGCGTTGCCCGTCGCGGCGATCTTGATGAGTTCGCGGGCGGCGTCCTCGGGGATCCGCCGCTCCAGCCACAGCGTGGCGACGCTCGACGACGCCTTCCCCGCCAGCATCGCCTCGATCAGCTCGGCGGCGCCCAGCTCGGCGAACCCCGCCACCTCGTGCAGCGAGGGCGCGTCATGCCCCTCCCGCAGCAGGTCACGCCGCACCGCCCACACCCCCGGCCGGGTCAGCCGTACGAGGTCGGCGGAGGGCTCGATCAGCCCGCAGTACTCCAGCAGGGCCAGCGCGTCGGCGAGCTCGGCCGGCAGCGTCATCCGCAGGCGCCGCAGCTCCGCCGGCCGGGCCTCGCAGCCGACCTCGTGCGCCTGCAGGATGCCGGAGGCGAGTGCGGCGACCGGCATCCCCGAACGCACCGAGTAGATGGTCGCGAGGATCTCCGTCAGATGCTCGTCGATCACGCTGGAGCCGGTCAGGCCCTCGTCGGTCCGGTCCAGCACGTCCATGACCACGCCGTCCCAGAACTCCAGCAGGTCGCGCGCCGCCGGGCCCGGCCGGGCACCGGCGCGAGTGATCTCGATGAGGCGGCCGTTCACCGCGACGATCCACAGCAGGCGCAGCCATCGGGCCTCCAGGCCGAGGTCGCGGACCGCCGCCGCGGCGTCCTCCTCGGTCAGCAGCCCGACCTCGGTGACCTCGCGCACCCCGGTCCACCGCGCGAGCCGTACGGCGTCGCGCACGAGCGGCACCAAGGGCACGGCCTGGACCAGCTCCTCGTCGGGGGCGAGGTCGACCGGCGGGAAAGTGAGCGCGTCGCTGTCGGCCATTACAGCAACTTACTCCACACCGGGCGAAACCAGTGCCGTGTGCCGCGTAGTCCCCAGGGGACACAGGCGCCCGGTCACCCGTGGACCCCGCCACGGCGTGGACCCGCGAGCCGCCACCTCGTTCTAGCGGATGCCCCGCGAGCGCGCCTTGAACGCGGCCTTGCGCGCCGCCTTGGCGGTGACCTTGTCGGGAAGGGTGTTGCCGAGCAGTTCGAGCACCTCGACCACGTCGGGATGATCGACCCGCCACATGTCCTCGATCAGATACGGAGGAGGACCGGACACCGCCATGTTCTCCGCGAACCCGTCGGGATCGATCTGCGCCGCGGGCAGCGCGAGGGCCAGCATGTCCACGCTGACCCAGAGCAGCTCGTCCTGGGTGAGCGCGGGCGCCGGCAGCCCCCGGGACGCGAGCCAGTGTATGGCGTGCGGACGCAGTTCGGCATCGTCGAGGCAGCGCGTCACCGCGGGTTCGGCCTCGGCGGAGAGCCGGTCGACGATGGTGACGGCGATGCCGCGCATCTCCGCGGGCGCGCCCGCGACCGCGCCGAGCAGTTCCGCCGCCGCCTGTTCGGGCGTGCGCCCGGCCAGCCATCGCTCGATGTCGCCCTCGGCCACCTCGGCGGGCAGGCCGCTGGTGATGAGGCCGGAGATGAGCCCGCTCGCGTCCCCCTCGGCGAGGTCGGCGGCGATGGGCGGCTCAAGCCCGATCTCCAGATAGAGCTCCCGCAGGCCCCACAGGCCGTGCGAGGTGAGCGCGACGCCACCGCCCAGGTGATGCACCGTCCCCGTGTAGGCGAGCCTGTCCAGGGCCTCGTCGAGCCCTTCCACCCGCTCTCCCGCGGCCAGCTCACGCAGGTATTCCGCGACGCCGTCCGGCGGAACAGGCACCTGGAGCCGGTAGAGCAGGTCGTGGACCGCGTAGATCGACTCGTCCACGGCCTCGTTGCCGGTGATGTCGACGGGAGCCTCGATGAGGAACTCCACGGTCGCCGCCCACAGGTCGAGCAGGTCCTCCTCGTCACGGGACGCCAGAGGGATGAACCCCTCCTCCACGAACACCGTGGTGCCCTCCAGCCGGGCCAGGCCGAGATCGAGGGCCAGCCGCCAGGCCAGGGCGGGCCGCTCCACGCCGGCCTCCTCCGTGACGAGGCGCGCGTCCTTCACCCTGAGCGCCTTCCTGACCGTGGTGGTCCTGCCGCCCTCGGCCATCCACTCCACCAGCAGGTGGGCGTCCCGGAGCAGCGGCACCTCCCGTACGGCCCGGGCGATCTCGGACGGCGGGGCGAGCCGCACCGCCGGGAGGGGAGCGCAGCCGGGGCAGTCGCAGGCGTCCTCGTCGAGGCCGTCGAACTCCTCCACCGCGCGCTGGACGGCGGCGGGGTCGGCCAGGTCGAGCGAGTCGGCGTTGATGGCGCTGAAGATGCTCTTGGCCATGCCGAACTTGGTCGTGTCGGCGAGGGCGGCGGGCATCTCGGGCTCGATCTCGTCGAGCACGGCCCGGATGCGCATCGCCGTCTTGGGGGCGATCTCGCCGGTGTCGACGAGGAACTCGACGAGGGTGCGCGCGGCCGCGACGGTCTCGCCCGCGCTCTCGGGCGGCGCGATGACCTTGCGCGGGTAGATCTCCAGCAGGAGCTCCTCGAACGTTCCCGGCCGGAAATCGCCGAGTTCGTTCACCTCCAGGTAGTCGCTGGCATAGTCGCACAGCAGTCGCACCTCGTCGACGTCGACCTCGACGCCCTTCTCACGCCCCCACGCGCGCAGGCCGTCGACAGCGCGGTTCACCCATTCGATCGACACAAGGAGACGCTAACGGGTTACTGACAGCATCGCGAATCGGCGAGGAACGGCCGGGAAACCGCAGGCCCGGGACTCGCGGCGCACCCTTCGGCCGCTCCGGGGGCGGCCGTCACATGGGGTCGAGCGGATCGACGCGCACCCGGACCAGGTCGGCCGCCTTGCGGGCGGAGCGCACGCCGCTCGCGCCCTTGAGGAGCCGTGCCAGGGCCGCGCCCTGGGTTCGGGGTACGCGGATCATGGCGCGTTCCAGCTCCTCATCCCGGTCCGGGCCCGCGCCCGGCCCCTCGACCCGCACCGGACCCAGCACCTGGGCGGCGGCGGGAAGCTCCACCGAGGCGAGCATCTCCCTGACCGCCGACGGCGGCCCGGTCAGCGTGGCCATGCGGGTGACCGGAGGGAACCCGAGCTGTGCCCGATCGCCGAGCTCGCGCTCCGCGTGGGTGACCGGGTCCCAGCGCAGCAGCGCCTGTACGGCGGGAAGCCCGGAGTCGGCCAGCACCACCACCTCGGCGCCCGGCCGCAGCAGCGCCGCCGCGTTCATCCAGCGGCGCAGGGTCTCCTCTGCGGCCCGCAGATCGGGGCGGCCGAGCAGTGCCCAGCCGTCCAGCAACACGGCCGCCGCGTATCCGCCGTCCGGGACGGGTTCGGCCCCCGGCGTGGCGACGACCAGGGCGGGCGCCGCGCCGACGGTGGCGAGGACCCCGTCCCGGCCCGACGTACGCACCTTGGCCGAGGGGAAGGCGCGGCCGAGCTCCTCGGCGGTGCGGCGGGACCCGGTGACCACGGCCCGCACCCGGCGCCCGCCGCACGACCCGCAGCGCCAGTCGCCCGCGATCCGGCCGCACCAGCGGCAGTACGGCGCGGCGTGACCGGAGCGCAGGGCCAGCGGCCCGGAGCAGACGGACCCGGCGAACCGGCCGTCATCGGGCTGATCGCCGCGCGGCCCCCCTCCCGTACCCGGGGCGCCGGGACCCGGCCGGCCGTCGCGCGGGCCATGATTCGGATCACGGTACGGATCATGGCTCGGATCATGATGCGGGCCGGTCATCGCGGCTCCGCCGCAGCGGGCGAGCGCGCGGCAGTTCTGGCAGGCGAGCACCGGCAGGTAGCCCCTGCGCGGCACCTGGACCAGCACGGGCCCGTGGTCGAGGCCCTGCCGGAGCGCCCGCCACGCGATGCTGGGCAGGCGGGCCGCGCGCGCCGCCTCGTCGCGGGCCATCTCGGCGTCGTCGCCCGCCGGGCGTACCCGGGGAGCACGCGCCCTGACCGTCTCGCGCCGGGCCACCAGCGGCCGCGCCCACCCCGAGGCGATGAGCTGGGTGGCCTCGACCGTGCGCGCGTAGCCGCCGATCAGCATGGCGGCGCCGGCCCGGTGAGCCCTCAGCGCCAGCACCTCTCGAGAGTGCGGGTACGGCGCGTGCAGCTCGGCGTGGAGATCGTCGCCGTCGTCCCAGATGATCACAAGGCCGAGATCGGCCACGGGGGCGAAGGCGGCGGCCTTGGTTCCCACGACGACCCGCACCTCGCCGCGCAGCACCCTGAGCCACCGGCGGTAGCGTTCCGCCGGCCCGAGATCCGCGGTGAGGGCGACATGGGGAGTGTCCCCGAGAGCGTGGTCGGCCAGCGCCACGTCCTTGCCGTCCGGCAGCACGACGACCACGCCGCGCCCGCCCGCCAGGGTGGCCCGTACGGCTGCCGCGACGGCGCCCGGCCACGAGGGCCCGTCAGCGCCGGTTCCGGGAAGAGCGGACCACACGGCCCTGGGCGATCGGCCCTCCGCCAGGGCGGCGAGGAAGGACGCGCCCGTGGGATAGGCACTCCACGCCCCCGCGTCCATGGCAGGCTCGGCGCCGGGGCCCACAGCGGTTCCCACGACAGGTCCCGCGGCGGCCCCGGGCTCGGCCTCGACCTTGGCGTGGCGCGGCGGTACGGCCAGACGGAGAACGTCGGACATCGTCCCGGCATAGCGGTCGGCGACGGCCCTGGCGAGGCCGGCGATCTCGGGCGTCAGCACGGGTTCCGGCGAGATCACCCGATCGAGGAACACCATCTTCCCCGTGTGATCGCTGTGCTCGGTCCGCTCGAGCAGGAACCCGTCCGTGAGCTTTCCGGCGAAGCGGACCCGTACCCGGCAGCCCGGCACGGCGTCGGCGTCCATGGAGGCAGGGACGAGATAGTCGAACGGCCGGTCCAGGTGGGGAAGGGGTGTGTCCACCGCGACGCGTGCGATGGGGGACCGCGCGGCGGGCTCAGGAGCTCCCTTGGCCGGACCCGCGACCGGACCCGCCTTCTTCGCGACCGGACCCGCCTTCTTCACGGCCGGACCCGCCTTCTTCGCGGCCACCGGGGGTCTCGCGGCCTCCCGGTCCCTGGACTCCGGCATCGCGAGCAGCGCCTCCTGGCCCTCGGGCGATCTCGGAACGGTCACGCTCCTGTCCTACCAGACGGGGCCGACGCCACCGTCCGGCCGGTGGGAGAGCCCCACGGGCGGAGGAGGCGGCGGACGAGGTCACCCGGCGCGCGGGCCGGGACGGGCGGTGGAACGCCAAGCGGCACCCGCCGGAGACGACGGGTGCCGCTTGCCTGGACGTGTCAGAGGCCGACGGCGTCGCGCAGTGCCTCGGCGCGGTCGGTGGACTCCCAGGAGACGCCCTCACGGCCGAAGTGGCCGTACGCGGCGGTCTCGGAGTAGATCGGGCGCAGCAGGTCGAGGTCCCGGATGATGGCGGCCGGGCGCAGGTCGAACACCTTGAGCACGGCCTCCTGGATCTGGACGACCGGGACCTTCTCGGTGCCGAAGGTCTCGATGAACACGCCAACCGGCTGAGCCTTGCCGATCGCGTACGCCACCTGGACCTCGGCGCGGTCGGCGAGACCGGCCGCGACGATGTTCTTGGCGACCCAGCGCATGGCGTAGGCGGCCGAGCGGTCGACCTTCGACGGGTCCTTGCCGGAGAAGGCGCCGCCGCCGTGCCGGGCCATGCCGCCGTAGGTGTCGACGATGATCTTCCGGCCGGTGAGACCGGCGTCGCCCATCGGGCCGCCGATCTCGAAGCGGCCGGTCGGGTTCACGAGCAGCCGGTAGCCCTCGACCTCGATGTCGAGGTCGGCGAGCAGCGGCTCGACGACGTGCTCGCGGATGTCGGGGGCCAGCATCTCCCTGAGGTCGATCTCCGGGGCGTGCTGGGTCGAGACGACCACCGTGTCGAGCCGGACCGGGCGGTCGCCGTCGTATTCGATGGTGACCTGGGTCTTGCCGTCGGGACGCAGGTAGGGGATGGTGCCGTTCTTGCGGACCTCGGCCAGCCTGCGCGCCATCCGGTGCGCGAGCGTGATCGGCAGCGGCATCAGCTCGGGGGTCTCGCGGCAGGCGTAGCCGAACATGAGGCCCTGGTCGCCGGCGCCCTGACGGTCGAGGTCGTCCACGCCCTCGCCCTCGCGGTGCTCGTAGGCGTCGTCGACGCCCTGCGCGATGTCGGGCGACTGCGCCCCGATGGACACCGACACGCCGCAGGAGGCGCCGTCGAAGCCCTTGTGGGAGGCGTCGTAACCGATCTCCAGGATCTTCTCCCGGATCAGGGCGGGGATGTCGACGTAGGTCTCCGTCGTCACCTCGCCGGCGACGTGGACCTGGCCAGTGGTGATCAGCGTCTCGACGGCGACCCGACTCTTGGGGTCGTCCTTGAGCATGGCGTCGAGAATCGCGTCACTGATCTGGTCGGCGATCTTGTCCGGGTGGCCTTCGGTAACCGACTCGGAGGTGAACAGGCGACGGGACAACTCAGTGGCTCCTCATGCAGCGGCTGCTGACGTCTACAATGCTTCGCTGAGTGTAGCCGCACCGGGTACGGCGCCGCGAAGCCCCGCCGCTTTTGAAGATCCGGTGACCGTGACCGCAGACGATCCGGACGCGAAACCGCCGGTCAGGCGAGTCGCGAGGCCACCAGATCCCAGACCACGTCGGCGAGATCCTCCTTGGGCCCCCTCGGGATCTCCACGGGGTCGCCGCCCGCCACGAGGACGACGGCGGCGTTGTCGGGGGTACCGAACGCGAGGTTCTCCCCCACCTGGTTGACCACGAGCAGGTCGCAGCCCTTGCGCTCCAGCTTGGCCCGGCCGTTGGCGAGCACGTCGTCGGTCTCTGCCGCGAAGCCCACGATGACCCGTGGGGACGGCGCGATCCCCTCACGGCGGATCTCACCCAGCTCGGCCAGCACGTCCGGATTCTTCACCAGATGGATCGGATCCGGCTCGGCCGAGGACTTCTTGATCTTCGTACCGCTCTGCCGGGACGGCCGGAAGTCGGCGACCGCCGCGGCCATGACCACGGCGTCGGCGTGGGCGGCGGCGGAGACGACGGCCTCGCGCAGATCCACGGCCGTCTCGACCCGCACCACCTTGGCGCCCGCCGGGTCGGGAAGCGCGACGTTGGCCGAAACCAGCGTCACCTCGGCGCCTCGGGCGACGGCCGTACGGGCGAGCGCGTAGCCCTGAAGACCCGACGAACGGTTGCCGATGAAACGGACCGGGTCGATGGCCTCGCGCGTGCCGCCGGCGGAGATCACGACGTGCCGGCCGGCGAGATCGGGAGCGCGCCCGGTGAGCACCCGGCGGCAGACCTCGAAGATCTCGGCCGGGTCGGGAAGCCGTCCGGGGCCGCTGTCGGCTCCGGTGAGCCGTCCGACCGCCGGGTCCACGACGATCGAACCGCGTTCGCGTAGCGTCGCCACGTTGGCCCGGGTGGCGGGGTGCTCCCACATCTCGGTGTGCATCGCGGGAGCGAAGACCACCGGACAGCGGGCGGTCAGCAGGGTGTTGGTGAGCAGGTCGTTCGCCAGGCCGTGCGCGGCCCTGGCGAGCACGTCGGCGGTCGCGGGCGCGACGACGACGAGATCGGCGTGTTGCCCGATGCGGACGTGCGGCACCTCGTGGACCGAGTCCCAGACCTCCGTGGTCACCGGGTTGCCCGACAGCGCGGCCCAGGTGGGCTCTCCCACGAAGCGCAGCGCGTCACGGGTCGGCACGACCCGTACGTCATGGCCGGACTCGGTGAACAAGCGGAGCAGTTCGCACGCCTTGTAGACCGCGATGCCCGCGCTGACCCCAAGGACCACCGATCTCACGAGTGAAACCTCCCGCGCGCCTCCCGCGCCAGCGGGGCGGGCGCCTCGAGCGCCGTTCAGCCCTCGATGGGCTCGGAGGTGAGCAGGCCGTCGCTGACCTCGCGCAGCGCGATGGAGAGCGGCTTCTCCTGGGCGTGGGTCTCCACGAGGGGCCCGACGTACTCCAGCAGGCCCTCGCCGAGCTGGGAGTAGTAGGCGTTGATCTGGCGCGCCCGCTTCGCGCCCATGATGACCAGGCTGTACTTGCTGTCGACGATGTCGAGCAGAGAGTCGATCGACGGGTTGGTGATGCCTTCCGCGTAGGCGGCGGTGCTTGCCACGTTGATGCTTCCCCTAGCTAGGTGGACGTCCGGTCGTCTCGGAGGACCTAAACCTCCGGGGTACCGGCCAACAAGGCTATCAGGCGAAGGCATACGTCCTGGACGGACGTGTTGACAAGGGTGAGGTCGAATTCCTTCTCGGCGGCCATCTCCACGCGCCCGGCATCGAGGCGGCGTTCGATGACGTCCGGAGGCTCGGTGCCGCGGCCGCGCAGCCGCCGCTCCAGCTCCTCCCAGCTCGGCGGTGCGAGGAAGACGAGCAGCGCCTCGGGCATGCTCTCCCGCACCTGCCGCGCGCCCTGGAGGTCGATCTCCAGCAGCGTCGGCACCCCGGCGGCCAGCCGCTCGAGGACCGGCGTACGGGGCGTCCCGTACCGGTTTCCGGCGAACTCGGCCCACTCCAGGAGTTCCCCGGAGCCGACCATGCGGTCGAACTCGGCGTCGTCCGCGAAGAAGTACTCCACGCCGTGGGTCTCGCCCGGGCGCGGCTTCCTGGTGGTCACCGAGACCGACAGCCACACCTCGGGGTGCGACCGCCGGAGCTCGGCGACGACCGTGGACTTCCCGACGCCCGACGGACCGGAGAGGACCGTCAGGCGGCGGTTCGGAGGCATGGAGTCACCGGCATGTGTCCCGGACCCGCTGGAAGCGGCTGCCTGGCGGGCCCGATCCTCACCGGGCCAGGACGTATCGGTCACTCAATATCCCCCGTAAATCTTGCTCGAGCGAAGCCGAGATCAGCTCTCGGCGCCGCCGAACTCCCGCTCCAAGGAGGCGCGCTGGTTGGCACCGAGACCCCGCACGCGGCGGGACTCGGCGATACCAAGGCGCTCCATGAGCTGCTTGGCGCGGACCTTGCCCACGCCAGGGAGCGACTCCAGCAGAGCCGAGACCTTCATCTTGCCGATGACGTCATCGGTCTGCCCATCCTTCAGCACCTCAGCCAGAGAAACCGCGCCGTGCTTGAGCCGGTTCTTGACCTCGGCACGCTCCTTGCGAGCCTTGGCAGCCTTCTCAAGTGCCGCCGCGCGCTGCTCGGGAGTCAGGGGAGGAAGAGCCACGCCGGGTCACCTCGAATTTCTGTCGATGTACTCGGACGGGAGGGGAAACTAGCTGGTCTATGCCCCCTCCGGCAACGTCAAGCCATGTTTCTCTCACCACAAAATTGAATCTATTACTTTCCGCACTCGAAAAATCACGCTGTGTCGATGAAAACCGCCTCATCAGCCACGGAAGAGGGCCCTCCTCCGAACCCCCTCGGACCCCCCTCCGAAGCGCCGTCGAGGCGTCCCGGAGGCGCGGTGCGAGCCGGCTCGAATCGAGGCGGGAAAGCAGCCCCGAACCGCCCGGAGCGGCTCCGCGAGGGCTCAGGAACCGCCTCCTCGCCACGCCCCCGAGCGCGATCGGGAGCCCCGCGCGAGAGCTCCGGAGTGGGTTTCGCGGCGGTTGTGGCGCGGGCTCGGGAAGAATCTGGGATGATCTTTGCCACAAGGACTCGGCGACGGCCCTCCGGACGCCGCCGAGCGCCTCTCAGCGGGCGCGCGAAGCGTCGCCCGCGGAACGGGAGACGTCCACCTTGCGGAGCGCGGCGGCGATGGTCGCCGCGGCCGCGCCCGGGTCCGGCGAGCCCGTGATGGGGCGACCGATCACCAGAAGATCGGCCCCGTCAAGGAGCGCGTCCTCCGGGGTCGCTACTCTTGCCTGATCCTGGGTGTCGGCGCCGACGGGCCGGACACCCGGGGTGATCAACGTGATTCCGGGTCCTACCTCGGCGCGCACCGCGGCGACCTCGCGGGGCGAGCAGACGAGGGCCTGGGCTCCGGCGCCCACGGCGAGAGCCGCCAGACGGCGTACGGAGTCGTCCGGGCGTCCCTCCAGGCCGATGGCGGCGAGATCGGCCTCCGAGAGCGATGTGAGAACCGTCACGGCCGCGATCTGGGTCTGCGGGCCCGCCGCGTCCACCGCGGCCCGGATCATCGCGGACCCTCCCGACGCGTGGACGGTGAGGATGGAGGGCTTGAGCCGCGTCACCGCGCGGGCGGCTCCGGCGACGGTGTTGGGGATGTCGTGCAGCTTGAGGTCCAGGAAGACCTGCACGCCACTCGCCCCGCGCACCGAGGCGATCACGTCGGGCCCATAGCGGAGGTAGAGTTCCAACCCGACCTTCACCGTCGAGACATGGGGTGTCACCAGACTCGCCCAGCGGGCCGCGGTCTCCAGATCGGGCGCGTCCAGGGCGACGGCGATGGGTGCGGGGGTCACAGAGAACTCTCCTCCAGATCGATGCGGTTCCGGGGTCCCGCCCCGGCGGGTCGGTGTGCCAGCCCGACGGCGTCGGCCAGGCGGTCGAAGCCACGCGCCTGCAGGAGCTCCTCCAGCTCCCTCAGGATGCGCTGGCAGGCATAGGGGTCGTGGAACAGGGCCGTGCCCACGGCGACGGCGCACGCGCCCGCCAGGACCATCTCCAGGGCGTCCCTGCCGGTCATCACGCCGCCCATGCCGACGATGGGCACGCCGGGCAGGGCCGCGTGGACCTGCCAGACGCAGCGGACCGCGAGCGGCCGGATCGCGGGCCCGGAGAGGCCGCCCGTGCCCGCGGCGAGCGACGGCCGCATCGTGTCCACGTCCACGCTCATGCCCAGCGGTGCGTTGATCATGGAAAGCGCGTCCGCTCCCCCGTCCACGCACAGGCGCGCCAGCGAGACGACGTCGGCCACGTCGGGCGCCAGCTTCGCGATCACCGGGACGTCGTACCGCGTCGCCGCCCGCACGGACGCCACGACCTCCGCGGCGGCCGAACCGTCCCGGGCGAAGACCCGGCCCCGGTCCTCGACGTTCGGACAGGACAGGTTCACCTCGACGGCCGTGACCCCCGGAGCGCCGGCCAGCCGCCGCGCCAGGGCGGTGTACTCCGCCACGCTGCCGCCGCCGATGGAGACGATCGTGCGCGCGCCCCGCTCGGCGAGCCAGGGCAGCTCCCGCTCCGCGAACACCTCCACGCCCGGCCCCTGAAGGCCCACGGCGCTCAACATGCCCGAGGGCGTCTCCGCCATCCGGGGCGTCGGACGCCCCGCCCTCGGCGCCATCGTGATCGACCGGGTCACGAACGCGCCGATCCGCGTCACGTCGAAGAACTGCGCCAGCTCGCGCCCAGTGCCCCCGCACCCGGAAGCCGTGAACACGGGGTTGGGCAACTCCACATGGCCCAGATAGCTGCGCAGATCAACGGGCATGCCGCCGCCTCCCACCCGGGCACCGGACACCGCCGCGCTCACCCATGCCGCCCCCCGGGAGCTCCCAGAGCGTCGAACGGGATCGTCCCCACGTCGTCGAAACGGACCCGCTCGCCGAGGAACACCGGGCCGTCGGTGCAGGCCCGGACCATCCGCGTCACGCCGTCCTCGGCGATCACCGGGACCACGCACGTCATGCAGATGCCCACACCGCACGCCATGGCCTGCTCCACCGACACCTGCACCGGGATGCCGAACTCCACGCACACGGCGGTCACGCCCCGCAGCATCGCCATCGGCCCGCACGCGTACACCACGTCCGCGCGCGCGTCCGCGATCACGCCCGCCAGCACGTCGGTCACCTCCCCGCGCATGCCCAGCGAACCGTCCTCGGTCGTCAGCGTCGTCGTCTCGCCCATCCGGCGCGCACGCAACGCGCCGAAGACCCGGTCCGCGCTGGACGCGCCCAGCACGAAATCCACCCGGCAACCCCGCCGCTGCAGGACGTCCGCCAGCACGAAAAGGGACGCCGAGCCGTACTCGCCGCCGACCAGCACGCACGTACAGGGATCACGCGGCAGCGGGAAGGGCCGCCCCAGCGGACCGACCAGATCCAGCGTGTCCCGCGCCCTGCGGTCCGCCAGCCACGCCGTGCCCGGCCCCCGCACGCTGAACACGAACTCCACCGTGCCGCCGTAGTCCGGCTTCACGTCATGGATCGCGAACGCCCGGCGCGTCAGCATCGAGCTGTACGGCCCGCCCACGGCCACCGTGACGAAGTGGCCCGGCCTGAACCGGTCGGCGACGGCGGGCGCCACGACGGTCAGCGCGTGGTAGGCCTCCACCCGCCGCGTCGTCAGCACCGTTCCCGTCACCTGAACCGGGGAACCGGCCACTCCCTCACCTCCGCCGTGGCACGGGCCCGCGGTCCCGCGACACTCAGTCCCTCAGCCACATGCCGACGGTCGGCTTCCCTTCCTCGCTCGCTTCGCGGACCCCGCGTCGTGCCGGAGGCGTGCCTCCGGCACCGTCCACGCGGGCCACTCCGCTCGCTCAGTCCCTCAGCCTCCGTGCGTGCTCCTGGAGCGACCGTACGCCCACGTCACCGCGGACGATGTGCTGGACGCCCTGAACGGCGGCCGCGAGCCCCTGCACCGTCGTGATGCAGGCGATGCCGCGCAGCACGGCGGCGGTGCGGATCTCGTAGCCGTCCAGCCGCGGCCCGGACTGGCCGGGGCTGCCGAACGGGGTGTTGACGATGAGATCCACCTCGCCGTCCAGGATGCGCCGCACGATCGTCGGCTCGCCGTCGGGACCCGTCCCGTCGCTCTGCTTGCGCACGATCTTGGCATGGACGCCGTTACGGCGCAGCACCTCGGCCGTACCCTCCGTGGCCAGGATCTCGAACCCGAGATCCGCCAGCGCCTTCACCGGGAAGATGACGGCGCGCTTGTCCTTGTTCGCCACGGAGACGAACGCCCGGCCCTTCGTCGGCAGGTCGCCGTAGGCCGCGGCCTGCGACTTGGCGTACGCGGTGCCGAAGAACTCGTCGATGCCCATCACCTCGCCGGTGGAGCGCATCTCCGGGCCCAGCACGGTGTCCACGCCGCGGAACCGGTTGAACGGCAGCACGGCCTCCTTGACCGCGATCGGCGCGTCCAGCGGCAGCGTGCCACCGTCCCCGGTGGGGGGCAGCATGCCCTCCGCCCGCAGGTCGGCGATCGTGGCGCCGAGCATCACCCGCGCCGCGGCCTTGGCCAGCGGCACCGCCGTCGCCTTGGACACGAACGGCACCGTACGGCTCGCGCGGGGGTTGGCCTCGAGGACGTAGAGCACCCCGGCGGCCATCGCGTACTGCACGTTCAGCAGGCCGCGCACGCCGACACCGCGGGCGATGGCCTCGGTGGCGGCGCGGATGCGCTTGATGTCGAACCCGCCCAAGGTGATCGGCGGCAGGGCGCACGCCGAGTCGCCGGAGTGGATGCCGGCCTCCTCGATGTGCTCCATGACGCCGCCGAGGTACAGCTCCTCACCGTCGAACAGGGCGTCCACGTCGATCTCGATGGCGTCGTCGAGGAACTTGTCGATCAGCACCGGGTTGTCCGACGCCCGTACCGCGTCCGCCATGTACGTCCGGAGCGTGTCGTCGTCGTAGACGATCGCCATGCCGGCGCCGCCCAGGACGTAGGAAGGCCGGACGAGGACCGGGTAGCCGATCTCCTCGGCGATGGACTGGGCCTCCTCCACGCTCAGCGCGGTGCCGTGCCTGGGCGCGGGCAGGTTCGCCTCGGCCAGCACCCGGCCGAACGCGCCGCGCTCCTCCGCCAGGTGGATCGACTCGGGGGACGTGCCGACGACCGGCACCCCGGCGTCCTTCAGCGCCTGCGCCAGCCCGAGCGGGGTCTGGCCGCCGAGCTGGACGATCACACCGGCCACCGGGCCGGTCTCCTGCTCGGCGTGCACGACCTCCAGGACGTCCTCCAGCGTGAGCGGCTCGAAGTAGAGCCGGTCGGAGGTGTCGTAGTCGGTCGAGACCGTCTCCGGGTTGCAGTTGACCATCACCGTCTCGTAGCCAGCCTTGGACAGCTCGAAGGAGGCGTGCACACAGGCGTAGTCGAACTCGATGCCCTGCCCGATCCGGTTCGGGCCGCTGCCCAGGATGATGACCTTGGGCCGGTCCCCGTAGGGAACCTCGGTCTCCTCGTCGTAGGTGGAGTACAGGTACGGCGTCGCGGCGGCGAACTCGGCGGCGCAGGTGTCCACCGTGTTGTAGACCGGCCGCACGCCCGCCTCGTGCCGCGCCTCGCGGACACGGGACTCGGGCACGTCGAGGATCTCGGCGATCTGCGCGTCGGCGAAGCCGTACCGCTTGGCCCGGAGCAGGGTGGGCACGTCCAGCTCGGTGATCGAACGGGCGACCTCGTCGATCGTGTAGAGCTGGTCGAGGAACCACGGGTCGATGCTGGTGGCCTCGAACAGCTGCTCCGGCGTCGCCCCGGCCCTGATCGCCTGCTGCATGGTGCGCAGCCGCCCGTCGTGCGGCCTGCGGCAGGCTTCCAGGAGCTCCCGCAGGTCACCGGGGGCTCCGACCCAGGAGAAGGAGGATCCCTTCTTCTCCAGCGATCTGAGGGCCTTCTGGAGCGCCTCGGGGAAGGACCGGCCGATGGCCATGGCCTCGCCGACCGACTTCATGTGCGTGGTGAGGGTCTGGTCCGCCCCGGCGAACTTCTCGAAGGCGAAGCGCGGCACCTTGACGACGATGTAATCGAGCGACGGCTCGAACGACGCCGGCGTCTCCTTGGTGATGTCGTTGGGGATCTCGTCGAGGGTGTAGCCGATGGCGAGCTTGGCCGCGATCTTGGCGATCGGGAAGCCGGTGGCCTTCGACGCCAGCGCGGACGAGCGCGACACGCGCGGGTTCATCTCGATGACGATCATCCGGCCGGTGTCCGGGTTGACCGCGAACTGGATGTTGCAGCCGCCGGTGTCCACGCCGACCTCGCGGATCACCGCGATCGCGACGTCCCGCATGTTCTGGTATTCGCGGTCGGTCAGCGTCAGGGCCGGGGCCACGGTCACGCTGTCGCCCGTGTGCACGCCCATCGGGTCGATGTTCTCGATGGAGCACACGATCACGACGTTGTCGGCCTTGTCGCGCATGACCTCCAGCTCGTACTCCTTCCAGCCGAGGATCGACTCCTCCAGGAGCACCTCGGTGGTCGGAGACGCGTCGAGCCCGGCACCCGCGATGCGGCGCAGGTCGTCCTCGTCGTAGGCGAAGCCGGAACCGACGCCGCCCATCGTGAACGACGGCCGGACCACGAGCGGGTAGCCCAGCTCGCCGACGGCGGCCAGGCAGTCGTCCATGGAGTGGCAGATCACGCTGCGCGCGGACTCGGCGTTCAGGCCGTGTTCGGCGGCCACCTTGGCGACGATGCCCTTGAACCGCTCGCGGTTCTCCCCCGCCTGGATGGCGTCGAAGTTGGCGCCGATCAGCTCCACGTCGTACCGCTCGAGCACGCCCGCCTCGTGCAGGGCGACGGCGGTGTTGAGGGCGGTCTGGCCGCCCAGCGTCGGCAGCAGCGCGTCCGGCCGCTCCTTCGCGATGATCTTCTCGACGATGTCCGGGGTGATCGGCTCGACGTAGGTCGCGTCGGCGAACTCCGGGTCCGTCATGATCGTGGCCGGGTTGCTGTTGACCAGGATGACCCGGAAACCCTCGGCTCGCAGGATCCGGCAGGCCTGGGTGCCCGAGTAGTCGAACTCGCACGCCTGCCCGATCACGATGGGCCCGGAGCCGATCACCATGATCGACCTGATGTCCGTGCGCTTAGGCACCCTTCTCCCCCGTTTCGCTCGTCGTCTCCGGCCGGGCACCGCCCGCCCGCTCCATCAGCTCGCAGAACTCGTCGAAGAGGTATGCGGCGTCGTGCGGCCCCGCCGCGGCCTCCGGGTGGTACTGCACGCTGAAGCCCGGGTAGTCGAGCAGGCGCAGCCCCTCCACGCAGCCGTCGTTCAGGTTCACGTGGCTGACCTCCGCCCTGCCGTACGGCGTGTCGAACGGCCCGTCGAGCGGGGCCCGGACGGCGAAGCCGTGGTTGTGCGCGGAGATCTCCACCTTGCCGGTCCTGCGGTCCTGGACGGGCTGGTTGACGCCCCGGTGTCCGTAACGCAGCTTGTACGTGCCCAGCCCCAGCGCCCGGCCGAGGATCTGGTTGCCGAAGCAGATGCCGAAGAACGGCCGGCCGGAGTCCAGCACGCCGCGCAGCGCCTCGACCGCGTAGTCAGCGGTGGCCGGGTCGCCCGGCCCGTTGGAGAAGAACACGCCGTCCGGCTCGATGGCGAGGATGTCCTCCGCCGTCGCGGTCGCCGGCAGGACGTGCACCTCGCATCCCCGCTCGGCCATCCGCTCCGGGGTCATCGCCTTGATGCCGAGATCGACCGCCGCCACCGTGAAACGCCGCTCGCCCGTGGCCTTCACGACGTACGGCTCGCCGGTCGAGACCTCCTTGGCGAGGTCGGCGCCCTCCATCCCGGGCGAGCGCCGTACCCGCTCGACGAGTTCCTCGACGTCGGCTCGCGCCGGGTCCGCGCCGGTGCCCGCCAGAGCCGTACCGGAGAAGATCCCGGCGCGCATCGCGCCGCGCTCGCGCAGGTGGCGGGTCAGCGCGCGGGTGCCGGGCATCGCGATGCCGACCACGCCCTGCTCACTCAGGTAGTCGTCCAGGCTCTTGGTGGACCGCCAGTTGGACCGGATCCGGGACGGCTCGCGGACGACGTAGCCGGCCACCCACACCTTGCCGGACTCCGGGTCCTCGTCGTTGACGCCCGTGTTGCCGATGTGCGGCGCGGTCATCGCGACGATCTGCCGGTGGTAGGACGGGTCGGTCAGCGTCTCCTGGTACCCCGTCATCCCGGTGTTGAAGACCATCTCGCCGAAGGTCTCGCCGACGGCCCCGAAGGCCGTCCCCTCGAAGACCCTGCCGTCCTCCAGCACGAGCAACGCCGTGTTCACGGTCCCGCTCTCCTCACTCATCGTCACACCAGCTTCCCTTCGAGAACGGTCGGGCGGCCGCGCAGCAACGTGGCCACGACCCGGCCAGGAAGCGTCATGCCCTCGTACGGCGTGTTGCGGCTCTTGGAGGCCATCGCCGCCGGATCCACCGCCGTGCGGACCGAGGGGTCGTAAAGCGTGATGTTCGCGGTCGCCCCCGCCTCCAGGGGGTTGCCGTGCCCGCTCAGCCTGCCGATCCTGGCCGGCCGGTAGGACATGCGGTCGGCGACGCCGGCCCAGTCGAGCAGGCCGGTCTCGACCATGGCCTCCTGGACCACCGAGAGCGCGGTCTCCAGGCCGATCATGCCCATGGCCGCCGCGGCCCACTCGGTCTCCTTGTCCTCGACCGGGTGCGGGGCGTGGTCGGTGGCGACGCAGTCGATCGTCCCGTCGGCGAGCGCCTCGCGCAGCGCCATGACGTCCTCGTTCGTGCGCAGCGGCGGGTTCACCTTGTAGATCGGGTTGTACGGCCCGACGGGGGAACGCTCCACGCACGAGTCGGTGAGCAGCAGGTGGTGCGGCGTCACCTCGGCGGTGACGTCCCAGCCCTTCGACTTGGCCCAGCGGATGATCTCGACGGAGCCCGCGGTGGAGACGTGGCACACGTGCAGCCGGGAGCCGACGTGGGCGGCCAGCAGGCAGTCGCGGGAGATGATCGCCTCCTCGGCGACCGCCGGCCACCCCGTCAGGCCGAGCCTGCCGGAGACCTCGCCCTCGTTGACCTGGGCGCCCTCCGTGAGGCGCGGCTCCTGGGCGTGCTGGGCGACGACGCCGTCGAACGCCTTGACGTACTCCAGCGCCCGGCGCATCAGCACGGCGTCGGAGACGCATTTGCCGTCGTCGGAGAAGACCCGGACCCTGGCGGCGGAGTCGGCCATGGCGCCGAGCTCGGCGAGCTGCCTGCCCTCGAGGCCCGACGTCACGGCTCCGACCGGCTGGACGTCGCAGTGGCCGTACTCCTGGCCGAGCCGCCAGACCTGCTCGACCACACCGGCGGTGTCGGCCACCGGCGAGGTGTTGGCCATGGCGTGGACGGCGGTGTACCCGCCGCGCGCGGCGGCCTGGGTGCCGGTCTCGACGGTCTCGGCGTCCTCGCGGCCGGGCTCGCGCAGGTGCGTGTGCAGGTCGACCAGGCCGGGCAGCGCGATCAGGCCGGTCGCGTCGATCGTGTCGGCCTTGCCCGCCCTGCCGGCGGCCGGCCCGATCTCGGTGATCACGCCGTCCCTGACGAGGATGTCGCGCGGCTCGCCGCCGAGTACGCGGGCGTTCTTGATGAGGATGGTGCTCACAGGTCTCCCCCGATCGCGGGCTCGGACCCGCTCAGCAGCAGATAGAGAACGGCCATGCGGACGGTCACGCCGTTCGCCACCTGCTCCACGATCGTCGAGCGGGGCGAGTCGGCGACCTCGGCGGAGATCTCCATGCCGCGGTTCATCGGTCCGGGGTGCATGACGATCGCGTCGTCGTGCAGGCGGGCGAAGCGCTCACGATCGAGGCCGTAGCGGCGGCTGTACTCCCGCGCGGACGGGAAGTAGGCCGCGTTCATCCGCTCCAGCTGCACGCGGAGCATCATCACGACGTCCGACTTCGGCAGGACCGCGTCGATGTCGTACGAGATCTGGCAGGGCCAGGTGTCGACCGACACGGGCAGCAGGGTCGGCGGGGCGACCAGGGTCACCTCGGCGCCGAGGGTGTGCAGGAGCAGGACGTTGGAGCGGGCGACCCGGCTGTGCAGGACGTCGCCCACGATGGAGACCTTGAGCCCGTCGATCCTGCCCATCCTGCGGCGCATGCTGAACGCGTCGAGCAGCGCCTGGGTGGGGTGCTCGTGGGTGCCGTCGCCGGCGTTCACCACGCTGCCGCGGACCCAGTTGGCCAGGCGATGCGGCGCGCCGGAGGCGCCGTGCCTGATGACGACCGCGTCGGCGCCCATGGCCTCGAGCGTCAGCGCGGTGTCCTTGAGCGACTCGCCCTTGGACACGCTCGACCCCTTGGCCGAGAAGTTGATGACGTCGGCGGACAGCCGCTTGGCCGCGGCCTCGAACGAGATGCGGGTGCGGGTGGAGTCCTCGTAGAAGAGGTTGACC
The DNA here is from genome assembly GCF_040656155.1 of Microtetraspora glauca. Classification (NCBI taxonomy): domain Bacteria; kingdom Bacillati; phylum Actinomycetota; class Actinomycetes; order Streptosporangiales; family Streptosporangiaceae; genus Microtetraspora; species Microtetraspora glauca. Next base: position 512,667 of record NZ_JBFALK010000003.1, read on the forward strand.
ACCGTGCGGCCGCGCAGCGTCGGCAGCTTCTTGATGGAGCGCTCGGAGACCCGGGCCAGTTCCTCGGCGGTGTCGAGGACGAGCAGGGCGTCGTCGCGGGTCAGGTCGCCCGCGGAGATGAGGTGCCGCTTCATCGTGCTCACCGCTCCCCGTTCGCTTCGCCGGCCGCGGGCCGGTCGTCTCCCTTGATGAGCAGTACGGCGTCCCGCCCGTCGATCTCCTCGAGATAGACCTTGACCTTCTCGCTCTTGGAGGTCGGCAGGTTCTTGCCGACGTAGTCGGCCCGGATGGGCAGCTCCCGGTGGCCGCGGTCGACCAGGGTGGCGAGTTGGACGGCGCGCGGCCGGCCCACGTCATTGAGCGCGTCGAGTGCCGCGCGCACGGTCCTGCCGGAGAAGAGCACGTCGTCGACGAGGACGACCGTCCTGCCGTCCACTCCCTCCGGAGGAAGGTCCGTACGGCCGAGCGGGCGGGTGGGCCGCAGCCGGAGGTCGTCGCGGTACATCGTGATGTCGATGGCGCCGACGGGCACCTTCACGCCCTCGAACTGGGAGATGCGCTCCGCGATCCGGAACGCCAGCGTGGCGCCGCGGGTGGGGATGCCGAGAAGCACGACTCTTTCCGCACCCTTGGTGCGTTCGAGGATCTCGTGCGCGATCCGGGTCAGCGCCCGGTGGATGTCGGGACCCTCAAGGACCGCACGGGCCTGATTTCGGGCATCGGACATGGAGATATCACCACCTTTCCCGCCTCACAGGACGGGTCTTAAAAGGGTGTCTGGCCGCGCCCACACTACCAGCACGGTCTCGGGGCGCCCGACGGGTCACCCCCTCCTGCCAGCGACGATGCCGTACGGGCGGGCCGCGTTCGCTCTGGGCGTCACTCACCGGAGAAGCCGAGGCAGGCTCGGATGGGGGGATTGAGGGGAGAGCACTGTTTGGAGCTCTTTTTTCCAATCAGCTTGACCTTTGACAGTGACGGCTTTACCGTCACTGTCCGTAACCACAACACACGACCTTCCTGGGTAAAACCCGACGCACTGGTCACCGAAGGTGCCTGGCTCAGGCGCCCGCCCCGGTGTTCCGTGCATACGGGACAAGGAAGCAGAATCAAGTGAGAACAGACATAGAAAGCCGGGGGCCACACGATGCCGTCTGACTACGCCAAGTCGCTCGGCGCGCGACTGCGCGCGATCCGCACCCAGCAGGGCCTGTCCCTGCACGGGGTCGAAGAGAAGTCCCGTGGCCGCTGGAAGGCCGTCGTGGTGGGCTCCTATGAGCGCGGCGACCGCGCGGTCACCGTGCAGAAGCTGGCCGAGCTTGCCGAATTCTACGGTGTTCCGGTGTCGGAGCTGCTCCCCGGCGGGGCCGCTCCCAGCCCGCTGGCCCCCGCGCCGAAGCTTGTCATCGACCTGGAGCGGCTCTCGCAGCTCCCGAAGGACAAGGCCGGCCCGCTCGCCAGGTATGCCGCGACCATCCAGAGCCAGCGTGGTGACTACAACGGCAAGGTGCTGTCGATCCGCCAGGAGGACCTGCGCTCGCTTGCGGTCATCTATGACAAGTCGCCGGTCGAGTTGACCGAGGAGTTCATCAGCTGGGGCGTTCTCGACGCGGAGGCCCGCCGGGCCGTGGAGTCCTTCTGACGCTGCGCGCCCTCATCGAGCGCCACCATTGAACGTCTTCGTCAAGCACTGAACACGCATGACCGAATCGGGGCTCCGAGCCGCCCGGCCCGGCCGCCCGCAGCCCCGATTCGCACACGTCACCCACCACGCACCCCCGCGCTCCGCGCCACGCCGTGCGAACCTATCCCGCCGTCGGGCGTGCGAACCTATCCCGCCATCGGAAGAGCCGACTGGCCGGGCACCCCGAGGATGGCCTCGACCTCGCCGACGAACCTGTCCGCCTCGGCGATGAGCTCCTCGGCGTCTCGCTGACTGACCACGCGGGTCATCCCCGCCTCGGCCGCCGCGCGTTTCGTGGCGCTCACCGCGAAGAAGGCGGCCCACTCGGCCAGCTTGGGCTCGGCCTCGGGCAGCAACTCCCAGGCGCTCCGCAGTCGGCGGCGCCGCCCGTCCATCGGCCTCGGGCGCGCGGCGAGCACGGCCGCCGCCGCACGGAGCGCCGCGAGATGAGCCGACACGTACCTGTCCGCCGGGGTGGGGCCGCCAAGGGCGTCCGCCAGGCAGGAACGGGCGTCCGCGAGATGCGCCAGAGCGGTCTGCGGGACCTTGGGCCCGCTCCTGCGGTCATCGACCTGTCCAGTCACGCCCGCCTCCTCGAGTCGTGGCCTCCGGCGTTGCTCGCCGGTGAGATCACCCTTGCAAACCGCACCGACAATTTGTCACGGCGGCCGGACGAGGAGCTTCCCCTCTCCCCGTCCGGCCCACGCCGTGGACCGCACCGCGCTCGTCTCCGCCGACGACGAAGGCACGGCATCCAACGGGATGAATGCGAGCCGCGAGTCTCACACTCACTGCATCGAACATAAATTCGACCAGGTTCGCTGTCAAGCACCATAGCGAACAAGGGTTCGATTGATCATGTGACGACCGCCCTGGTCAACGACCTCCGGGAGCACCGGAAGCCCTGCGGGGAAGGGGATCGCCGTCCCCGGCCGACCCCGACGGTGATCGCCTGTTCCGCCGGCGCGCCGCGATCCGTGGCCGTTCCCGGAACGGTCCACGCCGACGTACGGAACGTCCGCCGGTCGTGCGCTGCGGGGCATCCGGGCCTGGCACCGTTCCGCGGCGGCCGCGCCGTCCCGGGCATGCAGGCCCGGGCGGGCATGTCGCCCCGGGCATGGCACGGGCCCGGAGCATGTCGCCCCGGGCCCGTCAGCGATCAGTCCGGATCGGTGCGCGATCGGCGTGAATCGGTCCGCGATCGGTGCGCGATCAGCCAGACCATCCCAGATCAGCCTGGTTCAGCCCAGATCAGGCTGAACCGGTGTGGATCGGTGCGCGATCGGCGCGGGTGGACGCGGTGTGAAGGTGTGAACTCGGTGTGGGCTCGCTGTGCACTCAGCGTGCGAACTTGCCGCGCACGTGCACGGGAACGCCGGTGCCGAGCATGCCGGGCAGGATCTCCGCCACGTTCATCGGCAGCCGCACGCAACCGTGGGACGCCGGGTAGAGCGGCACGGACAGCGCGCCATGGAAGGCGATGCCGCCGTTGAAGAAGATCGGGTTGTACAGCTGCCCCAGGTAGGACCGGTGCCAGCCGCTCCGGCGCCAGGTCGTCTTGTAGTCTCCCGTCGGCGTCCTGGCACTGCCGGTGAACTTCGTCCGCTTGCCGTTCCACATGGCGTACTCGGTGTAGGGGATCCCGCTTCCGGATGAGATGTGCGAGATGAGCTTCACCTCGCCCCCGGAGTACAGCACCATGATCTGCTGGGTCAGGTTGACCTCGGCCCGGTCCGGCTTGCCACCCGGCACCAGGACCTTGGGCGCCTTCGGGTTCTCCAGTGCCCGCCAGGTGCGGCTCGCCACCGTGCTCGTCGGCTTGATGCCCTGGACCTTCTGGAAGGCCCAGACCGCGGCCTGGGTGGTCCCGCCGTACTTGCCGTCGAGTGCGCCGGGCACGTAGCCGAGCTCCTTCAGCCGGACCTGTAGCGCCTTGACCTCGGCCCCCTTGGATCCGGGCTTGAGCGTACGGCCCGGCGCGGCGAACGACGAGAACGCGGCGGAAGCGGCGCGGATCCCCGAGCCGGCCGTGGCCGCACTCGCCTGCGTCACCCTCACGGGCGCCGTGACCCTCACCGGCGCGGCGGCGGCCACCGGCCGCACCCGCGCGGTGTCGCCCGGCCGCACCTGCTCGGCCCCCGCCGTGCCGCAGCCCGCGAGCGTCACGGCCCCCACCGTGACCAGCGTCGCGGCGGCCAGCCACCGTCGTGCCCCCATTGGGATCAACCCTTTCAGTTCTCGCACTTCTCTCAGTTTTGGATCAAAGGACATTAACCCACGGATCAAGCGTCCGGGGTACTTGCCTTGGGGCCGTAATGCATGGCCCACGGCCTGTCCACCTGATTAGAGTTGCCGGATGCCAGAAAAGTTGCATCCGAGCGTGGTCCGTGTGACAGAGGTCCTGCGCTCCCATGACGTCGAGGGTGATGTCGTGGTTTTTCCCGAATCCGTGCCGACGGCCGCCGCGGCGGCGGCCCAACTCGGCTGTGAGGTCGGCGCGATCGCCAACAGCCTGATCTTCGACGCGGACGGCGCACCTCTCCTCGTGCTCACCAGCGGCGCCCACCGCGTGAACACCGACCTGATCGCCGGGCTTGTCGGCGCGGCGAAGGTGCGGCGGGCCACGCCGGAGTTCGTACGCGAGCACACCGGGCAGGCGATCGGAGGCGTCGCGCCCGTGGGTCACCCCGCGCCGGTGCGCACGCTGGTGGACACGTGGCTGGGCAAGCACAGCGTCGTCTGGGCGGCGGCCGGGCACCCGCACGCGGTCTTCCCCACATCGTTCGACGAGCTGATCAAGATGACCGGCGGCACCCCCGCAGAAGTGGAATGACCCGTCGCGATCCCGGCCACGGACCGCCCGTCGAGGGTCGCGCGAGGGCCGGGATCCACGAATCCCCACGAATCCCCACAGATCTCCCCTCCGAGATACCCGTAGATCCCCGCAGGCCCTCGCAGATCTCCGCGTAGAGGCCCGTATGTCCCGATGGCTTCCCGTAGGTCCTGGTAGCTCCCCGGGTCGGTGATCGTGGTTCGCGCGTGTGGCACGGCCGGTGCCCCGAGATGGACGACTTTGCTAGTGTGCGGAAAGTGATCGAATTGCGACGCGTCGGACCCGACGAGTTCATCGCGGCACTCGACACGGTGCTCGCCATCTACACGGCTGCCATGCGTCCGCCCTCCGATCAGCTCTCCGGCCGCCTCGGCATCATGCGCAACCACGCCACCTATCCGGACTTCGTCTGCGTCCTCGCCGAAGACCCCGAGATCATCGGCTTCGCGTACGGCTTCCACGGGATGCCGGGCCAGTGGTGGCACGACATCGTCGCCAGATCGCTGACGGACCAGTCCGGCCCTCTCGCCGCCGACGAGTGGTTCGGCGACGCGCTGGAGATCGCCGAGATCCACGTCCTTCCCGGCCATCAGTGCAAGGGCATCGGCCGCCGCCTGATCCACACGATCTGCGACGGGCGGCCCGAGCGCACCGCCGTGCTCTCCACGCACGACGCCCCGACCGTGGCCAGGCGGCTCTACCGCAGCATCGGCTTCACCGATCTAATGACGGGCTTCGCCTTTCCCGGCGGCCGCGAGAGCTACGCGATCGCCGGGACGAAGCTCCCCCTGGCCCCGGGAAGCTGAGCGGGCTCAGGCGGACAGCGCGGCCGGGCTCTGGTCCAGCGCCTGGAACACCTCGCGGGTGGCGCTCGACCTGTTGAAGGTGATGAAGTGGATCCCCGGCGCACCCTCGTCGAGCAGCGTCTGACACATCTCGGCCGCGTGCTCGATGCCCAGGCGGCGCACCGCGGCGGGGTCGTCGGCGACTTCCGCGAAGCGGGCCGCCACCTCGGGCGGGAACGGCGCGCCCGACAGCTGCTCGGAACGGGCGATCGTGCTCATCTGGGTCACCGGCATGACGCCCGGGATGATCGGCGTGTCGCAGCCCATCGCGGCCACCCGGTCACGCAGGCGGAGGTAGTCCTCCGCGCGGAAGAACATCTGCGTGATCGCGTAGTCGGCCCCGGCCTGGCACTTGCGCACGAAGTATTCGGTGTCCGACTCGATCGTGGCGGACCGCGGGTGCTTGTACGGGAAGGCGGCCACGCCCACACAGAAGTCGCCGGACTGGCGGATCAACCGCACGAGGTCCTCGGCGTACTGCACGCCCTCGGGGTGTTTGATCCACTCGTCGAGGGGGTCGCCGCCGCGCGGGTCGCCTCGTACGGCCAGGATGTTGCGCACGCCCGCGTCGGCGAACCTGCCGATCAGGTGACGCAACTCCTTGATGGAGTGGTCGACGGCGGTGAAGTGCGCGACCGGTGTGAGCGTCGTCTCGTGGGCGAGGCGCTCCACGATGTCCACCGTGCGGTCACGCGTGCTGCCGCCGGCGCCGTAGGTCACGGAGACGAAGGTCGGTCGCAGCGCCTCCAGCTCGCGGATCGCCCGCCAGAGTTGCCGCTCCCCCTCGTCGGTCTTCGGCGGGAAGAACTCGAACGAGAATGACCGCTCCCCCGCGGCGAGCATCTCGCGGACCGTGGGAACGCGGTCGGGAAGTCGTGACGGGAGACCCAAAGCCATGGTGACAAGGCTACCGCTCCTCTCCCTACCGGTCGCCTCCCTTCTCGCCATGCGGACGAATCATGGTCGCTTTACTACCACCTGCCACATATGTCTCCCCAGGTCTCCACTGTTCGATCTATGCCGGTTACGCTCAGAGGCATGACCACTTCCGCCGCCCCGCTCGACCTCGTACGTTTCGAAGTGGATCGTTCTCTCCGAAGGTTCCTCGACGACCAGCGACCGTTCTTCGACGACCCCCAGTTCGCCGTTCTGCTGACCGCCGTGGACGACTTCATCGCCGGAGGCAAGAGGCTGCGCCCAGCCTTCTGCCACTGGGGATGGCGTGCGGCGGGCGGTGCCGATGATCCAGCCCTCTACAGCGCCGCGGCCTCGCTCGAACTGCTCCAGGCCAGCGCACTCATCCATGACGACGTGATGGACGCCAGCGACCTGCGGCGCGGCATGCCCGCCGCGCACCGCCGGTTCGAGCGCCTGCACGCCGAATCCGGCTGGCACGGCTCGGCGGAGCAGTTCGGTGAGGGGGCGGCGGTCCTGCTCGGCAACCTGCTCCTCATCTGGGCGGGGCAGATGTGGCGGACCAGCGGCGTGCCCGACGACGCCCTCGCCGCCGCGCAGCCGGTCTACGACCACATGCGCACCGAGCTGATGTTCGGGCAGTACCTCGACCTGCTGGAGCAGGCCAAGGGTGAGAGCACCTTCGAGAGCGCCCTGCGGGTCGCGCTGTACAAGAGCGGCAAGTACTCGGTCGAGCAACCGTTGCGGCTCGGCCTCGTCCTGGCGGCCCGTGGCGTGACGCCGTGGATCGACCAGCTCTGCGTCGAGTACGGACAGAAGGTGGGCATCGCCTTCCAGCTACGCGACGACGTGCTCGGGGTCTTCGGCGATCCGGCCGAGACCGGCAAGCCGGCGGGCGACGACCTGCGCGAGGGCAAGCGCACCATGCTGATCGCGCGAACCCTCGCGGGCGCCTCCGACGCCCAGGCCGAGGTCGTACGGACCCTCCTCGGCGATCCGAAGCTGGACGAGGAGGGCGTCGAGCGGCTCCGCATGGTCATCGAGGAGACCGGGGCGCTGCTCCAGTGCGAGGAGATGATCAAGCGCTATCTCGACGACGCGCTCCGCTCCCTCGATCGCGCGCCCATCGAGTCCGAGGCGCGTGACGCGCTCGGAGCCCTGGCCGTCGCCGCCACCACGCGGCGCACCTGACCCGTCCGGACCCCTCCGGTATCTGCCCGTCCCTCCCCGCTGTGCCTTTCCGCCCGTCCATTTCCGCCTGTCCGGCCGCAGCCGAGCGGCGGCCGGACGACGGCTGGACTACGGCGGAGGCCGCCGCAGGAGGGGGACCGCCCAGCGGGAGAGAGCGGGTACCGGCAAGGCCCGGACACCTCCGGAACCCATGATGGGTCGATCCTGAAAGACGTTCCCGCTAGTCAGCGCCGGGCGTGCTGAACGCTCGCCTGCTGTGCACGAGCAGTTCACGCAGCGCCGGGCTGTGCGTGCTCCTCCACACCAGGGCGAGCAGGGCGGGCGTTTCGAGATCGTCGATCGTGAGTGCGGTGAGCCGGTCGCGGTAGTGCTCGGCCATCGAACGGCTGAGCACGCCGACGGCGAGCCCACGCGCGGCGAGGTCGGCGACGGCGTCCGCGGCGCTGGCCTGCAGCGCGATCACCGGCTGGAGGTTCCGCGCCGCGCACGCCTGGTCGAACACCGTACGCAGACCGGTGCCGGGCGGCATGCACACGATCGGGTGGGCGCACACGTCACGCAGGACGACCCTGCGCCGCTCCGCCAAGGGGTGGCCGTCCGGGACCGCCACGACGAGCCGCTCGCTGATGATCGTCAGCGCGTCCAGCCCCTCGGGGGCGGCGGTCGCGATCCCGACCAGAGCCAGGTCGAGGGTGCCGGCGCGCACCCCCTCGACGAGCCGGTCGGAGTTGTCCTCCAGGAGCGAGATCTCCACGCCGGGATGCGCCCGGTGAAACGCGGCGAGGGCGTCGAACAGCGGCGTGACGGTGCAGCCGATGACCATCCCGACCGTGAGGCGCCCCCGGATCAGGTCGGTCACCTCACCCACCGCCTGGCCGACCGCCGAAGCGGCGGCGAGCGCGGCGCGGGCGTGTTCGAGCGCGGCCTTTCCCGCCACGGTGAGGGTGGCGGTGCGCGCCGAGCGGTCGAAGAGCTCGGCACCGAGTTCACGTTCCAACTGGCGGATCTGGGCACTGACGCCGGACTGGCTGATGTGGACGCGCTCGGCCGCCCGGGTGAAGTTCCGCTCCTCGGCGACCGCGACGAAGTATTCCAGCTGCCTCAGCTCCATGACTGTGGATTCTAGTTTCCATCAGTTCTATCTGTTGGACTTCTATTGGCGGGCGAGCCAGGGTGGGAAGCGTCGAAGCGCCCCCATCAGGAGGAATCCATGCCGGAGTACGAGAAGGCCATGCGACCCGAGGACATCACCCGCCTGTTCGTCGAACGATCCAACGCCGGTGACGCGGCCGGAGTCGCCGCGCTGTACGAAGAGAACGCGGTGATGGCCTATCCGCCCGGCGGCCGGACGGTGGGCCGCGAGGCGATTCGCGCCCTGTGGGAGAAGGTGCTGGCCAACCGTCCCCGCTTCGAGCCGGAACAGCCGCTGCCGACCCTGGTCAGCGGCGACATCGCGCTCACCTCCACCCCGCCGAAGGACGGGGCCGGCGCCCGCGCGCAGGTCGTCCGGCGCCAGCCGGACGGGAGCTGGCTACGCCTGCTCGACCAGCCCGAGTTCGTCTCCCCCACCCGCTGAGCCACCCGCCGGGAAACGTGGGTGGCAGCGGCGATCAGAGAGACACGGCGTCGAGGCGGGCCCGCAGCGCGGCCGTCGCCGCCGCCGGGTCCTCGGCATCCGTGATCGCCCGCACCACCACGACCCGGCGCACGCCGTGGGACACGACCTCGTCCAGGTTTCCGAGGTCGATGCCACCGATGCCGAACCAGGGCCGGGCCGTACCCAGGCCGGCGGCGTGCTCGAGCAACGCGACACCGGGCGCGGGACGGCCCGGCTTGGTCGGCGTGGGCCAGATCGGCCCGCAGCAGAAATAGTCGACTCCCTGCTCGGACGCCGCGGCCGTCGCCTCGGCCGCGGAGTGGGTCGACCTGCCGATCAGCACGTCGGGCCCGAGGATCTCCCGGGCGACGGGAACCGGCAGGTCGTCCTGGCCGAGATGCAGGATGTCGGGGCGCGCGGCGAAGGCGACGTCGGCGCGGTCGTTCACGGCGAGCAGGGCGCCGTGCCGGTCGCACGCGTCACGGAACACCTCGAGCAGCGCGAGCTCCTCGCGCGCCTCCAGCCCCTTCTCGCGGAGCTGGACGATGTCCACACCGGCGGCCAGCACGGTGTCGAGGAACTCGGGCAGGTCGCCACGGGCCCGCCGGCCGTCGGTGCACAGGTACAGCCGGGCGCCGGCCAGCCGCTGTCGGAGATTCACGTGACTACGATGCCATGCCCCCGAGAGTCGATCAGAACCCGAGGGCCTGCGCCCTGCGCTTGACCTCGGTGTGCCGTCCGGCGCTGATCGCGTCGATCGGCGCCCCAGGCAGCGACTCGTCGGGCGTGAAGAGCCAGCGGATCGACTCGACCTCGTCGAATCCGGCGTCGGCGAGCACGGTGAGCGTGCCGGGCAATCCCTTGAGCACGTCGTCCGGCCCGAGGAACCTCGCCGGGACCTGCGGCCCCCCGCCGCCGTCCCTGCGGGCACCGACGAGCTTCTTGTCCTTCAGGAGCTGCTTGGCCCTGCCGATGGAAAGTCCGAGCCTCTTCGCGACCTCAGAGATGGGGAGCCACTCCCCTACGAGCTGGTCGGTTTCTCTGTCGATCTGCGCAACAGTAAGCGTCACAAATCCACGATTACCACAGGTGCCTGCCGCAAAACACCTCGATTGCGGCGCGGCCGGTAAAGCTTGGCGGGGATCCGGCGGCGCTCACACCGATCGTTCCGCCGGATCCCCGCCGGTTCTCATGCCAAGACGCAGTCACGCAGGGTGGCGGCGGGATCGACGATCCTGGTGGCGTTCACCCGCTTCCCCGCCTCGATCAGGCGCCGCCCCTGGACGAGGTCCCTGGGGCGGTCGACGGTCAGCACGGCGGCCAGCCGGTCGTCCTCGGTGAGCCAGCAGGCAGCCCATTTCCGGTCCTCGCGCGGGCTCCCCCTCAGGACGAGGCGGGCGCCCTCGCGGTATCCGGCGAACTGCACCATCCGGCCGAACTGCTCGGACCAGAAGTACGGGACGGGGTCGTACACCGCGTCCTCTCCGAGCAGCGTGGCGGCGGCGGTGTCCGGCGCGCCGAGCGCGTTGTCCCAGTGCTCGACCCGCAGGCGCCTGCCGAACCTGCGGGACCACCAGTTCGCGCAGTCGCCCACGGCGACGACGCCGGGGACCGACGTGCGCAGGTGCTCGTCCACGAGGACGCCGTCGTCGAGTTCGACGGCGGAGCCCTTCAGCCATTCGACGGCGGGGCGGACGCCGACGCCGGTGACGACGACGTCGGCGGGGATGCGCGCGCCGGACATGAGCGTCAGGCCGTCGGGGTCGACGGAGCCGACCATGGCGCCGAGCCGGAGCTCGATGCCGGCTTCGCCGTACCAGCCGGTGGTGTAGGCGCCGACGGTGGTACCGAGGGCCGCGGCGAGAGGCGTCTCCCCCGCCTCGACGACCGTGACGGCGCATCCCGCCCTGGCCGCGGCGGTGGCGACCTCCGCGCCGATCCAGCCGGCGCCGATGACGGCGACGCGGGCGCCGGACACGAGCCGGGCGCGCAGCTCGATGGCGTCGTCGATGGTGCGCAGGACGTGCTGCCTGCCCTCACCGCGCAGCCGGATGGGGGTCGCCCCTGTGGCGATGACGAGCCCGTCGTAGGCGAGTTCTCCTTCTGTGGTTTCCAGTACGCCGGTCCCGAGCCCCTTGGCGGCGGTCCCGAGGAGCAGCCGCACGTTCAGGGCGTCCAGGTCGGAGTCGACCACAGTGGAGTCGGTCTCTCCGAGCAGCACCGCCTTGGAGAGGGGCGGCCTGTCATAGGGGCGATGAGGTTCCTCGCCGATCAGCGTGATCCGGCCGGCGAACCCGTGGGCTCGCAGTGCCTCGATGCTCCGTATCCCGGCCAGGCCGGCACCTACCACCACGACGTGATCCACGCCCCGACACTAGATCGGCGACCGGGGCACCCGCCAATGGAGATTTGGTAACGAGTTGAGCAAGTAGCCCGCACAATGCGCGACGACCATGTTGTGCGTGACACTCCCGATCAAGACTAGTCTTGAGGCGTAAGACGCGCGGGAGCCCGGTGAGCCGGGCTGAGAGGAGAGCACTCCAGGCTCTCGACCGCCAGAACACCTGATCCGGGTAATGCCGGCGAAGGGAGCGCACAGATTGCGTGGCTACGACGTGGTCGTCGTGGGTGGTGGCGTGGTGGGCCTGTCGGCCGCATGGCGTACCGCACGGCTCGGCCTTTCCGTGGCGGTGGTGGATCCCGATCCCGGCGCGGGCGCGTCGCACGCCGCGGCGGGCATGCTGGCCCCGGTCAGCGAGGTGACGTACACCGAGGAGCCGCTGCTGCGCCTCGGACTGGCGTCGTTGGAGAGGTGGCCGTCGTTCCGGGACGCCCTCCAGGAGGAGAGCGGCGTCGATGTCGACTACCACGCCGACGGCACGCTCGAGGTCGCGTACGGCCCGGACGACCTGGCCTACCTGGAGGATCTCGCGGCGTTCGAGGACACGCTCGGCCTGCGGGTGGAGCGGCTGACCGGGCGCGAGTGCCGCCGGTACGAACCGATGTTGTCTCCGTCGGTACGCGGCGGGCTGCTGGCGGCCGACGACGCCTGGGTGAACCCGCGCCTGGTGGTGCGGGCGCTGCTGACGGCGTTCGTGCGGGCGGGCGGCACGCTGGTCCCGGACCGGGTGGCCGAGCTGGCCGAGGCGGCGGACGAGGTCCGGGGCGTACGGCTGGCGTCCGGCGAGGTGCTGGCCGGGTCGCGGGTGGTGGTCGCGGCCGGTTCCTGGTCGGCGTCGCTGGCTCCCGGCCTGCCGGTACGGCCGGTCAAGGGGCAGATCCTGCGGCTGCGCGGCCCGAAGGGGTTCCTGAGCCGGTGCGTACGCGGGATGGTGCACGGCTCGCCCGCGTACCTGGTTCCGAGAGGCGACGGCGAGATCACGCTCGGCGCCACGGTGGAGGAGCTGGGGTTCGACGGCCGGGTGACCGCGGGCGGCGTGTACGAGCTGCTGCGCGACGCACGCGAACTCGTTCCCGGCATCACGGAGCTGGAGCTGGCGGAGACGACCGTCGGCTTCCGGCCGGGGACGCCGGACAACCTGCCGCTGATCGGTCCGGCGGTCGCGCCGGGCGTGATCGCGGCCACCGGGCACCACCGCGGCGGTGTGCTGCTCGCGCCGGTCACCGCGGAGGCGGTCACGGCGTTCCTGACCGGCGGCGACGTTCCGGAGGCCGTCCGGTCCTGCGACCCGGGGAGGGGCGTCCGATGAAGGTGACGATCAATGGAAACGCCGGTGAGCTGCCCGACGGCATGACCGTGGCGGAGGCCGTACGCACGCTGACGGCGCTGACCAGCGGCGTCGCCGTGGCGGTCAACGACGTGGTGGTGAGCAGGGGCTCGTGGGAGTCGACGGCGCTGGCCGAGAACGACCGGGTCGAGGTGCTGACGGCGGTGCAGGGAGGATGACCGTGAACGACGCGGACGACGTGCTGGTCCTGGGCGGGGAGAAGTTCACCTCGCGACTGATCATGGGGACCGGGGGCGCGCCCTCGCTGGACGTGCTCGACCGGGCCCTGGAGGCGTCCGGCACCGAGCTGACCACGGTGGCGATGCGCAGGCTCGATCCCGCGGTCCAGGGGTCGGTGCTCGACGTGCTGCGCCGGCGCAACATCCGGGTGCTGCCCAACACGGCCGGCTGCTTCACCGCAGGAGAGGCCGTGCTGACCGCTCGCCTGGCGAGGGAGGCCCTGGAGACGAACTGGGTCAAGCTGGAGGTCATCGCGGACGAGCGGACCCTGCTGCCCGACCCGATCGAGACGTTCGACGCCGCCGAGCGACTGGTCGCGGACGGGTTCACGGTGCTCCCGTACATCGGGGACGACCCGGCGCTGGCCCGCAGGCTGGAGCAGGCCGGCTGCGCGGCGGTGATGCCGCTGGGCGCGCCGATCGGATCCGGTCTGGGCGTCCGCAACCCGCACAGCATCGAGCTGATCGCCGAGGCGGCCTCGGTGCCGGTGATCCTCGACGCGGGCGTCGGCACCGCGAGCGACGCCGCGCTGGCCATGGAGCTGGGCTGCGACGCCGTGCTGCTGGCGACCGCGGTGACCCGCGCGCAGCGACCGGAACTGATGGCCGCCGCCATGCGCTCGGCGGTCGAAGCGGGACGGATGGCGCGCCTGGCGGGCCGCATCCCCCGGCGCCGCTACGCGGAGGCGTCCTCGCCGTCCTTGCCGAGGTTCGCATAACGTTCAGAAACGGTCTCGTTTTGGGGCCGGAAAGCCCTACCCGTGGCAAAGGAGCCGTAAACTCGGGCGGGTGGACACGACGCTAACCGACCCGTTGGTGGGGCAGCTGCTCGACGGACGTTATCGCGTCGAGTCCCGGATCGCCCGGGGTGGAATGGCCTCCGTCTATCTGGCTCTGGACGTCCGGCTCGACCGCACGGTGGCGCTCAAGGTGATGCACCGGTCCCTCGCCGAGGACCCGCAGTTCGTCAAGCGGTTCATCGGCGAGGCGAAGTCGGTCGCGAGCCTGTCGCACCCCAACGTGGTGCAGGTCTTCGACCAGGGCACGGACGGGTCCACCGTCTACCTCTCGATGGAGTACGTGCCGGGCAAGACGCTGCGCGACGTGCTGCGCTCGCGCGGCCCGCTGCCCGCACGCGAGGCGCTGGAACTCATGATCCCCGTCCTCGCCGCCCTCGGCGCGGCCCACCAGGCGGGGCTCGTCCACCGGGACGTCAAGCCGGAGAACGTGCTGCTCGCCGACGACGGCCGGGTGAAGGTCGTGGACTTCGGCCTGGCCCGGGCCGTCGAGGCGAGCAACCAGACGAAGACCGGCATGATGATCGGCACGATCGGTTACATGTCGCCCGAGCAGGTGACCTCCGGCGTCGCGGACGCCCGCAGCGACGTCTACGCGGCCGGAGTCATGCTGTTCGAGCTGATCACCGGGCGGCAGCCGTACGAGGGCGAGACGCCGATGTCCATCGCCTACCGGCATGTGCACGACAGCGTCCCCGCCCCGTCGTCGATCGTCTCCAGCGTCCCGCCGCAGATCGACGCGCTGGTGGCCGCGGCCACCGACAGGGACCCGGCCCGGCGCCCCGCCGACGCGACCGCCATGCTGGTCGCCGCCGTGGAGGCGCATCGCACGTTGCCGCGCGGACACACCGGGCAGCATTCCACGCCGCTCGGGGCGGGGTCCGGCACGGCCGGCACCTCCAGCACCCCGGGGATCTCCAGTACGCCCGGGACCGCGTACGCCACGGGCGCCCACACGTCCGACGTGGCCGGGCACACGATGATCCAGCCGAAACCCGAGCTGACGACGGTCCCGCCCGCGCGGTCCACGTCACGCCGGTGGCGGCCGAACTGGTTCATCGTCGGTCTGGCGGTGGTGATGGTCGCGGGCATCGCCTTCACCGGCTGGTGGTTCTCCCAGGCGCGCTACACGCAGGTGCCCGACCTGCTCGGCCAGAACATCACGGCGGCCAGGCAGCAGGCGGAGAACGCCGGTTTCAAGGTCAAGATCGGCGAGCCCAGGTTCGACGAGGAGGTCCAGAAGGACCGTGTCCTGGAGATCTCCCCCGCCCCGGGCGCCGAGGTGGAGAAGGGGGCGGAGCTGACGCTCGTGGCCTCGGCGGGGCCGGAGACCGTCCCGGTGCCGAACGTCGAGAAGCTCAGCGCCGGAGACGCCAAGGTCAAGATCGCCGAGGCCGGCCTGGAGGTCGGCCGGGTGAGCAAGGTGCCGAGCGACACCATCGCGCGCGACCTCGTGGTCCGCACCAACCCGTCGGTCGGTGAGAGGGTCAGGAAGGGCGCGACCATCAATCTGGTGGTCAGCGCGGGCCTGCTGATGCCGGACGTCTCGCAGATGATGAAGGACCAGGCGGTCCAGTTCCTTCAGGAGAAGGGCTTCACCGTCCAGGTCGACGAGACCGGCGACAGCACTCCTCCCGGCACCGTGATCGCCCAGGACCCGGCCGCGGGCGCCGAGGTCACCGCCGGAGCCCCCGTACGGCTGACGGTCTCGAAGGGACCGGACACCGGCTGGCACTGGCCGTGGGAGACCGACGACTCGCTGGCCACCCCCGACTTCGTGAACGTCCCCGACGTACGGCTCAAGGCCGTGCAGGAGGCCAAGCGCGAGTTGGAGGCCGCCGGGTTCAAGGTCAAGACGCGCAAGCTGATGGGCGGCCAGCGCGTCGTGGGCGAGAACCCCCTCGGCCAGCAGCCGATGGGCTCGACGATCACCATCTGGTACTGACACCGCGGAGCGCCCGCCGCGACCGGCGGGCGCTCCGGAATATGACCGTGGCGACTCGGGGACCGTTGCGACCGGGCGCCGCTCCGGCCACAACCGTTTCGATCAGAGCCGTTCCGATCAGAGCCGTTCGGGCAGAGCCGTTTGATCAGAGCCGTTCCGATCAGAGTGGGTCGCCGAGCAACGAGCCGAGCAGTCGCAGCCGGGCCAGCCCGCCGTCGGGGAAGATGTCGAGCCTGACGTGGGTCAGGGGACGATCGCCGTCCAGGCGGAACCGGTGCCGCGTGTCGGGCTGGAGCCGGGTCCTCGGCAACACGGTGAACCAGGCGTCCTCGTCCTCCAGCGCCGCCGCGCGCGCGTCGATGCCCGTGAGAGCGGCCGATCCCGGCGCGTTGAACAGCAGGTTCGAGGTGTCCAGCTCGGCCACGGCGACGGTGCCCGCGCCGGCCAGGGCGACGATCAGCCAGTCGTTGCCGCCGTCCCGCCTGCGGGCGGTCTCCCAGCCCTCGGCCTGGTTCCTGGCCTGACCTGGGGCGAGGACGTTGTTGGGCGAGGAGTAGAACTCATCCGAGCAGGCGACGACGACCGCCCCGTTCTCCAGCGCCGCGAGGTCGACGGTGAGACCGGAAAGGAACCTGGGGTCGGGCACCACCTCGCCGTGCACCCGCATCCGGGCCACGCCGCCGTCGGGGAAGATGTTCAGCCGCACGTGCGTGAACCGGTGCCGGTCGGCCACCTCGAACTCGTGGGCGGTGTCGCCCTTGAGCGGGGCGCGCGGCACGATCTCCGCCCACCCGGTCAGCTCGTCCGGGGAGCGGCCCGCGTCGGCCGCGCACGCCTCGACCGACGCGAACGGCGGATAGTTGCCCTTGAACCACGCGGTGTCGATCACGATCGACCTGATCACCCCGGGCATGCCGAGCCGTACCACGGCCCAGTCGTGGCCGGGCTCGCGCCGCCTCCGGGTCTCCCACCCGTCGTAGACCTGGCCCTTCGCGCCGAACGTGTGCGGCCGGAACTCGGCCGGCCCCGGCCTGATCAGGGCCTCCTTCTCCGCGAACGACTCGTCGCTCGCCGCGACCACCGACCCGCCGTACGAGCGGAGCGCGAGGTCGGGAAGCCTGCCGAGATTCGTCATCCGATCCCCTCCCTGGTGAGGAACCTGCCGTGCGGGGTGACAAGGTCGGCCGGTCGTCCGCGCAGCCACGTGCGGACGACGACGCCGGTCAGCGCCCTGCCGTGATAGGGCGACACCGGGTTCCTGTGGTGCAGCGCGGCGGCGTCCACGGTGAACCCCGCCTCCGGATCGAAGGCGACCAGGTCCGCGTCCGCACCCGGCCGGATCGCCCCCTTGTACGGCAGGCCGACCAGCGCCGCCGGCCCCTCCGCCATCCACCGCGTCACGGCGCTCAGGCCGTGGCCCCGCGCGCTCGCGGACGTCCACACGGCGGAGAGGCCGAGCTGCAGCGAGGAGATCCCGCCCCAGGCCGCGGCGAAGTCGGGCACCTTGAGGTCGGGCGTGGACGGCGAGTGGTCGGAGACGACACCCATCAGCACGCCGTCGGCGAGCCCCTCCCAGAGGGCGTCGCGGTTGGCGGCCTCCCTGATCGGGGGGCAGCACTTGTACGCGGGCCCGCTGACCTCCTCGGCGGTCAGGGTGAGGTAGTGCGGGCAGGTCTCCGCGCTGATCCGCACACCGTCGCGCCGGGCGGTCCGCAGCGGTTCCAGGCAGGACGCGGAGGAGACGTGCACGATGTGGGCGCGAGCTCCGGTCTCGGCGGCCAGTTCGATGACCTGCTCGACGGCTCTGCGCTCGGCCTCCTCCGTTCGGGATGCCAAGAAATCCGGATATGTCGGGCCGAGCGGGTCGGTGAGCACCGCCGGGTCCTCCGCGTGGACGATCATCAGCCCGTCGAACTCCGCCAGCACCCGGAGTGCCTCCCGCAGCCCGGCGCGGTCCAGAGCGGGGAACTCGTCCACGCCGGACGGCGAGAGGAAGCACTTGACGCCGAACACCCCCGCCCGGTGCAGCGGCTCCAGCTCGCCCGAGTTGCCGGGGATCGCGCCGCCCCAGAAACCGACGTCGACGTGGCACTGCCCCTCGGCGGCCTTCCGCTTGACCTCCAGCGCGGCCACACTGACCGTGGGCGGCAGCGCGTTGAGCGGCATGTCGACGATCGTGGTGACACCTCCGGCCGCCGCCGCCCTGGTGGCCGAGGCGAACCCCTCCCAGTGCGTACGGCCCGGCTCGTTGACGTGCACATGGGTGTCGACGAGACCGGGCAGCAGCGCCACCTCGCCGAGATCCACGGTCTCCCGCGCGGGCGGGGGCGCGTCGTGCGGGCGCAGCGCCGCGATCCTCCCGGCCCGCACGGCCACCGCGAGCGGCCCCTCCCCCTCCGGGGTCACCACCCGGCGGGAGCGCACGACCAGGTCGAACTCCGCGCGCTCATCGCCTTCCGCGTGGACCATACGGGACCTCCGTGTGCTTCCTAGTGATCGCTCCGGCCGGCGGACGGGGAGAGCCGGTCGGCGGCGATGGCCGCGGCCAGGCGCTCCAGCAGCGGCCCCGCCTCCGCGACGCACCGCTCGACGTCGGGTTCGAGATCGGTCAGGGCGTAGGCGGCGGCGATGCCCGCCGTGTGGAGCTCCTCATCCGAGATCGACCGGCGGCCGCACACGGCGACGACCGGGACCCCGTGCTTGGCCGCCGCCGAGGCCACGCCCACCGGCGCCTTCCCGCGCAGGGACTGCTCGTCCAGCGATCCCTCGCCGGTGATGACCAGCCGCGCACCCTCGACGTGCCGGTCGAACTCCAGCAGGCCGAGGAGGTACTCGATGCCGGGGCTGATCTCGGCGTGCAGGAAGGCCATCGCGGCGAAGCCGACGCCGCCCGCCGCTCCGGCTCCGGGCCGACCGGCCACGCCCATCGCCCGTACGACACCGTCGTGCTCGGCCGCTCCCACGACGCCGTGGGTGTGCGCGGCGACGGCGGCCAGCCGGGCCAGGCCGGCCTCCAGCACCGCCACGTCCTGCGGACCGGCCCCCTTCTGCGGGGCGTACATGGCCGCCGCTCCGTGCGGCCCGAGCAGGGGGTTGTCCACGTCGCTCGCGACCACGAACTCCACGTCCGAGAGATCGCCGCCGGAATGACCGTGACCGTGCCCGTGCCCCTGCTCGTGCTCGTGCGTGTGGCCCAGGCCGAACGCCGAGACGTCGATCGTGGCCAGGTTCCTGAGCGCGCCTCCGCCGGGAGGCAGCTCGCCGCCGTCGCCGTCGAGCAGGCGCGCGCCGAGGGCCTGGATCATGCCGGCGCCACCGTCGGTGCAGGCGCTGCCGCCGAGCCCGAGCACGACCCTGCGGGCGCCGTGCCGTACGGCATGGGCGATCAGCTCGCCGGTCCCGTAGCTCGTGGCCGTCAGAGGAGCGGGACCCTCCGGCAGCAGCCGCAGGCCGGACGCCTCGGCCAGCTCGATCACCGCGACGCCGTCCCGGGTGGCGTAGGACGCACGGACGGGACGGCCGGTGGGACCGGTCACCTCGACCTCGACCCGGGTGAAACCGCACGCCACGACCGCGTCCACCGTGCCGTCACCGCCGTCGGCCACCGGGAGCGACACGACGGGCACGTCCCCCAGCCCGGCGGCCAGGTGCGCGGCCACGTCCGCGGCGGCCAGCGACCCCCTGAACTTGTCCGGCGCGATGACGACGTGGTCCCTCATTGCTGCTCCCTGGTGCTCGGCGAACGGATGACGACCATCATCGTCGAACGCCGTACCTCACCTCGACCGGCCTGGCCATCGGGCCGCGCCCGTCAGGCGGCGGTGCGCCGCCGCGCCCGCCCGGGCCGCCTCCGCGCCGGAGACCGTGCGAAGCTCGCCGTCCTCGACCAGGGTCCGGCCGCCCGCCAGCAGCCGGGCCAGCGGCGGCGTCCGGCCGTACGCGAACGCGACCACCGGATCGTCGATCGCGGCAAAGAAGCCGTCCAGCCGCCACAGGGCGACGTCGGCCAGCTTGCCCGGCTCCAGCGTCCCGATCTCCGCCTCACGGCCGAGACAGCGGGCGCCGCCCAGCGTGGCCAGCTCAAGCGCCTGGCGGGCGGTCAGGGCGCGCGGGCCGTACCGGGCACGCTGCATGAGCATGGCCATCCGGATCTCACCCGCCAGCGTGGTCATCTCGCTGGAGGCGGCGCCGTCGACACCGAGGCCCACGGGCGCTCCCGCGCGCAGCAGGTCGCATACCCGGGTGATGCCCGCACCGAGGCGGCCGTTCGACGACGGGCAGTGTGCGGTCCCCGTCCCGGTCTCGGCGAACCTCTGGACGTCCTTGTCGGTCAGGTGGACGGCGTGGGCCAGCCACACGTCGGGACCCAGCCAGCCGAGCCGGTCGAGGTACTCCACGGGGAGGACGCCGAACTGCTCCACGCAGTGGTGGTCCTCGTCCTGGGTCTCGGCGATGTGCGTGTGCAACCGTACGCCGTGGGAGCGGGCGAGCTCGGCGGACCGCACCATCAGCTCGCCGCTCACCGAGAAGGGCGAGCAGGGGGCGACCGCGACCCGGAGCATCGACCCGAACGACGGGTCATGATATTTCCGGATCGCCTCCTCGGTGGCGGCGAGGATGTCGTCGGGCTCCTCCACGACCTCGTCCGGGGGCAGGCCCCCCTTGGACCGCCCACGGTCCATCGACCCCCGGCAGGGGTGGAACCGCACGCCGATCCGCCGGGCCGCTTCGATCTCCGCGTCGAACAGGTCTCCGCGCCCCTTGGGGAAGACGTAGTGGTGGTCGGTCGTGGTGGTGCATCCCGACATGGCCAACCAGGCGAGCCCCGCCGTCGTGGCCCCGTGCACCACCTCGGCGTCCATCCCGGCCCACAGCGGATAGCTCGCGACCAGCCACTCGAACAGCGTCCCGTCGGGGGTGACTCCCTGCGCGGCCCATTGATAGAGGTGGTGATGGGTGTTGACCAGGCCGGGCGTCGCCAGGCACCCGCTCCCGTCGATCCGCTCGCTGTCGCCGTCGCCGGATCCGCCATCGGTCACGCCGTCGAACACCGCGTCCGCGGGGCCGGGGCCGACCGCGACGATGCGATCCCCCTCGATCACGACATGTCCGGACGGGATCTCCGCACCGGCCACCGGGACGATGTACGCGTTCTCGATGATCACGCGCCGGAGTGGCCGATCAGTCATCGGAGGCTCCCTGCTGTGGCGGGACGAGCGGCGTGTCCCGTGCGGCGCACGCGCGGGCGGCGGCCAGGCGCACGGCGTCGAGGATCTTCTCGTATCCCGTGCACCGGCACAGGTTGCCGGCCAGGGCCTCGCGGATCTCGGCGTCCGCCGGCACTCCGGACGCGCCCGCGATCAGGGAGTGCGCCTGCACGACGAGCCCCGGCGTACAGAACCCGCACTGTACGGCTCCCGCCTCGACGAAGCAGCGCTGCACCTCGTCGAGCCCGCCGTCCGCGGGCTCCCCCTCGGCGGAGACGTCCTCGCTCCGCGTACGGCCTCCGGAGGAGAGCCCCTCCACGGTGATCACCTCACGGCCTTCGGCCTGCCCGGCGGCCACCAGGCACGCGCACACCGTGACTCCATCGAGGTAGACCGTGCACGACCCGCACTCGCCCTGCTCGCAGGCGTTCTTCGCGCCGGGCAGCCCCAGCCGCTCGCGCAGGACGTACAGCAGGCTCTCGCCCTCCCAGACGTCGTCGGCGGACATCCGTTCGCCGTTGACGGAGACGTTCACCCGCATCGGACCTCCATCGGAAGGCGCCAGGAGAAGACCCGGCCGTCTGGCCGGGAGGCGTCGGGGATCATCCGCTGTCACCGCTCCTTTCGGGCGCCCGGCCGGCCGGGCCCGCCGTGTGGTCGGTCCAGGCCCAGCCGAGCGCCCGTCGGGCCATGACACCCAGCGCGTGCCGCCGGTAGGCCGCCCGGCCGCGCACGTCGTCGATGGGCGACGCGGCCTCGGCGACCAGCTCGCTGAACCTGCGGGCGAGCGCGGGGTCGAGCGGCCCGCAGCCGTCCCAGTCGAGCTCCCCCGCCAGGAACTCCTCGGCCGCGTACGCCCGGCGGGGCGTGGGGGCGGCGGAGCCGATCCCGGTGCCCGCGCGCCGCTCCCCCGGACGCAGGGCGATGGCGAAGGAGCACACCGCGATCACCATCGCGTTCCTGGTACCGATCTTGGAGAAGTACTGCGGGCCGGCGGCCGGAGGGACGTGGACCGCGCGGATCAGCTCGTCGTCCTCCAGCGCGTTGCGTTTCACTCCGAGGTAGAACTCCGCGATCGGGATCAGCCGCGTGCCGCGCACCGACGCGGCCTCGACCAGCGCTCCGGACGCGAGGAGCGGCGGGTGGCCGTCCCCGGCGGGCGAGGCCGCCCCCAGGTTGCCCGCGACCGTTCCCCGGTTGCGGATCTGCGGCGATCCCACGGTCCGGGACGCCTGCGCGAGCCCCGGCAGCCACCCGCCCAGCTCCGCGATCAGCCGCGCGTACGTCACCCCCGCTCCCACGCGCAGCATCGGCGCGCCGTCCCCCGTCCAGGACCACTCGGCCAGCTCGGCGACGGGGTTCAGGTCGAGGAGGGCCGCCGGGCGCCCCTTGTCGAGGTTGATCTCGACCATCACGTCCGTGCCGCCCTGGATCGGCGTGGCGTCCGGCCTCGCGGCCTTCATCGCCAGGGCCTCCTCCCAGGTGCCGGGGCGCAGGAAGTCCATCGTCGTCACTCCCAGGCCGGTCCGGCGGCGGGCGCGTCGTCGCGCAGGACCGTCCCCTCGATCAGCCCGTACGGCCGGTCGGCGGCGAGGTACACCTCGTCCGGGTTGTCCAGCCCGAAGGGCGCGAGATCCACCAGGAAGTGGTGCCTGTTCGGCAGCGCCAGCCGTACCTCGCAGATCTCGGGGCAGTCGGCGAGCACCCGGGCCCCCATGGCGTACAACGTCTGCTGGAGGGAGAGGCTGTAGGTCCCGGCGAAGGCCGTCAGCAGGGCCTGCCGAACCGATTCGTACGACTTGTCCCAGTTCTTCGCGCCGTCCTCGTCCGGGTCGGCGGAACTCACCGCGGAATGCCGCCAGGACGCCTCGACCGCCGTGGCCAGGATCCGGTCACGGGTCTCCGGCAGGGTCGTGTACTCGTCCTTCACGAACCCCCAGAACTCGGAGTTCGTGGTGTTCAGCACGACCAGGTCGCGCAGTCCGCACACCATCCAGGCGGCCGACCCGTCGTAGTGGGCGACGCAGGTGCGCACCTCCCTGCCGGAGCGCACGAAGGAGTGCCCGGATCCGGCGTTCCGCTCCCAGGCGTACTCCTCGATCGCGACCCGCGCCCGGTGGATGGTCGGCCGCGAGTCCACGAAGTGCCGGGCGAGCAGCAGGGCGAAGTCCTCGACCGCGCCGACGCCGTGTTTCCTGGCGAACGCGAACACCGTGTTCTTCTGCGCGTCCGTGGTGAGCACGGCCGAGTTGTCGCCGGTCAGGTGCACGTCGGCCATCTCACCGGACAGCGACGTGCTGACGTTGAGATCCTTGATGTGGTGGACGTCGCCGTGCCGGGTGACCCTGACCACCCTGGTCTCGGCCTTGCCGTACCGGTTGGGCCCCAAGATGATCACATCAGCTCCCGCGGTAGGTCGAGTAGGCGAACGGGCTGAGCAGCAGCGGCACATGGCAGTGGCCGCCGGGCTCCCGGATCCTGAAGACGACGCTGACCTCGGGGAAGAAGGCGTCCCTCCCGAGGTACTCCCCCGTGTGGAAGACCAGGCGGTAGGTGCCGGGACGCGGGTCCACGCCCTCGACCCACTCCGCGCTCACCGGCGACCACTCCCGGATCCGGCCGTCCTCGTCCGTACGGCCCTCGGCCGCGGCGAGGAAGCCGTGCACGGTCATCCGCGAGAGCCGGACGAGCACACCGGCCGCGGGCAGCCCCTTGGCCGTGTCGAGCACGTGGGTGGAGAGGCTCACCGGCCGGTCACCGCCTTCTCCAGGCGCAGCCGCACGATCTCGGCGAGTTCGGCGCGGACGATCGTCCGTTCGGTCTCCTCGTCGTTCGCGAGCCGGGCCAGCAGCAGCCCGAGCATCTCCTCGGCGCTCCTGCCCGTGGCGCGTACCAGGTAGACGTGGCCGAACCGTTCCTCATAGACCGCGTTTCCCCTGGCGATGGCGTCGAGCACGGTCTGGGCCGCACCGGCCGTACCGGACTGCTCGGTCCGGGACCACCGCGCCTCGCGCTCGCCATCTGCCGCCCGTCCGGCGGCGGCCCGCTCCCCGATCCGGGGATGCGCCGCGAGTGCCTCCTCCACGTCGGGCCAGTCCAGCGCCGCGATCGCCTCCTCGCCCGCCGCCGTCAGCGCGGCGAGGTCCGCGTACGGCTGCCGCGCCGCGACCGCGGCCGTCCAGGTCGTGGACGCGCAGCAGGAGCGCAGCTCCTCCTGGCTGAGTTCTCGCATGCCAGCAGTCAACATCGCGGCCGAGGGCCGGGTCTAGCAGCGCGAACACACAACTGTCCGGTCGTGTCCCAGCCGGGGTTTGTACGTTGCCACAAAGGCCCGGACACTAGGCTGGATTCATCATGACCCCTAGAAATGCGATTGGCGCGCACGTTTCCGTCACGGGCGGTCTGGCCACCGGCGGACTGCGCCATGCGGCCGACGTCGGCGCCGAGATCATCCAGGTCTTCGTCACCAACCCCCGGACCTGGGCGCTCAATGACGGCGACCCGATCGAGGACGCGAAACTCGCCGCGTCAGAGCTGCCGGTCTTCGCGCACTCCCCTTACCTCGTGAACTTCGGTTCGCCCACCGCGGCGACCCTGACCAACTCCGTGGCGGTGATCAGGCACACGCTCCGGCGCGGCGCCGAGATCGGCGCTCTCGGCGTGGTGATGCACACCGGCTCCGCCGTCAGCCAGCCCAGGGACGACGCCTTGCGCCAGGTGCGCGAGCACCTGCTCCCGCTGCTGGACGAGATCCCCGAAGGCGGCCCCGATCTGCTGCTCGAGCCGATGGCGGGGCAGGGGCAGATGCTCTGCGCGACCGTGCAGGACCTCGGCCCCTACCTCGACGCGCTGGATCACCATCCGAAGGTGGGCGTCTGCCTGGACACCTGTCACGCCTTCGCCGCCGGGCACGACCTGGCCGCTCCGGGCGGGGTGGGGGCGACGTTCGACGCGCTGCACCAGGTCGCCCCCGGACGGCTCAAGCTGATCCACGCGAACGACTCGAAGGACGTGTGCGGTTCCAAGAAGGACCGCCACGAGAACATCGGCGCCGGTCACATCGGCGCGGAGCCGTTCGCCGAGATCATGCGCCACCCCGCGACCGCCGGAGTGCCGCTCTGCATCGAGACGCCGGGCAAGGTCGACCAGGACCGGGAGAACATCGCGCTCCTGAAGAAGCTGCGCGACTGACCCGCGTCGCCGAGGCCGTCCCTCGGCACCGTGCCCGTCAAGCCGTGCCCGTTACGCCGTGCCCGTTACGCCGTGCCCGTTACGCCGTGCCCGTTACGCCGTGCCCGTTACGCCGTGCCCGTTACGCCGTGCCCGTTACGCCGTGCCCGCTTACGCGCCGGGCGGCGCCGGACGTCGGTGAACGGTGGTGGGCGAGGGTGAACGGTGGTGGACGACGGAGGGCCCGCTCGCGGTCCGGCGCCCCCGATGGCCGGACCGCTTTCGCGGATCCCGTGACAGGTCATATCCGGCAGACATCGCCTCACTCGGCAATTCACCGTCTGCCGGATATTTCCCAATCGGCCCCATCCCCAGTGAGGGCCCGCCTGGCATCCGCGCGGCATGGTCACGAACTTCTTCAGCTACGCGGCGTGGCCTTGCAATGACGGAGAGATTACGGTGGCGGGCCGTACCCGCGACCGGACTTCGGACGAGCGGTCGGTGTTTCGCGACGCGCGCGCGGACCCGTCCGGACCGGCGGCCGGTAGGACGCGACGAACGGTCGGACCCCTCGCCCCGCCGTCGGGCCTCCCCTGTCACATCGCGCCGACCGGCGGGCCGGCCGCGGGACCGACAGACGGGCCGGCCGACGGACCGGTCACCCGCAGGCGCCGGACGAGCTGGTCGCGAACCTGCCGGGCGTGCCGCCTGCTGACCGGCAGCGCCTCCGTCCCGACCTGGAGCACCATCCGCCCCGCGTCGAAGCGCAGTTCGCTCACGTGGCGGGTGTTGACGAGCGTGCTGCGGTGCGCGCGGAGGAACCCCGAGCCGCCCCAGCGGCGTTCGAGCGCGGCGAGGGGCATCCGCACGAGGTAGGCCCCGTCCACCGTGTGCAGGCGTACGTAGTCGCCGTGGGCCTCGGCGTACCAGACGGCCTGCCGCTGGACGAACTTGGTGCGGCCGGCCAGCTCGACCGGGATGACGTCGGTGTCGTCCTCCTCCTCGGCGGCCGCCGCCGCGACCGCGCAGGAGAGCCGTCGTACGGCCTCCGCCAACCGGTCGGCGCGCACCGGCTTGAGAACGTAGTCGACGGCCTCCAGTTCGAAGGCCCGGACCGCGCAGTCGTGGGCGGTGACGAAGACCAGCCGGGGACGGCTGGGGAATCCGGCGATCACCCTGGCCAGTTCGAGACCGTCCAGACCGGGCAGCCGGATGTCGAGGAAGGCGCCGTCGAGGCGCTCACCGGCGCCCATCATCGACACGATCGTGTGGAGCGCGCTCAGCCCGTCCCGGGCGGTGGTGACGTGCTCGATCCGCTCGTTCTGGCGTAGGAGATAGGCGAGCTCGGACAAGGCGGACGCCTCGTCGTCGACGGCCATGACACGCAGCATGCCCACCACCGTGCCGCCTCGCCCGCGGGGCCCGCAAGGGGTTCGGCGACGAAGAGTGCGCGATCGACTACGCAAGGGAGGCGGATGCGGGGCGTCAGGGAGGGCCCTCGCCCGGCTCCTCCTGGTAGGAGTAGCGCTGCTCCCGCCAGGGGTCGGCGATGTTGTGGTAGCCGCGCTCCTCCCAGAAGCCGCGCCTGTCCTCCGTCAGGTATTCCACCCCGCGCACCCATTTCACGCTCTTCCAGGCGTACAGGTGCGGGACCACGATGCGTACGGGGAATCCGCGCTCGGGGCTGAGCGGCTTGTCGTCCAGATCGGTGGCGAACAGGGTGGTGTCACGGTCGAAGTCGTCCATGCGGATGTTCGCGCTGTAGCCGTACTCAGCCCAGATCATGACATGCCGTACGCCGGGAGCCGGGGGGACCTCCTCCAGCAGTGTCCGCGCCCCGATGCCCGACCATTCGTTACCCATGATCGAGAACTTGGTGACGCAGTGGAAGTCGGCGATCACCGCGGTCCTGGGCAGCGCGGCGAACTCCTCCCACCCGAACATGTGCGCGTCACCTGAGGCGGTGGCGCCGAACACCTGGAACCGCCAGCTCTGGGGACGGAACGCCGGAACCCGGCCGTAGTGGATGACGGGCCGGCCGCGCGGGATGTACTGCCCGGGGGGCAGACGGCTCTCCTCTTCGGGAATCTCCGGCACGTCGCCATACTGCCACCAGCCGTTCCGTTCACCGGCACCGGGACCCCGCCAGCCACCCTGCCCGGCACCGTCCCGGCATGATCGGCGCGACGGAACGCCCAGGTGGGAGCGGAACGCGCCCCCACCCTTCGTGATCGCGAACAGGGAAGGGCGCCATTCGCGGTGCCGGACATGCGCTATATTGCGTGGCATGCGTATCGCTGAGTTTTGGTATGGCGACGGACCCGCAGGGACCGCTCGCCTCCTAGCGCTGCGCTGACAGCCAAGGCGAACGAAAGGCCCCGGGTCCACACGGACCCGGGGCCTTTCGCGTTTCGCGAGGAAACCGACAGGCACCTGCAAGGAGTGATCATGGTCATCGTCATGGGGTCCGAGGCGACCCAGGACGACATCGAGTCGATCGTGGGGATCGTCAGCACGTCCGGTGGCGAGGCGTTCGTCAGCCGGGGCGTGAACCGTACGATCATCGGTCTGGTCGGCGACATCGAGCGTTTCGCGGCGCTGAACATCCGCGGCATGTCCGGTGTCGCGGACGTCATGCGCGTGTCCATGCCGTACAAGCTGGTCAGCAGGGAGAACCATCCCGAACGCTCCACCGTCAGGGTGGGCGGGGTGCCCATCGGCCCGGACACCGTGACGCTGATCGCGGGCCCGTGCGCGGTCGAGACCCCGCAGCAGACCCTGGAGGCCGCCGAGATGGCCAAGGCCGCGGGCGCGACCCTGCTGCGCGGCGGCGCCTTCAAGCCGCGCACGTCGCCGTACGCCTTCCAGGGGCTGGGCGAGGAGGGGCTGCGCATCCTGGCCGACGTACGCGAGAAGACCGGCCTGCCGATCGTCACCGAGGTCGTGGACGCCCACGACGTCGAGCTGGTCGCGTCCTACGCCGACATGCTCCAGATCGGCACCCGCAACACGCAGAACTTCGCGCTGCTCCAGGCCGTCGGCAAGGCGGGCAAGCCGGTCATGCTCAAGCGCGGCATGAGCGGCACGATCGAGGAGTGGCTGATGTCGGCCGAATACATCGCGCAGCGCGGCAACCTCGACATCGTGCTCTGCGAACGCGGCATCCGCACGTTCGAGACCGCCACCCGCAACACCCTCGACGTGTCCGCGGTCCCCGTGGCGCAGCGGCTCTCCCACCTCCCCGTGATCATCGACCCGTCCCACTCGGGCGGTCGCCGCGACCTCGTCCTGCCGCTCACCCGCGCGGCCATCGCCGTCGGAGCGGACGGCGTGATCATCGACGTCCACCCCCACCCCGAGCAGGCGCTCTGCGACGGCCCCCAGGCTCTGGTCAACGGCGACCTGCGCGAGCTCGCGCGGGTGATGCGCCAGTTCCCCCCGCTCCTCGGACGCACCCTCACCGACGCCACGCACGCCGTCCCGGTGCCCGCGTGACCTTCTTCCGCCTACGGGCGCGGCCCGCCACCGCGTGATCCCGCGCCCGTGATCTTCGACCCCAGACGACCGGGTACGGCTTGCGCCACGAGCGGCGAGCCGTACCGACCGTCAGGGCATTTTCGCCGCGAAATTAGCGAATACCCGCAGGTCGGACGGTTTTCGGGAGATTTCCTGGAATCCCAGCGGGCGGCCGACCTGGGAAAATACGCTGCCCCGCATGCTGCCGAAACCTGACGACATCATTGACCGCGACGAGGAATGGCAGATCCTCAATCGATTTGCGAAAACCTCTCCCAGCGGGCGCCCGGGCTCCTCGGTGGCCGCGTGGACCGGCCGCCGCCGCGCCGGGAAGTCCTACCTTCTCAGGCGATTCACGAAGGCGACCAACGGGTTCTACTTCCAGGCGGACCTTGAGGAGACGCTCCCCCGAGCCCAGCAGCGGTTCCGTGACGAACTGGCCGTCTATGACCCCTCACTCGCCGTCGACCTGTCGGCGCTGCCCATCGCCGCGAATGACACCTGGGACCGGTTGCTCGAGTTCGCGATGAACGCCACGTTCCGCCGGAGAGAGGGCCGCGACGTCCCGCCCGTCGTGATCGACGAGTTCCCTTACCTGCTGCGCGACACGCCGCATCTGCCATCGATCGCCAAGGCCATCTACGACTCCCACATGTTCCCGCCCGGCGAGATCGCCCCGCCGGGCCTCCGGATCCGTTACTACGACCGGGTTATCGAGGGCTGCTTAATGCTCTGCGGTTCAGCGGTGTCGGTGATCCACGAACTCGGCCACGGCTCCCGGCCGCTCTTCGGTCGCCTCACCTTCAGGATGACCATGACCCCTTTCGACCACGTCGACATGGCGCGGTTCTGGGGGATCGAAGACCGCCGGGTCGCGTTCACCCTCTTCGCGGTGCTCGGCGGCGCCCCGGGTTACATGGAAGCCCTCGTCAAGCACGCCGGGTCGCCGGTTCCCCAGACCATGGAGGAGCTGGACGCCTGGATCTCCAAGGCGTTCCTCCGTCCTCGGCCGGACTTCTTCACCGACGCCGAGATCGATCATCTGCTCCGCGAGGACCCGCGTATCCGGGACAAGGACATCTACCGGCAGGCGATGAAGGCGATCTCGGAGGGAGCGACCACTCTGGCGAAGATCGGTGGAGTGATCGGTCGCCCGAAGGACGAGACCGACGCGATCGTCGCCCGGCTGGTGGCCATGCGATACGTCGACGAGCGGCGCGACCTCCTGCGGCCTCGCGACTATCTGTTCCGGATGAACGACCCGATCATCCGCTTCCATCACGCCGTAGTCAGTTCGCGCATGCACGATCTGGCACGCGGAATGACGACTCCGGAGGACGCCTGGCGGGATGCCCAGCACAGCTTCCGCTCCCAGGTGATCGGCCCGGCGTTCGAACAGATCGCCACCTGGAGCGCGTTCCGGCTGCTGTACGACCGGGCCGACCTCGGCTCGGACGGCTGGACACTGGTGCCCGACCAGGCCAACCGGACCACCCACGAGGTGGACTACATCGGTCTCGCTCACAACACCAGTGCCCGGCCCAAGGGTTCGACGATCACCGTCATCGGCGAGACCAAGGCGACCGGACGGCCGCGCGGCCTGAAGGATCTGGAGCGCCTCCGCCACATCAGAGCGCTGCTGGCCAAGGACCACGACGCGGCGAACGCCGTGCTCGCCATCTTCTCGATGCACGGCTTCTCCGACCACCTGCGCGAGGCGGCCAAGGAGGCTCCCGGCGAGATCATGCTGTTCGACCTCGACGACGTCTACGAGTACCGGAAGCCTTCCTTCTGATCTACCGGGCCGGCGTGACGGCCCGGTCAGGCGTCTTCGAGCTTGTACTCCTGGAGGGAGTCGGCGAGCTGGACGGCCAGTTCCTCGGCGTCGAGCCGCTTCTCGATCTGCTTGAGGTCCTCGATCTTGGCCCGGGTCTCCGCCGAGCGCGGCGCGAGGAGCGTGCAGCAGTCCTCGTCGGGAAGCTCGGAGATCTCCAGCGTGCCGATGCGCCGCGCCTCGGCCATGATCTCGGTCTTGTCCAGCCCGATCAGCGGCCGCAGGATGGGCAGGTCGACCGCGTGGTCCTGGGCGGTGATGTTGGTCAGGGTCTGCGACGAGACCTGGCCGAGCGAGTCACCGGTGACCAGCGCCTCCGCGTGGATGCGGTGGGCCACCTCTTCCGCCGTCTTCAGCATCAGCCGCCGCTGTGCGATCACCGCCAGCCGGTCCTGGCCGGACGCCTTGATCGACTGCTGGGCCTTGCCGAACGGCACCACCCACATGCGTGACCTGCCCTGGAACCGGTCGAGCCTGCGGACCAGGGCGTACGCCTTGTAGATGGACTCGGACGTGGTGAACGGGATGCCGGAGAAGTGGAGGAAGTCCACCCGGAGGCCGCGGCGCATCATCCGGTAGGCGGCGACGGGCGAGTCGATGCCGCCGGACATCAGGACCAGCGCCCGCCCGCTGGAACCGACCGGCAGGCCGCCCTGTCCGGGCAGCCCGTCGGTGAAGACGAAGACCTCGTCCCTGTCCACCTCGATGTAGACGGTCAGCTCGGGGTTCTTCAGGTCGACCGGCAGGCCGTAGGTGTCGTTGATGGTGCCGCCGACGAGGCGGTCCAGCTCGTTGGAGCGGAGCGGGAACCGCTTGTCCCTGCGGCGGGAGCGCACGGCGAACCGCGCCTTGCGCGCGACCTCGTCCCTCTCCTTGATCAGTTCGACCGCGGCCTCGGTCACGGCCTCGGGGGTCTTGGCGACCCTCCAGGCGAGGTTGACCCGTACCAGGCCGGGAACCTCGGACACGCGCCGGGCGACCGCCTCGGCGACGTCCACGCCGGTGCCCTTGGGGAGGAACAGCGCGATCACGCCGTGCCGCTGCCGGATGTCGACCGTGAACTCCTTGAGCGCGGCCTTGATGTTGGCGCGCAGCCGGCTTTCGAAGAGCTCGCGGTTCCTGCCCTTGAGGACGACCTCGCCCAGCTTGAGCAGCACGCAGGGCTCCCCCAGGGCCGACATGGCCGTCACGGACATCGTGTTTACCTCCGGCGAAGCGGTTCGAGACAGGTACGGCTACCGCAAGTGTGGCGCGTACGGGCGGCTAGGGCGAACCGGAAAGCGGTCCGGGAAGGCACAACGCCGCGACCCCGCTACTTTAGTCCGCTTCGGTCCGCGCCCGGCCCTCGTCCGCCCGCCCCGGAGACACGACCTCTCGGTGCCGGCCGGGCCAGTCAGTCGTCCGCCGCACGGCCCATCCAGGCCGACAGCACGCTCAAACCCGCTTCCCGCTCACGCCGATCTTCCTGGAGCCGCGGTCGCCGCCGATGGCGTCGCGAGATACGGCGAATCGCGTGGTGGACGGCGGCGATCGTCGCGGTGGTGACCACGAACGAGCAGAACAGCATCGCGGCCAACACGACCAGCCCGGCCAACACGGGAAGGATGACCTGGGCGATCCAGAATGCGAGCCAGAGAAGGACTCCACCCGGTTCGTCGGAGAACACGACCGCTCCTCGTCACGCGAGTGACCGATGCCGCGAGCATAAACCGGACTCCGTGTGGTCGTACAGGTTCGGCGTGATGCCGCGCAGCCCCTGTTCCCGGGATTCGACGGAGAATCGGCGATGAGATTTTCGCCGCCCACGAGAGCCGTCGCATCGGTCACTCGTGAGGCGTCGTCCCGAACAACCCGCCGACCGGCCGCTACGGTCCGCGTGAGCCACTCCCCGTGAATACGGTCTTTCCGGCGCGAAGAATCGGGCATGTCCCGATCTGACGACCGCGAATTCGGCCGACCCGCGCGGGTCCATCTCGCGATCACCACCACGGGAAACATGAACAGAACCTCATTCGGAGTGCGCCTCTCCGTATCGGTGAGGAATTACCACTCCTCCGGAGCGAAAAGACGTACCCCGACTCCATCATCACCTCGTACGCGGATCTCGTAATTAGCAGGCAATTGCCATACTCCCAGTGTCTCGATTTACCGAAAGGTGAATTCATGGCACACATAAACCATTTCTCGTATGGTCTGCTCACACCGCTGCTCGCGTACGTGATGTCCAGCATCGGCTCGATGCTCGGGCTGATGCTGACCGCGCGCGCCCGCTTCGCGGTCGGCGGCGCGCGGGTGCGCTGGCTCGCCGGAGGCGCCGTGTCGATCGGCGGCACCGGGATCTGGGTCATGCACTTCATCGCGATGATGGGGTTCGACGTCGGGAACGCCCCGATCCGCTACGACATCCCGCTCACCGTCGCCTCAGCGCTCATCGCGATCACCGTGGTGGGCGCCGGACTGTTCCTCGTGGCGTACGGCGGCGAGCGGCCGGGTCCGCTGCTCGCCGGCGGGCTGCTCACCGGAAGCGGTGTGGCCTGCATGCACTACGTCGGCATGGCGGCCATGAACATGCCGGGACACGTCAGCTACGACCCGTTCGTCGTCGCCGTGTCGATCCTGATCGCGGTCGCCGCCGCGACGGTCGCGCTCTGGTTCACGCTGCGCGTGCGCGGCGCCCTCCCGACCACCGGGGCCGCCCTGATCATGGGGGTGGCGGTCAGCGGCATGCACTACACCGGGATGTTCGCGATGAGCGTGCGGCTCGATCACGACCCGGGCATGGTCCCCGGCGCCCAGGCCCTCGATTTCCTGGTGCCGCTACTGGTCCTCATCAGCATGTTCACTCTGGTGATGCTGCTGTCGGCCATCCTCGCCCCCTCGGAGCGTGAGCTGCGCGCGGAGGCGGAGCTGCTGGAGTGGCTCGCCGGGCGGCGGGCCGGGTCGATGGCGCCCCTCCCCCATGAGCCGCAGCACCACCGCCGCCAGGAATGAACGGCGGATATGGCGGGCGCGGACGCGAGGACGTCGTGGGAGGGTGTCCACGCCCGTGAACGCGGGCGTGTGCGACCCCGCGTCACCCCGTGTACACGGGCCGCATGTGAAGACGCGCCGCCCCGTGAACGCGAAGGGCCGCCCCGGAGCACACTCCCGGGCGGCCCTCACGGCGACGCGGATCAGCCGAAGAAGACCTCGGCCTCCTCGTAGCGCGAGGCCGGGACGGTCTTGAGCTCGGCGGTGGCCGCGTCGAGGCCAACCCGGACGATGTCCGTACCGTTGAGAGCGATCATCTTGCCGTAGTCGCCCTCGTGGACGGCGTCGATGGCGCCGAGGCCGAAGCGGGTGGCCAGGACCCGGTCGTAGGCGGTGGGCGTGCCCCCACGCTGGATGTGGCCGAGGACCGTGGTGCGGGCCTCCTTGCCGGTACGCTTCTCGATCTCCTGGGCGAGCATCTCGCCGATGCCGCCGAGCCGTACGTGCCCGAACGCGTCGAGCTCGCCGGCCTGCAGGGCCATCTGCCCCTCGATCGGATGGGCGCCCTCGGCCACGACGATGATCGGCGAGTAGCGGGTCTGGAACCGCGACTCCACGTAGGAGCAGACGCGGTCGATGTCGAACGGCTTCTCCGGGATCAGGATGACGTTGGCGCCCGCGGCCATACCGGCGTGCAGGGCGATCCAGCCCGCGTGGCGGCCCATGACCTCGCAGATGAGCGCGCGGTGGTGCGACTCGGCCGTTGTGTGGAGGCGGTCGATGGCCTCCATCGCGATGTTCACGGCGGTGTCGAAGCCGAAGGTGTAGTCGGTGGCGTTGAGGTCGTTGTCGATCGTCTTGGGAACGCCGACGACCCGCACGTCCCGGTCGTAGAGCTGCTTGGCGACGCCGAGGGTGTCCTCGCCGCCGATGGCGATCAGAGCGTCGACGCCGGACGCGGCAAGGTTCTCCTTGATCCGCTCGACACCGCCCTCGATCTTGATCGGGTTCGTGCGGGAGGAGCCGAGGATCGTGCCGCCGCGCGGAAGGATGCCGCGCACGGCCGGGATGCCCAGCTCCATGGTCTCGCCCTCGAGCGGGCCACGCCAGCCGTCACGGTAGCCGACGAACTCGTGTCCGTAGACGGCGATGCCCTTGCGGACGACGGCGCGGATCACGGCGTTCAGGCCGGGGCAGTCGCCGCCTCCGGTCAGCACTCCGATACGCATGACGGGTTCCTCCATATGGATTCACGGCCAGACCGATGCCGGCACTCCAGCACGTCAACGCAACGCATTCTGCCCGAGGTGTCACCAATGGTCTAGACCAAATGTGAGGTTGGGTGATCAAGCTTAACGAGCCGGCTCACGCCGCGCCGGGATTCCCGGAACCGGCCGCGCGGCGGCGTCCTCCCTATCAGCCTCCCCCGGCACATCGGTCTTACCGCGCCGGTCTCGCGTCCCGGCGCACCCTGCCCGGGTGGCGAACCAGCGGGTTAGTATCCGCCCACAACACAGTAGCCAACGTGCCGGCGAAGGAGGCGCGGTGAGCGTCCTGGCGATCGACGCGGGGACGACCGGGGTGACGGCCCTGGTCGTGTCCGAGGACGGCCGGATCGAGTCACGCGGATACGAGGAGTTCGCCCAGCATTTCCCCCGGCCCGGCTGGGTGGAGCACGCCCCCGAGGAGATCTGGCAGGCGACGCTGGCGGCCTGCCGCGCCGCGCTGGACGGAGCCGCGACGGCTCCCCGCTGCGTCGGCGTCACGAACCAGCGGGAGACCGCGGTCCTGTGGGACCGGACCACGCTGGCCGCCCCGCGCAGGGCGATCGTCTGGCAGGACCGCCGCTCCTCGGACGTCTGCGACCGGCTGCGCGCGCACGAGCCTCGGGTGTCCGAGCTGACCGGCCTGCGGCTCGACCCGTACTTCACCGGCACCAAGCTGGCCTGGCTGGCCGAGAACGATCCCCGGTCGTGGCATGCCGGCAACCTGGCGATCGGCACGGTGGACTCCTACCTGATCGCCAGGCTCACGAACGGCCGGCGGCACGTGACCGACCCGTCCAACGCGTCCAGGACGCTGCTGTACGACATCACGCGCGGCACCTGGTCGTCCGAGCTGTGCGAGCTGTTCGGCGTGCCGGAGGACGCGCTCCCGGAGCTGGTCCCGAACTACGGGGAGATCGGCCGGACGTCCCCCGAGGTGTTCCTCGGACTCGACCTGCCGATCAGCGGCGTGGCCGGCGACCAGCAGGCCGCGCTGTTCGGCCAGGCGTGCTTCTCCCCCGGCGACGTGAAGTGCACCTACGGCACTGGCTCGTTCATCCTCGTCAACACCGGTGACGAGATCGTCCGCTCGGCGGCGGGCCTGCTCACCACGGTGGCCTGGCAGGCCCCGTCCGGCGCCCTGACGTACGCGCTGGAAGGGGCGGTGTTCGTCACCGGGGCCGCCGTCCAGTGGCTGCGCGACGGCCTTGGCCTGATCCAGAGCGCGGCCGAGACCGAGGCCGTCGCGCGGACCGTGCCCGACTCGGGAGGCGTCGTCTTCGTCCCCGCCCTGACCGGTCTCGGCGCGCCGTACTGGGATCCGGACGCGCGGGGCACGATCCTCGGCATCACGCGCGGTACGAGGCGCGCGCACGTCGTACGGGCGACGCTGGAGGCGATCGCCTTCGAGGTGCGCGACATCGTGGAGACGATGGACCTCCCCGTGCCCGTGCTGAAGGCCGACGGCGGGGCCAGCGCCAACGACCTGCTCATGCAGCTGCAGGCGGACCAGATCGGCACACCGGTCGAGCGGCCGGTCGTCCAGGAGACGACGGCCCTGGGCGCGGCGTTCCTCGCCGGGCTCGGGGCGGGGATCTGGTCCTCCCAGGAGGAGCTGCGCGCCACCTGGCGGCTCGACCGCCGCTTCGAGCCCGCGCCCGAGAACGGTACGGGCTACGCCCTGTGGAAGAAGGCGGTCGACCGCGCGCGGGACTGGGCTTCCTGACACCGCCGACATATCGTTGCCTCAGTCAACGAGATAGTTGAGGTAGGCAATGGACATGGTGGCCGAAGTCCGCGCGTTCAACCGCTTCTACACCGGCGTCATCGGCGTTCTCGGCGCCGGCATGCTGGACACGCCCTACTCGCTGACCGAGGCCCGGGTGCTCTTCGAGCTCAGCACGCCCTCCGAGGCCGGGGCGATCAGCAGGACGCTCGGCCTGGACCCCGGCTACCTGAGCCGGCTCCTCGGCAGGTTCGAGACGGACGGGCTCATCACGCGCGAGAAGTCGGCGCGGGACGGGCGCCGCCAGGTCGTACGGCTCACAGACAGGGGCCGGGCGGCGTACGCGATGCTCGACGAGCGCTCGGTCGTCGATGTCGGGGCGATGCTCGACCCGCTGACGGAGGAGGACCGGCGGCGGCTGCTGTCGGCGATGGCCACGATCCGGGACGCCCTCGACCCGCCCGCGCGGCGGGAGCCGTACGTCATCAGGCCACCGCGTCCGGGCGACCTCGGCTGGGTGGTCCACCGGCACGGCGTCCTCTACAGCGAGGAGTACGGGTGGGGCGCCGCGTTCGAGGCCATGGTGGCGAGGATCGTCGCCGACTACGCGGCCGGGCATGATCCCGCGCGGGAGGCGGGCTGGATCGCCGAGGTGGACGGCCGCCCGGTGGGCAGCGTGTTCTGCGTGCGCAAGGACGACACGACCGCGCAGCTCAGGCTGCTCCTGGTGGAGCCGTCCACGCGCGGCATGGGCATCGGCCGGCGGCTGGTCGAGGAGTGCCTGCGCTTCGCCCGCCGGGCGGGCTACCGGCGGATCATGCTGTGGACCAGGGACGCGCTAATCGGCGCGCGCAGGATCTACCGAAACGCCGGATTCGAGCTGGTCGAGGAGCATCCCGGCGAGGACTCGGGCCAGGCGGTGGTGGAGGAGGTCTGGGCCATGGACCTCTGACCGGGGTCACGGCCGCCGCTGAGCCCTGGAGCGCATTCCCCCTAATTCCGCTTTTATAAGTAGGAATAATCGGATACCATCGCGGCGTATCGGTTCCCCTTACCCCCGAGGCGTCGACATGCGGTTCCACTGGTTCCTTCCGACGGCAGGCGACGGTCACCATGTCCGGCCGGCCACCACGACCGTCGCGGCGGGAACCGCCCCCGACCGGCCCGCGACGCTCCCCTACCTCGTCCAGGTCGCGCAGGCCGCGGAGACCGCCGGGTTCGAGGCCGCGCTGACCCCGGTGGGCGCCGGTTGTCCCGACCCGCTCGTGACGTGCGCGGCCGTCGCCGCGCGTACCGAACGGCTGCGACTGCTCGTCGCGTTCCGGCCGGGCTTCACGCTGCCGACGCTGCTCGCCCAGCAGGTCCAGGCGTTCCAGGAGATCAGCGGCGGACGGATGCTGCTCAACGTCGTGACCGGCGGCGACCCGAAGGAACAGCGGGCCTACGGCGACTTCCTCGGACACGACGAGCGCTACGCCCGCACGGCCGAGTACCTCGACGTCCTGCGCAGGACCTGGGAGGGCACGCCGTTCGACTTCGACGGCGACCATCACCGCGTCGAGGGCGGCGGCCTGGCCGCACCGCTCACGCCCGCCCCGGAGATCTACTTCGGCGGCGCCTCCCCCGCGGCCGAGCGGGTCGCCGCCGAGCAGGCCGACGTCTACCTGATGTGGGGCGAACCACCCGCGATGATCGCCGAGCGGGTCGCGCGGATGCGCGCGCTCACCGCCGAGACCGGCAGGACCCTGCGGTACGGCATCCGCCTGCACGTCATCGCCCGCGAGACCTCCGAGGAGGCGTGGACGTACGCGCGGCGGCTCCTCGACGGCATGGACCCGGAGCGGATCGCGGCCGCCCAGGCGCGGTTCGCCCGGATGGACTCGGTCGGCCAGCGGCGCATGGCGGACCTCCACGGAGGATCCGCCGCCGAGTTGGAGATCTCCCCCAACCTGTGGGCGGGTGTGGGCCTCGTCCGCGAGGGCGCGGGAACGGCGCTCGTCGGCGACTACGACGAGGTGGCCGAGCGGATCAGGGAGTACGCCGCGCTCGGGCTGGAGGAGTTCATCCTGTCCGGCTGGCCGCACCTCGAAGAGGCCCTGCGCGTCGGCGAGTTCGTCCTCCCCCGTCTCCGGTCCGGCGTCGACCGTGCCGCGGACGATGTACCCGGCCGCGTGTCCGGAGTCTCGGTGTGAGCGCGCAGCCCGCGACCTCTGCCCCCTCCGGCCTCTCCACCCCGCCGAGCCCGTCGGCACCGTCCACCCCGTCCGCTTCCCGGGGCGGTCGCGGGAGGATGGGGGCGGGGCTGTGGCGGGCGGCCGGGCTGCGCCTGCTGGCGATAGCCGTGATCGTGGCGGTCTGGCAGGCCGTGGCGATGGCGAAGATCTGGCCGCCCGTGTTCGTGCCGGAGCCGGCCGCGGTGTGGCGGCAGTTCGTCAGGACCGCGACCGAGGGGTACAGCGGCTACCCGCTGGCCGAGCATCTGCTCGCCAGCCTGCGCCGCATCCTCATCGGCTGCCTGTACGGCATCGCCGGAGGTATCTCGCTCGGCCTGCTGATCGGCATGCTCCCCTCCGCGCGGGCGCTTCTCGGCCCCCTGGTCACGTTCGTGCGCACGCTGCCCCCACTCGCCTATCTCAGCCTGCTGGTGATCTGGTTCGGCATCGACGAGGAGCCCAAGATCTGGCTGCTTCTCCTCGCCTCGCTGCCTCCCGTGGCCGTGGCGACGGCGGAGGCCGTACGCGGCGTGCACGAGGACTATCTCAACGCGGCCAGATCCCTGGGCGCCCCGCGCTGGGCCCTCCCCTGGCGGGTGGTGCTGCCGAGCGCCCTCCCCGAGATCATCACCGGGGTCCGCGTCGCCGTCGGAGTCGCGTACACGACGGTGGTCGCCGCCGAGACCGTCAACGGAGTACCGGGGATCGGCGGCATGGTCCGCGACGCCCAGCGCTACAACCAGACCGACGTGGTGATCCTCGGCATCGTCGTCATCGGCCTCTCCGGCCTGCTGATCGATTTCCTCCTGCAGTCGCTCGACCGGGTGCTCGTGCCCTGGCGCGGCAGGACCTGAGCCCGCTCGTCGTCGGCGGCGGCGCACTTCCCGCCCGAAAGGAATCATTCTCATGAAGAGACTCGGCGTTCTGTTCGCCACCGCCGCGCTGGCGCTCGCCGCCTGCGGCTCCGGAGGATCCGGTTCGGACTCCGGCTCCGGCGGTACGGCCGCCGCGAACGGCGCGCCGGAGACCCTGCGCATCGGCTACCAGCTGATCCCGAACGGCGATCTGATCGTCAAGGACCAGAAGTGGCTGGAACAGGCCCTGCCCGGAACGACGATCGTGTGGAGCAAGTTCGACTCCGGCGGCGACGTCAACACCGCGATGATCTCCGGCGCGATCGACATCGGCCTCGCCGGGAGCAGCCCCGTCACCAAGGGCCTGTCGGCACCGCTGAACATCGCCTACCAGGTGCCGTGGATCTTCGACGTCATCGGGGACAACGAGGCCCTGGTCGCGCGGAACGGCATCACGGACGTCAAGGGGCTGGTCGGCAAGCGGGTCGCCGCGCCGTTCAGTTCGACGACGCACTACAGCCTGCTCGCGGTGCTGGCCGAGGCCGGTCTCTCGGAGTCGCAGGTCAAGATCCTCGACATGGAGCCGCCGGACATCCAGGCCGCCTGGCAGCGCGGGGACATCGACGGCGCGTACGTGTGGACGCCGGTGCTCGCCGAACTGCAGAAGACCGGGAAGACGCTGGTCACCAGCCGGGAGCTGGCCCAGCGCGGCAAGCTGACCGCCGACCTCGCCGTGGTGCGCACCGAGTTCGCCGAGAAGTACCCGAAGGCGCTCGACGAGTGGCTGCGGCAGCAGGACAGGGCCGTCAAGCTGACCCGTACGGACAAGGCGGCGGCCGCGGCGGCGATCGGCCGCCAGCTCAACCTCAGCCCGGAGGAGGCGACCCGCCAGCTCGACCAGCTCGTGCTGCTCGACGCGTCGGAGCAGCGGTCCGCCGACTATCTCGGCACGCCGGACGCGCCGGGCAAGCTGGCCGAGCACCTGCGCAGCGCGGCGGAATTCCTCAAGACCCAACAGAAGATCGACGCCGTGCCCGCGCTGGACGTCTTCCAGAAGGGCCTGGCCACCAAGGAGCTCGCCGATGCCTTCGCCGGCAGCTGACCGCACAGTGGCCCGCACAATGGACGGCACAGTGGACGGCATCGCGGAGAGCGCGGTGGATGGTCCGGTGGGAGGCGCCGCGGCGGCGATCGAGCTGAAAGGGGTCTCCCACTCCTACCGCGGCCGCCTGGCGCTCGGGCCGATCGATCTCACGATCGAGGCGGGCGAGTTCGTGACCGTGGTGGGCCCCTCCGGATGCGGCAAGAGCACGCTGCTGCGCGCGATCGCCGGATTCACCGCGCCGACGGCCGGAGGCATCACCGCCTCCGGCGTGCCGGTCGACGGTCCGGATCCCTCGCGCGGGTTCGTGTTCCAGCAGTCCCGGCTGTTCCCCTGGCTCACGGTGGCCGCCAACGTCGGTTTCGGGCTGCGGCGCCGCCCCAAGGCCGAGCGGGTCGCCCGGGTGGACGAACTGCTCGCGCTGACCGGCCTCGCCGACGCCGCGCGGCTGCGGCCGTACGAACTGTCGGGAGGCATGCGGCAGCGGGCGGCGATCGCCCGCGCGCTCGCGCCCGGCCCGCGCGTGCTGCTGATGGACGAGCCGTTCGCGGCGCTCGACGCGTTCACCCGCGAACGCATGCAGGACGAGGTGCGCGACCTGTGGCGGCGCACCGGGACGACGGTCGTCTTCATCACCCACAGCGTGGACGAGGCGGTCTATCTGGGCACCCGGATCCTCGCGCTCAGCGGCTCTCCTGGGCGGGTGGTGCTGGACGAGCGCTCCGAGTTGCCCGCCCTCGACCATCCCCGGACCGACCCGCGTTTCGGCGTGTCGCGGGAACGGCTCGCCGAGGTGGTCCGCTCAGCCGCGGAAGGGGCCGGTGACCTCGTAGGTGATCCCGGCCGCGGGCGAACCCTCGCCGCCGAGGCGTGAGGAGAAGTAGAGCCTGCCGCCGTCCGGCGAGAAGGCGGGGCCGGTGATCTCCGACTCGCCGTGGCCCGTGACGCGCAGGAACGGCGCGGCCGTGCCGGCGTCCGTGATGACGGTGATCTCCATGGCGCCGCCGCACTCGGCGACGAAGAGATCGCCGGTCAGGCCCGGGGCCGCGTCGTCTCCCTCGTCCGGCGGCGCGTCTCCGCCGCGGAGGATCGTGATCCGCTCTTTCTCGGCGTCGTACGCCCAGACGCGCCCGTCGCCTTCGGTGGTGAAGTAGCAGAAGCCGGACGAGTAGTGGCATCCTCCGCTTCCGTCGAACCGTTTTGCCCCCTCGACCTGCTCCCGCGTCGGCTCGAACAGGGCGGCCGGGTTCGGCACGCGCCGCCAGCCGACCGGCCCGCTCCCCGGCCCGCCCACCATGACCTCCAGGACGCCGGTCGTCAGGTCGCCCCACTCCTCGGGCCGGAAGCGGTAGAAGCAGCCGTCCGGCTCACCCTCGGTCAGGTAGACGGCCGTCCGGGCCGGATCGAACGCGGCCCCCTCGTGCCGGAACAGTCCCATCGCGAGCCGAGGCATGGCGGCGCGGTGGCCGTAGGGGTCGCACTCGAAGATCCGGCCGCGACCGGTCTCCTCACAGGACAGCCAGGTGTCCCACGGAGTGGCCCCGCCCGCGCGGTTCCTCTCGGTCCCGGAGAGGATCCGGTAGCCGTTCCTGACGGTCCCGTCCGGGCCGAACCGGAGCGCCGACACACCGCCGAGCAGCGGGATCTCCGAGTTGGACACGTAGATCCAGCCGTCTCCGTCGGCGAAGCACCCGCCGCCGACGGGCGCGGCGTGCCAGGTCAGCCCGCCCACCCGCTCGCCGGAGCGCCCGACGACGCGACTGGTGAACCCGCGGGCGAGGGCGATGCCGTTGCCGTCCGGCGCGTCCAGGTCCCCGTACGGGCTGCCGCCCGCGCCCCCGGCCGTACGCCCGGCGGGGTCACCTTGGACGGGAGGACCACCGGACGGGACAGGGCCGCCACGTGCCCTCCGGACACCGGGCGCCGTGCATGCGGAGCGCCACAGCGAGCCGGTCAGCACGGGGACCATCTCCGGCAGCACGGACGTACGACGCGACATGATCGTCTCCTTGGCCTGTCGTGGGCACACGGCCCGGATCGGCTCCGTACCCGTTTCCGCCGCCCGCCACCGTGTCCGTGGCGTGTGTCCGCTGC
Source organism: Microtetraspora glauca (assembly GCF_040656155.1). Classification (NCBI taxonomy): domain Bacteria; kingdom Bacillati; phylum Actinomycetota; class Actinomycetes; order Streptosporangiales; family Streptosporangiaceae; genus Microtetraspora; species Microtetraspora glauca. Next base: position 555,392 of record NZ_JBFALK010000003.1, read on the forward strand.
GTCGCGTTGGCACGCTACGCACGGTCGGTCCTGACAGCCGATCAAAACGTGGTGAACGCCCGGGGAATCCCCACGCTTCGTCCGTGCAAACTTTGCGCGAGAAGTACGTAATCGACGCCGCCCGTCGCGATCATCTCGAACACGCCCAGGTTTACATTGAGGCCGCTCCAGCCCTCCCAGCGGACCACGGTGATCGATCCATGAGCCACGGCACGGTAGACGTCCCGGCCCCGGGCACCTACCCGGCCGACGAGCCGACGGACGGCCGTGTCCGCGCCCGCAAGGCGCTGGTGTTCCTCGATCCGGAGGACCCGGGCGCACCGGCCGGAGACCCTTCCGGCGGCCTGCCCGCCCGGCGGCTGGTCGGCGCGCTGGCGACGAACGGGTACGCGGTCGAGTCCGTGCCGGGCGGGGGCTCCCTGGACCACCACCACTTCGGCAGGTTCCTCGACGCGGCCGAGCCGGGTGATCTCCTCGTCGTCCGCTGGCCGACGGGCCGCGGCTGGAGCTCCCGTGACTTCGCCGCGCTGATCAGTGGGTTCGCGCGGCGCGCCGGTGACTGCGCCGCTGACGCCCTCGTGATGATCGTGGACTTCGGCTGGGTCGTCGACACCGGCGACGCGGACTCGGACGGCTCCGGCCGCAGCGTCAGCAGGCTGCCCGTACGCGGCGAGCCGTCCATCGTGGCGGCGGCCCTGACGACCGGTCTGGCCGTGGGCGAACGACCGCCCGCGCGGGGGTTCTCGCTCACCGGCCTGATCGCCGACGGCTTCCTCACCGGGGCCGCCGACGTCGACGGCGACGGCGTGATCACCATCGCCGACCTGCATCGGTACGCCGTCACGGCCTGCGCGGGGACCGGGCTGCGTCCCCGCCTGATCATGTACGGAGACGCACCAGCCGTTTCCCTCGCGCGTACGGGCCGGGCCGCCTCGGGCACTCTCCCTGGGGAACTGCTCCCAGCGGCCGGCGAGCTGGTCAGACGGGGCGAGACCGCCGTCCCCTCCACGGCGTACGAGATCGTGACCCGGATCTACGACGTGTACCTGGGATCGTCGGCGCAGCGGCTGCTGCGGCTCGCGTCGCTGCTGGAGGACGACGAGCCGCTGACCCCCGAACTCGCGGACCTGCTGCTCACGGACGGTGAGGGAGCCGGGGCCCGCGCCCTCGCCGAGCTGGGCACACCGTGGGAGCTGACCGACCGCGCGGGCTCGCCCGCCCACCCGTCCGTACGCGACGCGGGGCGGGAGCGGCTGACCCGTGAGGAGCACAACCGCGCCTCCACGGCGCTGCGGCGGTGGCGGGCCGACCGGCGTGCCGTGCAGCCACGGGCCAGGCTCACCCCGGACCGCTGGACGACGGACGACCAGCTCGGGCACCGGATCTACGCGGAGGCGATCGCGGCGTTCGTCCGCCATCCCGAGACGTCGCCGCCGCTCACGATCGGGATCAAGGGACCATGGGGCACCGGCAAGACGTCGCTGATGCGCATGATCCAGGAGCTGCTCGATCCGGGGGCGGCGGACGGCCGGCCGGCCGAGATCCACCTCGCGCGTCCCGTGCCGCAGGGGAGGGCGCGGAAGCGGTCCCTGCTCTCCCGGCTGCGACCCCCGCGGGGCCGCGGGGGCGGACAGGGCGCGGAACCTCCCGGGGTGACCAACGCCGAGGTTCTCTCGCGCGCCCGGCGACGGGCGGCCGAGCGCTCCCGTGAGGACGCCGACCTCTCGGCGCCGGAACGGCTCGCGCTGCGCGCCTCCGACTGGCGGCCCACGGTGTGGTTCAACCCGTGGATGTACCAGAACGGCGAGCAGGTCTGGGCCGGGCTCGCGCACGAGATCATCTCCCAGGTCACCGGCCGGTTGCCCCGGGGTGAGCGCGAGCGGTTCTGGCTGGAGCTCAACCTCGGCAGGATCGACCGCGAGGCGGTGCGCCGCCGGGCCTACCGGATGGCGATCACCCGGCTCACACCCGTCGCGCTCGGGCTCGCCGCCACGCTGGTGCTCACCGGTGCCTCGCTCGGCGCCGCCGCGCTCGTGCCCGCTCTCGGCCCCGCCCTGCGCGCGGCGGCCGCCGCGCTCGGTACGTGCGGATCGGTGGGCGTGTTCGTCGCGGGGGCGCTGCGGCTGGCGCGGTTCCTGACGGAGTCGGCCGACACGGCGTTCGGCCGGCTGATCCAGCCGCCCGACCTCCTCGGGCCCGCTCCCGGGCTGGCGCGTGATCTGGTGACCGACCCCGGATACGGCGCGAAGACGGGATTCCTGCACCTCGTCCAGGCCGACATGCGGCGGGTGCTGCGTCTGGTGGCCACGGAGGAGCGTCCGCTCGTGGTCTTCGTCGACGACCTGGACCGCTGCGGCTCCGGGACGGTGGCCCAGGTGATCGAGGCGATCAACCTCTTCCTCGCCGGGGAGTTCCCGGACTGCGTCTTCGTCCTGGCCATGGAACCCGAGGTGGTGGTGGCCCACGTGGAGGTCGCCTACCAGGTCCTCGTGGAGGCCATGCCCGGAGAACTGCGGTCCGGTCTCGGCTGGCGCTTCCTGGAGAAGATCGTCCAGCTTCCGCTCAGCCTGCCGATGCTGGAGGACGCCCACCGCCTTCCCGGGTACGTCAGCGCGCTGCTGGGCGTGGACCGCTCCGGGGGGCGCCCGCCCGTCGGGAGGCCGCGGACGCCCGGCTCCGGCGGCATGGACGCCACGGATACCGGAGCCTTCCCGGGCCGGTCGGCGGAGGACGGGCATCGCGCTCCACGACCTCGGGAGGCCGGGACGGGAAGCGCCCGCGCGCTCAGGACGAACCCGTCCCGGCCCGCGTGGGCCGGGACGGCAGGTGACCGGACGGGGGACGCGCGCTTCTGGGGGTGGACCGCGCCACGGGACGGCGAGGGTGCCGGAAGCCCGCGTGGCGGGCGCGAAGCCCGTTCTCCGAGGGCTCACGCTCAAGGAGCCGGCCCTCACGACTCGGACGCGCCGGGACCGCCCGGGAGCCGCACCCCCGACCTGCGGCTCGTGGAGCTCCTGGAGTCCGCCATCCGGGCCGCAGGGCCGACCGGGGACACGCTGGACACGGCCGCCCGGGACGCCCAGCAGGCGGTGGCCGCCGGGGAAGGCCGTCCCGACGGCGGGACCGGCCTGGACCTGTGGCCGGAGACGCGCCTCGCCGCCGACCGGGTGTACGACGACCTCTATACGGACGAGAACGCCTACCGGGCGATCGAGGCCGCGCTTCCCGCCCTGTCCGCGACCAATCCGCGCCAGCTCAAGCGCTATGTGAACGTCTTCAGGTTCTACTCGTTCGTGACGTACCGGCAGGGCCTGGCCGGGGCGGACCGCGCCGACGACGCCGCCGTGGCGAAGGTCGCGGCGCTGGCCGTCCGGTGGCCGCATCTGCTGTCCGCGCTGGCCAGGGAGTGCGGCTCCGGGGAGACGGTCCTGGACGTTCTGGAACGGGCGGCGTCCACGGGGCGCGCCCGCGCCTGGGAGGCGGCGCTCGCCCGGTGCGGGCTGGCGCCGTACGGGAGGGCGGCGACGCGCACGCGTATGAACGACGGGGATGCGCCCGAAACGGGCGAGGAACCAAGGGAGGAAACGCGCGAGGAAACGGGGGAGGAAACGCACGAGGGCGCCCCGGAATGGGACGCCCTGCGCGAGTTGCTGGCGAGCCGTCCGTCCGTGGCCGGTCTCGCCCGCAGGCTCCTGTGAGGAGCACCCGGACGATCAGCGCTGGGCCTGCATCATCCAGTGGTGCTTCTCGAGATCACGGGTGATCCCGATGAGAAGGTCCTGCGTGACAGGGTCGGTCGTCTCGGTCGCGTCGACGCGCTCCCGCATCCGGCGAATGATCGACTCGAGAACGTCAGTGAAGATCGCGATGACCTTGCCGTCCTCGATGTAGCCGCTGTCGACCCGCGTGACGTGGCTGTCCCTCGCCACGGTCCCGGGGCGGCCGTCGGGGTTGGACCCGATGGCCACCGCACGCTCGGCGACCAGGTCCGCGCTCTCACGGGCGAGGTCCACGATCTCGTCGAGGTGCAGATGGATCGAACGGAAGTGGCGTCCGATCACATTCCAGTGGGCTTGCTTGCCCTCCAGGGACAGGTCGATCAGATCGATCAACGCCCCCTGAAGGCAATCCGTGACGATCTTCTTGTTCTCGGACGAGAGCGGACTGCTTATCGAGGTCATGAAGGTACCTCCCCCTCGATCGGAGTCTGTCATCAGTACAACGGCCTAGCAGGACTACCCCTTCCACGTCCGATAAACATTGACACTGTCATGATGACAGTGTCACTATGGCGGCATGAGTGAGACGTGGACCATCGGAGAGCTGGCCGAGCGGGCGGCGGGTCTGCTCGGTGCCGGGCCGCGGCACAACGGGCGGGTCCGTGACGTGCCGAACGCACGGCTCATCCGGTGGTACACGACGATCGGCCTGCTCGACCCGCCGCTGGCCCGGCGCGGCCGGGTCGCTCTCTACGGGCGACGTCATCTGCTCCAGCTCGTCGCGATCAAATGCCGCCAGGCCGAGGGCCTGTCGATCGCGGCCATCCAGGCCGAGCTCGCCGGAGCGACCGACGGCATGCTGGAACGCGTCTCCGGCCTGTCCGGCTCAGCGGACACCTCCACGGACCACGCCGTCGACGCGGCGGGCGGTGCGCCGGAAGACTTCGTTCCACTTCCCGCCGGGACCGGCCGCCGGACGGCACGGCCCGAGCGCTTCTGGACGCGCCCCTCCCCCGCTCCGGCCGAACCGGGGGAGCCTCCCCCACGGGCATTGGTGGACGACCCGGCGCCGATCGACGGGCCGGGCGGTTCCGTCCGCACGCCGATCGGCGCCGGTGATGTCCGGCCGGCGGCCGGTCTCGCTCCGATACCCGTCGACGTCCTGGGCGGCTACACGCGGGACCCGCTCCGGCCGCACGCCCCCGTCGCCGACCTCGTCTACGGCGTACGGCTCGCCCCGGGAGTGACCGTCATCCTGGACAGCGCCGCGCGCACGCCCACCGATCACGACCTGGCCGCGCTCCGCGAGGCGGCCGCCCCCCTCATCGCCGACCTCGTCGCCAGAGGACTGGCCACCGCGCCTGGTTCCTCTACGGAAGGGAGCTGACCGATGTCTGTCCCGATCACCACCTTGCCACCCGAGACATGCCGTCCGGTGCCCGACGCCGGACTGGGCACGCTCGAAACCGCCAGGGGCAACCTTCCGCTGGAGAGCGTGGACATCGTCGCCCGCGTCGCCGGGCTCGTGGCCGGGGTCGAAATGGTCCAGGGTTTCCGTAACCCGTTCGATGTCACGCTGGAGGCGACGTACGTCTTCCCGCTGCCGCCCCGGGCCGCGGTGACGGCCTTCCACATGGAGGCGGACGACCGGGTGATCGACGGCGTGCTGAAGGAACGCGGGCAGGCCAGGGCCGACTATGACCGCGCGCTCGCCGAGGGCCGCCGGGCCGCGATGGCCGAGGAAGACCGTCCCGACGTCTTCACCATCCGGGTCGGCAACATCCTGGCCGGTGAGCGTGTACGGATACACCTCACGCTCAGCCAGCCCCTCCCCTTCGAGGACGGGACCGCCGAGTTCCGCTTCCCGCTCGTGGTGGCGCCACGCTATGTCCCCGGCACACCGCTGGACGGCGGCCGGGCGGGCGACGGCATCGCACCGGACACCGACGCGGTGCCCGACGCCTCCCGTGTGACGCCGCCGGTGCTGCTCCCCGGTTTCCCCAATCCGGTACGGCTCTCGCTGGCGGCGGCCATCGACCCGGCCGGGCTGGACCTCCGCGAGATCCGATCCAGCCTCCACGAGATCACCCGAGAGGGTGACACGATCAGCTTGCTGCCCGGAGAGCGGCTGGACCGCGATTTCATCCTGCGCCTCGCCTTCGCGCCGTCCACGTCCCTGGCCCTCGCGCCCGACTCCCTGGTCGAAGCCGGGCCGCCGCTCCCGGCGACCGCTCCCTCCGACGACGAGGCGGTTCCCACAGACGCCGCCGGTCCCTCCGGTGCGGGGACATCCGCGTCCCCCGGCGCGAGGACGTCCGCGTCCTCCGGTGAGGGCACGTTCACGTTGACCGTCGTGCCGCCCACGGACCCGTCCGCCGACGCCGGCCCACGAGACGTCGTCCTCCTGCTGGACAGGTCGGGCAGCATGGCGGGCTGGAAGATGGTCGCCGCCCGGCGGGCCGCGGCCCGCATCGTCGACACGCTGACCGAGCGTGACAGGTTCGCCGTGCTCGCCTTCGACTCGACGATCGAGCGGGCCTTCTCCGGAGGGCTCACCCCGGCGACCGACCGCAACCGGTATCGGGCCGTCGAACACCTGTCCCGGGTGGAGGCACGGGGCGGCACCGAGATCCTGGCCCCGATGGAGGAGGCCCTGCGCTTGCTCGGCGAGCCGGACGCCGGTCCGGGCAGCGGTCTGAGTGCCGGGCCGGGCAGCGGGCCGATCGGCGGGCCGCGATCCGATCACCCGGGTGCCGACCGCTCCCCTGACCACTTCCCCGGCCAGGGGCCGGACCCGGCGCCTCAGCGTCCGAGAGATCGGGTTCTGGTGCTGGTCACCGACGGACAGGTCGGCAACGAGGACCAGATCCTGGAGCGCACCGGCGCCCGGCTGAGCACGATCCGCGTGCACGCCGTCGGGATCGACCGCGCGGTGAACGCCGGGTTCCTCGGCCGGCTGGCGCTGCTCGGCTCGGGACGGTGCGAGCTGGTCGAGTCGGAGGACCGCCTCGACGAGGCGATGGAGCACATCCACCGCCGCATCGGCTCTCCCCTGGTGACCGGCCTCTCGCTCCGCGCGGACGGGTTCGAGCTGGTCCCGGACACGATGACGCGTGCCGGATCGCTCTATCCCGGTGTTCCCCTGGTGGTCTCTGGCCGCTATCGGGTCCGACCGTCCTCCGGGGAGCCGGTGGGACAGGCCACCCTCCCCTCGGGAGAGGGAGCGGTGACCGTGCTCGGCCTGAGCGCGGATGGACACCCATGGGAGACGCGGGTGCCCGCCGTGGCCGTGGGAGGCGCCGCCGAGGGCGGCGCGGCGCGGGCCGTGTGGGCGCGCGCTCATGTCCGCGACCTCGAGGACCGGTACGCCACGGGCGACCGGTCGCTGGAGCAAGACATCATCGAGACGTCGCTGCGTTTCGGTGTGCTCTGCCGGTTCACCGCGTTCGTCGCCGTGGACACGCGCGTCGTCGCCGAGGGCGAGCCGGAGCACCACGTGATCCAGCCGGTCGAGCTGCCCAGCGGCTGGGAGTCGCCCCAGCCGGTGGTGATGGCGGCGTCCATGACCACGATGGCCTTCTCACAGAGCACGCCTGCGCCCGGTGGCGCCCCTGACGCGCCGATCGGCTGGGTGGATGCCGGGGTCGACGCGCCACCCGCGGGAAGCCCGCCAGCGGCCCCGAAGCCGCCCGCCCCGCCGATGGCTCCGAAGCGGCCCGCACCGGTCTCGGCACCTGTCCCAGCGCCAGCCCCGCCCTCGTCCGCGCCGTCCGGGGCACCGGGTTCTCGGGAACGACGCGCATCCGGGCCGTTCGCTCCCGGATCGCCCGCTCCCGCCCAGTCGGGCCGCCCTCCGCGACCCGGCCGCGGCTTCACCGGTGGTGCGCCGGGATGGAGGCAGAGCGGGGAGACCGCACCGGCGACCGATCTCGACGGCATCAGGGCACAGCTGGCCGAGGAGCTTCAGCGGCTCCGAGCGGCAGAGTCCACTCCGGAGCAGGCCCGCCGTCGTTACCTCGCCGATCTCGGCAGTCGGCTGCGGGTGCTCGATCACATGATCGGCGGCCATGCCGAGCTGTCCGATCTGGCGGCGGCGCTCGATCAGGCCGAGCGGGCCACCGCCGACCTCGCCGCGCTCTGGCAGCGGACCACCGACGTGCTCACGAGGCTCTCCGGCGGGTCCTCCGGACAGGCGGCGCCGACAGCGCCGGGGTCGGAGACGAGCGACTCACCTAACCAGGAAAAGGCACAACGTGAGCGCCGTCCCTTCTGGAAGCGCAACTGACCCGCCTGAGGGAAGAGCTGCCCGAGCGCAAACGCCACTGATCCGCCCGACGGAAAGATCCGCCCGAGGGAAAGCACCGCTGATCCGCCCGAGCGAAAGGTCTGCCTGAAGGAACCGGCCGTCTTCCGGCGCAGACGGCGTCCGGCCGATGAGCACGCGGATGCGGGAACGAGCCATAGCCCGCATCCGCGTGCGAGACCCCGGGGGCGGAGCAGCCTGATCTGCTCCCCGATGGATTCCGCCCCCTCGGAGGAACTCAGGAGAGGGTCAGTGGGGTTCGTTGAGGCGGATGACGTCGGACGGCGGGCGGGGGGCGGGACGCCGAGGCTCCCTCACCCCTCCCGTATCGGGCCGATCATCGCGTCCCCCTGCGGGGACGGCTGAACGGCGGCGCAGTACACGGTTGATGAGCCGTTTCAGCCCCATATGCGACGAACGCATAGGGTTGTCGGGTGAGTTCCCCACTGATCCTTGACGGCGGCCTCGCCACTCACCTCGAGGCCCTCGGCTGCGACCTCTCCGACGAGCTGTGGTCGGCCCGGCTGCTGATCGAGGATCCCGGTGTGATCCGTCAGGCCCACCTCGACTACTTCCAGGCGGGTGCGGACGTCGCCACCACGGCGAGCTACCAGGCGAGCGTCCCCGGCTTCGTCCGGCGCGGCCTGACGGTCCGGGAGGCCGGAGACCTCATCCGGCTCTCGGTCGAGCTGGCCGTGCAAGCTCGCGACAACATCGGGCGCGGGCTCGTGGCCGCGAGTGTCGGCCCGTACGGCGCCTATCTGGCCGACGGCTCCGAATACACCGGTGCCTACGACCTCGACGAGCAGGGGCTCGTCACCTGGCATCGCGAGCGTCTGGAGATCCTGGCGTCCGCCGGAGCCGACCTGCTGGCCTGCGAGACGATCCCCTCCGTCGCCGAGGCGCGGGCGCTGGCGACGCTGCTGCGTGAGTTGCCTTCGGCGAGGGCCTGGGTCAGCTTCTCCTGCCGGGACGGGGAGCACGTCAGCGACGGCACCCCGCTGGCCGAGTGCGCCGCGCTGTTCACGGACCTGCCCCAGGTCATCGCGGTGGGCGTGAACTGTACGGCCCCGAGACATGTTCCCGGCCTGATCGGCCGGCTCAAGGACAAGCCCGTCGTCGTCTACCCGAACTCAGGGGAGACGTGGGACGCGGCGAACCACCGGTGGCTCGGACTCACCGACCCGGTCGAGTACGGCGAGGCCGCCGCGCGATGGCACGCGCTGGGCGCGTCCTACGTCGGCGGCTGCTGCCGCACCACCCCGGAGCACATCCGCCAGATCCGCGCCCGGATCTGACCCTGGGACGCGTCACACGCGTAGGGGCGGCGCCTCGCACGGAAGCGCGACGGGCGCCCCCGGACGCGAGACCGTCCGTCCACAGTCCGTCAGCCAATCAGCGCGTCAGTCCGTCAGTCCGTCAGTCCGTCAGCCAATCAGCGCGTCAGCGCGTCAGGACGTGGAGGAGGCCGCCCTGGCCGCCCGGACCATCTCGACCTTGGCGCTGGCGGCGTACTTGTCGACGTACTCCTGGCCGGACAGCTCCATCAGCGCGTACATGATCTCGTCGGTGACCGCGCGGAGCACGAGCCGGTCGCCTTCCATGCCGTAGTAGCGGGAGAAGTCGAGCGGCTTGCCGTACCGGACTCCGGGACGGATGCCGAACTTGGGGATGGGGTGGCCCGGCGGCATCATCTCGAACGTGTTGACCATCGCCCAGGGGATCACCGGAGCGCGGGACTCCAGGGCGAGCCGGGCGACACCGGTCTTCCCCTTGTACAGCCGGCCGTCGGGCGAGCGCGTTCCCTCGGGGTAGATGCCGAGGACCTGGTTGTCCTTCAGGATGCGCAGGCCGGTGCGGAGCGCCGCCTCGCTGGCCTTGCCGCCGGAGCGGTCGATGGGCACGGTCCCGACGCCCGAGAAGAAGGCGCGGCTGACCATGCCCTTGATGCCGCGGCCGGTGAAGTATTCGGCCTTGCCGAGGGAGATGACCTTGCGCGGCAGGAACCCCGCCCCGAAGAAGTGGTCGGCGAACGACAGGTGGTTGCCTGCCAGGATCACCGGACCTTCGGCCGGCACGTTCTCCATCCCCTGTGTCCAGGGCCGGAAAATGAGCCTGAGCAATGGCCAGATGGTGTACTTCACCACCCAATACAACACCGCGGGCGCTCCTTCGGTCGGACGTGCAGTCATCTTCGCATGCCTTAAGGTGCTCGCACTAACCGTGGCCAACGTGCGACTATCGGGCAAATCAGGAGGAGCACCCGACACGGAGGTCTCTCATGCCGTTGCTTCCCGGCGCCGAGCCGTACCAGCACGACGGTGGCGAGATCGGCGTCTTGCTGTGCCATGGCTTCACGGGGTCGCCGCAGTCGCTGCGGCCGTGGGGCGAGTACCTCGCGGCCGCCGGGCTGACCGTCTCCCTCCCCCGGCTTCCGGGGCACGGCACCACCTGGCAGGAGATGAGCCGGACCCGCTGGGAGGACTGGTACGCCGAGCTGGACAAGTCGTTCGCCGATCTGCGCGGAGCCTGCGCCGAGGTCTTCGTGATGGGCCTGTCGATGGGCGGCTGCATGGCGCTCCGGCTCGCGGAGGTCCACGGCGAGGCGGTCCGCGGTGTCGTCGTGGTCAACCCCTCAGTGGTGAACGACGTGCCGCTGCTGCGGATGGCTCCGGTGCTGAAGTTGTTCCTCCGGTCGGTTCCCGGCGTGGCGGGCGACATCAAGAAGGAGGGCGCCGTCGAGATCGGCTACGGCCGGACCCCCGTCAGGGCCGCGGCCACGCTGCCGCGCTTCTGGAAGCTGGTCCAGGCGGACCTGGACCGGATCACGCAACCGGTGCTGGTATACCGGAGCCCGCAGGATCATGTGGTGAAACCGGCGAGTGTGGAGTTCCTCCGGGAACGAATGGGGAACAATCTGGAAATCAGAGAACTACTCGACAGCTACCATGTCGCCACGTTGGACAACGATGCCTCCGCGATCTTCGCGGGGAGCCTCGACTTCATCAGCGCCCATGCCTCGGTACCCTTGACGAAGGACTCCTGACCCGGGATCGAAGTGACGCCGCAGAGTGACGAGGACGAGGTCTGGCGTCAGATCGTCGCCTCCTTCAATGAGAAAGCCGAGGACACCTCGGCCGGTCAGCCATGGCCCGACCGGGAGAACGTCCCGGAGGAGCCCGCCGAAGAGGAGAAGGAGGACACCGAGCCCGTCCAGGCGGCGGCCGCGCAGGCCCCCTCCGACGACGAGGACCACTACGTTCCCCCGCCTCCGCCGCCGCTTCCCAGAGCGGACGCCGTCGCCAAGGTGGCGTGGGCGGCGCTCTTCGGCGGCCCCGCCTACCTGCTGCTCGCGGCCCTGTTGAGCTGGCCGATGGACGGCTGGATCGTCTTCACCGCCGTGGCTGCGTTCATCGGCGGATTCGTGGCGCTGGTCGTCCGGATGGGCGACGGCCCGCCCGCCGACTCCGGATGGGACGACGGCGCGGTCATCTGACCCGCCGGTCCCCGTCAGGCCGGGATCGTCCGAGCCGTACGGCTCACTTGGCCGGCGAGCCGAACGTCTCGATCACATCGCGGTAGCGGTCGCTCGCGTCCAGCGTGTGCCCGACCGCCATGGTGGTCTCGCCGACCCTGGTCACCGCCTGCAGCCGGACCGTGCGGTCGGGAACCGAGTCGCCGTACACGACCTTCCACTTCGAGCCGGTGTAGGTGAGCAGGAAGGCCGTCCCGGGCCGCTGCGGGTCGAAGCCCGACACCCAGAACGCGCCGTCGCCGTCGCCCGTCACGCCGTACAGCTCGGCCTGGCGGATCGGGAGCTTCTCCCGGGTCCAGCTCTCGCCGTCCCAGGTGAGCACGAGAGGCATGATCTTCCCGGACCGCTGGTAGACCCCGCCGACCGCGAGCGCCCGCTTGCGGCTCTGGACGTACACGTCGCGCAGGAAGCCGCCCTTGACCACCGGGACGTGGGACAACTTCCAACCGCTCGACGTGAGCCGCATGATCAGCGGCCGGGAGCCGGAGTCGCCGACCGCCCATCCCTCCGACTTGCCGGCGAGGGCGACGCCGTACAGCGCGCCGACCGGGCCCTGGACGGTGTCCCACGTGGTCCAGGAGGGGCCGCCGGCCGCCGCCGCGAACGTCCTGCCGTCCCTGCTGCCCACCAGCACCACCCGGCCGCTCGTGGCCGCGACCGCGCCGAGCCAGTCGCCGGCGCGGAGCTGCGGCATGGTCAGCCGATCGAACCCGTCCCTGTTGCCCCTCGCGACGTACGGCAGGCCGTCGTGGCCGTCCCCGACCGCCCACACGTCGTTCTTGCCGGCGGCGGCGACGGAGCGGAGGTGCCCGGCTCCCGTGGTGTCGTTGCGGACGTCCACCTCGGTCCAGGCAGTGCCGTTCCAGTGCGTGATGACGCCCTGGTTCTGCCAGAAGTCCCAGACGTCCTGCTGGCCGACGGCCCAGACGTCCTTCTCCGACAGGCCGGCGACATCGGACAGCGAGCCGTCGGCCTGGAGTTTCGCGGACGACGTCCGGCTGCGCGCGGCCTGCTTGTCCGACTCCGGACTGCCCGGTTCGGCGTGAGCGTGCGCCACCGAGGTGGCGCACAGGAGGGAGCCGGCCACGAGACCGGCGAGGAGCACACCAAGCGGTGCCGCGCGCCGTCTGTGGCGGCGGGTCATGAACAAATCGTACGGGGACCGGAGCGGCTCGTGTGCGCGAGGTCACGGTTCCCGTCCGGAATGTGACCTACCCGATGGGTTCCCCGCCCTGCCGATCTCCGGTCGATCCCCGGCCGATCTCCTGCCGATCTCCTGCCGATCTCCGGCTCATCCCCCCGATCTCCGGCTCATTCCCGACCGATCTCCGGCCCGACGCCCGGTCCCGTGCCCGGTTCAGCTCCTGGTCGTGCGCGGTCCGGAGTCCGGTTGAGCGCCGAATCCGGTGTCGGGTCCGGGGCCCGGTGACCACGCGCGTAGATCGGCGACCACGGGACGGTGATCGGTGGCGGCCTGGAGGTCGGGAAGCGCCGCGTCCGCCGCGCCGCAGCAGGCCACGGCGAGCTCGGGAGCGGCGAAGATCCCGTCGATCCGCTTGGCCGGCGCCCTGGCGCTGTAGGTTCCGCCCTCCCCCTTCGGTGCTTCGGCGTAGCAGTCGGTGAACCGGCTCGCGAGGTAGCGCCAGGTCGGCCCGCCGGGCTCCTCGTTGACGTCCCCGCCCAGCACGGCACGCGCCCCGAAGGCCCGGGCGAGACCACCGGTGATCGGCACGATCTGGGCGGCGTGCCGGAGCCGGGCCCCGTGGTGCAGATCGAGATGGAATGAGCACACCACCAGGCGAAGCCCGTCCTTCTCGACGACCGCGACGGCGACGGCCCGGGGTTCGAGCCCGGGAAACCAGCGCAGCCGGTGCACCTCCGCGTGCAGGACCCGTACGGCGGGGCCGGTGAGGACCGCCACTCCCGCGAGGCGGCCACCGGCCGCGGCCGTCATGCCCGCGTCGCGGACCAGCCGGCGCCGCCTGCCGGGGAGCGCCGGCGCCTCCTGCACGCACAGCACGTCCGGCCGGATGGCCCTGATGACCCTGGCGAGCGCCCTCCGGTCGTCCTGTGCCGAGCGCACGTTGTACGTGGCGATCCTGATGCCTGCCAGCCGTCGCTCCCGGGTCGTGTCCCTGCGTCCTGTCCTGTCCCGCGTGCCGGCCGTACGTGGTCTAGCGGAGCCGGGCGAGGTCGGCCGAGCCGACCATGCCGGCGGCCGGGCCGAGTTCGGCGGCGCGGATGCCGGCGAGGGGTCGGTGCCCCCTGCCGGTGAGCCGGGCGGCGTAGTCCGCGCGGACCTGGTCGAGGAACAGGTCCGCGGCGCCCGAGACGCCTCCGCCGATGATGAAACAGCCGGGGTCCAGGATGGCGGCGAGGTCGGCCAGCCCCTGGGCGAGCCAGCCGGCGACGAAGGCGAACGCCGCGAGAGCGGCCGCGTCGCCCTCCCTGGCGGCGTCGGTGACATGCTGTCCGACGACGGCGTCCGGCGTCCCGGCCAGCTCCAGCAGGCGGGCCGCCGAGGCCGGGTCCGCCGCGGCATTGACCCTGGCCTCGCGAACCAGGGCGTTCCCGCTGGCGTACTGCTCCCAGCAGCCGTGATTTCCGCATCCGCAGGGCAGGCCGCCGGGCACCACCTGCATGTGGCCCAGCTCTGCCCCCATGCCCCAGCGGCCGCGGTAGAGCTCGCCCCCGAGGACGATCCCGCCGCCGATGCCGGTGCCCAGGGCCACGCACACGACGTGGCTCTCGCCCCGGCCCGCGCCGAAGCGGTACTCCCCCCAGGCCGTGGCGTTGGCGTCGTTCTCCACCACGACGGGGAGGCCGACCAGCTCGGCGACCTTCTTGCGGAGCGGTTCCTCGCGCCAGGCCAGGTTGGGCGCGAACCTGACGATCGACCGGGTCTCGTCCACGAACCCGGCCGCTCCCAGGCCGACCGCCTCAACGGGGTGCCGCGCGGCCAGCTCGATCGCCGCGTCGGCGATGGCCTCGGCCACCAGTTCTGGACTGGCGGCGGGGGTGGGCCGCAGGGCACGGTCGATGATCCGCCCGTCCTCCGCGACGACCCCTGAAGCGATCTTGGTGCCGCCGATGTCCACGCCGATGGTCAAGGCCATTGCTCGAAACCTCTGTCAGCCCAGGTCGATGTGCTCTACTCGCGGCTCTTCCGGCTGCTTCGCCGGGGCCGTGCGCTGCTGCAGGGCGTCCACCGCCTGGCGCAGCACGGCGACCAGCTCGCCGCCCGCCGCGACCAGGTGGTCGGTGACGTCGCCCCCCGATTCCTTGCCCGCGGCGATCACCCGGCAGACCGGGCAGGCCCGGCAGATGTACTCGTCGTGGTCATGCCCGGCGACCGCCTCACCCCACACGTCCTCGGTACGGCCCGCGCCGGAGCCGCCTCCGAAGACGCCGCCGACCGCGCCGCCGAGGCCGCTCACGCCGCCCTTCACGAAGCCCTTGCCCAGCTCGCGGCCCACACGCTGCTGCAGCGCGTCGAACAGCTTCATGGCCTCCTCCGCCACCGACCCGAGCGGGTCCTGACGGGGGGAGCCGTTGGTGTCGTTGTTTTCCGTCATTTCGCCCCTCCTGTCTCGAACCGTACCCGGAGGTGCCCGTCGCGGAGCACCGCGGTGGAGATCGTCCTGCGAGCCAGGGCGGAGGGAAGCGCGATCACCCGGCGGTAGGCGCCCGCGGTGACGATCAGATCCTCCCCCTTGCGCGCCAGATCGACGGCCTCCTTGTCGGCCAGCGGAAGGGCCAGGACCAGCTCGTCGGCCGCGACGCGCATCGGCGGCTCGGCGGCGGGAGGCGCGAACGGGTCGGCCGTGCCGTACAACTCGGCGGCCACCTGTGCCAGGGCGCGCGGGCCGACCGGTTCGGCGGGCAGGTACGGGACGGTGTGGATCGGCAGCGGGGCGAACGACTGGTGGATCTCCGACAGTTGCCTGGCCTGCGCTTCGACCCAGCCGCGCCGCCACTCGTCGGCGTCCTCTCCCCCGGGGAAGACCCGGTTGGCGATGACGGCGTCGACGCGGTAGCCGTACAGGCTGAGGGACGTGAGCGTGCGCCGGGCCTCGGCCACGACCACGGCCTCGGGGGTGAGCACGAGCCGGACGGAGGCGTTGTCGCCGGTCAGCAGCTCGCGGACCTCCATCAGCCCGTGGTGCAGCCGCTCCCCGGCCGATATGACGGCGCCTTCGGGAGCGCTCACCTTGGCGAGATGCCGCATCACCGGCGAGACCGCGCGCAGCACCCGCCGGGCTGTCGGAAGCAGCCGGTTGACGTGCCAGTCGAGGGCCTCCGGCAGGGCGAGCAGCCGCAGCGTCTCCGCGGTCGGCGCGCAGTCGACCACGATCACGTCCCAGCGGCCGGTGCGGGCCTGCTCGCGCAGTTCGAGGAGGGCGATGATCTCCTCGGCGCCGGGCAGGACGGTGATCTCCTCGGAGGTGATCTCGTCCAGGCCGAGTTCCTGGAACACGTTCTTGGCGTACTGCCGCAGCTCGCCCCAGTGGCGTTCGAGCGCCTTCTGGGTGTCGACCTGCTGGAGGTGCAGCCCGGGCGCCACCTCGACCGGCTCCCGCGACGGGGACGCGGACAACGCGTCGGCGAGCGAGTGGGCGGTGTCCGTGGAGACGACCAGCGTCTTCAGGCCGCGATCCGCGGCCAGTGTGGCCGTCGCCGCCGCCGCGGTGGTCTTGCCGACGCCGCCCTTCCCCGTGAAGAGGAGGACCCTCATCGGCCTTCGACGCGCTTCTTGAGCCCCTTGAGCGCGGTGTCGATGATGACCTTCTCGGCCTTACGCTTGATCATGCCGATCATCGGCACCTTGAGGTCCACGGCCAGCTCGTACGTCACCTCGGTGCCGCCGGCGGTCTCGGCGAGGCGGTAGCTGCCGTTCAGGCCGGACACCATCTTCCCCGCCTCGACGACGTGCCAGCTGACGGCGGCGTCGTCGGACCAGTCGTAGCCGAGGACGTAGTCATCGCTGATCACTCCGGCGTCGAGGACGAACCGGACCCGTGACGGGCGGCCCTCCGTGCCCGTGTCCAGGACGCTCGCGGACTTCACCTGGCCGGCCCACTCGGGATAGGCGGGGAAGTCGGCGATCACGGTCATGATCGACGCCCGGTCGGCGCCGATCGTGATGCTCGACGTGGTTCGATCAGCCATGGGCTAACCGTACTTCACCATTCCAGGGCGAAAGGCGTGCCGCGCCCGCGGAAATGGCCGACGTTGACGCATTCGGTCCGGCCCACCCGGGTCCTGCTCACCAGGGGCTGGTGCACGTGGCCGAACAGGGCGTATCTCGGCTGGGTCCGCCTGATCGCCTCCAGCGTGGCCTCGCTGCCGCGTTCCAGCCGGCGGGCGACCACGTCGTACAGCAGTTCGGGGATCGCGGGCGGGATGTGGCAGCACAGCACGTCCACCTCGCCCACCGCCTCGACCTTCCTCGCGTACTCCTCGTCGTCGATCTCGTACGGCGTGCGATAGGGCGTGCGCAGGCCCCCGCCGACGAATCCGAAGGTCAGGCCGCCGATCTCGGCGGTGGTCCCGTCGAGGACGAGATGGCCGGGCCGGGCGAACTCCGGCCACAGGCGCGGGATGTCGACGTTCCCGTACGTCAGGTAGGCGGGCTCCGGCATCGCCCGGAAGATCTCGGCGTACTGGCGGCGCACCGCCGCCTCGATGTGGTCCCTGGGGTCGCCTTCGAGCGTGGACCACAGCCGCGCCGACATGGCCCGCGCCTCGTCGAACCGGCCGGCGGTGCGCAGCCCGATGAACTCGGCCGCCCGCTCCGGCCCGAACAGGTCGGCGAAGATCCCGCGGGAGTGGTCGGCGTAGTCGACGAAGAGGATGAGGTCGCCCAGGCACACCAGGGCGTCGGCGCCGTCGCCCGCCCGCGCCAGGGCGTCCGCCCGGCCGTGAACGTCACTGACGACATGGACCCGCATGCGGGACATCGTAATACCGGTCCCCGGACACGGCCGGGGTGGCACCCTAGCGCTTGGTCACACCGCTGGTCGCGGGAACGCGCGCCCGCGACGGTAAGGAGCGGGTCGCGACTCCTTCACGGCATATGCGGGTCGACGGTCCGGCGTAGCTGCCCTGATAGCGTGCGAATGCCCAGATAACGCCTGGGTGACGGATCTACCCACGCGTAACTTCGCACGGTAGCGTCCGGTGAGGCCGATTCCCGCTCCAGCCTCGACCGTGGAGACCATTAGGAGCGCGCCCGAAGGAGTGACCGTGCGCGAGTACAGCGTTCCCGTGCTGGTGGACGTCCCGTTGTCCGCGAACTGCACAGACACGGTGTTCCAGCGTGGTGTCGACGAACCGGACGCCGTGGTGATCCGGCGCAAGGACGGCGACGCCTGGGTTCCGGTGACCGCGCGGGAGTTCCGCGACCAGGTCGCGGGCGTCGCCAAGGGCCTGATCGCCGCGGGCGTCGAGCTCGGCGACCGGGTGGCGCTCATGTCGCGTACGCGTTACGAGTGGACCGTCATCGACTACGCCATCTGGACCGCGGGCGCGGTCGGGGTGCCGATCTACGAGACCTCCTCCGCCGAGCAGGTCAAGTGGATCATCTCCGACAGCGGCTCAAAGGGCGTGTTCGTCGAGCAGGAGTCGCACGAGCAGACGGTCAGGGAGGCCGTACCCGACCTGGCCTCCGTCTGGCGCATCGAGGACGGCGGTCTCGAGGAGCTCACCCGGCTCGGCGCCGACGTGTCCGACGACACGCTGGCCGAGCGGCGGGCCGCGCGGGGCGGCCGCGACCTCGCGACGATCATCTACACGTCGGGCACCACGGGCCGCCCCAAGGGGTGCGAGCTCACCCACGACAACCTGCTGTTCACCGCGCGGAACGTGGCGCACGGCCCGCTCGAGCTGCTGTTCGACGTGCAGGACCGCGCCGCGCTGCTGTTCCTGCCGCTCGCGCACAGCTTCGCGAGGATCATCCAGATCGTCCTCATCGAGACGTCCACCGTGATCGGGCACACGGCCAACATGAAGAACGTCGCCCCGGACCTGCAGTCGTTCAAGCCGACCTTCCTGCTCGGGGTGCCCCGGGTGTTCGAGAAGGTCTACAACGCGGCCGAGCTCAAGGCCACGTCCGAGGGCAAGGGCAAGATCTTCCACAGCGCCGTCAAGGTGGCGATCGAGTGGAGCAAGGCGGAGAGCACCGGCGGTGCCTCTCTCGGCCTCCGCCTCAAGCACGCGGCCTTCGACAAGCTCGTCTACGGCAAGCTTCGGGCGGCGACCGGCGGTTCGCTCAGCGCGGCCGTCTCCGGCGGCTCCGCTCTCGGCGAGCGGCTGGGCCACTTCTTCCGCGGCGTCGGCATCGAGGTGTTCGAGGGCTGGGGCCTCACCGAGACGAGCGCGCCGTCGAGCGTCAACATCCCGGGCGCGAACAAGGTGGGGACCGTGGGCAAGCCGTTCCCGGGCGTCACGATCGGTATCGCCGACGACGGCGAGATCCTGGTCAAGGGCCGCCACGTGTTCGCCGGCTACTGGAACAACGAGCGGGCCACCAAGGAGGCCATCGACCCGCAGGGCTGGTGCCACACGGGCGACGTGGGAGAGCTGGACAAGGACGGCTACCTGCGCATCACCGGCAGGAAGAAGGAGATCCTCGTCACCGCCGCCGGCAAGAACGTCGCGCCGGGCCCGCTGGAGGACAGCATCCGGGCGCACCGGCTGGTCAGCCAGGTGATGGTGGTCGGCGACGACCGGCCGTTCGTCGCCGCGCTGGTCACGCTCGACCCCGAGGCCATGGAGCAGTGGAAGGAGGCCAACGGGCGGTCCGGCGCCTCGATGGCCGAGCTCTGCACCGACCCGGCCGTGGTGGCCGAGGTGCAGCAGGCGGTGGACAACGCCAACCTGTCGGTCTCCAAGGCGGAACAGATCAAGAAGTTCGTGATCCTCGACATCGAGCTGAGCGAGGACAGCGGCCACGTCACGCCGAAGCAGTCGATCAAGCGGCACGTCGTGACGCGGGACTTCGCCAAGCAGATCGACGAGCTGTACGGATAGGACCCGACGGCGCCAGCCCCGGGCGACGCGCCGGGGCGGGGAATGCCGCGAGGGACCCTAGGGAGGGTCCGACTGCCCGCCGCCCGGGATCGCGCGATCCCGTGGCGGGTCCGCCGGCCCCTCCTCGGTGCGGTCCGCCGCCAGCAGGGCGGAGAAGCGCGCGGCGACGAGATCCCAGCGCCACTCCTCCTCGATCCACGTCCGGCCGCGCTCGCCCATCACGCGGGCGCGGGCGGGATCGCGCAGCAGCTCGACCAGCGCGTCCGCCACCTCCTCGTGTGACGTCCCGTCGACGACCAGGCCCGTCTCGCCGTGCCGTACGGCGTCGGGGGCGCCCCCCGACGCGCCCGCGACGACGGGAAGGCCGGTCGCAGACGCCTCCAGATAGACGATGCCGAGCCCTTCCACGTCCAACCCGCCCATGCGGGTACGGCACGGCATGGCGAAGACGTCGCCGGCGTCGTAGTACGACGGCAGCGCGGACCATGGCACGGAGCCGGTGAACAGCACGGAGCCCCCCAGCCCGCTCCTGGCCGCCACCCGCCGCAGCGCGTCGCGGGAGGGGCCTCCTCCGACCAGCAGCAGCGCCGCGTCCGGGACCCGGGCACGGACCAGCGGCCACGCGCGGACCAGGGTGTCCTGCCCCTTGCGCGGCACCAGCCGGGAGACGCAGACGACCACGGGCCGGGCGCCGAGTCCCAACGATCTCCTGATCAGCGCGCCTCCCGCGCCGGGGTGGAAGACCGAGGTGTCCACGCCCGGCGCGAGCCGTACGAGCTTGGTCGCGGCGATGTGCGGGGCGAGGTGGCGGCGCGTGTATCCGCCCAGGTAGGTGACCACGTCGGCGCTCTCGCCGATGCGCCGCAGGAGGTCGCGGGCGATCGGCAGCCTGGCCCAGGACGCCTCGTGGCCGTGCGTCAGCATCACCATCCGCCGGGCTCCGTCGTCGCGCAGCGCGGGGGCGAGGAGGCCGAGCGGGGCCGCGGCGCCGAAGACGACGGTGCCGCAGTCCCTCGCCAGCTCCGCGGCCCGGCGCGCCACCCGCCGCGTGGGCAGCATCAGCGACGTCGGATGCCGCACCACCTCGTACGGCTGCCGCGCGTCGAACGCCTCACACCCCTTCCATCGCGGGGCGTAGACCACGACCGAGGCCGGGTCGAGGCGGGAGGCGAGCCCGTGGACGAACGCCTGGATGCCTCCGGCCCTGGGCGGGAAGTCGTTGGTGACGAACAGCGTCCTGTCCACGGCCGCTCCTCCGGGCTCACCCCTGTTCATGGCCGTGCCGTCATGGTCGCGGCAGGCCGTTGAGTCCCGCCCAGGACCTGGCCATGGCGATGCGCTCCGCGGTCGAGGGATGCGAGGCGTACAGCAGGTACTCCAGGGCGTTCGGGGAGAGATCCGAGATGTTGCGCACCGCGAGGCTCTTCTGCATCGCCACGAACGTGGCGGGGTCCCTGGTGAGGTCGAGCGCGTGCGCGTCGGCGCGGGCTTCGATCTGGCGGCTCACCACGTTCTGCGCGGGGCCGGACAGCACGGTGCCGAGGGAGATGAGCCCGACGAGCAGACCGACGGCCCGGGGGTCGCCCGCGGAGGACACGCCCGCGCGCCGGCGCAGCGCCTGGACGGCGATGAACAGCAGGCAGGTCCCCGCCGCCGCGCCGAGCGCGCCCACCAGCGTGCCGTAGAGAACGTCGTCGCGCTTGGCGTGGCCGAGTTCGTGCGCGACGATCAGCTTGACCTCGTCCGCCGGTTGGCTGACCAGCGTGTCGTACACCACGATCCGGCGGGTCGCCCCGAACCCCGACACGTACGCGTTGAGCGCGGTGGTGCGGCGGGAGGCGTCGGCGACCAGCACGTCCTTGACGGGAACGCCGTCCTTCGCGGCCATCGCGAGCAGGTCGGCGCGCAACTGCCCGGCGGGCAGCGGCGTGAACGTGTTGAACATCGGTTCGACCACGACCGGGTAGGCGAAGGACAGCACGACGGTCAGCGTGAAGGCGCCGAGGGACGCGGGGATCCACCAGGTGCGCGGCCATTTCCGGGCAAGCGCGACGATCACCAGCACGGCGACACCGGAGAGCACGATCTGGAGGCCGAAGTTCTTCAGCCGGTCGGCGGTCCACGTGCCCCACGTCTGCGTGGACAGGCCGTACTCCCGCAGCACGGTCTCCATCCACATCCCGAGCGGCCATCTCAGCAGCAGCGAGACGACGTAGACGCCCAGCACGCCGAGTATCGCCCTCACCCACCAGGGCCCTCTGATCCGTCCGATCAGCCGGGCGCCGACCGGGGTGAGGACGAGCACGCCCGCGATGACCAGCGTCAGCGCGAGCGACAGATAGCCGGGAAGCGAGGTCGCCGCGTCGAAGGCGTCGGCGCGGGCGAGCTGCGCGGGGGTGAAGTCCCGCGCGGGATCGGGGCGCACCTCCGGGGCGCCGGGGCCGAGGGCGTTCCACGGGGTCGTGACGGCGACGACCCCCATCAGGACCGCTCCCAGGACCAGCAGCGCGATCCCCGCCGCCCGGCTCCCGGATCCCGTGCCGGCTCCGGGCCTGCCGACCCGGCCGGCGACGTCACTCCGTGGCATCCCCATCACCCCTTCACAGTCCCCCGGTGGCCTCTCGTGGGCGGCGCGTCAGGCGAGCTCGCTCCGCACGTACTCTCGCCAGGCCGCGGTGAGCTCCGCGAGGTTCGTGCCCAATGTTTTTACCAGCGCCGTGGCGAGATCATGGTCGCTCGCCGCGCGATAGAGGGCCACCAGGGCGCGCTCCCCGTACCGCTCGGCGATGTACCGGCAGGCCAGCCACGCCTCCTCGTACGCCTGCGGGAGCCGTACCGAGCCGGGGCGGAACGCCTCACGGCCGGGCAGCGCCGCGGGGAGCGTGCCGGCGCGGACCTCGGCGGCGAGCTCGCTGGCGACGGCACGGGCGGTCAGGCCGCTGTCGAGATAGCCGACGTAGTCGGCGAAACCCTCCACCAGCCAGGCCGGCATGTCACCGGCGACCGCGGCCCCGGTGGCGACGTGCGTCAGCTCGTGGGCGAGCACGACGCGGCGCCCGGTCTCCGACAGGCGGGCGAAACCCGAGGGCGCGACGATGACGTGATCGACGTCGGCCAGCGCGGCGAGGCCCGTCACTCCGGCGGGCGAGGCGAGAACGGCGGCCTGCGCGTCGGTCGCGGGGACGAGGATCACCGCGTCCACGGACCCCCAGACCCGCGCGACCGTACGGCGGGCGGAGTCGGCCACGGCGGCCAGCCCCGCGACCGGCACCGAGCCGCTGCGTACCTCCGGACGGGCTCCGGGCGCCGAGAGGGATCGCGAGGCGGACCGGGGATCGGCCGCCGTCCGGCCGCCGATCACGAGGGCGTGCTGTCCTCTGACGAGCGACGCTCCGGCCCACATCTCGGGATGCTCGCCCAT
This sequence comes from Microtetraspora glauca, assembly GCF_040656155.1. NCBI lineage: Bacteria > Bacillati > Actinomycetota > Actinomycetes > Streptosporangiales > Streptosporangiaceae > Microtetraspora > Microtetraspora glauca. The sequence continues at coordinate 578,401 of NZ_JBFALK010000003.1, forward strand.
GACCGCGCGCGCGGTGGCCAGCGCCCGGTCGGGCGGCGCGTCGGCGGGCAGGGCCGTCACCGCCCCCGCGACCAGCACGGCCGCCCCGAGGCGGACCACAGCACGCATGCCGAAATCGTACGAGCCTCCGGACATGCCGCGGCCCCGCCCCTCTGGCAGAGGGGCGGGGCCGTGCGGCGTACCGGTGTCGAACCGCACCCGGCCGGGGGGCGGCCCGGGCGCGCCCGGGTGGGGTTCGAGCCGGGCACGCCCGGCTGGGGGGTTGATGGGGGCTCAGTCCCCGGGACGGACCGAGAGGGGGCTCGGTGGGGGCAGCGGCCCAGGGACGGACGGCAGTCGGTCGGGGGGAATTCCGACGTTCGGCGTAGGGAGCTCAGGCCCCGGGACGGACCGCGCCGACGAAGCTGCTCTTGCGGTACGCGTCGAGCTTGTCGATCCTGACCTGCGCGCCGGTGTGCGGCGCGTGGATCATTTTGCCCTTCCCGACGTACATGCCCACGTGGCCGCCGCCGCTCGTGAAGATGAGGTCGCCGGGCTTGAGGTTCTCCCAGGAGACCTTCTTCTTGACGCCGCTCTTCTGTGACCAGGTCGTGCGGGGGATCTTGACGCCCGCCTTCTCCCAGGCGTACTGGACCAGGCCCGAGCAGTCGAACGCGCCCGGTCCTGTGGCTCCCCATCGGTACGGGTCGCCGATCTGCTTCTTGGCCACCTTGATGGCCTTCTCCGCGAGGCGCTTCTGGCGGGCTGCCTTGGCCTGACGGATCGTGACCTTCGAGACTATGGCCGCTTTGGCGGAAGTCTCCGCCTTCGCGGCTGCCGCCGTCGTGGTGGCCGTTTCCAATGAGAGGCCGTCCGTCACCGGTTCGGCCGACGCGGGCTGGGCTCCGACGGCTGCGACAGAGGCGGTGATCGCTGCGCCACCGAGGGTGACGCGGGCAAGGCGGGACAGGCGTGCAGGGGTGCTAGACAGGATCGCTCCTATGGTCTTCCGCTTGCGCCTACCGGGTTAGCTGACGGATTCGGGCGGGGAAGTCGCCCTACGGCGCGAAAGGCGCCGATTCACCCCGGACCTTCGATGAAGGTCATTGGTTCCCCGGCTCCGTGCCTCCTGACTGCACGGACTCGGCATGTCGCCGCACCCGGGGGGATCGCGAAGCGGGTGACGACGACGGATGATCGGCACGAACGCGGCTGGTACCGGCGTTCATGGCGACGGCGTGGAGTGCACGTCGCGGCCCAGAAGTTACCGATTCGTGCCATAGGTCGGCAAAGTCCATGCCAAGAAATAAAGATCGAATAAAGGCTCCGGTAAAACGAAAACCCCTGCATACCCGATGCATTCCGCACTAAAATGTGACTCTGGTCACATATTGCGAAACATCCTCCGGAACTGCCACATTGGCACCAGCAGACACCCTAGAAGGTAGATCTATTTTGGTGATCGAAATTCCACGGGAAGCACCCTGGGTCCGATCGACGTTCGCGCACACGATGTGAGAGTTGTCACATATGCCGCTTCCGCCGATGGGTGAAGGTGATCGCGGAATCATGATTTCCACCGTCGAATCGCCCCGTATAACAGGACCGAGTGATCCCGCCGCATAGAGCGGGACTGGTTGCTCCTTGAGGCGTCCGTTCGTGCGGGCGTTCAGGATTCACCGGCCCCGGCCTCACCCATTGGCATACAGCCGTCCCCAGAGGCTCGATCGAGCGCCCTACGAGCTCCATGCCGGCTCACAGGGCCGGAACCAGGGGAAGCCGGGCTCAGGAGGGACCGGGCCAGGGGCCATCGACATGGAACCTCGCCGCAGAGCACCGGCGCGCTCAGCGGCGTCCGGCCACGCGGACACCGCCGAAAGCCGCGCGAACACCGCCGAAATACGCGGCACAGGACAGATCCGAGGCCTGCGGACTCGCGACAGTGTGACGGCGGTGCGGACGGGACACCAACGGGTGTGCGGCCCGGGGCACCGGCGATCCGGTGCCCCGGCCGGGGCGGTCGCCGGAGTTCCCGGCGGCCGAGATCAGGGACGTACGGCGCCGATGGCGTTGTACTGGGCGAGCGTGACGACCTTCACCACATCGCCCGTCCGGGGAGCGTGGACGACCTTGCCGTCTCCGGCGTAGATGCCCACATGCCCGTACCCACTGTGGAAGAGGAGGTCGCCCGCCTCCAGGGCGTCGAGCGAGACCCTGCGGCTGGCACCCCAGGCCCACTGCTCGAAGCTCGTACGCGGCAGCGAGACCCCGCCGCTCGACCAGGCCGCCTGGACGAGCCCTGAGCAGTCCCAGGCCCCCGGCCCGGTCCCGCCGTAGCGGTACGGCTTGCCGATCTGGCGGTAGGCGAACTGGAGCGCGGCGAGCGCGTTGCCGGAGGCCGAACCCGTATAGGCGATGCCCGCACTGTTGGGGTTGCCGGCGTTGTAGGCGCCCAGGCGACGCAGCAGCTCGGTCTGCTCCTTGACCAGTTCGTCGGCCTTCTTCTTCTCCTTGAGGAGATCGGCCTTGACCTTGGCCGCTTCGTCGAAGGTGCTCTTCTTCTGGTCCCGCTGCCGTTTGAGGTCGGCGATGGCGCCCTGGTACTCACTGAGCCGCCGGGCACGCCCCTGGGAGAGCTGGTCGAGCGCGGCGAGACCGCTGAGCATGGACTCGGGGTCCGGGCTGTAGAACAGACCGAAGGAGACGACATCCCCGGTCTGGTAGGTGCTGTTGGCGACCGTGACCAGCCCCTCGCGCAGCTCCTCGACCTTGCTGGCCTGCGCCTTGTAGGTGGTATTGACCGCGATGTACTGCTTCTTGGCCTTCTTCCACTTCTCGTTGGCCGCGTTGTACTGATCCACGATCTTGTCGGCCTGCTCGTCGAGCTTCTTCAGCTTGGCCTTGGCCTGCGCGACAGTGGGCTTGGGATCCGCCTGCGCGCCGGTGATGGGCAGCAGCAGCGCCACAGCGGCCAAGCCGACGGCCACCGGTACACGCCCTCGCACTCAGGCCCCCTTCGTCATAGACAAACCTGGGGCGCGACTTTACTCAGGCGATCATGGCGATTCAACCTATTCGCAGGTATTCGACCTGATCATCACCTATGGCGATCAGCCTGGCACTCTAGGTGATCAGGTACGGCCGAGACGGCGGAGCAACAGGAGCGACGGCACCGGCCGCGCCCCCATCCGGCGCACCGAATCGGCCACCTCCCGGTCGGAGGAGACCACGGCGATGGCGCGGCCGGACGGCTCCGCCTTGACCAGCTGCCGGATGAGATCGTCGGCGATCTGGCCGGGCGCGCTGAACATCACCCGGACCCCACGCGGAGCAGAGACCTGGACCGGCCCATTGAGCTCGGCCCCGTCGAAGACGCAGGTCACCTCCACCCTTGCCTGTACGGCGAGGCCGCCCAGTCCGGTGAGGAGCCGCGCCCGCTGATCCGCCAGCGTGAGGGACGGGTAGCCCGTCTTGGTGACGTTGTAGCCGTCGATGATGACGTGCAGGTTAGGGATGGCCAGCAACTGGTCGAACAGCTGCGGATCGTCGTCGGCGAGCGCCCTGGCGGGCACCGCCCGCACGCTCGGCGCACCCGGCACCACGGCGGACACGTAGTCGGCCGGTTTGCTGATCATCGTGGGCAGGGCCAGCTCCTTGCGGAGCCCTGCCGCGGCGTCCTGCAGCGCGTCCATGAGCACCCGGATGCGGGCGTCCTCCACGCTGCGCCCCTCCCGGGCCGCACGACGGCTCGCCTCAAGGTGCCGCTCGGCGTCCGCGAGGCGTTCCTTGAGCTTGCGGACCTCGGTCTCCGCCGCGCCGCTGGCGTTCGCCACCCTGGCTCTGGCCTCGGCGGTCTCCGCCTCCATCTCGGCCGCCCTGCGCTCGGCCGCCTTCGCGCGCTCCCGCGCGTCGTGCAGCCTGCGTCGAAGGTCCGCGTTCTCCGCGCGAGCCACCCTCACCTGTTCACGGAAGCGCTCCGCCTCCTCCTTGGCGGCGGTCCGCTGGGTGGCGAGCTGCTCGCGAAGCCGGGCCTCCACCTGTTCGCGCCCCGCCTCGGCCGACGTGGCCTGCTCCAGGTCCTCGCGCGCTCGCTCGACCAGCTCAGGCCAGCCCGGAGGCCGGGTGAGGTAGGCCGCCGCGGCGACGAGCACCGGCTCGGCGGCGGCGGGCACCACTCCGTCGGCGAGACCCGCGACCAGGTCGGGCCAGGCCGACCGGAGCGTCTCCGCGACGGTCTCGCGGAACTCCTTGTCCGTTTCCAGCATGGCGGCGATCGGCGCGCTACCGAGGCGGGCGCGCTTGCGCGGATCGAACTTGGCGATGCCGCGCAACTGAGACGGAATCGCGGCGGCGGGCATGGACCCCAGCACCTGAGCCGCGAGCTCCACCACGTGTAACCGCACCTGCTCCGGCAGCGGACGAGACAGGCCCTCTCCGGCTGAACTCATCCGCTCGCTCCTCATCCTTGTCCTTTTTAAAGGGTACGGCTGTCGCGCCCCTGACCGGGTCGCGCATCACTCTCGCCTCAGCAGCCGCCCCTTCGGGGCTTTTCCCGCCGCATCATGGCGGTTCCCGCCTGATGCACGAACGTCGAGGCTAACGGAGTTCACCCAACCGCTTGGTTGCGATACGGACTCGGAGCACCCTCGTCAAGTGGCACGGGCGCACTCTGGCGGCTCCGCGCACGGGCCCGCCGACCTGCTCGGCGGCACGCCTCTCCCGCCTCCGCCGACGCCCATTGAGCACGATCGCAATGTGATCAGAGCGCGGGCTCACGAGCCGTTCGGGAACCGATCACCAGTCGATTCGAGGTCGGGAAGAGACCCCTACCGGACGTCCCGCCACTCCTCCGGCACTTCCCCCGGCAAACAAGCAGTATTTCCCCTGATCCAGACCGAACTACGGTCTGGAAACCCATGCACTGACATCTCAAAGTCACGGGATGCGACTATTGCCTCCGGCTGGGCTTGATCCCGTGAGCGATCAATCTGCACTTTGAAGCCATGCTTCTTCCACTGATCGACAACGGCGTTCACCGTCCGATGTGGATCGGGAACGATCACGTCGTAGCTGATCGTGAAGGCACGCCTACCGACCTCATCACACGGCCACAGCGCCCGCTGCATTGTCGGCGCTGCAGCAAGTCCGCTCATCTCGATCGTTTCCGCCAGCGTCACACTCAGTTCACGCAGCGCTCGAGCGATCTGCGGCTCGCCGGATCCTCGGCTCACAGCGCACCCTCCCGCGCCCAGAATTATGGGGATTAATAGGGCAATCAGTTTTCGATGTATCACCGTGACGCTCTTGCCTCTAAGAAAGTAATCGGCCGCTTACCAAGGACCACTTGGGCGATATTGCTGGTTGCCAGGGTCGTGGGGCCTGAGGTGGTGAAGTAGTCGCCGTGGGCGTGGGCGTCGACGCCCAGCTGAACGAGGTCGGTGTCCGTGCCGGTGGCGAGTCGGGTCACACCACCGAGGAGGATCGGGTCCTGCCCGTGTCCCGCCCACGGCGTGGCGAGCAGGCCCAGCAACCCGGCCTTCGACGCCAACGAGAGAACGGGAGCCACACTGATCACGTCGTGCGGATGGCGCAGGGCGTACAGGCGGGTACCGGGGGCATGCAGAGCTTCGGCCGAGTACACCCCCCATCCCGGGCTCGCGACGGCGACGAGGTTGCCGGGCCGCAGGCCGGCGCTCACGGCGTGTCCCGTCACGGTGCTGCCGTAGGAGTGGCCGACCAGGGTCGTGCGGACGTCGGCGCCGAGGCGTAGGCCGGTCACGAAGTCGCGGAGCATCGGCCCGCCGGCCTCGGCGTACGACGTCCAGGTGGCCTGCGTGAGCGACTGCGGCAGGTCGCAGCCCATCCACGCGATCGTCGCTGATCTCCCGCCGGAGAAGCGTTCGGCGAAGTCGTGCAGGGCCCGCGCGTTCGCGCCGGGGCCGTCGGTGTAGGTCTCGAGGTTGTTCCCGGTGCCGGGCACGGTGACGGCGACGGATGTCGCCGTGTCGAGGTCGCCGAACACCTCGGCGACGCGGCCCTGCCCCGAGGCGTCGAACAGCAGGAACTGCCTGGGCGCCTTCTCGGACACGACCCGTCCGTCGCGCACGGTCCGCACCTCGCGCGGTTCGAGCAGCCGGGAGAAGAGGGTGACCCGATCGGTGAGCCACAGTGTGCGGGCCTCGGCGCGGGCCTGCCGGACGAGCAGCCGGTTCGCCGCGTAACGCAGGCCGTACGGCACGCCGCCGAGAGGCCCGACCAGGTCGGCGCCGGCGAGAGCCACCGCGAGCGCCGTGTCCGGCGGGAGCCCGGCGAAGAACCCGGCGACCGCCGCGTCGCGGTCGAACCCGGCCTCGCGTGCCGCGACCAACTGGCGGAGGTCGGCGAGCGCCGCGTCGGCCGTACCCGAAGCGGCGGCGACCAGCGCGGCCCGGACGGCCGTGGGCTCCACCGGGTCGAGGGACACCGCGTCGGCCTGCTCGGCGATCGAGGCTCTGCGCCGCAGGTCCGCCGCCGTCGCCTCGCACCAGTGCCGGAGGGACCGCAGCCGCTCGGCGTAGTGCGCCAGCTCGGGATGGCGCGACACCTGGTCGAGACCGAACACCGGGGACAGGCCGGGGGCGACTCGCGGGGCCAGACCGCCCGACACGTCGTCCAGGCGCGCGGCGAGCGCGCGCATGGACGGCGCGTCGGCCAACCACAGCATGCTCACCAGCGGATCGTAGGCCATCGGTCACGCTGCGTGTCGGCTTCTGCCAGGCTTGCGGCGTGACGTTCGAGAGTGACGCGATGCGCAGGGCGGCTCCCCGCTTCGACGAGCTGCTGGATCAGGTGGCGGCACTGCGCCGGTCCCCGCGCTGGACCGGCCCGGCCGCCGAGCGCTTCGACCGGGAACTCCGCGGGTGGCTCGGGATGCTGCACCAGTTCTCCGAGGATCTGCGGAGTGTCGCCGCCAGGCTGGAGCGGGAGGCACAGCGGGCTGACCGGCCATCCCCAATAGGATGATCGCGTGCTGAACCCTACCTATCCGATCAAAACTCCCCGGTTGCTCCTCCGCCCCTTCACCATGGACGATCTCGACGAGTTGCATTCCTTCCACTCGCGTCCCGACGTCGTCCGCTACCTCCCTTGGGACGCGCGTACGTACGACGGGACCAGAGCGGCCCTGGAGACCAAGCTCGGGCAGGCCGCGCTGAGCGCGGAGAACGGCACCTTCAACATCGCCGTCGAGCTGCGCGAGACCGGCGCGCTGATCGGCGATATCTTCCTGTTCTGGCGCAGCCCCGAGCACCGCCAGGGCGAGATCGGCTTCGCGTTCCACCCCGACTACCACGGACAGGGGCTCGCCTTCGAGGCGTCCCGGGAGATCCTGCGGCTCGGGTTCGACGACCTCGGCCTGCACCGGATCTACGGCCGCTGCGACGCCCGCAACGACGCCTCCGCCAGGCTGATGGAGCGCCTCGGCATGCGCCGTGAGGCCCATCTCGTGGAGAACGAGCTGTTCAAGGGTGAGTGGGGCGACGAGCTCATCTACGCGATGCTCCAGCGGGAATGGACTCCCGCGGCATAACCGCGAACGCGGACGACCCGGGCACCGGCGTGGGGAATGTCGGTGACCGTCTCTAAGGTCAAGCGCGTGGAAGCGGTACAGGGCACTCTGGACGAGCTCGGCACTCCCCTCCGGGACGTGACGTTCGTGGTCTTCGACCTGGAGACCACGGGCGGATCGGCGGCCGAGCACGCGATCACCGAGATCGGCGCGGTCAAGGTGCGCGGCGGCGAGGTGCTGGGCGAGTTCGCCACCCTGGTCGATCCCGGCGGCCCGATCCCTCCGTTCATCTCCGTCCTGACCGGGATCACGGACGCGATGGTCGTGGCCGCGCCCAAGATGCCCGAGGTGCTCTCCAGCTTCCTGGAGTTCATCACCGGCGCCGCTCTGGTCGCGCACAACGCGCCCTTCGACCTGTCGTTCATCAAGGCGGCGTGCGCCGCCGGGGGCTACCCGCCGCCCGCCAACCCGGTCGTGGACACCGCCGATCTCGCCCGCCGGGTCCTCACCCGGGACGAGACGCCCAACTGCAAGCTCGGCACCCTGGCGCGGCTGTTCCGCAGTACCACCGAGCCCTGCCACCGGGCCCTCGCCGACGCCAAGGCGACCGTCGACGTGCTGCACGGCCTGATCGGCCGGGTCGGCTCGTACGGCGTGCACACCCTGGAGGACCTGCGCACCTTCGTCCGGGCGCCCAGTCCTGAGCAGCAGCGCAAGCGCCATCTCGCGCAGTCCGTGCCCGGCGCCCCCGGGGTGTACATCTTCGAGGACGCCAAGGGCGAGGCGCTCTACATCGGCAAGAGCTCGAACCTGCGCAACCGGGTCCGGAGCTACTTCACGGCGAGCGAGACGCGTCCGCGCGTCCGCGAGATGGTCGGCATCGCCGAGAGCGTCCGCACGATCGTGTGCGCGACCGCGCTGGAGGCGGAGGTCCGCGAGCTGCGCATGATCGGAGCGGCGAAACCGCGCTACAACAAGCGGTCCAGGTTCCCCGAGCGGGTGGTCTGGCTGAAGCTGACCGACGAGCCGTTCCCCCGGCTCAGCATCGTCCGGGAGATCAAGGACGACCAGGGCACCTACCTCGGCCCGTTCCCGAGCAGCCGCATGGCCGACGACGCCCGCTCGGCCCTGCACGAGGCGCTCCCGCTGCGGCAGTGCACGCAGCGGCTGTCCACGCGCGTCCGTGGTGTCGCGTGCACGCTGGCCGAGATCGGCCGGTGTGGAGCGCCCTGTGAGGGCCGCGAGAGCGAAGAGGGCTACTCCCTGCACGTCGAGAGCGCCAGGCACGCCATGGAGCGGGATCCGGAGGTGGTCTTCTCCGCGATCGAGGCGCGCATGCGCCGCCTGTCGGCCGAGCAACGCTATGAGGAGGCCGCCGTCGACCGCGACCGTCTCGCCGCCTACATCCGCACGGCGGCCCGCATGCAACGGCTGCGCTCGCTCACCTCGATCCCGCAGATGGTGGCGGCCAGCCCCGCCTTCGACGGCGGCTGGGACATCCACGTGGTGCGCCACGGGCGGCTCGCGGCCGCGGGGGTGATGCCGCGCGGCGCCCATCCGGTCCCCTACGTCGACGCCCTGGTCGCCACGGCGGAGACCGTGGCGCCCGGCCCCGGCCCCATTCCGGCCGCCAGCGCGGAGGAGACCGAGTGCGTCCTGCGCTGGCTCGACTCCCCCGGCGTACGGCTGGTGCGGGTGGAGGGGACGTGGAGCCTGCCCGCGTACGGCGCCGGCCGGCTCAAGGACCGGGTCGAACGCGCCTACCAAGGGCTGCCCAGACACCAGGCGCGGGAGGGCAAGCCCCTACGATGAACCACGATCCCGCCCGGCGCCTCCGGAGCGCGGGCGGCGTCCGACGACGCACTCGACGACACACTGACGACACAGGAGAACGCGAATGGTCACCGCGATCGTGCACATCAAGGCTGATGTCGACCGGATTCCCGAGGTCGCGCAGACGGTCGCAGAGCTCAACGGGGTCAGCGAGGTCTACTCCATCACCGGCGAGTACGACCTGCTCGCCATGATCCGCGTCGCGAGGTACGAGGAGATCGCCGAGGTCGTTCCCGGCCGCATCAACAAGGTGCCCGGGGTGCTGCAGACCGAGACGCACATCGCGTTCCGCACCTACTCCCGTCACGATCTCGACGCGGCCTTCTCGATCGGCCTCAACGACGGAGACTGACCCGCCAGCAGGCGGACCCTCATCTCGAAACCGCCGGACACGACGCGCGCGGTCACCGAGCCGCCGAAGAGCGCGGCACGCTCCCAAGTGCCGAGCAGCCGTTCCCTGGGCACGCCGTCGTCCCGAATGGTCAGGTCGAGCACGCCCTGGGTCCAGCGCAGCATCACCGCGGCCGACCGCGCCGCTCCGGGCCGCATGGCGTTGCCCAGGGCCTCCTCCACGATCCGGTAGGCCGACAGCTCCAGGGTGGGCCGGGCCTGCCGCACGCCCTCCTCGGTGAACGTCACGTCCAGTCCCGCGGCCCTGAACGCGTGCAGCAGGGAGGGTAACTCGGCCAGGCGCGGCTGGGGGCCTCGTGCGGCTCCGTCCACGCGCAGCAACGCCATCATGCGCTGCAGGTCGCCCAGCACCTGGCGGCCCGACTCCTCCGCCTCACGCAGGGTCTGGATCGCCCGTACGGGGTCCTTGTCCATGAACACCCGTCCGGCACCGACGCCGAGGGTCATCACGCTCAGGTCGTGGGCGACGACGTCATGCAGCTCCGAGGCGATGCGGAGCCGTTCACGCGTGCGCAGCAACTCCACGCGGTCACGCGGAGGGAAACGGGGCTGCCACGGCGGTAGGAGAAGGGGACCTGACGGCCGTGACCCGCCAAGGCTCCGGAGCGTGGGCAGACATCGCCGGGAGAGGCGGACGAGGCAGGCAAGGAGGTGGCGCGTCATGCGGGCACCGTACGACTCGCGCCGTGCCGTACGCGTCACCTCAAAGGCGGACCGGGAATCCCTCCGGGGACGGACCCCGGCCCGCGCGGTTCATGAGGCGAGAGCGCGGCTGATCTCGACCCAGCGGTCGAGCGTCGCGGCCGCGCGGCCGGTGTCGACCGCCTCCGCGGCCCGGGCGTAGGCGGCGCCGAGGGCGGCGACCAGGTCATCGCCCGCGCCGTCGAGCGCGACCAGCGCGGCCGCGGCGTTCAGCAGCACCGCGTCGCGCACCGGCCCGGTCTTGCCCGCGAGCGTGTCGTGCACGGCGGCGGCGTTGAACGCGACGTCGCCGCCGCGCAGGTCGTCCGGCCGGGACCGGGCCACGCCGATGTCAGCCGGGTCGAACATCGTCTCCCGGGGCACGCCGTCGCGGACGACGAAGACGCGCGAGGGACCCGCCGTGGAAAGCTCGTCGAGCCCGTCCTCACCACGGAAGACCAGCGCCGACACGCCTCGCTCGGCGAAGACTCCCGCGACCACAGGAAGCATCCGGGCGTCGAAGACGCCGATCGCCTGGGCGGACGGACGCGCCGGGTTGGTGAGCGGGCCGAGGAAGTTGAAGACGGTGGGGATGCCGATCTCCCTGCGCGGCGGCCCGGTGAAGCGGAACCCCGAGTGGTAGACGGGCGCGAAGCAGAACGCGATCCCGGCCTCGACCGCGAGCCGCGCGGTGCCCTCCGGCGACAGGTCGAGGACGACCCCGAGGTGCTCCAGCACGTCGGCGGCGCCGCAGAGGGAGGAGGCGGCGCGGTTTCCGTGTTTGACGACACGGGCGCCGGCCGCCGCGGCGACGATGGCCGCCATCGTGGAGACGTTGACGGTGTGCGCCCGGTCGCCCCCGGTGCCGACGATGTCGACGACGGGCCCCTCGATGGACAGCGGGACCGCCCGGTCGAGCATCGTCCGGGCCAGGCCGGCCGCCTCGGCGACGGTCTCGCCCTTCGCCCGCAGCGCGACGGCGAAGGCGCCGATCTGTGCCGGTGTGGCGTCGCCGGACATGATCTCGCCCATGGCCCACGCCGTCTCGTCGGCGGTCAGGTGCTCGCCGGCGAGCAGGGCGGTCAGCAGGGACGGCCAGGTGGTACGCGAGTCCATGGAGAGGCTCCGTTTACGAGACGGGCTGGGCGGGGCGGGGCGATCCGGACGAGCTCAGCCGCCGGCGCATGAGGTCGGCGACGGTCTCGGCGACGGCCATGGGGTCGAGCGGCTGGGCGACCACGGCGTCGGCGCGGGACCAGTTGGCGAGCCAGCGGTCGTCCCTGCGCGCGATGATCAGCAGGATCGGGGGGCAGTTGTGGACCTCGTCCTTGGCCTGCCGGCTGATCCCCATGCCTCCGGCCGGGGCGGCCTCACCGTCGAGAACGGCCACGTCGATGTCGCCGGAGTCGAGATACTTGAGCACGGCCGGCTGGGTGGCGCACTCGACGATCTCCACGAGGGGCACGTCCGCGGCGGGGCGCCGCCCGATGGCAAGCCGCACCTTCTCACGGGTGCCTGCGTCGTCGCTGTAGACGAGAACCCTCATGTCACGCTCACTGTCGAATCGCGGGATATGGTCATCGTGATGCTACCGGCGCACACGCCGTACGCGCAGCCCAGGGCTTGTTGCCAAGATTCTCCGGTTCTAAACGGAGCAAAACGCCTCTAACGGGGGGGCGTGCGGCGACCCGACCAGGGGAGCCGCAATAATGCTGCGCGTGGCGACAGCATCCGCAATTACAACGACGACGACACCGTACGGGTCCCGCCGACCGAACCTCGTTCAGGTCGGGACCATCGTTTGGCTGTCCTCTGAGCTCATGTTCTTCGCGGCGCTGTTCGCGATGTACTTCACCATCCGGTCGGTCACCCTCGGCCAAGGCACAGCCTGGCCGACGGACACCCATCTCGACATCCCGTACGCCACGGCGAACACGATCATCCTGGTCCTGTCCAGTGTGACGTGCCAGTTCGGTGTATGGGCCGCGGAAAAGGGCCAGGTCAAGAAGCTCAGGCTTTGGTACATCATCAGCTTCATCTTGGGCGCGATCTTCGTCGCGGGCCAGCTGAACGAGTACCGCACCCTTGTGGAGGAGGGCACGACGCTGGCGTCCACCGCCTACGGCTCTGTGTTCTACCTGACCACAGGCTTCCACGGTCTGCACGTGACGGGTGGACTGATCGCGTTCCTGTTCATTCTGGGACGCACGTACGCCGCGAAGCGCTTCACCCATGAGCAGGCGACCAGCGCGATCGTCGTGTCTTACTACTGGCACTTCGTCGACGTGGTCTGGATCGGCCTTTTCGCGACCATCTACATCATCAAATGATCGGAACGGGGAGATCGGTGAACTCCATCACCGCGCGACGGCGGCATCCCCTCGCGCGTTTTGCCGTTGTGGCGCTCGCGCTTGGCCTCCTCGGCGGGGGATACGCGCTTGCCGCACCGACCGGCAGCACCGCGGACGCGGCGGTCGCGTCCGGTAAGGCCGACGACGTGGCGCAGGGCAAGGACCTCTTCATCGCCCACTGCGCCAGCTGTCACGGCCTGAACGCCGAGGGCACCAAGTCCGGCCCCACCCTGGTCGGCGTGGGAGCGGCGGCCGTGGACTTCCAGGTGAGCAGCGGGCGCATGCCCGCCTCCGACCCGGGAGCCCAGGCACCGCGCAAGCCGCTCGACGAGTGGGTCACCCCGCAGGCCATCGACCAGCTCGCGGCGTACGTCCAGTCACTGGGCGGCGGCCCGACCCGGCCGGCCGCCGAGCAGGTCGACCCGGCCAAGGGTGACCCGGCGAAGGGTGGCGAGCTGTTCCGGGCGAACTGCATCCAGTGCCACAACTTCGTCGGCGCCGGCGGCGCACTGACCTACGGCAAGTACGCGCCCTCGCTGAACGAGTCGTCGCCCACGCAGATCTACGAGGCGATGGCCACCGGTCCGCAGGCGATGCCCGTATTCAACGACTCGACGATCACTCCCGACCAGAAGCGGGACATGATCGCCTACATCACGAGCGTCCGCAGCCAGGTGGACCCGGGCGGCTCCGGTCTCGGCCGTATCGGCCCGGTGACGGAGGGTCTCGTGGCCTGGATCGCCGGCATCAGCCTGCTGGTCCTCGCCGCCATCTGGATCACCGCGAAGAAGCGACAGGCGCATTCATGACAGACAACACCATCGACCAGCCCGAGGATCGCGTACCGAAGCGCGTCATCGGCACGCCGCCCGCCACCGAGGCCGTCCTCAAGGACGAGACCGTCCACGAGGCCGCCGCTCTGCCGGGCGTGATCTACCAGGACCCGGCGAGCGCCCGCAAGGCCGAGAAGACGGTCGCGCTGCTCTTCCTGATCGCCTTCCTGGCGGGCGCCGGCTTCATCGCCTCGTACGTCATCTTCCAGGTCGGGACGATCGACAAGACTTCGACGTCCAACTTCGCGCTCGGCGGCACGCTGGCGCTGGCGCTGCTCGCGCTGGCCGCCGGCATCACCACATGGGTGCGGCGGATCATGCCGAAATACACCATGATCCAGGAGCGCCACCCGATGGCCTCCGACGCCGAGACCCGCGAGACCGTCAAGGAGACGTTCCTGGCGGGCGCCGAGGAGAGCGGCTTCGTCAAGCACGGGCTGCTGCGCCGGACGCTGCTGCTGGCGGCCGCGCCGCTGGGCCTGGCCCCTCTCTTCCTGCTGAAGGACCTCGGCCCGCTGCCGGGCACCAAGCTCCGGCACACGGTGTGGGGCGAGCCCACCAAGACCGGCAAGCCGCGGCGCCTCATCACCGAGGGCACCGGGCAGCCGATCCGCGCCGCCGACTTCAACTCGCCCGGCGGCATCCTTTCGGTGGTCCCCGAGGGGTACGAGCACGACCTCAACGCCCTGGCCAAGGCCACGCTGATCCTGCTCAAGTTCCGTCCGGAGGAGATCAAGTCCGGCACGAACCTGAACTGGACGCACGACGGCATCGTCGCCTACTCGAAGATCTGCACCCACGTGGGCTGCCCGGCGGCGCTGTACGAGCAGACGACCCATCACATCCTCTGCCCGTGCCACCAGTCGACCTTCGACGCGGCGGACGGCGCCAAGGTCGTCTTCGGTCCCGCGGCGCGGCCGCTGCCGCAGCTCCCGATCGGGATCGACGGCGAGGGCTTCCTCATCGCCAAGGCCGACTTCAACGTGCCCGTCGGGCCCAGTTTCTGGGAGCGCGGGGACGCGGAGGCGGAAGCTAGGGAGAAGGCGGAGAAGGCGTAATGGACACTCCTCCCAAGGCAATAGCCGGCGTCTCGACCTTTCTCGACGACCGCCTGGGCGCGGGCAGCTTCCTCAAGCGCAACCTGCGGAAGATGTTCCCCGACCACTGGTCGTTCCTGCTGGGTGAGATCGCGCTCTACTCGTTCATCGTCCTGCTGCTGACCGGTACGTTCCTGACGTTCTGGTTCAAGCCGAGCATGGGCCACGTGATGTACGACGGCTCGTACGAGCCGCTCAAGGGCATCATGATGTCGGAGGCGTACGCCTCGACGCTGAACATCTCCTTCGACGTCCGCGGTGGTCTGCTCATCCGGCAGATCCACCACTGGGCGGCCCTGCTGTTCGTCGCCGGCATGGTGGTGCACATGCTCCGCGTGTTCTTCACGGGGGCATACCGCAAGCCGCGCGAGCTGAACTGGCTGATCGGCATCGGCCTGCTGAGCCTCGCCCTGTTCGAGGGTCTGACCGGCTACTCGCTGCCCGACGACCTGCTGTCCGGCGCCGGCCTGCGGATCACCCAGGGAGTCATCCTCTCGATCCCGCTGATCGGCACGTACATCCAGTTCTTCCTCTTCGGCGGGGAGTACCCGGGCGAGGACATCATCTCCCGGTTCTTCACCCTGCACATCCTGCTCATTCCGGGCATCCTGCTGGCGCTGATCACCGCGCACATGATCCTCATGTGGGTGCAGAAGCACACCCAGATGCCGGGCAAGGGGCGCACCGAGAAGAACGTGGTGGGCGCGCCGTTCTACCCGGCCTTCATGGCCAAGGCGGGCGCGTACTTCCTGTTCACCTTCGGCGTGCTGGCGCTGCTGGGCACGTTCGCGCAGACCAACCCGATCTGGTTGTTCGGGCCGTACACTCCGGCGGACATCTCGGCGGGCTCCCAGCCCGACTGGTACATGGGCTTCCTCGAGGGCTCCCTGCGTCTGATGGTCCCGTGGGAGATCAACCTCTTCGGGACGTCCGGAGGCACGATCCCGCTGAGCGTGCTGATTCCGGCGCTGGTGCCGCTCGGGATCATCATGACGGGCCTGGCGCTGTATCCGTTCCTGGAACAGTGGGTGACCGGCGACCGGCGCGAGCACCACATCGCCGACCGGCCGCGCAACAACGCGCACCGCACCTCGATCGGCATCTCGGCGGTCACGTTCTACGGCATCCTGTGGCTGCTGGGCGCGAACGACGAGATCTCGGCCAACTTCCACATCGGCCTGTACGAGACGACGATCTTCGGTCGGTTCGCCATCTTCCTCGGTCCGGTGATCGCCTACATCATCACCTACCGGGTCTGCATCGGCCTCCAGCGCAAGGACGCCGAGGTCGTGTCCCACGGTGTCGAGTCCGGCGTCATCAAGCGGATGCCGAACGGCGAGTACATCGAGGTGCACACGCCGCCCGCGGACGACATCCTGGCGCACATCCGCGGCAAGAAGGAGATCCCGGTCATCGAGAGCGGAGTCGACCGTGAGGGGATCCCGCCGAAGGGAGCCCGCTCTCTCATCGGCAGGCTGCGCGCCAAGATGAGCAAGGCGTACGGCACGGACCGCATCCCTCTCGAGGAGGGCCACGGTCACGGCGAGGAGCACGCCGCCGTCGGCGCCGGGGAGCGCAAGGAAGTTCACTGATTCACCACGTGAGCGGCCCGGGTGGGATTCCCACCCGGGCCGTTTCTTCGTATTCCCCGCCCACACGGCCATCGTCCCCAGCCTGTATGGCCATCGGCCGCCGCTCCCCCTGGACGGCCCTCAGATCCTCCGAGACGACGAGCGGCCCGCACCCTCCGATTCAGGGGCGCGGGCCGAGGTCAGAGGCTCACAGGGCCGTCAGAGCGGCTCGGTGCTGGCGCCACGCAGCCTGCTCCACTTGAGCCACTGCTTCCAGGACTCCTGCCAGTGGCCCCAGCCGTTCGTGGGGTCGAGCGGGCGCGGCGAGCCGGTGACGACGATCGGGTCCCCGATCAGGGTGTTGGTCATGAACCACTTCGCGTTCTCCGGGCTGACGTTGACGCAGCCGTGGCTCACGTTGGAGTTGCCCTGATCCCCCACGGACCATGGGGCGCCGTGGACGTACTCCCCCGAGTCGGAGATCCGTACGGTGTCGTAGACGGTGGTCTGGTAGTAGCCGGGGCTGCCGGGGCCGATGCCGGGTGAGGTCATGACCGTGACGAGCTCGCGGTCCATGGCCAGATGGACGCCCGAGGTGGTGTAGTACTTCAGTTCGCCGCCCTTGCCCGCGCTGATCGGCATGTTGCGGATGAGCTTCCCGTCGCGTTTCACCTTCATGTGGTGGGTGCCCGTGTCGGCGTAGCTGATCTGGGAACGGCCGATCGTGAAGTCGCGGACGTAGTCCTTCGTGCCGTACATCCCGTCGGCTCCGCGTACGCCGGCGAGCCGGGCGACGAGCCGGACCTTCGTGTGAGCCGGCCAGTACTCCTTGGGCCTGAACGTCACACGGCGGTTGTCGAACCAGTGCCACGCGCCCTGGATCGGCTTGGACGCCAGCACCTGCAGGTTCTTCTCGATCGAGACGCGGTCCGTGACGTCGCGGTCGAACGTGATCATGATGGGCATCCCGACGCCGACGGTCAGCCCGGTCAGTTCCTTGTTCGGAAGGATGGTCTGGACGTCGAAGGACTTGGCCGCCTTCACCGTGGAGAAGACGCTCTTGGTCTCGGTCGTCTTGCCGGCCGCGTTGACCGCCACCGCGGTCACGGTGTAGTCGGTGCCCGGCGTCATCGGCCGTGCGCTCCGCCACCTGGTCCGGTCGGCGCTGAACATCCCCGCCACCCGTTTGCCCTTCGCCTCCACGGTGACGTCCTTCAGCGTCCCCCCGGCGGCCGACACCATGATGGGCAGCTCCGGGATCAGTCCCTGGGCGCCGTTCTCCGGCGTGATGCCCACGGCCGCCGCGGGTACGACGGCGACCTCCTTGTCGCGATCCGCCGCCGCGGCGGTACATCCGGTCGCCATCAGTAGGGCCAGCATCCCAGCACCAGCTCGCACGTCGGTCTCCCCCCGCCACACACCACTTGCATGGGGTTAGTACCCGATTACTGTGGGTCTGCGCTCAGGGCCGGGATGACAGCTGGCAAAGAAAAGCGTCGCGGGGGGGCGCCCCCGTACGGTGGGCGCGGCGCCCCGGAGCACACCAGAACAACGACGAGAATATGGCCCC